>JBFWNS010000002.1:134432-289672 GCA_050250935.1 Candidatus Margulisiibacteriota bacterium | reverse complement strand
CCGTGCTGCCGTTCGCTGTTGGTTTGGACGCTTCGAGGCTGGGGGCATCCGGGGCCGTTAGGTCGATGTTCACCGTGGCCGAAACACTGGCATTGGACGTATTGCCCACTTCGTCGATGGCGTAGATCGAATAGATGTAGTAGCCGTCGGTTAGGTCCGTGTCCGTGTAGCTGGTCACAGACGAGGCTATATTGGAACTCACAGAAACCGGGTCGGCCCCGTCTTTGGACCGTTGCAGTAAAAAGGTCGCTGTGCCGGTGGGTACATCCCAGGTAATCTCGACGCTGGATCCATTCGGGGCATTTTTTTGCGTGTACAGGGTTGAAGGGGCATCCGGGGCTGTGGTGTCGATGGTCATGGTGATGGAGGTTTCGGCATTCGAGGTATTCCCCACCTCGTCGATGGCGTAGATCGAATAGATGTAGTAGCCGTCGGTTAGGTCCGTGTCGGTATAGCTGGTGGTGGACAGAGAAATGTTTGAACTCACAGAAACCGGGTCGGCGTTGTCTTTGGACCGGAACAAGGCAAACTTGGCGGCCCCCGATGGCGTGCTCCAGGCCAACGAAACCGTGGTGCCGTTGGGCGTGGGTTTGGACACTTCAAGGCTGGGAGCAGAGGGAGCGATGGTGTCGATGGTCACGGTGGTGGAAAGGCCGGCATTGGACGTATTCCCCACTTCGTCGATGGCATACAGAGAATACACATAGTCCCCGTCGGTTAAGCCCGTGTCCGTGTAGCTGCTGACCGACGAAGCCATATTAGAACTGACCAGTGTGGCCGAATTTCCATCCATCGACCGTTGCAGTAAAAAGGTTGCTGTGGTGCTGGGCACGGTCCAGGATAGGGAAATGGTGGTACCGTTGGCGATGGGTTTGGAGGCTTCCAGGGTTGGCGCAGAAGGTGCCGTGGTGTCGATGTTCACCGTGGCCGCAACACCGGCATCCGAGGTAACCCCCGAAGCACTAATGGCGTAGAGCGAATACACATAAGATCCATCGTTTAGTCCGGTGTCTGAATAGCTGGTCACCGACACATCCATATTGCTGCTGATGGTGGTGGCTGGCGCCCCGTCTTGGGACCGTTGCAATAAAAACGTAGCGGTTAAGGCTGGGGCAGTCCACGACAAAGACACCGAACCGCTGTTTGGCGCTGGCAGGCTTGCCGAAAGCACGGGGGCATCCGGGGTTCCGGCGGCGGTTGTAACAGAGAGTGTCACCCCAGAGCTGTAGAACCCGTCTGAGGTTTGATTAAAAATGGTGTAGTAGTAGGTGGTACTGGCTTCCAGTCCCGTATCTTGGTACGAAGACCCCCTGTTGTTTTGGGTCACCACTGTCCCGTCGCTTACCGAGGTTGGGATTCCGCTGGTACTGCGGACGATTACAGATCCAACAAAGTCGGACCCACTTGCGCTGGAACCCGCCGTCCAATTTAAGGTGACAGCAGAAACATTCGATGTTGCAGTAAACGACGAGGCTGGACCAATAGGGGCAAAGGTTGTTACGGTTCCTGCGCTGTTCACAACACTAATATTCCCGGACGTATCCACGGTCATGGATAACAGCGAAACCGGTAAACGCCACAGTATGCTTCCTGCCGAAGAAATTTTAAGAACAGCCCCGGCTGTAGCAACATAGGACGTATCGCCGACAACATGAAGAGCAGCGGGCGTGCTTAACCCAGTGGTTAGCGAAACATCAGTAGACCCATTGACCCCAATAGAGCCTGTGCTGTAGTCCGTTATTTTACGAAGTGCCCCAGTGATTGCAAAGTAGTACAGGTTGGTGCCGCTAATAAACATCTTGCTTGGCACAGAAAAGGCTTTATAGGTAGCCTGTGGGCTAGCCGAACTTAAATCAGATTCATAGATGTTAATGGTCGAGCTTCTCGAATTATAAATTCGTCCATCGGGGCCCAAAGCAATGGCCTGTGCCCCAGATTGTGCCACAGCTTCCGATTCATAAGTGGCAACGTTCCCATCAATAGAATATTTGTAGACTTTAAAGGTAGAGACGCCGCCAATAGAAACATAAATTGTATTGCCAGTGACCACAAAATCGCTGGAGGAATGTGTGCCCAGAGCTTGGTCATAAGAGATCAGGGAAAACGAGCTTTTATCTGCAGATAGCACCCCAAAGTTCGCTGCTGATGTTCCCAAAAAATAAATGGACCCGTCAGGCAAAGCCCGCATCATTTTGGTCGAACCGTTAAGGTTGCTGCTGGTGATAATGCCCGCAGAAGACACATTGCTGGTAACGGCAATGGCCTGAATGGGCGATGCGGATAATCCAATGCCCAATAAAACAAGAGTCCCAATCAGTAGGCTTCGAAGCGAAAATGGAAATTTCACGATAGTGGGCTCCAAAAAATAGTGATTAAAAGGGTCTTAATACCTACAACTACCCCAAAAAGAGGCATTTAAAACAAAACTAAAAAACGGGGAGTGTCGACAAGCTTCTAGTGTTTGGGCTGTATCGTCAAGCACTAAAAAGAATGGCGATACCATGCCACAAAACGCGAGATCCCTTCTGCGATTTCTACGGTTGGAATATAACCGTATTTTGTTTGTGCATGAGCAACATCGGCAAACGTTCGATCGACGTCCCCACTTTGAGAGGGGAGTAAATCGATGATGGCTTTTTTACCCAGGTTGAGTTCGATTAACGCAATCAGTTCAAGGGTAGAGATGGTTTTCGCTCCGCCAAGATTGACAATGTCGTAGCCGATAGTGGGATGATCCATCACCTGTAAAATCCCCTGAACAATATCATCGATGTAGGTATAGTCTCGAAAACAGAGCCCCTTGTTGTAAACCGGAATAACTTTGCCTTGGTCAATCAGTTGGGTAAAGTAGTGAATCGCCATTTCGGGCCGCTGTCGAGGGCCATAGACGGTAAAGAAGCGTAAATTGGCAATGGCTAGACCATGGGTGGCATGGTAGACATGGGCCAATAATTCGGCCGATTTTTTGGTTGCAGCATAGGGGGAAATAGGGGTATCGACAGGATCAGATTCCGAAAATGGGACCTTGGGATTATTGCCATACACAGACGAAGAAGAGGCATTCAAAACCTTTTTGACACCATAATTTTTAGCACAGTCTAGAAGTTTGGCCGTTCCAATAACATTCACTTGTGTGTACAAATCCGCTTGTTTAAGCGACTCCCGAACCCCAGCCCGAGCGGCCAAGTGAATCAGAATCTCAGTGGTATGGTTTTTAAAAATGCGATGAAGAAGGGTGTCGTCCAAAATATCCCCTTCATAAAAGGTGAAGTTGGGGTGTTGGTTGGCTTGGCTTAAATTGGCTCGTTTAATGGCTGGGGAGTAATAGTCGTTAAGATTATCCAGCACCACCACGTGATGTCCCAAAGCCAATAGTCGATCGACCAGCGAAGACCCAATAAACCCCGCACCACCCGTCACCAAAACGGTCATGACAAGAGCTCCAAGAGTACGTCCGAAACGCGTTCTTGCTGTGCCGTACTCAAAGCCAGGCCACTGGGCAGATAAAATCCCTGTCTCGCAAGATGCTCTGCGACAGGAAAGTGCTTGCCTTCAAAAAGCCCCATCCGGTTTAACACAGGCTGCTGATGCATGGGATAAAAAAAAGGCCTCGTTCCGATCCCTTCTTTGGCCAAAGCTTTCATCACCGATTTGGCATTCAGGGGATGGGCCTTATCTAAAACGAGTCCAAACACCCAATAAATATTGTGGGCATAGTCTGTTTTTTCCAGGGGTAAAGTTACGCCTTTCAAGTTTTTTAAAAGCGAACTATAGCGGTTCCCCATGGCTCTTTTTTGGCTGACAAAGGTGTCCAAACGCTCCAATTGAGCCAGCCCAAGCGCGGCTTGGATATTGGTCATACGCAGGTTCCAACCCAGTTGCTCATGGACAAATCGATCTTGTGGCTGGAAACACAGGTTTCGCAAACTACAACAAGTTTCAAACAAGGCTTCGGTGTTGGTCACCAACATGCCGCCTTCGCCAGTGGTGATGTGTTTGTTGGGATAAAAACTGAAGGTGCTGATATCCCCGAAACTACCACAGGGTTTGCCCTTGTAGTGTTGCCCCAGCATCTGGGCAGCATCTTCAATCACAAAAAGGTTGTGTCGTTTTGCAATCTCCAATAAAGGGTCCATGTCCACCGGAAGCCCATAGAGATGTACCGCCATAATGGCCTTGGTTTTTGGGGTTATTTTTTCTTCAATTTGAGAGACGTCCATGTTCCAGGTATCCGGGTCACTGTCCACCAAAACGGGGGTAGCCCCAGAACGAATAATCTGGGTTATACAAGAAATAATGGTCAAAGTGGGTAGAATAACTTCATCACCTGGGCCGATTCCCAGGGCTTCAATGGCCACATCCAAGGCCGCCGTTCCGTTGGTCACAGAAATCGCGTGTTTTCGGCCCAAAAGACTGGCAAATTTAACCTCGAATTCTTTGACAAAAGGCCCTTCGAAAGAAATCCAGCCATCGTCAATGCAGCGCATTAAATAGGCTTTCTCGTTGCCATCCAGCCGGGGTTCGTTAACCGGAATAAAAGGGCTCATTTAGTTTCCTTTCGCAAGACGACACAAACACCCCAGGTGTGTTCGCTGGGATCTTGCCCAGACAAAAATTCTTCGGCAGCCACCCTTTCGAAGCCATAATGGGAAGCCCATAAATCCAATTCAGGCAACGAAAAATGGCGCATGGCATGGGTTTCTTTTAAAACCCTACAGTCTTGTTTAGCACGGTCTTGGACAAAAACCGTGTAGTGAACATCAATCCGATTTTCATTGGGATAACAGTGGGGTTCAGCAATTCTCGAGAGTTCGAGGGTGTCCAAAGACATGGTCTTGAGTCGAACATCCGCCCCTTGTGTCAAAACGGCGGGGCTATACCAAACATCAAATATAAAAAGTCCACCTGGATTCAGATGCTCTTGGACCCGTTCAAAAACGGCTGCGATGTCCTCGTTTTGAACTTGATAGCTCATAACATGAAACAAAGCCAATACCACATCAAACGATCGGCCAAGCGAAATGTCGCGGATATCCCCGCATTCGCAAGTAAACCCCTGGGTGGGTTGTGCCTGGCCCAACATCGCTTCGCTGCGCTCGATGCCATGAACCTTGTAGCCCCGTTTGGCAAGATGTTGTCCATGGATACCATTGCCCGAACCCAGCTCTAGCACTTGTTTTCCCAAAACGCCCCATCGGGTTAACAGTCCATCCACATAGCCGACTTCAGCATCGTAATCTTTGTCTTGATACAGCGCTTGATAGTACAAGGCATAGTCCTGAAAAACAGGGGCTTTATGGGTCATGAAGGGGTTCCAAAATCAAGTGTTTCGGGTAGGGTAGGGGTAAAGGTGGTTTTATCTTGGACGCCTACAAAGGGACCTTGTTTGACTTCGATCATTTCGCTGGCCTCGAGCATTTCAAACCCATGGCTGCCAAAAGTCAGCAAAACAACATCGCCTTGTTCCAGAATTCGGCTTTGCAAATAGCGTTGTGCTTCGTTATAAAAATCCACCCGAACTTTGCCTGATTTAATCCACAACACTTCCATGGTCTCGTGGATTTCACGACGGACGGGGTTGTGAGAGTGGGGTGTAATGCGATGCGATTTGGGTCGGTTCATGTATCCCAGTTGAAAGGCAGCGTGCTCTGGCGTAAAAAATTGGATGCCTTCTGCGTGATAGTGGGTGCGCAAAATCAGGGCATAGTCTTGCCCATCAAAGCTTACAGTTTCAATCATCAAGTGTCCTTTGGGAGGGTGTTGGGGGGTCTAAATAGCATTCTTTTAAAACCCACTTTAACAATTCTGGGTCTTTTTTCACAGCGTTAACATGGAACCAGTAGCCTGCCAAAAAGCCACTTTGATAAGCCTTGAGGACCTGTTTTTTTTGATCTTTTAGACCTGTTTTTGTCCAGGCTATCCAGGTACTAAAAGTGGCCTTAAATAAAAAATAGGCATGCCAAAAGGGCAGTTTGCCTTGGGTTCGAATTCTAAAATACGATGCCGAGACCCCGGAACGAATACCGCGTTCGTACAGATAATCAAAAGTCATGCGTTGGGTCGAAACAAAATGGTTTACCGATGCTTTGGGGTTGTAAAGGGTTTTATAGCCTAAGGACAAAACACCCCGGCATACGGCGCTTTCGCCATCCCCGCGATACTGCATCCAATCTTTGGGCATGCCGTCCGGGTTAAAGCCGCCGATGCGCAGCAAAACCGATTTTCGAATTGAAAAGTTACAGCCCCAAACCACAAATGGCGATACCTCTAAAATGTCGTCCCCAAGATCTACAATGCTAAACAGGGCGCAAGACCGCTGTCCATTGTGTTCGGACCACAATTGTTTGACCCATAGTGGCGGCGGGGTTTCAAAGTCTGGATTATTTTTTCCGCCGACCAAGGCAACCTCTGGTCGGTTCAAAAAGGATTCGTAAATACCTTCCAACCAGGTTGGAAGGGCAACGATATCGTCATCGGCATACACCAAAATGTCGCCTTTTGCCGCATAAAGCCCGGTATGCCGACCCACATGCAAGCCCGGAGCGGGGGCATAAATCGTACGAAAGTTGGTGATTTTTTCTGCATAGTTGCTGCAGACCGCTTGCGTATCGTCGCTAGAGCCATTGTCGACAACAATGACTTCGAATTGGCTGTCAGGATAGGTTTGGGTTAACAAAGAGGCCAACATGGGGTCCAATAACCGAGCCCTGTTTTGAGTTGGAACAATGACCGATAAAAACACCCCTAAATACCCTGTCTCATAGCCTTACATACGGCATGTCTTTGACAAGTTGAAAATGGGTTTCCCAGCCCAAGCCATGTTTGCGGCGGAGGGCAAAATTTTCTGCAAAGGCAAGCCCTTTTAAGGCAGAAATAAAGTGGGGTTCGAAGCAGGCTTTGTCTATAAAAAAGGCGTTAACCCCATTGGATTCAACCGTGACAAAGGCATAGCCGGCAGCTTCGAGCAGTTGCCGCCAAGCCGAAATGGATACCCCAAAATAACACTCACTGGCATGGGCTTTTTGATACGAAAACCGATCGTCATAGGGAATGGTTAGCGCCGCATCTGGCCCAAAAGCTGCGTTGTATTCCACCACGATAATTTTGGGTCTTAATCCCTGGGTCATCATCGTTTTTAAGATGTAATAGTCATTGCCATCAATATCCAAAGAGAAAAAATCGGGATCTTTGAACAAGGCGGCATCGACAATGTTTTGAGCAGTGGACTGGGTTACAAACAAAGGCAGGTATTTAACCCCCCAATTGTAGGGACGCAAGTGGGTTTGGGCGTCTCGAACAAGGGCTTCGCTCCCCTCGACCATAAGACCACTGTATTTGAGGCCAAAGGCGAGCCAGGCCGTATTGTTTTCCAAGCCATTCGAAGACCCGATTTCTATAAAATACCTATTCTTCTGTTTTAATTGGGACAAGAGATAGTCGGATATGCCATCTTCTTGGTTTTGGCAAAATCCAGCGAATTCCCAACTGGTGGGATTTGTGGCATCCAGTTTCCGCCGCGCCGAAGTAAGGGTAGCCCTAGAAAAGCGCAGTCCCATTTCGGTAGCGAGGTGATTCCGTTTGCGCTTTGTCAAAAAATCTTTAATCACAACGAGTTCACTTTATTCTGAATGCGCTGCTTTAAATAAGTCACAATGGGTCGGGGTATTAATCGCCTTAACACCCGAAGGGGATAGGTTCGCCAATTCGCCAAGAGCAACCTAAAATCGGTTTTGATGATGGCGCGCCAGGCATCTTGCTTGGAGACGGGGTTTTCGTAAACCGAGATCAAACTTTGCAGGCCATCGTCGCCGGGTACATCCAGGGGTGGCGTCTGGCTCAGATAGTGCCAAAGCGCAAGGTGTTTGCGGGCATACTGTTCCCAAGTCCAGTGTTGAACAGCCGAACGCCGTGTTTGGAGTTCTGTTTGCAAATGTTGAAAAATCGAAGACAGGTCCTCGAAAGTTTGAAAGCCATGGGTCAATCCTAGCCTGGCATCCAAATGAAATCCCTGGGCTGTGGCAATGGTTTTAACCCCACTGTGCACAGCATCCACAAACCCCATCGACCCCTCGTCTTCTCCCATATACAGGTAATAGTCCATCTGCTTAAACAAGGTGGTATAGGTTTCAAGTATAAATTCTGGATAATAGTCGACCTCGAAGCCCCGTTTTTTAAGTTTTAAAATTACTTGCCACCAACCGTCGCCCATAATGACAAATTTAAAACAAGTTGGGTCGAGTTCTGCCGAGAGTCTAACCAAAAAAGACTCACGTTTTAGGTCGTTCATATACAACCGTGCGGTAAGTCCAATCACCCATTTTTTGGGTTCAATAAGGTCGTTGTGCGCTGGGCTGATGTAGTACAGTTTTTCTTTTGGAATGCCAATGCCTACGAGCCTGTCCATGGTTTCTTTGGACATACAAATGCCAAGATTGGCGTGACGCATTTTTTCTTTAATGGAAAAGGCTTTGGCCACGTAATCAATATGGGTAATCATGAGGGTATGGATTGAATCACCCCCATTCTCGTAGCCACTATAAATGATGTGATGATTAACGTCGTATTGCGGATCTGGTTTTCCCGTTACCACAGTCTCGTAACCCAGGCGTTTTAAGTGCTTTTCAAGTTCTGTGGAAAACTTGCCCAAGATCCAAGGGTTATCATTCCCTAACTCATAGTTAACAATATTAATCTTCATTTAGACGGAAAACCCCAATTTTCTGCGCACATAATAAAAGCCCTGCCATAACTTTGCAATGTTGCGGTCTATCCGATCGAGCACCCTGTAAAAGGGGGTTATCACGGCCCTGGATAGCCAAGATGGGGGAATAGGATGAAAGGCAATCAACCCCAATGCCTGAAGCAGTTCTTGGTGCACAGCTTCGTCTGGGCTTCCCGCCCACAGACGTCGGTTAAGGTGAATAAAAATGCCCCGGCGCCAATCGTCTCCATCCAAAACATAGGGGTAAAGATCCCCAAAAGGAAGCAAATGGACAAATTCCGACAGCTGGGCTCGCCCGCCACGAGACTCGATAACATTGGCCAAGGCAATTTGGTCCAACGAAATGCGAAACCATTGGCAGCGATGCATGGCCGAACGCCATTGGTCCAAAAAGCGCCGGGACTGTTTGTAATGCACACACCATAAGCCGCCATGAAGAACTTGCCGGGGAACATTGGGTTGTTCAAAACAGATAAATTCTTCGCCGCGGTAATGCGTAGTCAAGTAATCGATAAACCCTTGAACTGGGCATAGGGTAAAAATATCAACATCGACATAAAGCGCGTAATGCAACTCTGACAAACCCTGGATTTCTCGAGACCGATTCTCCAATTCCATACAGCTGGGAATATCGGTTTTAACCACTTTATAGCCCATGGCATGTAA
Source organism: Candidatus Margulisiibacteriota bacterium (assembly GCA_050250935.1). Taxonomy (GTDB): domain Bacteria; phylum Margulisbacteria; class Marinamargulisbacteria; order JBFWNS01; family JBFWNS01; genus JBFWNS01. The sequence goes on along the minus strand of JBFWNS010000002.1, from coordinate 280,284 downwards.
AGGAACGGTTTTGACCGTGTAGAGACTCAGATCCAGGTTGGGCAGGAGAGCGGCATTGGCCTCCAGCAGGTTTCGGACAAGTTTGGGATGGTCTGTAAGCACCAAAACCGAGCCACGCCAGGCCCCAAATTCGGGGCTGCGAAGGCTTTTTAATGCCCCCAAAAAAAGCTGCTGACGCTCTGGCGTTTCCACATAGGTTCGCCCCCCAAAAAGAAAGACTATGGCTGTATTTTCTGCAGAAACAGGGGGTTGGGGAGTTTTCATAAGTGCCAATTATGAAACGCTTTTATTTCCAAGACAATGCATGGTAGGTTAATTCGAAAGCAGTTAAGGGTAAAAATTGAAGAAATTTGTCGCTGAATACACCGGGCTTTTAAGGGATAGTGGGGCCAAAAGGAACCTAATTTTTTTGGTGCTTTTGATTTTCTTTTCCTCGCTATTGGATATGGCCAGCGTTGGATTGCTAGCGGTTTTTATTTCAATCTTACTGGATCCGCAACTGATTCTAGCCCATTTGCCACATTTTTTTTGGGCTGTTCTTCAAGCCAACTCCCTTTCTGCCCACACCCTGATGACGGTGTCGGCATTCAGCATCTTAGTGGTTTTTTCGGTTAAGGTTTTGGTTGGGACCTATCAAAATCGCAAACTTGCCCAATTTAGCACCCGCCAAGAACATCGGCTTCGGCTGCATTTGCTCTCTTTTTATCAAGATGTTGATTATCTGTTCATTTTAAACCGGTCTTCGGCCACGATTTCGAACCTTTTGGGGCCGCAGCTGGGCAATTATTCCCAGTACTATGTCTTGGCTGGACTGCATTTTTTGGCAAACCTGGTCAGCATTCTAACCATTTCTGGGCTGCTGTTTTTTACCCATTTTATGGCCACAGCGATGTTGTTGATTGTGCTGTCCGCTTTTTATGGGCTGTATTCCCGATTTCTGAAAAGCCGCATTCAAGGTCTTTCCAAAACCAATTACCACACCAATGTGTACTTGTTTAGGCAATTAAGGGAGTTTTTTTATGGGTATAAAGAAATCAAAGTGCTTCAAAAAGAAGATTTTTTTATTAACCAACTGCACACAACCTCCCAAAGCATAACCCAAACCCAAGCCAAATTTGCCATTTATCAATCGATGCCCAGGTATTTGGTGGAACTGGTTTTGGTGGTTTTTTTGGTTGGATTATCGGCTGCACTGTTAACCCTGGGGTATTCGCCAGAAAGCGTGGTGCCGCTGATCGGTTTGTTTGCCGTTTCGGGGGCCAGAATGATGCCTCTGGTGAATCAAGCCCTAACCTATAGCGGTCAAATGACCTATGCCGCCTACACCGTAACAGCCATCTACGACGAATTAAACCGAATTGCTCAAATAAAGCACAGTAAAAAATCAGCGTCGCCAGATGTCGATTGGGGATCTTTCAGGCAAGTTGCGTTTAAAGACGTATCTTTTATATATCCCGAAGCCAAAACAGCAGCCCTCCAACACATCAACCTCGAGATTTTGGCTGGCCAATGTGTAGGCATTGTGGGAGAAACCGGTGCGGGTAAAACAACCCTGATTAATGTATTGATTGGATTGTTGGCCCCAACCGCTGGAAAAATCGAGGTCAATGGTCGCGATCTTCCTACCCATTCGGCCTATTGGTTACGCCAAATCGCCTATATCCCCCAAGACATTTTTCTGTTGGAAGACACGGTAAAGGCCAATATCGTTTTTGGACAGGACCCAGAGGCTGTGGATCTCCAAAGACTACAAGAGGCTATCCGGTTGGCCTGGCTAGACAGGGTCGTCGAAAATTTGCCCCAGGGCCTAGAGACGATGCTGGGCGAAAATGGCATCAAATTGTCGGGGGGCCAGCGACAACGCGTGGCCTTGGCCCGGGCGTTTTATCACCAACGCAATGTCATCATCATGGACGAAGCCACCTCGGCCCTGGATTCCGAAACCGAAGCCGAAATCATGAACGCCATTGCAAGGTTGCAGGGCAAAAAAACCCTCATCATCATCTCCCACCGCGAAGCCACACTCAAAAACTGCGATTTTATTTATCGGTTATAGGGGCTTATCTGCGAAAAAACGAGAGTCTTTGAACGACTCTAGCCAATGCCGCTGAAACGGAAGAGGCTGTACGGGACAATCGAGATAGAATTTCTGTGGCGGAGTCCCTAACCCCCAATGTGGCATGGGTGAAACGAGAAACCATGGAAGCTGAAAAAGGCTTAACAGCGGGCTCCGTCGTGTCAAAATACTTGTTGAAATCTGTGATTTGCTTGTTAACGGCAGCAAGGGTGTTGGGATGATTCATTTCGGCTAAAACAGCATTGAAAATACGATCCTCTACAGTGCTGCTTCTGAGTGCGTTGACAACGTTTTGTAGTTTTTCCCGACAATTTGAGGCGCTACGTTCGCTTCTAATGCTATAGCCGCCACGCTCTCGGTCAATTTCAGTTTTTCTTCGATCTATAAAATTTTCAACTGTTTCCAAGATCAGAGCCTGAGCTTCACCAGGAAAAGTTTGAGAAACCCAATAGAGTTCGGCCAAAGAACGTGCAACTTCTCTAGTTGAATATTGATGGTTACTGGTATAGCGCGAGTTTGCTGGAAAATCGTTCCGAATAGCAGTCGCTGCGGCAACATCTGGGGTTGCAACATCAGGATGACGGTGGCTTGCATCCACGAATTGCAGTAAAGAAGGTTCCAGCCCTTGGGCTGTTGTCCTAAAGGCGCTCAGTGCTCTTTGTAAATCACCCACAGAAAACGTTGTGACCTTATGTCGTTGTAAGAGGCCTTCTAAGAATTCAGTTAGTTCCGGCTCAGAGGGCTTTTTTGTAAATAAGTCCCCCAGCTCTGCACAGTGTCTGATGATAAACTGCCCAGCTGCATGGGCCCGAATTCGATCTGCCTTTTCAAGGTCAGCATAGGCCTGTCGAGAAAAGGCAAGGGTTAAAGCATTAATCAAAGGGGTTTGGAGGCTATGTGCAAACAACGATCTTTCTAAAGAAAGTGTATTCAATTGGGGTAACATTTCCCGTAAAAAAGCTGAAAGTCCTCTGTTAAAAACGGTGTCCAAAAGAAGGTTGTATGGAATAGGTTCATTCAAAAGAGGGGTGTTTTTTGGGGGGCTATCGATAGTAAGAGCAGTATCGGGAGTAGCAATGTGTTTTTTTTGAATAAAACGGCTTGATTGGGTGTTCAAAGTCAGTCTTCTTTCTTTAGGGGTGTTAAATAATTGTCGCAATAATAGAGAGTAAATTGCAAATTATTTTTGATTAAATGCCAGGTCTACCACGACATCAAAGAAGCCTGCGCCCCATTGTCCGAAAAATTTTTCAGTTCCCTGGCGGAAGACGCTTTCATTTCAAGATCCCTTCTGGTCAAGAGATGGCGGTGTGGTCGGATAAGGGTTAAACAAATCCATTGCCAAAACCCATAACCCCTACCCGTGTCCGCCCACCCAAAGCCGCGCAGCGGGAGATGGTTGAACTTGTTTCAACCAACGACCCACAAAAATGGCATTTTTGTGATTCAAATCCTTCCACCAAATTAAGCACAGCTTAATTTGGTGGACCTACTTAAGCCAGATTAGAACTTATTTCGTTGGGAATCGGTCGCCTTTATTTAGAGTTGTTTGATTTTTAATTGCATTGGAATCTAACAGAGACTGTAGCCAAATTCATCTGCCAATCGGTTGGTGCAATTTTTGCACATACTCTTTTTAGTTAGGTGAATTTAGAGTTGGGAACCCCGCAAAATTGATTATTCCTTAATTTTCCTGTAAATTCTCAAATATGCCTAAAAAGAAGAGTCATAACCCACCAATTGATACGGATATCCTTACTGTTAAGGATGTCGCTGCATATTTAAAACTTAATGAAAAAACAGCTTATCGATTAGCAGCTAGCGGTAAAATTCCAGGATTTAAAATAGGTGGGACATGGCGCTTTCGTAAAAAAGATATTGATCGATGGATTGAGGAAAACACTAAAGCATGAGCACACCTTCCAAAGATCTTAAATTTTTTACAAATACTGAATCCAACTCTTTGCATGATCGATTTGTGTCGACGCTCAAATATGCACAATTCTTTGATGTCTTGGTGGGATATTTCAGAACAAGCGGATTTAATCGGCTCTGGAAGGCCTTGGAAAGCACTGAGAAAATCCGGATTCTGATTGGATTGAGTACGGATCGTAAAAGCGTTCTGTTGTTTGAAAAAGCGTCCGGGCAAGTGGCTTTTGATTTTGAATCTCACAAACGGTGTAAAGAGGTATATGTTGAAACGCTTACTCAAGAAATGGATACATCAGAAGATTCCCCAGATGTTGAAATAGCAGCCCGAAAATTTATTGAATTTATCCAATCTGGAAAATTGGAATTACGTGTTCATCCAAGCCGAAACCTACATGCCAAAGTCTATATCACCCGACATCCTGAGGGCTTTATAGATTTCGGTAGAGTCATTACCGGTTCTAGCAATTTTTCAGAATCTGGATTGATCGCACAGCGCGAATTTAACGTTGAGCTAAAAGACAAAACAGATGTAGTTTTTGCATTGGATCAATTTGAAATATTGTGGCAGGAAGGTATTGATATCCATGCTGAATATATCGAAACAATTCACACAAAAACCTGGTTGAATGACCAGATCACACCCTATCAAGTGTATTTAAAGTTTTTATATGAATACTTTAAAGAAGATATAAATTTGGAAGAGGATATTGAGCTTAATCTTCCAGATGGTTTTATGGATTTGTCATACCAAAAGCAAGCTGTAATATCTGCGAAGCGTATTTTAGATCTCTATAATGGAGTGTTTTTATCAGATGTGGTGGGATTAGGTAAAACATTTATAACCGCACTCTTACTACAAAAATTACCAACCGGCAGGAAGTTGATTATATGTCCCCCTGTCTTGGCCGATTACTGGCGAGAAACATTGAACCAATTTTATGTTCCTGGGTTTGAAATTGAATCTCTAGGCAAATTAGATCGGATCCTAGAAAAAGGCACCGACAAATATACATATATCGTGGTTGATGAGGCGCACAGATTCAGAAATGAAATGACTAAAAGTTATGAAGCCTTGCACAAGATATGCCTTGGAAAGAAAGTTATTTTGGTTTCTGCTACCCCACTTAATAATAAGATTGAGGATATTTTAGCCCAAATCAAATTGTTTCAGCCTGCTAAAAACAGTTTAATTCCGGGTATTCGAAACTTAGAAGCCTTTTTTAAAGGACTCCAACGGGATGTTAATCAATTTGAAAAAGGTACAGATGAGTATTTTGCGGAGTTAAAAAAAGTCTCTGGAAAAATACGAGATCAGGTTTTGAAGCATGTGATGGTTCGGCGAACCAGATCTGAGATTAAACAGTTTTTTGAGACTGACATTAAGAAACAAGGCCTGACTTTTCCGAAAATGGCTGATCCACAACGCATTGTTTATGCCTTCGATTCTGCAACTGAGTCTGTATTTGATAAGACCATCGAGCTGCTAACTCAATTTTCATATGCCCGATATACCCCACTTCTATTTCTGAAAAAACCTATTAGCTCATTTGATCAAATCAGCCAAAAAAATATTGGTGGATTTATGAAAGGGATTTTGGTGAAACGCTTGGAAAGCAGCTTTTACGCATTTCGTAAGACACTGCGCCGTTTTACTTTATCGTATGAACAATTTATCGCTATGTTGGATAAAGGAACGGTTTGGATCAGTAAAGACGTGGATGTCTATGAATTATTGGACGCTGATGATGAAGACGCACTCCTGAAATTGGTAGAAGAAGAAAAGGCCCAGCAATATACTTCGGAAGATTTTTATCCTGAATTTCGTGAAAAACTTCAGATGGACTTGGCGCTATTAAATCAAATATCTACCTATTGGAAGAATGTGCAATCAGACCCCAAAATTGAGCATTTTATCAACGAATTAAGAAGTAATCCCACTCTCCAAAACAAAAAAGTAATTGTATTTAGCGAATCTAAGGAAACTGTTCATTATTTGTATGAAACATTAGAAGCAGAATTTCCACATCAAGTGCTTTCATACTCTAGTCATGGTGGCATGGCCGCCGGAGAATCTCATCAAAAAGAAACTCTCAGAGAAGTTATTAGAGCCAATTATCAACCAGGAATTGCAAATTCAAAAGACGACATTCGCATTCTAATAACAACTGACGTATTAGCAGAAGGGATTAATCTTCATCGGTCTCATATTATTATCAATTACGATTTGCCCTGGAACCCAACACGGGTATTACAGCGAGTCGGGCGGGTTAATCGTGTTGGTACCCAGCACGACACCATCTATGTATTTAACTTTTTCCCAACCGCCCAATCAGATGCTCATTTGGGCTTAGAAGACAACATTAAGGGTAAGCTACAAGCGTTTCATACTATTCTCGGGGAAGATTCTAAGTATTTAAGTGAGGAAGAAGAAATATCTACCCATGAACTCTTTGGCGATCGATTGTTCAGAAAGCTAAATGACAAACATACCTTTGAGCAGGAAGATGAACCCGATTCTGAACTGAGATATTTACAAGTCATCCGTAATATTCGAGACAAATCGCCAGATGTGTTTGAAAGCGTTAAACGCTTACCTAAAAAGGCACGTTGTGCGAGAGCTAGTGAAGATCACGGGCTACTCACTTTTTTTAGAAAAGGACGCTTAAAGAAGTTTACTGTTGCGGACGATAAGGTTTCGCGCGAGTTATCTTTTATAGAAGCCGCAAAACGGTTTGAATGCAAACCCGATATAACCTCATTACCCATCCCCAATCACTTTTATACGCTGTTAAAAGTCAACAAGTCATTTCTGGATGAGATTACCCAAGTAGACCCCATTGATTTAAATATTCCAAAAACTGGCTCCTCGAATGAAGCATTTATCATTCGAACCCTAAAGTCGTCTGCCATTCGGGCATTTAAAGGGTTTACTGAGGATGACGAATCGTATTTAAGCCAAGTCCGAAATGCACTTGAAAATGGCATAATCGCCAAAAATACCTGTAAAAAAGTTAAAGCGGCATTGCAACAGAATCTACAACCATTGGCTATTCTTCATTGCTTAAAACAACATCTTTCAGAATCTGACTTATCATCTCTTCAGCCCAAAAAAGATCATAGCGACAAGCGAGAAATCATTTTATCTGTTTACTTTGTAGGAGATACTACACAATGAAAAAACAAGATGCTGAAAAACTAGTCAATGACTGTTTTACAAAGCCCTATGATGAAACTCAATTTCGCGGAGTTGTTCAACAACTGTTCATTGACTATGAATCCCTGGATGAAAATGCAGCTACCGGTAACCATATCCCCGAATCCTTTCGAGATCACATTGTCTCATTTAAACGCTTAGCTAAATTTATGGACCCTGAAAACCGTGAAATTGATGTCCTGGCTGTTAAGCTAAAAACAAAGGGGCAACTTGAAAATGCCCGCACTCTGCAACGTAATTTTATCGCACGCTACTTAAACGGTAGTCGCGGTGGGCAGCTTAAAGATGCAGCGTTAGTGGCATTCTATACGGATCAGTCAAACGACTGGCGATTTTCGCTTATTAAGATGGATTACGTGCTAGATGCGGAGCAACAAAAGGTTAAAAAAGAATTAACTCCTGCTAGACGGTATTCATTTCTTGTTGGCCAAAATGAAAAAACACATACAGCTAGAAAGCAATTGTTGCCGGTTTTAGTTTCGGAAACTGAAACAACTCTCTCAGAGCTCGAGAGTGCCTTCAATATCGAAACCGTTACCAAAGAGTTTTTCACCCAATACAAAACGCTTTATTTGCGATTAAAAGAAGCCTTAGATAAACATATTGAAAAAGATTCCGTTGTTCAAAAAGAATTTGATTCAAAAGGCGTAAAAACAGGTGATTTTGCAAAACGTTTGTTAGGCCAAATTGTGTTTTTATACTTTCTTCAGAAAAAGGGATGGTTGGGTGTGGCCAAAGGGCAAAATTGGGGAAGCGGACCCAAAGAATTTTTGCAACACCTATACGAGCAAAAAAGTAACTATCAAAATTTCTTTAATGACATGCTGGAGCCACTTTTTTATGAAGCCTTAGCGACAGAGCGAGCTGATCATTTTTATCAACGATTCAATAGCAAAATTCCGTTTTTAAACGGGGGTTTGTTCGAACCTATTCGTGCATACGATTGGGTAAATACGGATATTTTGCTGGATAACGATATCTTCAAAGATATTTTTGAGGTTTTTGATTTGTACAATTTTACGGTACGAGAAGATGAGCCGCTCGATAAAGAGGTGGCGGTCGATCCTGAAATGCTAGGGAAAGTATTTGAAAACCTGATCCCGGAAAACGAGCGTAAAGGGAGTGGTACCTATTATACGCCGCGTGAAATTGTGCACTACATGTGCCAAGAAAGTTTGATTAATTATCTGGAAACCAAAATTGCAGGAAATTCTATTTCGCGTAGTGATATTGAAGCCTTGGTTCATGAAGGGGACACTGCTATTGAGCATAATAGAACGGCAGAATCAAAAAATCTCGAAAAAGGAAGCTACACTAAAGACTATAAGCCGAAACTGCCTGAAAGTATTCGTAATAACGCTAAAGTAATCGATGATGCACTGGCACATATCAAAATTTGTGATCCGGCGATTGGGTCTGGGGCTTTCCCGGTAGGCATGATGAATGAAATTGTACGGGTGCGATGTGCACTAACCCCCTTTATCAATGAACCAGATAGAACACTTTACGATTTTAAACGTCATGCGATTCAGGAATCGATTTATGGTGTAGATATTGAGACATCAGCCGTGGATATTGCCAAATTGCGGTTGTGGTTGTCATTGGTCGTGGATGAAGATGATTTTGGAACTATTAAGCCTTTGCCGAATTTGGAGTATAAGATTAGGGTTGGGAATTCATTGTTACAGGTGGAACGGAACCTATTTAACAACCATTTGTTTGAAGATTTAGAGAAACAAAAAGCGCTATATTTTGACGAAACCAGCCCTTCCAAAAAAGCCAATCTAAAAACCAAAATCGATAATTTGATCAATGAATTGACTGGTCAATCGGAAGTCTTTGATTTTGAGATTTATTTTAGTGAAGTGTTTCGGGAGAATGGCGGGTTTGATGTGGTGATTGGGAATCCGCCGTATGTTTCAATAGAGAAGTTTTCAGGTACTCCTGAACAAAGAATCTGGAAAAAAATCTACTCTGTTTTTTCAGCTAGGGGTGATTTGTACTGCTTATTTTATGAAAAAGGAATCAATCTTCTTAAAAGCGAGGGGGGATTGTGTTACATAACATCAAATAAATATTTCCGAGCAGGGTATGGAAAAAAACTTCGGCAATATTTAGTCGAAAAATGCTTGCCAAAAGTGATTGTGGATTTCGGTGAATTGCCGATATTTGATGCAACTGCATACCCATCTGTATTTATTGGTGGTAAAAAACAGAAATTTCAAAATTCTTATGCAACCTGTGTTTCTATCGAAAACATTTCTGACATTAGAAATCTTTCAGAAACAATAAAAGCTAATGGCATTGATATTCTTATAAATGATTTTACAGATGATACTTGGGTATTTGATAAGCCCGATTTCTTAGATTTATTGCATAAACTTAAAAAATCAGGCAGCACTCTAAGCCAAATGCTTAAGTTGAAAGGAAAGAAAATCTATTCTGGAATTAAAACAGGGTTTAATGATGCATTTGTAATCGATGAGAAAACAAAAGAGGAGCTCATTGCAACAGATCCCAGAAGTAAAGAGCTGATCAAACCTTGGCTACGTGGAAAAGATATAAAAAGGTGGGTTATTAAACCTACTAATCTTTACTTGATATGTATTCCAAAAGGTTTTCACTTGAATTTGAAACAATATTTCGCGATTCACAATCACCTAAGTAAATATGAAACTAAGCTTCGAGCTCGTGGACAATGTGAAGGATTACCTAATAAGCCGGGAACAAGGCAGCATCACTGGCTGGAATTAGATAACAATCCTGCTGATGGTTATATAGAACTCTTTGGTGAGCCTAAAATTATTGTCCCTGATTTATCCCCTAGTCCCAGATTTTATCTTGATAGAGAACAATTTCTTTTAGATATGACTGCTTTTTTTATACCGTTAGGCGATTATTTTTTAGTAGGTCTCCTGAATTCAAAATTAATTGAATTTTTCTTTATCCGCATTACATCATCTGTGCGTGGAGCTACTCTAAGATTTAAAAAGCAATATATGGATCAAATTCCATTACCTATAGTTTCTGAAGAAGATCAAGAGAAGATAACAGTGTTAGTGAAAGAAATCCTATCAAACCCAACCAGCCCCAACGTCCCAAAACTTGAATCCCAAATCAACCAACTCGTCTACCAGTTCTATGGTCTAACGGATGAAGAAATTGCGATCGTGGAGGGAAGAAAACAATGAGTGTCGCAGATTGGTTTTCAACTTTTTGTTCAACCCTGCAAGTACAAGATGGAGGCACCATTTCTTATCGTTATAAACGAATAACGAGACAGCTCAATTCTGATTTTTGGGATACAGATTCTGAAACTTCTCATAGCTTGTGTGTTGGCTCTTATGGACGAAATACGGCAATCCAAGGTTTTAGCGATCTCGATATGGTGTTTGAATTGCCAGCGAATTTATATAGTCAATACAACGACTACTATGGGAATGGGCAGTCGTCCTTGTTACAGGTTGTGCGGACATCTATGAAGAAAACATATTCAACCTCAGATATATCAGGAGACGGCCAAGTTGTTAGTGTGAGTTTCCAAGATGGAATAACATTTGAAATAGTTCCAGTTTTTTTGAGTCAATCCGGTGGGTATATTCATCCATGTTCTAACAATGGAGGCACTTGGAAAACGACTAATCCACGACCTGAAATCCAAGCAATTCGAGATCGTAATAGTGCTTGCAATCGGAACCTTATACCCCTTTGCCGGATGATGCGAGCCTGGAAAAACCAGTGGGGCGTGCCTATTGGAGGGTTGTTAATAGACGCCCTCGCATATCAATTTATAGGGAATTGGACTCACCGTGATAAATCATATCTGTACTATGACTACATGTGTCGAGACTTCTTCGAATGGATGGCTAATCAAAGTCGCGATCAAGAATATTGGCTCGCCCCTGGTAGCGGGCAGCGTGTTAATGGAAAAGAGCTTTTTCAGTACAAGGCAAAGCAGTGTTACAACCTAGCGCTGGAAGCAATTGCACATGAATCTGCTGACCCAAAAAGAGAATATTCTGCAAAGTCTAAATGGAGGGAAATCTTTGGAACCACATTCCCAAATTAACAACGTTGAACATAATATGCAGGTTTTGGAAGGGCAGCTTCGCGAATGTTATGGGCGAGTGGTTTACTCTCACAAGACTCATGAAAAATGTGCTGATATTCTTTTAGCTCGATCTGCGAGTATTAAACTGTGGCAGATTATTCTTTCGTCTATAACGGCAGCGGGTTTCGTTGCCGCTATTTTTGGAGAAGGCAGAGTTGCCGGGTTAATTGGAATTGTTATTTCTACAATCCTCCTAACACTAAATGCGTATACAAAGGATTATGATTTAGGCGAATTAGCTCAAAAACACAAGCAAACAGCGAATGAATTATGGCTTGTTAGAGAAAAGTATCTATCCCTACTAACAGACTTAAAAATGGAGAGCAAATCGTTAGAGGAAATTATAGAAAAACGTGATGTATTGGTTCAGCAATTACACACTGCATATACCGGTGCACCAAGCACAACCTTCAAAGCATATAAAAAAGCCCAGCAGGCTTTGAAAAAATACGAGGATCTCACTTTTTCTGATGCAGAAATCGATGCTTTTTTACCAAGTGACTTAAAGAGAGAACCCGTAAAAACTTTTACTATCGAAGCTAAGGAAAGTAACTAATGGGACGCAAGGCCAAGAGTGATTTGCTATTGGACAAATCGATTCAAGCCGCGCTTTCTGCCATTGAATTGTACAACAAACCTAATTTTTCTTACCGAGAAGAGAGTTTTACCATTTTGATTGTCAATGCCTGGGAACTGCTTCTGAAAGCGAAAATCGTAAATGACTCCAACCAGGAAATGGCAGCGCTTTATATTGTTGATGCTACAAAAAAGAAAAATGATGGGACTCCCTACAAAAAACCAAGATACAAGGAAAACCGTTCAGGTAACTTTTTTACCATCGACATTTGTGGTGCGATGGCCAAACTTAGCTTGCCAAAAGATTTAACTGCGCAACTTGAAACTCTGATTGAAATACGTGATAACGCCATCCATTTTTATAATGAAAGTAAGTTGTTTGATAAAAAGCTACTTGAGGTTGGAACAGCTACACTCAAAAGTTATGTTGAAATGTTGGGAGAGTGGTTTGATCGATCTACATCGGATCATAATTTATTTTTGATTCCCATGGCATTTGATATCCCGCCCCATTTTGATGCAACCGCTTTGGCAAAGGAATCTTCAAATCACAGAAAGTTATTAGAATATCTCGATGTCCAAGAAAAAGAGTATAACGGAGACGAAAACAAGCATTCCATTTCATTGACGGTCGATATTCAGTTCTCAAGGAAAACGACGGGTTTGCCAGTCCATCATACAAAAGATGGAACCGGCGCATCTATAACTATCGATTCAGAGGAAAAATTTCAAAATAAATATCGTTGGTCTTGGAAAGCGAAACTTTTGCCAGAGCTAAAGAAACGATATACAGATTTTAAGCAAGATGGGGCGTTTAGAAATATTATAAGCCAATTGAAAAAAGACCCAAATTTTTGTGGCGAGCGGCACCTTGATTGGAATAATAAGACGGGTGTTAAACAGTGGTTTTATTGCCCTGATATTCTAAAAGAATTCGATAAACACTATTCAAAGAAGCCAACTTCATGACGACGTCGCCTAACCTTTTTATCAAATATACTCCTCAACCCCAATCAGATATAGACCTCCAATTGCTAGGCACATCCTTAATTGGGTTTGAAAAGGTCATTAAAGAGTGCTTCAAGATTTCAAAAATCGATGGAAATTTGGAAGTTAAGGCAAAAAATTTAGCGCCTGGTTCAATTGTTGTTGAAATAGCTCTCAAAATTTCTACAGAACTGCCGTTTGTCTCGATCCAAGATATGCTGGTCTTTTATAAGGTCGCAAACCCAGATATCTATGCACAGATCATAAATGGTTTTTCAGATTTTAAGAGTATTCATGAAACTGTAAATGATTTGGTTGCAAAATACCCTTTAGATTGTGCATTGATTGGGTGGTTTGTATCGAAAATCATTGAATATGCCAAACGACAAAAGAAAAGCATTCAAATAAGTGATGATAAAGGCGAAGACTTACCTGAAAAAACCTATGCCAAAGCACTATACCGAATGATTAACAAAGATAAAGTTTTTAAAAAGGCGCTGAAGCCATTTGTTGAAGATGAACTCCGTAGTATTCAGATATCACCTGAACGGAATTTCGACCATTTTTCAGAAATCACATCTCAAAATTTTGAAAATTATTTACCGGAAGATGCCCGGATACTTCCTCAATATCAAAATGGCCAAACGGTGGATTTGACGGGAAAACTTGTTGGCCTTCAAAAATCAAAAGGGGATTCTTTAAGCATACGTGTACATGGCATAGAGAAAGAATATTCATTATTGGTGGGCTATCCAGATGACGATCATGCTTCTGATGATTACCTGCGATTTTATGGTAAAGACATTGTTTTTAAAGCAGAAATTCTTCGAAAGTCGCTTTACCAAAAACCGAAGCTAAAAATTATTGGAATCCCGATTTTTCATCAGCCCGAGCTTTTTGATCAAATGGAGTCAGAAAATGAACAATAATATTTCAAAAGAGAATAGCTACCCTCTTTTTACCCAAATCCGCGATCTCATTACGCATGCCCGTACCCGAGTTGCATCAACAATCAATCAGGAATTGGTAGCCTTGTACTGGGCTATTGGCCAGCATATCCGTCAGGATATCTTAAACTCAGACCGTGCCGAGTACGGTAAACAAGTAATCGCCACATTATCCCAACGTTTGACTGAGGAATTCGGGAAAGGTTGGAGTGAACGGCAACTGCATTACTGCTTAAAATTTGCCGATATTTTTCCTGAAAAGCAGATTCTGAACACAGTGTGTGCAAAATTGAGTTGGTCCCATTTGAGGTTGCTTTTACCCATAGAAGACGAACTCAAACGCAGTTTCTACATCGAGCTTTGCAAACTAGAAAACTGGTCTTCCCGACAACTACAAGAACGTATTCAATCTATGCTATACGAACGTACCGCAATTTCCAAAAAACCAGACAAGACGATAAGCCAAGACCTTCAGGTACTTCGAGAGCAAAAAGAACCTTCTTCAGACATTGTCTTTCGAGATCCTTATTTTCTGGATTTTTTAGGGCTGTCGGACACCTATTCTGAAAAAGATTTGGAGTCCTCGATCATCCATGAGCTAGAACGATTTATCATCGAATTGGGGCAAGATTTTGCCTTTTTAGCAAGACAAAAGCGTATTTCAATAGACAATCGAGACTATTACATTGACCTATTATTTTATCACCGACGCCTAAAATGTTTGGTGGCTATTGATCTGAAGATTGGAGAATTTGAGGCTGGTTTCAAGGGCCAAATGGAACTATATCTTCGATACCTCGAAAAACATGAGATGGTTTCAGGAGAAAACCAGCCGATCGGGCTGATTTTATGTGCTGGTAAAAATAAGGAACATATTGAGCTTATGCAGTTGGATAAAAGTAATATTCGTGTTGCAGAATATTTAACTCAATTGCCCTCGAAAGATGTTCTGCAAACTAAGCTCCACCAGGCTATTGAAATTGCTCGGCATCGTCTCCTTGATCAAACCGAAAAGAATAAGCTGGGATGAGATATGAAAGATCACCGCACCTTTGGTCGTAAAATCCCTCTATTTATTGAGACCTTTTCAAGATCTGCAAAATCCTTAGAAGAATGGCTAGAATCCGCATACGAATGCTATGAAGGGCGAGAACTTAATCGACTGCCAGACGAGTATATAGTTGAGAAGCAAAGCGATGAAGTGCTTCGAGCAATAAAGACCGTTGAATTGACAACAATCGAGCTTTTGAAACCGGTATACACCTCATTCATAGATTATGACGACAATAGCATGACAGATATTCATATTCCTCTAATTGGTACAATGTCTACGCTGTTCTACTGCCCCAATAAGTTTATCCACAACATACCCAAAATTTTGGCAGAGGTTCATAACGTTGAAGATGCAAGAAAATATGATCCAAAAATCAATTGGGCTGGAACAGGTTTTACAAGTCATTCATGTAGCCAAAACGTTATTATGCTACTTTTTTCGGACCACGAAATCGATCAGATTGAGTCAACACTTTACCAACTGAATTCAGTGATCGAAAAATCTAATCGTGTTATTCGAACATTTGAAGAAGACTGGAATCCCAAACTTATCCAAAAAATTGAAGCAAGACGACAAACAATCATAAAAAAGAGACAGACTTTAGAAAAACTTGGGCTCCAAAATGCTAAAACCACTGAACCTCTAAAGGCACGAAATATTCAGTCTTACACCTTTGATAATCAGTTTAAAAATATCCAGGTATTTTATTCAGATGGAAGCCAATTATCTGAAGTTTTTAGCCCAAATCAAACTAAAGCACTGGCTTACATGGTTCAAGAGTACAAGCTAGGTAAGCAATGGATTCCGCAAACTGAAATTACAGAAGCCATTGGTTCCCATCGTCCCAAACTTCGAGAAATTTTTAGGAGAACAGAAAATAAGAAAACAGTTCAACATCCATTATTCAAGCAACTTTTTCTCCATGATAACCGAGGGTACTATCAACTTTTTCGGATATAAAATGTCTGAAATGTCCGAGATTGTAGAAAAAATTCCTGCCTAAATTCCTAATCTTCTGGGCACTGCAAACTGCTCAAAATCTCCTTTAATCATTTCATAGCCGTATTCGGCAAATGAAAAAGGAGAATGCATATGAACACCCAAACCGATTGTTTTTCAACATTCGATCTCAACCTCACCGCCTGTATAGTCGCCCTAGGCCATCCCCTCGAAAAAATCCAAAAAACCGAAGGTAACCGCTCCCAATTCCTATTCCAACGATCCCAGAAACTAGAATCCGACGTCACCGCCTACTGGAAGCAAGACCTACTCCTCAATCCCCACACTATATTCGACAGCCTAAAATTCATAAAAAGCCGCCTCTACAGCGACTCTGCCAGATAAACCATGCCGTCCCAGCAAGCCATTGCTGAATTCAAGCAACTGTATCAACAACATTACGGAATAACGTTGTCCGATAAAGAAGCATTTGAAAAAGCCACCAGCTTGCTCCGACTCTACAAAGCTGTCTTAGAACCCACTATGAAAATGAAACCTGATTATGCCAAAGAACCTTCGACTCCAAGCCATCCGAGATAAACGGTCCTATTCCCCAAAAGAATTAGCCAATGCTTTAGGTGTGCACATCCGAACGGTCCAAGATTGGTACCGAAATGGCTTGCCTATTATCGAAGGTACCTGCAATCCCTTCCTAATTCTAGGCAAGGATGCAAAGGCGTATATCAGACAGAAAGAACTGCAACGTAGGGTAACTTTGGGTCCAGATGAGTGTTATTGCCTTGGATGTCGCAAAGCGGTTGTTCCAATGAATCAAACCACATACTCCAATCACAAGACATTGGGTGGCAATAAAGAATCTGTAGTAAGGACCGGGGCATGCCCACTGTGCCACAGAAATGTCTTTCGCCTTAGCAGCATCACACTTTTAAAAGGGGAGCCAATCCATGAGAAATCCCAAACTCAAATGGCACTCTCCAACTAGCACGGGTCCTTCCGCAGGGGGTATGGGTTGCGGGTTATACGGGACCGCGAAAAACAATGTTTGGGTGCACAAAAAAATTCATTTCGTTTCGTTTTTTTTGATGATTTTTGAGCTTGGAGGGGTCAAAAAGTGGCGCGCTCGAATGCCACTCCATTTCGTTTTCGGAGGATAAAACAATGATAAAGATTGAGACAAAAAAACAGAGATTAAATCGTCGATGGAATGCTTCACAGCTATCGTGTTTACGATTCGTAACAGACTATTATTCCAGACCTGCAATCCTCTCGTATGGACTGACACTAAGCCCCATCATGATGGAGTGCAAAAAATGACCAAATTCAAAGCCAAAAATGAAAAAATAAAGCGGCGGCATCTTCAATGGCTAAAAGAGGCCCAAGGCTATTCGGATAAAACCATTTATGAAGTAGAAAAGTCGTTGTGGAAATTTGAGGCGTTTTCTAAAGAAGCCGACTATGCAGCATTTAATCAAAAGCAGGCCAAAGAATTTAAGTCTTGGTTATCGAGACAAACCCACCAAGGTAAGGCTTTATCTCTAGTCAGCCAGTATCACTACCTCAGGCATGTAAAATCCTTTTTTCTTTGGCTTTCTGGCCAGCCCGGATACAAGTCGAGGGTGAGCGTCTTTGATGTTCAGCTTCTTAGCTTGGATAAACAACAATCTCGCATTGCCAAAAGTATTCGACCAGTTAAATACCCCACAGTTTTTTATGTGAAAAAGCTTTGCGCCTCAATCGAGATCAAGACCGAAGTTGATCTCCGCGACCGGGCTTTGATTGCCTTCCATTTTCTTAGTGGGATGCGAGTATTTGCTATTCTTAGTCTCCCATTAAAATGTTTTAATCCCCATACACTTGAGGTTTTTCAGTCCCCAAAAGATGGCGTGAAAACCAAATTTTCGAAGCAGATTATGACCACTCTGTTTAGGTTCGATGAGACCTTGCTTGGCTACATTTTGGAATGGCAGGAAATGCTAAGAACTACCAAGCTATTTGACGATACGGCTCCTTTATTTCCAAGAACCAAGGTCACACAATGTTCAGAGCAAAACTTTGTTTTCTTATGGCTACCTAGATGTCAGTCGAGTAAATGAAATTGTATCCAAGATGAACTTCCAGAAAACAGAAGAACAAGTTGAAAGCTTAAAATCTGTTTCTACTGCGGCACTCTTGAAGGAAATTCAATCTAGAACTAACATCTAAACATTATAAAATTTTATAATCTTATGCGATATGAGTAAAAATAAAATAACCTATTTAAAAAATGAAGAAGGATACGAAGCGTTAGAGTTTTTGCATTTCGCAAAGGATCATTATGCAAGTTCTATCTGTTTAGTAAATCGAGTAAGCGAAGAGTATAAATTTTCTTATTTAGATTCGGCTATCTACCTTGGGCATCTTGCTATCGAATTGCTGCTAAAAGCTATTGCTTTAGAATCAAAAAAACGCTGTATCAAAACACATAATCTTGTCCAGCTATGCAGTGATGCAGAAATAAGCTTAGTGGATGGCGACTCTGAATTTATTAAGGTTTTGGATAGATTCTGTGAGCAAAGGTTCCCAAGTGTTCACGGCGCGAATGAAATTGGACAAGACACATTTATGCCACTCCAAAAAATTTGGAGAAACTTGTATGACAAAATTCCTGAAACCCTTATTAGAAAATGGGATGAGCGAACAGCCTTAGGCTATCATGAAAAAAATGGCCGGATATTAGCGTATAAAGTTGATGGGGAATTTCTAAACGAATGTTTAACAATTAAAGAAGCCTCTGAACTGCTTGGAGTAACAAAACAAACTTTGAGAAATTGGGACAAAGACGGGATATTAACTGCAGTTCGCAAGCCAGGGAATAATTACAGACTATACCGACGGTCCGAATTACTTAAACTTAAACAAGTAATACCAATTGCAAAACGCTGGATAAAAGGTATAAAGCTATGACTATTCATTACTTCCTCTACACCCGCAAATCCTCCGAAGGCGAAGACCGCCAAGTAGCCTCCATTCCTGCCCAAATCGAAGAACTCAAAAAACTAGCCAAACTCAACAACCTACAAATCGCAGATATCTTTATCGAAGAAAAATCCGCCAAAGCCCCGGGCCGACCCATCTTCGCCGAAATGCTAGGCCGAATCCACAACGGCGAAGCCAACGGAATCCTCTGCTGGAAACTAGACCGTCTCGCCCGAAACCCAATAGACGGCGGCAGCATCTCCTGGATGCTCCAACAAGGCATCATCCAACACATCCAAACCTACCAACGCAGCTATTACCCAACCGATAACGTCCTCATGATGAACTTAGAATTCGGTATGGCCAACCAATACATCATCGACCTAAGCCTCAACATTAAACGCGGACAACGCCAAAAACTCGCCGAAGGCTGGCTTCCCCACAAACCGCCACTCGGTTACCTCAACAACAAATATCACGATACAGATAAGCCCCCAATTTATCCCGACCCACTTCGATTCCTAATCCTAAAAAAATGCTGGCAAATCCTCATCGATAAAAAAGTAACTGTCGAACAACTCCGCACCATCGCAACCGACATGGGCCTCCGAATGCCCAACGGAAAAAAGATCGTCGAAAGCCAATTCTACGCCCTCTTCAAAAACCCATTCTATTACGGCCACTTCTTATGGAACGACGAACTATACGAAGGCAAACACGAGCCCATGCTCACTAAACAAGAATTTGATTTAGCCCAAGACATTATCTCTGGAAAGCTTAAATCCAGACCCCATCACCGCACCTTTTCCTACACTGGGCTAATGCGTTGTGGAGAATGTGGAGCCGCGATTACAGCCGAGAAAAAGACCAAAAACCAGAAAAACGGAAACATTCACCATTACACCTATTACCACTGCACCAAACAAATGCATCCCACGTGCACGCAAAAAACAATCCGGGAAGAAGTTTTAGAAGCCCAAATGGCCGACATCCTGGAAAGCATCCACATCCCCGATGACTTCCATCAATGGGCCATCAAAACGCTTAAAGAAGATAAGCTAAAAGAGGAAACCAACAATCACGATATTATCCAAGTTCATCAAGACAATCTCAGCCTCTGCAACCGAAAGCTAGAAACTCTATTATCCATGAGGCTAAATAACGAACTCGATGCAGACGACTACATCAAGCGCAAAAACGAGTTAATGGAAGAAAAATGTAGATTAAAAGAAATCCTTGAAGACACCCAAACCAGAATTGATACCTGGATCACAAGAGCAGAGGAGTTATTCATCTTCGCCAAAACAGCCAAAACCCGATTTGAAATCGGCACCCACGAAGAAAAACGCCGAATCCTTCAAGCCCTAGGTTCGAACCTCTTTTTAGCGGAAAGAACCTTGCGTGTTGAGCTCAACGAGCCCTTAAGCCTCATAAAAGCTATGGCCCCAGAAGCCAAATCAATTATATCCAAATTAGAACCTGTTTTCGCCAAGAATCCGAGGCTAAAACAGGCAAAACTAAACGAAGAATTCGCCCAAAACGAATTATGGTGGAGGTGACCGGAGTTGAACCGGTGTCCGAAACTGCTGCCGCAACAGGCCCTACGCGTGTAGTTTTTGATTTAATTTAACTTGGTAAGCTCCCAAAAACAGGATCAAACCAGGCGAGATCTGGTGATTTAACCGGCTGTTGTCAGATCATCCCAACAGCGGCGAGTTGACTGTTGTCCGAATCCTGCGGGCCAACGCCACAGGCCGGGCCAAGTTACTTAATTAAGCGGCTTGGGCTGAAGCGTGACCGTAAACGGCCGCGCCTGGGAAAGTATGTACTTTGCCAGATATTGTTTTCTGCCTTTTTACGAGGCCGGGCAGCTCCTCGACGCGCGCCTGAAGTGAAAGATCAATCCCGTCGAAACCTTTACACCCCCATTGCTTTTTTAAGTATATCTGCGTGGGAGTTCACCCGCAAGACCAGAAGCTGTCTCCAGGAACTTTTGAGCTTGATTTGATAAAACGCTTGTTAAGTCATCAAAAATATTTCTCTTAGCATCCTGTCACTTTTTTTTGTGTTTGGGGAAGCTCAAGCAAGGTGGGCTGGCGGAGGGATAAATTCAAAGCCCTGCGCTTGGGTGCTGGTGGTTGGGGTGAAGGCGGATTGGGGTCATCGGCGGTTTCACAGTGGACTCCGGCGTTGTTGTCGCGCAGGCTGGCCGAGGTTTGGGCGTCCAGATAGCGGAACTCAACAGGGTAGGGGAACCCGCTTTGGGTCAAGCGCGTTCGGGTGACGGTTTCAAAATAGGCTTGAAAGTCTCGGGTGCCGGGGTGTTGGGTGCACCAAACCAGCACCCTGCGGCCGTCGGGTTTTTCTTCGAGGGTGGTGACGCTGTTTTGAAGATTAATATGAACCGTTTCGTTACCAGGAATTGGCAAAATACCGGGGGTGCTGATCACGTCAAAGCCTGCGGTTTCCAGGATATTGCGAACAGCACGTTCAGCGGTTTGGTGGTGTAAATGCAGTTTCTGAAGGTGATGGTGATAGGGGGCAAGCTCAGCTAGTTCGGCATGTCGATTGCCTTGGATACGTTTTAAAATCAGGTTCTCTACAAACACCAGGGTATCGTGGGTGGAATTGAGGGTGATGGTGCCGGCTTGGCGGGGTGCCAGGTATAAATCAAGGTGATAATAAATTTGAGGGACATCTAAAACGGGGGCCCCAAGTTCTTGGGCCATTTTGTCTTTGGTGAATTGGTAGTCGGCATAAAGTCGGGCGGCACGTTGTTCTTGGGCGATATACAGGTCTGGATAGTTTCGGGCAAGGGTTAGGTTGGCGTGAAGGCTGTGATGGGGGTGGGTTGCGTTTTTCTGAAGATCACTTTTGGAGGGAAGCTCTAAAAAAGTTTTCAAATCTGTGTGTTCGTCGTAAAGGTTTTTAATCGCAATGCGCATGTTGCGGTAAAAATCGGTATCTTCTTTGAAAGATAACAAATAAAGATAGGTGGCTTTAATTTCGTCTCTCATTTTTAACAAATAAGGCACTTCATGACGCCCAAAAGCAGCTCGGTCCGGAGCCTGTCTTTCCAGAAGCATTAACCCCAAATTCAAACTGGTTTCTGATAACCCAATCGGATAAACAGGTTCACAAAGTGCTTTAAACGCTTCAAAAAAACGCATGAGTTTTTCGATGGTTTGGATCAGTTCCAGAAGCGCCTCATGACGGGCCATACGGTGAAACGGTTCGGGAACCTCTGCATTTAAAACCTGGGTGTCCCAGTTGGGGAGTCTGTTTTGTTGTCGAAGGGCGAGCATGGAGAGCAGCACACTGTTTTCTCCCACCACGGCATAGGTTCGTCCGAACTTGTTGGTGGCCCAGGCAAAATTACCGCCTTCAATACAAACAGAGGATTGCCGAACGACATAGCCATGCGCTTGTAAGGCGGTTGTCATAGCAGCAACTCGGCGGGGTTCGAATCCTTTTCCGCAGCCGGCACCGCCTTCCACCACGCCAGGCACACTAAAATTGGCAAGTCCGCGATAGGCCTCTAAATAGGTCAATGCGGTTGTTTCTTGTTGAATATCCAAAGGAAAAGGGACTAAAAAAGACCCGTCCGGTAACGTTACAGCCGAATCGCGGGCGTACATATATGGGGGTAAATCCAAAGGGGTGGCCGAAATATTGGCAGCAGTCAGGTTTCTTAAAACAGATGGATTTTGGGCTAAAAAAGCTGTTGGAGACTCTGAAAGACGCTTGCTGCGATGTGAAATGAGTTTTAAATTCATGGTTTCTTGCTTTGTGTTTGACTTTACTATAAATTTTTCGTTTGAAAATTCAAATAATTTCATTTAGTTTAAAGTATTGATCCTTAAAATTTTGCAATTTATTTTTCTAAAAATCGATAATTGATAGTTAATGAAATAGTGAAGCTTATATCGAAACTTAATTAAAGGGATCTATAAAAGGAGTAAGGGATGACATCTTTTAAAATAAAATCAGCTGTGTTGGGTGTTGTAGGATTGTGCTTGGTGTTGTTTTTGCAAGGGTGCGGTCAAGCAACGGCGGCGGCCTCTGATTCAGCCATAACAGCCCAGGATGTTGCTGCCGTTAAACAAATGGCCCAAGGTGTCTCTGCTGCACAGGCGGGGATGAGTACGCCTTCAAGTTCAAATGTACAAAGTGCCAGCACAGGAAAACGCCAATTGCTGACCGTGGATGCAGATGGTTGGGAACCGTATACTTGGACGACCGATCAAGGCGTTTTCACAGGCAAAATGCGGCATTTGGATCCGGTGACAAAATCGGTGTTGGACCCCAATCAGGTGAATTGGAACCACGATGTTTATGAAATGACCCAGATTGGTGATTTGCCTTTGTATACGGTTAGCGTGAACATGTTGTGTGATCAAACCTTTATGGTGACCGGAAACGATACCACCCATGTTTATGCCTCTCAATTTCACAATCAAGTGTTGTCTGGAACCGTCACCTACAAAAGCAACAGTTTTATACTCAATGTTAGTGCTGATATATCAGGATCTGGGGCGTTTGTAATGGATACAAATTATCATCCTATTTCCAATCGTCAAACGGTTTCTGGTTCGATGAATATGCAATTTACATACTCAAATGCAAGTTATTCCGCGGTGCTCAATATAGCCTACGATTCAGGCAATATTTTAGAGGGCGGTACGCCTCCAGACCAATACATGTCAGGCTCGTTGCTCCGCAATGGCGTCAAAATCGGAACCCTTACGTTCCATCAAGATGGCTCATTGACCTTTAAAGACAACAACGGCCAAGACGTTAGTTTGAACTAAACCCGAGCAAGCCCAACCACCACTTCCACGTGTAGGGAGTGGGGGAACATGTCCACGGGTTGAATGCTTAACACCCGATAGCCCCCGGCCAAAATCTCGGGCAAATCCCGCACCAGGGTGTTGGGGTTGCAAGAGACATAGACCAACTGCTGGGGTTGGGCGGCCACCAAACGCCGCAGGGCTTTGGGAATCAGGCCGTCTCGGGGTGGGTCTACAATCACGACATCGGGTTTAAGATCGGTGAATTTGAGGAAATTTTTGACATTTTCGGTTTTGAAGGTCACGTTGTGAATGCCGTTTTGTTTGGCGTTTTCGATGGCGTTTAAAATGGCCGCAGGGTTTTCTTCGATGCCGTACACATGTTTGGCTTTGTCGGCCACAAACAGCCCGATGGTGCCGGTGCCGCAATACAAATCGAACACCACATCGTTGGGGGTGATGGTCACCGCGTTGGCAATGGTGGCATAGAGTACTTCGGCTTGTTTGGAATGGGTTTGGAAAAAAGAGGCTGGGGAAATGCGAAAGCGGTAAGGGCCCAGTTGTTCTTCAATGTGGGTCGTCCCGGCCAACAATGTTTGGGGGTGCAGGCCCAAAATGCCATCGCCAAGGCCGGTGTTGAGGGCATGGGAAACACTGACCACATTGGGAAATTTGGCTTGAAGCTCTCGAGCGTAGTCGTTAAAAATCGCCTCGTGAAACTCGCTGGCCGTCACCACCACCAGCCAGGTATCGCTGGCTTTGGCATGGCGCAACAGCAATTGGCGCAACACCCCGCCGCGTTTTAAAGCACTCCAACCGGGTAGCCCACGGTTTTGGAAAAAGGTTTGGGTAAAAGCTAAAATCGCATTGGTTTGCGGGTCTTGAAGTTTGCAGTCGGAAATGGGCACAACCTCGTCAAAACGGCCCCGTTGTTTAAGCCCCAAAACCAGCTGGGTAGGGTCGATGATGTCGCCTTCTTTTCGGCCTTGGCCAAAGGAAAATTCCATTTTGTTGCGGTGGAATTGGGTGACCTCGGCCCCAATAATGGGCTTTAACGTGGGCAATAAATCCGGCAAGGTTTTGGCGAAAAGATCCGAAAGCTGGGCCTGTTTAAACACCAGTTGGTTGGGGTAGGGTACGTCCATCATCTGGCAGCCGCCACAAGTGGGAAAATGCACACAATTCGAGGTGCTTTTCAGCGATTCTGGAATAACGATCTGGGCTTTTTTCTTTGGCATAAAGGTAACCCACAAAGGTAACAACCTTTGAGGGATATGCCTAGTCTTCCTTAACCCACGTCCCCAGGCGAGGTCTCGAGGGTAATACAACGAACCCCAGCCCAATGGTCATAAAGCCACTTCGAGGGAGCTTGAGGAATTAATGCGAGCGTATACCCAAAGTGGTCTTGCAAAACCCGACGAAACGCATCGATCTGTTCGCTAAAGTCGGAATCGTCTGCGCAGCCAGCGGCTAAAAAAATGCGATGCTCCCCGTGGTCGATAAATACCCCATTAATCAGGTTCAGAACGGTCGCTTTGTTTCTTGTAAAAGCGCCAGCGACTCTGAAGACCCGCAATCCCAGTGCGTGTAAAACCGATTCGTTGATGGTGGTGTCATCGGCCAGGGTTGGCATGCCAAAGGTGCTAAAGACGATGTCATCTACGATGGTCCGGTTCGATTGAAAAACGGGAGAAGCTTGGGGGCTAACTTTTTGGGGATCGTGGAGCAACACATCGCCATGGGGAGACGTGTTCATGGCCATGTCGATATGGTAGGCGGTTTGGAGAACAAAGCCCATGCGATCTGCTGGGATGCCCAAGACGGTTGCCATGGTCTGACTGGTGGCTTCCAACCCCCTCGACAATTTCTGGGGTAATCTTTCGATGCAAAGCTCGGCCCAAGTTGTGTAATCATGGCTTTCTTTTATTACAAAAGGCATCTGGCAATACAAAACCCGAAAGGGATCCAAAATGTCGTTGCTAAATCGCGTCTTCAGAATGGCCAGACGAAGTGCCCAAAGCTTCGAAACAACCGTTGAAATGGTTTCTGAGTCGGGTGTTGGTACGCGAACCTGTCGCCGTTGTTCGTCAAGACGACGTGTAAGATCGATCTTTTGTGTAAATAATTCGTGAAGTTTAAACCGAAGGGCCAAGGTTCTAAGGAAATCCGGCGTTATGGTTTTCGGAAACTTTGCTGAAAATCCGGTGAAGTGCAGATCTCGTTTAAGGGTTTTGTTGGATTTGTGATAAGCGTAGTTCATCAAAAGTGATCCAATGCCAATCACAGCGCCCCGGCGGCCATCGGGGGTTACAAAACACTGAACATTTCCCCCTTCCAGGCAGAGGTCGGTTTGTCGTGTAGCCAGCCCCATTTGTTTGAAAACCGAGTAGGCCAGTGCTGTGTTTTCAATCCCCAGGGATGTCCCATAATAGGCACACTGCTGGGTCTCATGGGAAAAGCAACGAAGATAACCTTCTAGAAAAGGGTGGAACGATTCTTCAAATCGGGTGGGGATAAGTGCAACCCCATCAAACCCAATAATCCCCAAATCTCGAATAAAAGTGAAAGAGCCGCAAGAAATCCTGGGCAGCAAAAAAGGAATCGGAAGCTTGTCGGGGGTCGTGACTTCTGGAATGTCAGATATCCAAGTAGGACGGGTACAAAATGCTATCTGTTTATTGAGGCCCATCGGTTTTAAGCTAATCCTTCCTTAGAAATCCGAGGGGCTGAAGTCTCTTGATTGGGTCACACAATGAAACCCCGCATTCTGTGCCAGAAGGGCTGTTGATAGCTCGGGTGGCAACAAAAAGAGGCTGTAGCCAAGCGACTCGAGTTGGGTTTTAAACGACTCTGCAAAAGGCATCAATTCTTGGAACCCCTGGGCAGGACCTGCGGTGACAAAAAGCTTCGAACCTCTATAATCGATAAAAACCCCATTCATCAAATTCATAACCGTGTCTTCAGGGAAAGTACGGGGCATCGTCGGGTTTAATTTAAAGGTCCCAGCCACCCTGAAAACCTCGAGCCCCAAATCTTGTAAGACGGCTTCGTTGACCCTGACCGCTTCCTGGATCTCTAAAATTTCGCTCTCATGATGGGGTCTACCTTCTTCCACTGTGGGATAGGCCGAATAGTGGGGACTTTTTTTAAGTGCCTGTTCAACCCGTTGGGGATCGTTTAGTAACGCTTTTCCTTCAGGAGAAATCGCCATGAACATGTCCAAGTGATACTCGATGGGGAGAAGAATCCCCAAGTTCCCAACAGAAACACCCAAGGCGAGTGCCAAGGCCTGACAGGTGTTTTCTAAACCCGAGGCCAACCTAAGAGGGGCGTTTTGGAGGGTGGCGGTCGCCCATTGGGTGTAATTAGGATAGGTCAGTTTCAGAGCATTAAGCTGATTATAATATCCTAAAAGGGTAGGGGATGGGGACTCTGAACCTCGAAAAGCTGTTTGCAAGGCCATCATTTTTCCAATGACGTTTAAAAGGGTGTTTCTCTCTTTTATTGGGTTTGTTCCCCAGTCCAGACAAAACTGGTATTCCTTGTTTTTCTGTTTCAATTTTTCAAATAATTCGTACACTTTAAATCGAAGAGCCAGATTTTTGAGAAAATCAAGGGTCAGGGTTTCCGGAAGCTTGGCCGAAAATGGGCTAAAAGTCGATTTCCTGTTAAGATGTTTTGTGGATTTAAGGTAGGCGTAGCTCATTAAAAGGGTGCTCATTCCAACGACAGCTCCCTGCTCACCATTGGCAGTTAAAAAGTACTGAACGTTTCCACCCTCCAGGCAAAGGTTGGTTTGATAGAGCCGATGCCCAGAATTTAAAAAAGCTGAGCGTGCTTGTTGTTTTTGGTCCATATAAATCCCTTTTCCGAGTTCGTAGTTCCAAGGGGTGCCTTCGCAAAAATGGTCCATATAGGTACCCAAAAACACGCATTGCTCCTCAAAACAATGGAAAGGCAGCAGGGCGACCCCGTCCGGGCGGACAACCCCAAGGTCGCGAATATAGTGAAAAGAATGTCCGACCGTCCTTGGAAAGTCACGAATGACATCGGTTTGGGTCAGGGGTATCAGGTCGGCATCTCCCGATAGCCAAGGGAGTCGGCTTGAAACCGCAACCAGTTTCTTAATCATGGTATTAAGTCATCGGGCGGATTTGCCGGAAATTGCACCCTTTCGATATACTGAAGCCCCATGATTCTGGATTCCAACCCCTTCAACCAATTCAAAATTTGGTACCAAGAAGCCCTCACCCAAACCGGATTAACCTATCCCAATGCCATGACGGTTTCTACGGTTGATGCCGCAGGTCGACCCAATAGCAGAATCTTATTGCTTAAAGACATGGATGAATCTGGGTTTGTGTTCTACACCAATGCCCAATCGGTTAAAGGCCATGAACTGGACGCCAATCCCAATGTGGCCTTGTTGTTTTTTTGGGAGTCTTTAAAAAAACAAGTGCGCATTCGGGGTCGGGTTGAACCCGTAGAGGGCAGAGCTGCCGACGATTATTTTCATTCCAGACCCAAAGAAAGTCAGCTGGGGGCCGTAGCCTCTCAACAAAGCCGGGTTTTGGATAGCCGACAAACCCTGGAACAAGCCGTTTCCGAGCTTAATCAACACTTTTTGAATCGGGAAATTCCAAGGCCAGACCATTGGCACGGTTACCGGGTGGTTCCCGTCGAATTTGAATTTTGGATCGAAGGGGCCTTTCGATTACACGACCGGTTTCGCTATACCCTAGAATCGGGGCAATGGGTGTCCCAACGGTTGTATCCCTAATGCCAAAGCCAAAAGGAAAAACATCCTGGGAACCGGTTGCCAAAACCTATTCAGACCAAGTTGGCGAGCTGGGCAGCTATTATCACCAGAACGTTATTTTGCCTGGGGTGTTGCGCTTGTTGAATCTCGATGCCAAGAGTTCGGTCTTGGATTTGGGCTGTGGCCAAGGGGTGCTGTCTCGGGTGATTCCCGATGCGGTAACCTATTTTGGACTGGATGCTTCGCCCTCTTTAATTGAATCGGCCAAAACCCTAAAAACATCGGCAACCTCTACCCGGTTTTTTAAGGTTCAAAATGTGGCCCAACCTTTTGGCCTAACCAAAACCAATTTCACCCATGTCGTCATGATTTTATGCCTGCAAAACATGGCCGATTTGGGGACTGTCATGGCCAATGTGCGCAAACATCTCAAAAAAGATGGCCAGTGTTTGATTGTGCTCAATCACCCTTATTTTCGCATCCCCAAATCAACTTCTTGGGAAATCGACGACCAAACCGATACCCAATTCCGCCGCGTAGACGCCTATTTATCCCCCCAAAAAATTCCCATCGACATGACGCCAGGCAAAACCAAATCGACTTTAACCTGGTCTTTTCACCGGTCTTTGCAGGACTATTGTTCTGTTTTTGCCAAAAACAATTTGTTTATCGAAACCCTCGAAGAATGGGCCTCGGACAAACAAAGCCAAGGCCGACATGCCCAGCGCGAAAACCGGGCCCGCCAAGAATTTCCGCTGTTTATGGCGATTTTATTGCGAAAAGGCTAGAATAAACGCTACTTCACAGATTTTTGAGTAAGGATAATCAACATGGCGACGTCTTGGATGTGGGGAAATGTGGTTCGACAGTTAACCGAAGGGGACAAACTGGCTATTTTGGCTCAGGCCCCGCTTTTGGCAGAATTTTCTCGATTTGAATTGGCGGCCTTGTTGGATTATTTGCACGAACGACGTTACCACGCTTTCGAGACGATTTTTCATGAAAAAGAACCGGGAACGGGATTCTATATTGTGCTGTCTGGGCGGGTTCGCATCCAAGGCGTCACCTTGTCGGGCAGTGTTGAATTACAACCCGGTGCCGTTTTTGGCGAAATCTCCTTAATCGAACCCTTGCCACGCTTGGCCCAAGCCACGGCCTTGGAAGACACGGTGGTTTGGGGCTTTTTTCAAGCCGATTTGTCTGGACTCGAAGAACGGGATCCGGCACTGGCCAGAAAATTGCTTCGGGGCATGGTTCGTATTTTAAGCCTTCGCCTTCAGGCCAAACACAGGGTTTTTGGGCATGAGTAATGTGTTTGGCTTATCCCCGTTTCAGCGCTTGCTGATTTGGGGGATTGTTGGGGTGGTTTTGGTCTTGGGGCTTTGGGCCATTCAAGATGTGTTAATGCCTTTTGCGGTGGCCTTTGTCTTGGCCTATTTGCTGACACCCTTGGTTAACCGATTGGAATCTGTGGTTAAAAACCGCTTGGTGGCAGTGATCATTTTGTATGTGACCGCCCTCGTTTTGGTGGGCAGCGTGGTGATGCTGGTGACCCCTTTGGCCACCAAAGAAGTGCAATTGTTAATTCAAAATATGCCCCAAGATGTGTCAAAAACCGAGGCCTTGGTCACCATGGTCCAACAGAATTTCGATCAACACTATGGCTGGTTGGATCGGTTTCATTTGGTCGACGAAGCCCAGCAGCGCCTTCAAACCTGGATTTTGGGGACCATCAAGCAAATTCCAACCTTTATTTTGTCCTTGGTCGCCACCATTTCGTCGCTGTTGTTGGTGCCCTTTATTTTGTTTTTTTTCTTACTCCAGCGTCACGACATGAAACGACAAGTGTTGGCCGCCATTCCGAATCAATATTTCGAAATCACCTTGAATTTAATGCACCGCATCGGTACCCAGTTGGGCAACTATTTGCGGGGGATTTTTTTGGAGTCTGTTCTGGTGGCTGTTTTGTCCATTGCAGCCTTGTTGATGTTGGATGTCCCCTATGCCTTGCTAATCGGCACCTTTGCCGGTATTTGTAACTTGGTGCCCTATTTGGGACCTGTCAGCGGCACCTTGCCGGCTGTGGTGATGGTGTACATGAATACCCATTCTTGGGAGCGCATGATTTGGGTGGTGGTGGCCTTTGCCGTGGTTCAGCTGATCGACAATGTGTTTATCCAACCCGTCATTCATTCCCGAAGCATTAAC
The DNA here is from genome assembly GCA_050250935.1 of Candidatus Margulisiibacteriota bacterium. Lineage (GTDB taxonomy): Bacteria > Margulisbacteria > Marinamargulisbacteria > JBFWNS01 > JBFWNS01 > JBFWNS01. The sequence continues at coordinate 249,714 of JBFWNS010000002.1, read as the reverse complement.
CTACATCCCTTGTTGATTCTGTTTTCGGTGATGCTCGGTGGCAGCCTATTTGGTTTTTGGGGCATGTTGTTTGCCCTGCCGGTTGCTGGAACCATCAACGTTGTCATCAAACAGGTCTACGATGAAATGGAATACCGCCGAAAAGTGGTCCTGGCCTCGGAGTATCGGTTGTGAAGGGGGTTCAATGGTTTCCAGGCCACATGGCCAAAGCAATTTCAGAACTGAAATCCAACCTCAAATTTACCGATGTGGTGGTCGAGGTGGTGGATGCCCGCTGTCCTTTGGCCAGCCGAAATCCTGTGTTGTTGGAACTGGCTCCGCATAAACCCCGAATTGTGGTTTTTACCAAATCCGATTTGGCCGATCCTGCCAAAACCCAGCAGTGGAAAAAAGCGTTGGCTTTGCAAAAAGAAACCGTGGTTCAAGTCAACGGAAAAACAGGACAAGGCAAGCTCGACTTGGTTAAAGCCTGCGAAAAACACGCTAAAAAGGGTCCGGTCAATGTCATGGTCATTGGCATTCCCAACGTGGGCAAATCCACCTTAATTAATATCTTGGTCGGCAAAAAAACTGCCAAAGCCGAAAATAGACCTGGTGTCACCCGCCAATTGCGGTGGATCGATGCGTTGAAAAACATCAAGTTGTTGGATTCGCCGGGGTTGCTCTGGCCCAAAATTGCTTCGGAAGAGCAAGGGGCCATGTTGGCCGCCACAGGCACCATTTCCTCGGATTTAATTGATCCCCAAGAGCTGGCCCTCTGGGTGATGACACATTTGGTTCAGCACTATCCCAAAGCGCTGTTGGCCCGCTATCCGTTTTTGAATCTGGACCACAGCCCTGCCGAATTGTTGCAGCAATTGGGCCAAAAACGTGGACTCCTGATCCCTGGCGGAGAGGTGAACCTCGAAAAAACCGCCACCCAATTTTTAACCGATGTGCGATCGGGAAAATGTGGGGGCATCAGCTATGAAGTTCCCGACTAAACGAGCTTGTCGGACCCCCAAGAAAAGCGATACACTAGCACCAATGAGAGACAAAATGGGGTCAAAACCGGTGGACGTTGCCACAGGTAGCCCCTTGTGGTGTTAACATCGTGAATCGCCCAACCAAAGCACGGTTTGCCTTTTACCGTTTTGAAATCACGGTATTGTTTTGCGCCCTCTGGGGGATAGCAACCGGCTTGTGGTGGCAATCTGCTTTGCCTGTGGTGGGTTTGATGGCCGAAGCCTATGTGCGGGTTTTATCGTTGGTACTGATTCCCTTTGTTTTTTGTGCCGTCATTTTGGGGGTCGCGCAATTGGGGACGCTTCGGCGATTTTCCTGGGCGGTTTTCAAATTTTTGATGTTGGTGGCTGCAACCGCTGGGGTTTCGGCCGTTGTGGCCTGGTGTGCTGCCTTGATCTTGATGCCCGGCCATGGCGCCACTGTGCCCCTGCAAGCAGTGCCAGCCAATCTGGAAATCCCCTTGGACAAAGCCTTGCTGATCGATGTGTTTCGGCGGTTCTTTCCCGAGCACATTATTAAAGCCTTTGGCGAAGGCTATTTGGGGGCATCGGTGGTCATTGCCTTGGTTTTTGGCCTCAGTTTAATGACCTTGGGTACAAAGGTCCAAGCCGCCCATCGGTTTTTTGAGAGTTTGCACGCCATTTTTTTGGTTTGGGTAAAAGGGGTAATGTGGATATCACCGCTGGGGTTGGGATGTTTGTTGGCCCAAGCCATTGGCGAAAACAATGTCCAGCTGACAGCCCCCTTTTTGGTCTATGCGGGAACCCTGGCTTTGGCCTATTTTGTTCATACCTTTGTGGTATTGGGGTTTGTGTCTGCCGCTTTGGCCAAGTTGAAACCCCTGCGGTTTTTTTCCAGGGTTTTGCCAGCCACCCTGATTGCAACTTTGACCCGAAACCCGTTCTTGGGCCTACCTGCAGCTTTAACCCGGGTCATTAAAAAAACCAGCGGGCCTCAGCGATTGTCGGCGGTTCCCCTGTCCCTGGGATCCATTTTTTGCCTGCAAGGAACCCTCATTTACACCATTGTGTCTGTGTTTTTTATCATTCAACTCTATGGGGTCGAGGTGTCGTTGTTCAAACAAATTTTAATTTTAGGGGCGTCTTATCTGTCGGTTCTGGTTTGTTTAGGGCTTCCTGGAACCGGCTTGGTGGCCGTGGCCATGGTGCTGCATTTGGTAGGATTACCCGTTCAAGGGGTTGGGTTTTTGATTGGGTCTTCTGTGTTTTTCGACATGGTTCGGGTGTCGGTGGATCTGTATACCAATGCCTGCATCGGGGCTTGTGTTACCAAGCTGGAAGGGTAGGGACTATTCTAGCGTTTGTCCCGCTTTAGCCCAATTCCCCCGTGGCACCTCATCAAACACCACATAGGTGGCTGCTGGGGGCTTGCCAGCGACGCGTTCCAAACTGTCTGTAATGTCTTTGGCAATGGCATTTTTTTGATCTTTGGATAAAGGGCCGGCAACACGAACACTAACGTAGGGCATCAGAATCTCCTTGTAGGGTAGGGGTTAAGAAACGGGCTTCAGTCTCCATTCGAAAATGACGGGCTCAAGCCGATAAATGGTGAGCTTAATGGTTTTGGGTCGGGCTTGAATTGGGAAGGTAAGGCTTCCGTGTTTGTGGGTTGCCGAACTGCTGGTGCAAACCCATTTGGGAACATAGGGTTTTCCCGTGTTGTCTTCCAACAGCACAATGTCGGGCAAATTTTCCTTCATAAAATCGGGATCGGCATAGGTTTCGATGTCCAACTCAATCACCAGCCCTTTTTCGGGGTTAAAGGTTTTGGGAGTGGCTTCGATTTTAACCAAATCTTCGGTCGAGAGTTGGGGCTGAAGGTCAAGCTTTTCGGTATTCGAACTTAATAGACTAAAAATTAAAGCCGCCAACCCCAAACTTAAAAGGGGCAGTACAACCCGAGGAATAAATTTTTTAAAATTCAGGTGCCGGCTCATGCCCCGACTTGTACCCGATCCAAAAAGGCAAATACCTCTTCGGCGCTGACAAATTTTTCGCGGGGTTTACCCAAGGCTTGGCCACGGGCAACTTCTTCGGCATCGATTTTTTTCCAGTCTTCCCAGCTAACGGTGCGCACGTTGCGGCCGCTCAGAAGGGCCGTCATAGTGTCGGTGCTGGGGGAGGGGGCGGGTTTAAGGCTGGCAACATCGGCCAATAGAGCTTCGACTGTGGCCGTTCCATCGGGCTTGTTGCTGCCCAGTACACCGCTGGGTCCACGCTTAATCCAACCCGAGACATAAAAGCCAGGAACCGGCAGACCGTTTTCAACAATGCGGCCCCCTTCGTTGGGGAAAATGCCCCGTTTGTCGTCAAAAGGAACACCGGCGATGGCCACACCGCGGTAGCCCACACTGCGAAATACCAACCCGCAAGGCAAGTCGGTTTTTTCGCCGGTACCCGATGCTTTTTGGGAACCTGCAGCGCCGGTTAATTTGTTTTTTTCAAGGGTCAGGTGTTGAACATGGCCTTCGCCTTTGATTTCCAGAGGGCTTTCCAAAAACCGCACAAAAATGGTTTTAGACACCCCGGTTTTTCTGGGACGCTCGGCAAATCCTTTAAGAATGGCGTAGTTTTTGCGGGCTTTGTTGTTGGCGGGATCATCCAGCTCGGCTTGGTCGGCTTCGCTTAACACCACATCGGCAGGATTTACCACCACATCGCAGTCTTCCAGCTCCCCAAGTTCTTTAATTTCAAGCTCGGTAAAAGCGGCTTGAACGGGGCCACGCCGACCGATCAAATGAATCTCTTTAATGCTACTTTGGGCAAGGCTCTTCAAGGCGTGTTCGGTAATGTCCGAGTCTTTGAGTTCTGCAGGGGTTTTGGCCAAAATTCGGGTCACATCGATGGCCACATTGCCTTGTCCAATAATGGCAATTGAGGGTTGGCTCAGGTCGAACTGGCGGGTTTGATAGTCAGGGTGTCCGTTGTACCAGCCCACAAATTCGGTTGCGGTGTGGCTGCCCAAAAGGTCTTCGCCAGGGATCCCCAACCGTTTGTCGGTTTCGGCACCACAGGTAAACACAATCGCATCGTAACATTGTTGAAGTTCGGATACAGAAAGATCTTGTCCAATTTTGACGTTGCCGAAAAACTGAAAACAACCAGGCTTGCTGCCGGCTACACGCTCGTAATATTTGCCAACGGTTTTCATTTGCTGATGGTCTGGTGCAACCCCACCCCGAAGCAACCCAAAGGGTGTTGGCAAACGGTCAAAGGCATCAATGTGCACCGTCAAAGCAGAGCGAAACAACGCATCGGCCACATAAAAACCACTGGGACCAGCCCCAATTATTGCAACACGTAACGGACGCTCTGAACTTCCTAGGCTCATTCTCGTTCTCCTTCAAGTCGATCTATGGGGTTAAAGTAAAAAGGTAGGCTCTATAAGTACCTTCTAAAATACCATTGGTTGGGGGCGGGTCTCAAGAGCAAGTAGGGAAGACTTGTGATGAAGTCGGATTGTTGGTATATATTTGTATATACGGCAACTGAGTTTTTTGATGAAGGAGTCCATATGCAAGGGATTATTAAATTTGTAAAAATAGGAAATAGTTTGTCCATTCGTGTCCCTAAAAAGACCGTGGAATCTCTCCATGTGTCCGAAGGGACCACAGCAGAACTGTGGATCGAAAACAATGCCTTGGTGATTCGACCTAGGGATCAATCGGTTACCCTAGACGGGTTGTTGGCCGGCATTACCCGCGAAAACCTTCATGCCGAACAAGGTCCAAGCAAGGCCATTGGCGCCGAGGTGATCGACGAATGAGCTACGTCCCAGATCGAGGGGATGTGGTTTGGATGGACTTTGATCCAACCCTAGGTCATGAACAGGCTAAAAAACGTCCCGCATTGGTTTTATCGCCCAAAGCGTACAATCAAAAAACATCCTTGTGTTTGGTTTGTCCCATGACGTCTAAAATAAAAGGCTATCCTTTTGAGGTCCATGTTGAAGCGCAAGCCTCGGTGTCTGTTGTCTTGGCTGATCAGGTGAAAAGCTTGGATTGGCGAAGCCGAAAAGCAACCTTTAAGCACAAGGTAACCCCTACCATTTTAAAAGAAGTTTTGGACAAGTTGGGCGTCCTTTTAAACTAGGCGTTAACCCCAACCCTAGGACAAAGATCGGATAAAAAACACCCCTCGCACTGGGGTTTTCTGGCAAAACAGACCTGACGACCGTGCACAATCAACACCGTCGAAAAATCGCTCCAAATGGTTTTGGGCCACAACTGCATCAGGTCTTTTTCGATGGGGACAGCCTCGGTGTGGGTGGTAAATCCCAGTCGGCGAGACAGGCGGTTCACATGGGTGTCCACTGTAATGCCGGGTAGCCCAAAGGCTTGGCCCAAGACGACATTGGCTGTTTTTCGGCCCACACCAGGCAAGGTTACCAAAACCGACAGGTCCGGGGGGACTTCGCCTTGATACTGATCTTGTAAAAGGGTGGCGGTTTTGAGCAAGTTAATGGCTTTGTTGTTGCAAAAGTTAATGGATTTGATTTTCTCGCGAATCTCGTCCACCGAGGCTTGGGCCATGGTTTTGGCGTCAGGATACGCTTCGAATAAAGCGGGTGTGACCAAATTAACCCGTGCATCCGTGCACTGGGCCGATAAAATGGTCGCAATCAACAACTGAAACGGCGTGTCGTGATCTAAAAACGTCGAAACCCCAGGATAGTGGGACGCAAGACGAGAAAAAATGGTTTGGGCTCTGGCTTTGTTTTGGGAAATTTTGGTTTTCATAACAACAATTCGCACCAGTATACCGTGATGCAGACATTCAAGAAATTAGATGTTTAGGACCCGTTTGGCTTGGGTATTTGTATAAGCACATTCAGCACCATGCTGGGGAGCTTAAAGGGGGGGAACGATGTCTACACAGCGCCACAAAACGCCGTCGTCTTCAACATCGCTTGCAGATAAAATTCATCACTTTATTCTGTCCCTTCGTCAGACCATTAACCTGTTGCTAACCCAGGAAATGGAAAATGTGTTCATTACCAATATCACCGAAGAAAATTTGCTTAAACAGCGCTATTACTGCCTCGTTTTAGACCGTCAACAACTGGTTCTAGCCGAAAAAAATCAAGTTAAAAAAGTCCATTTTTGCCTCGATTTTGAAGCCGGCGTTTTAACCTTGAACCACAAGCAAGTCGATATCAACGTTTTTCAAAAAGTCATGCCCAGAATCCAAAAAATCATTGCGGACATACACTGCCAAAAGGCCCGGATTTATGAGAAAAAATAGGAGACATCCATGAGTAGCGCCCCTATTGTTCCCATTCAGCTAGACGAAGCCACGCGCCTGGTGCCCGTGGCTGCTTTGGGTCAGGGAATGCCGCTGTCCATGACGGCCCTAAGTGCCTTACAAAACCTAACTGAAATGCCCATCGCCCAGCTGATGCCCAGTTTGTCCGAGCGCCTGTCGGGGTCCATGCAATTGTTTTTAAACGAGTCTCGGGTGTTTTGGCAGCGCATCAGTGCCGACTATCCGATGGCGCCAGAACCACTGGGTGGGAGCTTGCCCAGTGCCTTGGCCGATTTGTGTGGGGTGTCGGTGGATGGGGCAGCCCCAGCCGATCACCAGCAAGTTTTTCGGTTTTTTAGTCAGTTTCAATATTTGTTTGAAGAAGCCACCGAATTGTTGGCCCGTTCCCCAAGCCAAGTTCGGGATGCCCAGCTCGAAGCGTTAAAATCCAAGGCCGAGCAGGTATTGCAATCGGTTCCAGCGGCTTGGGAAGGCCAATTGGTGCGCTTGGAATCGTGGTTGGGACAAACCGAATCGACCTTGGCCGGCATGATGGACGCTTGCCAAACCTTTTTAGAAATTCTGCCGGCGTTTCAACAACACGCCCAACAAGTTCAGTCGGCTTCCCGGCTGTTTTCGATTTTGAATCCGGACACCGGGCCAGCAGCCAGCCGTTGGAATCGCCAAGCAGGACGTTACAACCAAGCACGGGCGGAACGAAACTCGGCTGCTCCTTCTCCAGACAGCCCAGAATTATCGGCGTTTATGCAATTTCAACATGTCGCAGAAACCGCAGCTGGCAATGTGCGACGACAATTGTTCATGTCGCCTTCAGGCCCAAGCGCCATGACGATGACCGCTGCCCAATCTGGGGTTCCGTTTAAACGGGTCTCGGTCTCTTTGTTCCAATCCGTTCAGCCTTTGGCCCTGTGCACACCACAAGGGGTGGTACCCTTTGCGCCATTGGTCAGTTTTAATTTGGTTTTTGCGGGTGAAGACGAATCGGGTCGTGTGCTTCGGTTTGGTTTGTCCAGAACCCGGTTGTTACTGGATAACCTCCAAATGGAAGCCCCACAAAAATTCAACCCAGAGTCAGAAGAAGTGGTCTATGATCCCTTTTTGGAAGCTTGTCCCTTTGGCAATCCGTCCTTGTTTTCTTCGGACTTGGATTTTCTGTTTATGTGGATGGTCTATCACACCAAAAATCAAATCCATATGTTCGATCCCGAGCTTGTGGCAGGTGGCAGTATCGAAGGTGCGGCCATCACCCCAGAAGTGATGCAGATGATCGAAGCCGATTTGAACCTCATCACCGACATTCACCAAGAACAATCCGTGGACACGGAGCTTGTTTTTTCAACCGATATGGTTCAAGAGTTTATGGTCCGGGTTAAGTCGGCCCTGTTTTATGCCAATGCGGCCAAAACCAGCATCAAAATCGTGTTTGACCAATGGTCGTCCATCCAGCGGGTAATGAACGCTGGCTCCCATCCTACACCCACAACCCTGGATGCATTTGAACGGCTCTACAACGAAAGTGTCATGGCGTTTCAACTGCAAGATGATCCTGAATTGGTGTCCGTTTTGGCAGGCGCTGGTGCCGGATCGATGGCGCCTCAGCTGATGGCCATGGACAAGGCAATGGGGCATATCAGCGACTACTTCAATACGATGTGGAATATTTTGTCGGTAATGAGTTTGCCGGACTTTGCCCAAATGGTTAAAAACCTGTGGATCAAAGAATCTGGAAGTGGCTTGCTTAGCAAAATTCAAAACTCTAATTTGGCCAGATCCTATGCGTCTGCTCAAAATCAAGTGATGGGGTTGGCCAACACCATGGGGTCTTTGTCTGGGCAGCTCAGTTCCAGAATTTTGCCGGGGGCACAGGCGTTGTCTTTGCCTCGAATGGCGTGTTCTGAATCGGTTGGGCGAAGCCTTGGAGCTGTGCTTCGGGCGCGCTAGTTTACCGAATCGGTTGGGGCGGCAGGTTCGGAATAGTGGTGGAAGGGTTTAATCATAAACCCGATGGCCATGGCCACCAAAGAACTTAAAGCAGCAATGGCGCCCACGTGGCCAAACTGTAGCAATTCGCCACTAGGGGCTTTTTGGATGATCACCCCAGCCAAATAGGCGGCCAATCCACAGGCCAATTGTTGAAGGCAGGAATTGATGCTCATAAATCCGCCGCGTTTGTTGGGCGGAATGGCGGTGGTAATCATGGCCAAAGCAGGCACAGCCCGGCCCGAAACAAATACAAAAAAGAAGCTCGAAACAAATAAAATTAAGGCCAAATTATGCGAGGTCATGTGGGTGATCCACAAAATGGGAATTAAAGCCACAGACGAGAGAATGGCAAAAACCTTGGGTTTTCCAAACCGATCTGCCAATTTACCCACCCACTGGGAAGAAAAAAAGGTTAACAGCCCACCAGCCAAATACATGTACGACAACTGGGATTCTTTGACCCCCAAATTGGCCACCATATACGGGCTAATAAAGGGAATCACTGAAAATCCTGCAAACATCACCATCATGCCCAAGGCCAAGGCCCAGCGGGCAGAGGGGAGGGTAAAAATGGTTTTAAACAAGTCTGCGGGATGGGAAAGTCCGCTGTCTTTATGGGATGTCATGCTAGGCAAGCTTCTTAGCCCCAACAAAAACCCCAACAAACTGGAACCCGCAATGCAAAAGAAGGGGATATGCCAATTAAACCGGGCTGCCAAATAAATGCCCAAAGGAACTCCCGTTACCGAAGCCAACGAAAAAGAGGCCATCACAATCCCGGTGGCGGCGGCTCGGCGTTGTTCGGGAATCACATCCCCAATAATCGACAACACCACCGAACTGGCGACGCCGCCAAAAGCCCCTGTTAAAATCCGAGCCAAAAGCAGAATATGAAAATGCGTGGCAAATCCGCACAGCAGCGTCCCAAGGGTAAAGCCGAGTGACAGGGTTAAAAGCAGTTTTTTGCGGTCGAATCGATCAATCACAAAGGCGCCAATCAGCCCAAAAATACTGGCACTAAAGGTGTAAGCCGAGACCGCCATCCCGAATTGATGGGGCGTAATGGCAAAATACCGCATCAGCTGAGGCCCCAAAGGCATCATAATCACAAAGTCGAGAATGTGGTTAAACTGAATGGCGGCAAGGGTTAGTAGCAGTAATTTTTCGTTGATGGGTTTGGGTGTGTTCATAATCAAAATCAGTTAAACCGTGTGGGGCTGCCTCAACAGCAACCCCACTGGAGAATCAAAAATTAAGCGGCGTTTTCGCTCTGAGCAGCAATAATTAAAGCACCACCAATTAAGGCCACGTCTTTAAGCAGGCTAATCAGGGACATTTGCATGTGTTCTGGGGAACTTAGCCCAGGAATATGCAAGGTCAGAATAAACACAGCCAGCATGGCGGCCAAGGCCAAACAAGCCAACTTGGTGTGTTTGTTAATCAGAATACTAATACAAGCGGCAATTAAGCCAGCACCGGTCAGATAAATCCAAACGGTTGGATGAGGAAAATAAGAAGGCACAATCCCTGTCATCATCTTCGCATACATAAAATGCTCGACCCCAAAAATGCCCATCGGAATGGCATATAAAACACGCCCAGCCGTTGACAACCCTTTCATAGACAGATCCTCCCAAAAAAATTTCTCCCGAAATTAACAATCGCCAAAAACGGGGATTGCAAGAAACTAATATAGTCCCATTTAAAGGTCAACAGATGGGTTGAAACCAAGCTCCAAACAGAGTACTATTCAAAACATCGAAAGCCCGCTGATTCTGTGAGAATTGGTGGGCTTTCGGTCTTATTACGGATCACGCGAGATCCGACTTCTTATTACCCCAATCAAAAGCGAGGAAAACACCATGACAACCACACCCGTGCGCATTGAATCCGACACCATGGGGCAAATTGAAGTGCCCACCGACCGGTACTGGGGGGCCCAAACCGCCCGGTCTTTGATCCATTTTGGCATCGGCCACGATGTGATGCCCCGAGAAATGATTCGCGCCCTAGGCATTCTGAAAAGAGCCGCAGCCGAAGTAAACTCAGAATTGGGCAAAATGCCCGCCGAAAAAAAAGACCTGATTGTTAAAGCCGCCGACGAAGTGATCGCCGGTAAGCTCGACGATCATTTTCCGTTGCGGGTTTGGCAGACCGGAAGCGGTACCCAAACCAACATGAACAGCAACGAAGTCATTTCCAACCGCGCCATCGAAATTGCTGGCGGCGAAATGGGCAGTAAAAAACCCGTGCATCCCAACGATGATGTGAACATGTCTCAATCCTCCAACGACACCTTCCCAACCGCCATGCACATTGCTGCCGCCGAACAAGTGGTGCATGCCTTGCTACCCGCCGCCAAAGAACTTCGAGATGCCTTGCATGCCAAAGAAAAGGAATTTGCCAGCATCGTTAAAATTGGCAGAACCCATTTGATGGACGCGGTTCCTTTGACTTTGGGTCAAGAGTTTTCTGGCTATGTGGCTCAGTTGGATTTTGCCATTGATGCGGTTAAAAAAACCTTGCCCGGTTTGTACGAATTGGCCTTGGGTGGAACGGCGGTTGGAACCGGTTTAAACACCCATCCACAATTTGCCGAAAAAGGCGCCAAGCGCATCGCCGAATTGACCAATTTGCCGTTTGTGACAGCCCCCAATAAATTTGCTGCTTTGGCCAGCCACGAAGCCTTGGTGTTTACCAGTGGGGCTTTAAAAACCTTGGCCTGCGCTCTAATGAAAATCGCCAACGACATTCGCTGGTTGGGCTCTGGTCCTCGCTGTGGGTTGGCCGAAATTACCTTGCCTGAAAACGAGCCCGGTTCGTCCATTATGCCGGGTAAAGTGAACCCCACCCAATCCGAAGCCATGACCATGGTTTGTGTTCAGGTCATCGGCAACGACGCAGCAGTGGGTTTTGCTGGGACCCAAGGCAATTTCGAATTAAACGTGTTTAAACCCGTTATGATTCATAATGTTTTGCATTCCATCCGTCTGATGAGCGACGCCATGCACCATTTTGTAGAGCACTGCGTGGTGGGCATCGAAGTGAATCACAAACAAATCGGCCACTACGTTGAAAATTCGCTGATGTTGGTTACGGCCCTAAATCCCCACATCGGCTATGACAAAGCGGCTCAAGTGGCCAAAAAAGCCTACAAAGAACACACCTCTTTAAAAGCAGCCTGTTTGGCATTGGGCTATTTAACCGCAGAGCAATTTGAGGCTTATGTGAAGCCCGAGGACATGCTAAAACCCCGCTAACCCGAAACGGTTTGGGCAGCGATTCGCAACCCGTCTACCAACCAAGCCGGTTGTAGGTGGGTTGCCACGATATCCTGTACTGGGACGGCTAAGCGCTCATTGAGATAGTCTTGATACTCAAAGGTTTGGGTTAAAAAACGGGTCCTATGTTCGACCGAGCCGAGGTTACCATTAACCGATAAATTCAAGGCTTGGGCCAATCCAATAAAATAACTCATGCCAACGTTACCATTCGGCCCCTGTTGGGGATTCAGCGGGCTTCCACCCTCTCCGAACGCATTACAATCAAACTTTCGAACACCCATGGCCATCGCAACACCAACCTTGGCAGAAAGCAGAATCAGATTTTGTCTGAGAGACCAGCGCGGGTTAAAGTGAAAATGAAAATAAATGTGGTCTGCTGAAACACCATCTTCTAGTAAAGCTTGAATCACTTTCCGAATCATCTTTGGAGAAGCTTCCCCGGTCGTGTCCCCATAATTAAAGTAAATATCGCGGTTTGTTTGTCGAAGTTGGGTAAACATCTGTCGGGCTTCATTGAGGTAGTCACCGGGAAAACCATTCACGCCGTGTGTGCCCGAAAAATACACCACAACGGACAGCTTTGGATCGATTTCAGAAAGTCCGTCCAAAGCCCCTTTTAAGGCCATTTCTGGGGACATTTTTAAATTTCTGGCCGCATAAATGGGGTTGGCAGTCAGGGGAATCGAGGGGTGTAAAACAACACCTGCCGCAGATAAAAAGGTAGCCGTGGCCGAAAACCGTCTAAAATGATGGACATGCGGGGCCACCAAAGCATGAAAAAGACCCCGACTTTCTTCGGGAAAACGAACCAATTTATCAGCAAGGGTTGCCATGTAGTTCATTCGTTTAAAAAGGTGTGGAGATCCTAGCGCGGGTTCTCGAATAAAAGACCCCAGTTCAACCCGGCCAGGACCCATTAAACAAGCACTTAACCGAGCGATTTCTTCCAAAGTTTCCAAGGAAAAATCCTTGTCCCCGCTGTTTTGATAATAATCCCGAAACACATCGTCAATTTGAAGGGAACGGGTTGGCCAAGTTTGAACAAAAGCAGCCACATCGGGGGGGAGCGGGTGTGAAAACCGGTCCAAAAAAGCCAAAGCCGATGGTCGAGCTAAAGCCCTAGTATGGTCAGAACAGCGTCTGGCGATTACTCGGATAGTTGGTAACGTCAAACGTGAGGCGGCTACACCTGCAGCCCTAACAGCACTGGCAAAACCCATGTCAAAACCCTTTACACAAGATAAAACAGTCATGCTACGCATCAATTTATTAAAAATCAATAAAGTGGAATTTTTTGTAAAAAAAAATAAAAATTCCTTGCTATTGATTGATTGTAGAGATGTTCGGTAGGATGGCCTCCAAATTAAAGGAGTTTGACATGAGTCTTGCCGCCGTTCCTGCTGTTGCCCATGCTAGTTCTAGAACAGCACAATGGGGTTTTCGAAATGAATCAGATCCAAATCCAAAGGCTCCTTCTACACCCAATCTTTGGGATTGTATTGTAAAAGGGGCAGAAGGGGGTACGGCTACTTTTGGGGCGAATTTAGCGTCATTTCCACTGATACTGCGAGCGCGCCAAGCTCAGGTGGTGCGTCAAGTTGTTTCCCATCAGAAACGGCCTTTTTGGTTTAGGGTGAGTCGAACCATTGGGCCAGGCATCGGTTTTTCGGCATGGAGCGTACCTGGGGGAGCCCTTTTTTTTGGGTTTAGAGAATATTTTAAGGAGCATTTTAAAGAAGGGCATTCATCGGGCTTAGCTCAAGTTATCAGCATTACGGGGGCCTCCCTTCCCGAGGCCACATGGCGGCAATTCAGCGAAGTGGGGCTAGCCGTTGCAGCGCAAAGACGCTGTGGTCTGGGGGAAGCCTTAAAACATGCAGGGCCTGTGATACACCGAGGTTTTTTGACCCTGGTGGTCGCCGATATCAGCTGGAACATCCCGTTTTTTATGGGAACTTGGTACCTCAATCATCATCTTTTTCCAAATGGCAAAGACAATATATGGGTTCAAACAGGATATGGCATTGGTTTAGGCGGTGTTGCAACGATCATTAATCACCCAGCAGATTTGATTTCAACGCGACTAAAACAAGGGGAAAAACTCTCGGAGATCATGGCCGAACTAAAAAGAGCACACACTTATTTTTTAAAAACGGGTTCTGTAACGCAATTACGAAAGATGATGGGAGTGGGCTTGATGGCCAGAGTGGGTTTTAACACCGTTTCCGGGGGTGTTTTGCTGGGGATTTTAGAAGTAACTCGGTGGCTAGATACGTAGCTCCCCTTGCAAGATGACAAAAGCACTGAAATTTTTTTAAAAATTTTACGATAAAGGGTAAAGCGGGAGACTTTGTTCAAGGATTATTGGTGTCTTTTTTTAAAAAATGGGTTTCAGTCTCTGATGCTCGCTCCCAGTTCATGCCGGATTTTGTGGGTGTCGTTAAAGCCAGTTTATTGGATACTTTATCCGAATTTAGAAACCAGCTTAGAACGCTTCCCGCACCAAACCGAGAAGCCTCTTGCCAGCCGGATAGCGGCCGACGCTTATCCTCTTTGCCACATGCACAGGTTCTGCTGTCTATTGTTCATCAACTGGCACTGGCCGAAAAAATTCTTCGGGGCACATCAGATGTAGAGTCGATGGAACTCCGAGGACTACAACATCAATTGCAAAGTATTTTTGAACTGAACCCTGTTCTGGTGCACATTCAGGTGGTTCAACATGATCCTAGCCTCAGCTTTAGGACGGCAGTTGATTGTGTAGAGCGCATTTTGCTGAATGGGATTAAGAACGCAACCGAGGCTGTACAGCGTCATTTTGAGAGCCCTCAAGATCAGCGCATTACCGTTTTAATGGAAATGGATGAATCGGGGGTTCGATTGGTGGTGAAAAATCCCGGTCCAAAAATTCCCGACGAGGTGGCCAGTAAATTTGGCCAAGCATTTAACCAAGCCAGCGATACCCGTCACACCGGCACAGGGCTTGGGGTGGCGAGCAGTTTTAAATTGGCCCAAGCGTTGGGCGGAACCATGGGGTACACCTATGAAGCGGGTCAAAATTGCTTTACCTGTTCTTTGCCCTTAACCTGCCCGACAACAGAGGTGGTTGCCCCGGTATCCGCCGCAAGCATTCACGATGTTCGCACGGCCCTGAACAGTGTTGGCTTTTTATTGGAGTCCGTCGGCGCGACGCCAGAGTTGTCTCAGTCGTATCACCGATTGATCGCCACCATTTCGCTGTATTTGGATGCCGTTCGGTTTTTGGATCAAAAAACGGTTCAGCACAGCCCGGCATTAAGTCCATCATCGAATGTTCGACGCATTACCCTGTCCCAAGCCTTCCATCCTGCCGTTCAAGTCAATCGAGACAACCCTCAAATTACAAGCTTTTTTGAAGAAAAACTCAGCCATTTGGCTTGGGTTTTAAACGACTTGGCCCATCCCGAAAAAGTTGACATAACGGCGGTGTGTACGGCCACTGGTGTGCGCTTGGAAGTGCCCGAAACCGTGTTTAAAAAGCATTCAGAAATGAAGGCTTTGGTAGGCCTTTATGTGGACTGTTTGGGAGGAACGGTGATCGAAAAGCTGGGTTTGTATCTGATCCAGCTGCCAGACCTATGCCCCAGACAGGTTAAAACCCTGCACCCTGTTATCGCCTCAGATTTTCTCCCGAATGATGAGTTGATGAAAACGGTCTTGGATGGAAAATCAATTTATTATGCCGAAGATGAGCCAATAAATATGATGAAGTTTTTAAAACAATTGGAAACTTTGATAAAAAAACTCAAGATTTCTGTGACACTCAACGGTGAGCCGTTTACAACCTATTCGCCAGCGGTTAATGCAAGGGTTTTTACAACAGTGGTCGCGCTCGCATCTAAAATAAGAGAACAAGCCCCGGATATCCTGATTTCCGATAACTCGTTGAAAGATAGGGCTGTGCGGGAGTTGTTTGAGACAATGACCGTTGATCCTGATTTAATGGTTATTCCAAGAGCACTGATCACGTCTGAGTCTTATACGGATGTTGAACAATGGGCTGATGCAAACGTTGTTTATGCCTATAAAACAGTGCCTGTGGCTGCCATACTGACAGTCTTGGCCGAAAAGTTGAATGCACACTTATCTACGGGTTAGGGTTAAATTGTGCTATAAACTAGAGTATATGATGAATCGTTTTGTCACGGTTGTTTTACTTTGTTTGACTTTGGGAGGATGGGTCATGGCCACAGAAAAATCAGTGGAGCAGAAAGCTGTTTTCGCCGGCGGGTGTTTTTGGTGTATGCAGCCCCCCTTCGACGATTTACCAGGGGTGATTTCAACCCGGGTTGGTTATAGCGGTGGAACGGTTCCCAATCCAACCTACGAAGCAGTATGCACTGGAAAAACAGGGCATTTTGAAGCCATCGAAGTGGTGTATAACCCTCAAAAAGTCTCGTTTAAACAACTCATTGAGCGGTTTTGGACCCAGATCGACCCCACCGATGCCGGCGGCCAATTTGCCGATCAAGGCACCCAATACCAAACCGCGATTTTTTACAAAACCACAGACCAAAAAGCCATTGCCGAAGCTTCCAAAAAAGCCTTGGAAAAAAGCGGTAAATTTTCCCATCCCATCGCCACCCAAATTTTGCCCGAAAAAACCTTCTATCCTGCCGAAGAAGGGCATCAAGGCTACTACAAAAAAAATCCTTTCCACTACAACGCCTACAAACAAGGGTCGGGTCGAGCAGCGTTTATTCGCAAAAACTGGGGCCACTAAACAGAATGGACAGGGACGCCAGGGTCCTTTACCATAGGTCCAAATGACCTTCTCCCCCAAAACCATTGGCCTGATCAAAGGCGGCCAATTGGCCCTCATGTTAATCGAAGCCGGAATTCCCTTGGGACTCCATTTTCATGTGTTGGACAACGATCCCGAGGCGCCCTGTCGCCCCTACTGTTCGGCCTTTACCCTAGGTGACGCTCAAGATGCCGACACGGTATTTGCCTTTGGCCAAGCTGTGGATGCCGTGGTTTTGGAATTTGAACATGTGTCTGTAGCGGGTTTGCAGCGTTTGGAATCTGCAGGAATCCCCGTTTTTCCCACGGCAGCTGTCCTGGCCATGGTGCAAGACAAAGGGCTTCAAAAACAATTTTATGTCCAAGAAAACATCCCCACAGCACCTTTTGTTTTGGTGGACACCCCAGAAGCCTTGGCCCAACAGACCGATTTTTTTCCAGGGGTGATTAAAACCCGCCGCGCCGGATACGACGGCAATGGTGTTGCGGTTTTGAAGGATGCCCAGGACCTTCCTGCTCATTTTTCGGGGCCTTTATTATTGGAAAAAAAGATCGACTTCGACAAAGAAATTTCGGTGATTATTGCCCGGTCTGCTGCTGGCGAAATGGCGGTGTATCCCGTCATTGAATGGCAAACCCACGAACACAAAGACCTGGTGGATTTGTTGTTTGCGCCGGCCAATATTTCGTCGAAAACCGCCCAAGAAGCGGTTGAAATTGCAAAAAAAATTGTAACGGTGTTGGACTATGTCGGTCTGTTGGCTGTCGAAATGTTTGTGGTGAAGGATCGGGTGTTGGTCAACGAAATGTCCCCCCGTCCCCACAACAGCGGGCATCACACCATCGAGGCCAATCTGACCTCTCAATATCAACAACTGTTGCGCTGTGTGTTGGGCATGCCCTTGGGCGCTACAGAGGCCCGTAGTGCAGCGGCCTTGTTCAATGTCTTGGGCGAGCCTGGATTCGAAGGTCCAGCCCAATGGGAAGGGGTGGACAAGTGCATGGCCTTGCCCACAGCCTTTGTTCACAGCTATGGCAAAACCCATACCAAACCCTTAAGAAAAATGGGGCACGTCACCGTCATCGCCCCAACCGTGTCCGAAGCCTTGGCGCAACTCGCCACCATCAAAGAAAAAGTGAGGGTGATTTCATGACCAGTTCTGTAGGCATCATCATGGGCAGCCAGTCGGACTTGCCGATCCTGGAAAAAGCGGCCCAGTTTTTGGACGAAATGGGCGTGGCCTACGAGTTGACCATTGTGTCGGCGCATCGCACCCCCGAACGCATGATGGACTATGCCAAAACCGCTGCCGAGCGGGGCCTTAAAGTCATTATTGCTGGGGCAGGTGGGGCGGCCCATTTGCCGGGCATGGTGGCGGCCATCACCCATCTGCCGGTGATTGGTGTCCCAGTCAAGTCGTCCAACTCCATCGACGGTTGGGATTCGTTGCTGTCGATTGTTCAAATGCCAGAAGGGGTTCCTGTGGCAACGGTTGCCGTTAACGCCGCCAAAAACGCAGGCATTCTTGCGGCTCAGATAGTGGCCACCACCGATCCAGCCCTGGCTGCCAAGCTGATCCAGTTCAAACACGGACTCAAAACCACCGTCGAAGCCAAGGCCAAAGAAACCGAATGGCGTGGGCCAAGACCCTCAAAAGGACACTAAAATGCCAAAAGAACTAAAACTGATTTCTTGGAACGTCAACGGCATTCGCGCCTGTGCCCAAAAGGGGTTTTTGGACTATTTGAATACCGAAGATCCCGACATTATTTGCCTGCAAGAAACCAAGGCCATGCCCACCGATTTGGACGATACCTTGTTAAACCCATCGGGCTATCATGGCATTTGGCATTCTGGGGAACGCAAAGGGTATAGCGGTGTGGCGATTTTAACCAAGCTCAAACCCATTTTTGTGTCTGAGGGATTTGGGAACCCCAAATACGATTGCGAAGGGCGCGTGGCCATGGCCGAATACGACAACTTTGTGCTGTTTGGCATCTATTTTCCCAACGGCCAAAAAGACGATACCCGACTGCAATACAAGCTCGATTTTTACCAAGACTTTTTCGACTATGCCCAAGACCTGCGGGCCCAAGGCAAAAACATTGTCATTTGTGGGGACTACAACACGGCTCATAAAGAAATCGACTTGGCACATCCCAAAGAAAATGCCAATTATTCTGGTTTTTTGCCCATCGAAAGGGCTTGGATGGATAAGCTCGAATCCTTGGGCTATGTTGATACCTTCCGACAGTTCAATCAAGAGCCTAACCAGTATTCGTGGTGGACGTATCGCATGGCGGCTCGTCAGCGTAATGTTGGATGGAGAATCGATTATTTTTGGGTGAATCAGGAGTTTATGCCGAATGTGACTTCGGCGTTTATTCAGCAGGAGATTAAGGGGTCTGATCACTGTCCCGTGGGGATTACGATTCGGGTTTAGCCATAATGACAAAAGACATCCGTTGGATTCAGCGTTTTTATAACTTCAAAAAAGCCTATGCACAATTGGAAGAAGGGGTTTTGTTGTCCAAACAGCGCCAACTTTCCAAGCTTGAGGAACAAGGCATTGTTCAAGCCTTTGAATACACCCACGAATTGGCCTGGAACACCCTCAAAGATTTTTTGGAAGATCGGGGTGTTCAAGGGTTATACGGCTCTAAAGATGCAACCCAGGAGGCGTTTAAAGTGGGCCTTATTACCAAAGGTGACATTTGGATGGACATGATTCAAAGCCGAAACCAAACCACCCACACCTACAACGAGTCTACCGCGGCGCGAATTCTAAAGACCATTATCGATTCGTATTGGGCAGAGTTTCAGACCTTTAAAAGTCACTTTGAGAGGCTCGAAAACGGCCAGTCTTTATGACCCGCTTTGGATTAAGTGAAGAAACCCTCCAAAAGATCAATGGCGTTTTTGCCAAGTATCCTGATATTGAACAAGCGATTCTTTATGGGTCCCGCGCTAAAGGAACCTACAAAAATGGGTCGGATATCGATTTAACTCTAAAAGGAGAGCGCCTCACCGCCGAGACGTTGTATCGCATTTTCCAAGAGTTAGAGGACCTTTTTTTGCCTTATAAAATCGATTTATCGCTTTTTTATGACTTAGAAGACCCCTCTTTTTTAGACCATATTGGGCGGGTTGGGGTGGTGGTTTATTCAGTTTATCTTTAAGCAAAGAGTCTGAACCCCAACTTTAGCGAGGAATTTGAATTCAGTTCAAATTCCGACCCATAAAAATTCCATTTTTGTGATTATAAATTAGCTCCTTCGGAGCTAAATCTGGTGCGCGAGAAGGGACTTGAACCCCCACGCCTTTCGGGCGCTAGATCCTAAGTCTAGTGCGTCTACCAATTTCGCCACTCGCGCACGGGTACGGTAGAAAGTTGCAATAGTCTACCAGAACTTGGGGGAGAAATGCTATAGTCTGGAGATCATGAAAACCTTAACCCCCTTGGGCGTGATGGACTTTGTCCCCGAAGAAGCCCAGCAACACCAGACCATTGTGCGGACCCTTCAAGGTATTTTTGAGGCTAATGGGTTCAAAAAAATCAAAACCCCAGCCTTGGAATATGCCGAAACCCTGACCCCGGTTTTGGATCCGCAATTTGTGGAAAAAACCATTCGCTTTTTTGACAATCAAGGTCGTTTACTGATGCTTCGGCCCGACCATACCGCGCCGATTGCACGGTTGGTGGCTGCTCGGATGCAGAACCAAGAACGTCCTTTAAAACTGTTTTATTTGGATCCTGTTTATCAGATGGGGGCTATTCAATCGGCCGAGCCGGTCGAGGTTTTTCAGGCGGGTTTGGAATGGATTGGCGAGCAAGGTCCAACCGTCGATGCCAGCGTGATTTCGACCTGTATCGATGCGATGAAAGCCCTGGGCTTTACGGATTTTGGTATCGATATTGGCCACCAAACCTTTTCGGCCCACATGAGCGCCGAGCAACGGTCCCTCATTTTAGCCGGCGACTACCTGCAATTGGGCTATATTCCCGAGCGGGGTGGGGTAGAAGTGGTTCAAGATTACCCCGAATTGGTAGTCCTACACTCGGCCTTAAAAGCCAAAGGCCAAGACCACTATGTCCACTTTAATAAATCGCTGATTCATCACCACGACTACTACACCGGCATTGTTTTCGAGGTCTATGCCAAAGGGGTTCGCCGTATTATTGGCAAAGGGGGTCGCTACGACAACCTGATCCAACAATTTGGCTATGATTGCCCAGCCGTAGGATTTGCCTTGAATGTGAACGTGCTTTTAGACGAGGTAAGCCTATGATTACCATTGCCATTGCCAAAGGCTATTTGTACAACGAAGCGGTGAACTTGTTCGAAAAACTGGGTTATCATTTTCCCGACAACGACGAGCGTCAATTGTATGTGGACGAAGCCCAAGGCCGACTGCGACTGCTGCGAATTCGACCTTGGGATGTGACGGTCTATGTCAGCCAAGGGGCAGCCGATTTGGGCGTGGTGGGCAAAGATGTTCTGTTGGAAAAGCCCGAAGAACCCGTCATTCAATTGTTGGATTTGAAATTTGGGAACTGTTCCTTGGTGTTGGCAGGTCCAAATCCCATGAACGCCGATCAGTTAACCCACAACTTACATGTGGCCACCAAGTACCCCCATTGCACAGAAGCCTATTTTCGCAAGCGGGGATTGTCGGTCAATCTCATCAAATTGTATGGGGCTGTCGAGTTGGGCCCTCATACAGGGTTGTCCGATCTGATTTGCGATTTAACCGCCACTGGCCGAACCTTAAAAGAAAACCATTTGCACATCATCGACACGGTGTTTAGCTCTACGGCGCATTTGGTGGCCAATCCTGTCAGTTTCAAAACCGAGCACAAGGCCATTCTCGAGCTGGTGGCCCGACTGTCGACGGTGGTGCCTGCATGAAGTCGCTTAAAACCGTGGTTTACGAGTTGCTAAGCCCCAGCGAAATTTTGGAGCGGGTGGAAGATATTCAACTGGAGGCCCTGATTGCCAAAGGGTATCGGGCGTTGTTTTTGGATATCGACAACACCCTGGTTTCCCTTAAAGAGCGCAATTTATCCCTGCAAAAACTCAACTGGTTGTCCAAGGCCAAAGCCCTGGGCTTCGAGGTGTTTTTTGTGTCCAATAACCGCAGTCAACGCCGCATCGAGCGGTTCTGCAAACAAGCCGAAGTGACCGGTGTTTACCGGGCCTGGAAGCCCTTTGTCTATGCCCTTCAAGAATTGGCTGGGGAAAAGGGCATCGATTTGGAAAAATCGGTGGTCGTCGGCGATCAACTGCTAACCGATGTCATCTTGGGGCGTTGGGTTCGGGCTCATACTGTTTTGGTCGATCCCATCGACAAGCGCTTGTCTTTTATCAAAGCCGTCCAACGAGAAATCGAAATGACGCTGATTCGAAACATCCAACGGAGACGATAAGTGGCACTTACTTTTCAAGAAATCATTTTTAATTTACAGCGATATTGGGACGAACAAGGGTGTCTGATTTTAAACCCCTATGACACTGAAAAAGGGGCTGGCACGATGAGCCCCCACACTTTTTTAAGGGTCTTGGGTCCCAGCGATTGGAACGTGGCCTATGTCGAACCCTGCCGCCGTCCCACCGATGGTCGATATGCCGAAAACCCCAATCGCCTTCAACACTATTTTCAATTTCAAGTGATTTTGAAGCCTTCGCCGCTGAACGTCCAAGAACTCTATTTAAACAGTTTGCGCGGGTTGGGGATTATTCCCGAAGAACACGACATTCGGTTTGTCGAAGACAACTGGGAATCGCCAACCCTTGGTGCTTGGGGTGTGGGCTGGGAAGTCTGGCTAAATGGCATGGAAGTGACCCAATTTACCTATTTCCAACAATGCGGCGGGGTGGATGTGAACCCCATTTCGGTTGAAATTACCTATGGGCTAGAACGCTTGGCCATGTTTATTCAACAAAAACCAACGGTCTACGATTTGGTGTGGCAAACCCACAAAGACAAGATCGTCACCTATGGGGACATTTACAAGCAGTCTGAAATCGAAAATTGTCATTATAATTTTACAGAGGCATCCACCGAGATGCTTTTTCAATTGTTTGCCCTTTACGAGGCTGAAACCCAGCGGGTCTTGGCAGCTGGATTGGCCATTCCGGCCTATGATTGGTGCTTAAAATGCTCGCATACCTTTAATTTATTGGATGCCCGAGGCGCCATTTCAGTTTCCGAAAGAACGGCTACCATTCTGCGCATTCGAAAACTGGCCCGAGGCTGTGCCGAGTTGTACATCAAGGAGCCCGAGTGAAATCCATAATCAAATCCATTCGGTTGCAGGGCTATCGCCTGTTCGACGACATCACCGTTCCTTTGAACCGACTTTCGGTTTTTTTGGGCGAAAATGGGGTGGGCAAGTCGTCGGTGTTTGGATTTTTGTCCGCCCTCAGAGACAGCCTAAACGAAGGCCAAATGACCCCCGAATTATGGGCAACCCATGTGGGGACCAAGGTGTTTTTCAATGCCCAATCGTCCCTGTTATGGAGCCTTAAAATCGAGGCCGATGCCAAACTCGAATCGTACTTGTTTTACCAAGGCGAGCTTAAAGGTCCTTTGCAACGGTTGGCCGTGGTGTCCGAACGCATCAAAGGCACGGCGCCAAACCACAGTTTCGACTTCATGCAAGTGAAAAACCAAGAGGGCATTGCCGACGATCCCGAGCGAAAAAATACCCAAGGCACGGTCAGTCATTGGGGAATTAAACACACGTTTCGAACCCGAGAGCCCAACAGCCTGGGGCTGGCCCAGATCAAAGACCCCAGCTTGGGTGTGATTGCCAGTGTTAAGCACTTTATTTCGGGATGGCGCTTGTACAAGGCAGAAACCCTCTTTGCCAAACGGTTTATGGATGTGGGAGACGCCGGAAAAGACACTTTTTTGGCCGAAGATGCCTCGAATTTGCCGAGCCTGCTTTACGAATTACAACACAAAAACCCAACCGTGTTTCAGGCCATCGAAGCGGAACTCAAAACCGCTTTTCCTGCGATTCTGTCCTTAACCGTCAATCAAAAAGGCCTAAGTCGAGAGTGCATGGTTTTGGCCTCTGTCCAAGAGGTTTCGGTGAAGTTGCCCATCTACGAATGGTCCGATGCTTGGGTCCGATTTTTGTGCTGGGTGGTGTTGTGTTTGCATCCCCAAAAACCGACCGTCATGGGCATTAAGTTTCCCGATGCTGGCCTTCACGCCAGTCTTTTGCCTCAGTTGCATCGGCTGTTTTTGGCTGCCAGCGAGCAGACCCAGGTGATCTTGGATGTCCAAAATCCCGTTTTGATTGGGGAATTTGAACTCGAAAATCTCGTGTTGTTCAAACGCACAGAGGGTGGGGTGGTGTGTTTGAAAGCCAAAGCGCAAGAAGGATCCAAACCATGAGGCCATTTGTATTCGAGCTGGGTGTGGAAGAGGTTCCCGCCCGCTTTATGACAGACTTTTTAAACCAACTAAAAACGGCAGCCGAGACGGCCTTTGCCAGCCACCGATTGGCTGCAACCGAGGTCCGAACCTTGGGAACCTACAGACGTTTTGTTCTGATGGCCAACTTGGCCACCGAGCAAACCGGCGGAAAAACCCGATTGCGTGGCCCACAATTGGCCGCAGCCAAAGGCACCAACGGCGAATGGCTTGCCCCGGCCATTGGCTTTGCCAAAAAAGCCGGAATCGATCCCGATGCTTTCGTTGTTGAAGAAGAGCAAGGGAAATCCTATGTGGTGGCCTATCGCGACGAATCGGTTGCGCCTGCTGTTCAAGTCTTGCCCGAACTGTTGGAATCGGTTGTGGCCAATTTGCCCTTGCCCATTGCCATGAAATGGGGGCACGAAAGCAAGGCCTTTATTCGGCCCGTGCATTGGGTGCTTTGTTTGCATGGCAACACCGCTATTCCTCTGAATTTGTATGGCATTCAAAGCAAACCCGAGACTTGGGGGCACCGGTTTTTAGCCGATCATCAGCCCATTCCAGTCCCAGAAGCCACCCAATTCGAAACGATTCTGGAAAATGCCCATGTGGTAGTAGACCCCGCCAAACGCAAGCAGGCGATTCGCAAAGCACTGGAAACCCATGGCGCCCAATCCGACGAAGGCTTGCTCGAAGAAGTCACCTATTTGTGCGAATGGCCAACGGTGCTGGTCGAATCGTTTCCCGACGACTTTTTACGCCTGCCCCAACAGGCTTTAATTGCCTGTATGAAAAAGCATCAAAAATACTTTCCCATTCTCAACAACGGTCAATTAACCCATTCCTTTGCCGTGGTGGCCGAAAATGTCACCCCCAAAAGCGAGGCCAATATTCGAAAAGGCAACCGCCAAGTTTTGGTGGCCCGTTTGGACGATGTACGGTTTTTTTACGAAGAAGACATCAAACAAACCCTGGACCAACACGCCGAAAAATTAAAAACCGTGGTCTTCCAAAAAGGGTTGGGAACCTTGGCCGACAAAGTGGCGCGAATTCAGCGCCTGTCGATCCAGTTGGCTTCGTTTATTGGAAAAACAGACCCCAATATCGAAATCATTGCCCGGTTGTCCAAGTCTGATTTAACCACCCAAATGGTCTACGAATTGCCAGAGCTTCAAGGCAAAATGGGGGCGGTTTATGCCCGGTATCACCGGCTGCCCGAGCCCGTTTCCTTGGGCATCGAAGAGCACTATCTGCCCCGATTTGCTGGGGATAGCTTGCCTACAACCCTTGCGGGGTCTGTGGTTGGCATCGCCGATCGGTTGGACACAATTGCAGCCTGTTTTGTAAACGGACTGATTCCAACCGGCTCTCAAGATCCCTGGAGCATTCGTCGGATGGCCAATGCGATTTTGGAAATGAATTTAACCTTGCCCGACTGGACTTCCTTTTCTTTAACCGAGGGTCTGGATGCTGCCTTTGAGGGCCTCCAAACCCAAACAGGAAAAAAAGACTGTTTGGATTTTTTCAAACAGCGGGTCAGTTTGTTTTTTAAAGAGCTGCGCGGATTCGACTACGATTTGGTCGATGCTGTTATGGCTAATTTTGCTGGAAAACCCAGCCAACAACTGGCTGCTTTGACCTTCTTAAAAGCCCGCCGCCAAGAGCCCCATTTTAAAGCCTGGGTGGATCTGGGGGTTCGGGTCGCCCGATTGGTAAAATCGGAAGCGGTATCGGCAGTGGAGCCCCGTTTGTTTAAAGACGCTCAAGAAGGGGTGGCTTTGGATGCTTTCAAAGCCCTGTTTCCAGCTGGGGTTACCCCGCAGACCGTCATCGACCACTACAAGCCGATGGTTCAAACCCTCATCCCAACCCTAACCACCTATTTTGATCAGGTTATGGTCATGGACCCAGACGAGGGAATTCGAGCCAACCGCTTGGCGTTTTTGTCTCAAATTAATGGGTTGTTTAAGTCTATTGGAGATTTCGAAAAAATTGTGGTGTAAGGGGGCAGTCGGGGATGGATTCTAATTTTATTGCTTATATTTTGTCCGAAGACCCGACACGGGTTGCGTTTTTCGAGGCTTTTTTTGCCGATCAAGTCTCGTCCCGATGGTTTTCAAACCAAGAGGAATTGATTTCTGATTTAAGCTTCGAAAACACCTCGTTTTCTGTGGTTGTCATTGATTGTGGCGGATTCTCTTTGTCCGAACTCGAAAGTGCCGTTCAAGACATCCAAATCACCTATTCCCACATCCCCGTCATGATTGTGGGCATTACCCATCATAACGCCACCGTCCGCCTGATGCGTTTGGGCGGGGTTTTTGTCTTCGATGCCTTCGATAAACCCTTGCTGGAATTTTGCAAAACCACCTTCGCCAACTATGCCACAGAATCGTTAAAGCGCTATGCCGCCCAACAGTTTAAGCCCGATGGCCCCCTCGAAGAAACCCGGTTGTTGGTGCAGGCGAATTTGGAAGCGGAATGGATGAAGTTAAAAGGAAACGAAGTCGAATTTGGGGTGCATTTAAGTTTGCCCGAAGCTTTTTTTAGGCCCCAAAAACAGAAGGTCTTGGTTATTGACGACCAAGCCTTTATCGCCGAAGCGTTTCGGTTGTCTTTGGAAAAAATCTATACCATTTTGGATGCCAAAGAGGCCGACGAAGCCCTGGAAATTTTGGCCCAAAACAAAGACGTTGCCGTGGTGGTTTTGGATGTGGAATTGCCAGGTAAAAAAGGCCACGACTTAATCCCCGAAATCAAAAAACTGGCCCCGAAAGCCATGATTCTGATGCTGACCGCCTACGAAGATACCCCTGTTGCCAAAACCGGATTTGAACGCGGGGTTCGGGACTATCTAAACAAATCGGCCCATCCCGAAACCATCAACCAAAAAATTCACGATCTGGTCCACTGTTATGACCTTGAAAACGCCAGTGGCGATCTTCCCTTCCAAAACCGCTTTGCCTTGTTTGCCAACTATGCCAAAGAAGCCCTAGAAAAACACCTGCCCATTCGCCCTTCGGTATTTAAATCTTTTTTTCCTTCCGCCCCCAAACCCCAGGGCATGGAAGACCTCTGGCCAGAATTTGTAAAATACCCCACCTTGGAAGCGGCGGTTTTGGCCTTATTAAAGTAAACAGAATAACGAAATTCAGATAAAAATCGTGAAAAAGTCAAAAAAAGTGGCTGTCTTTCACGGATTTCTTTAAAAAGTCGTTATGGTGTCTTGGCATAGTTCATGAAGCCATTTTCTTTTCAAGTCAACCCTAAAGGAGTATAAAAAAATCTTTTACTTTTGGGGGAATGGGTTTAGAATTGCTGTACATAAGTTTCCCCTTATTTTTTGTAAATAGAGTTCCATTTGTAAAGCTCTATGCCACAATAAAAGGCCAAATCATTGCTTACAAAAATACTAGAAACGGGCTCTAGTTTTATTCAGCAACCCGAAAAAAGGCGCCTGTATTTGGCCAATACATTAATTTTAGTGGGTTCCGCCGCTGGGGTTCCTTATAGTCTCTTATTTTTGTTTTTAGGGTTCCCTAGATTAGCGCTTTTGGTGATTCCTTTTGTCCTTTTATTTCTAAGTTCCTATACTTTTATTTCCAAAGGCTTTATCAAGCTAGGAAAGCTCGCAATTGTTTTTTCAACTTGCCTGGCTATTCTTACCTTTGCATTTATTTTAGGTCCAAAGGCAGGTATTCAAATTGTTGCTGTTGTTATTGCAGCCGTTTCTTTGGCTTTGTTTAGCCCCAGAGAAAAAATACTTCAAATTGTAGCTTTTACTATTCCTTTCTCAACCATGGTTTTATTACAATTGTGGCCTTTGTATTCCCATAAAATTTCATCGGTCCAGATCTCAACAACAGCTTCTTTTTCACTGTCTTTTTTAAGCCTAGCAGTTGCTTTTAGCATGGTATTCTTAACCCTCCGTTATTATATTGCACTCAATGAATATCACGAAGAAAACCTCCAAATAGCTTTACAGCAAGTTGAAACGACCCTCACCCAACTTCAATCTGCCCACGCCACACTTTGGGAAACCAATAAGTCCTTAACCCAAAAAGCCCAATTCGCCACCATGACCCAGCACATTGCCCACGAAATCAAAAATCCACTCAGCTTGATGACCAATGTCCCCGACCTTATGTCTCAATACGCCAAAAGCCCAGATGATATCGAAAAAATAGCCAACATCTTAAGAGGGACTATCGCCAATCTCTATAATTTGGTCGAAACCCTTCTGCACCAAAATTCCCTCAGCATTTCTGCAACGAGTACTTTTGAATTGGAATCCATGGTTCGAGCCTTGCTAACCATGTCAAAGGGAGATCTTTGTCTAAAAAATGTTCAAGCCACGTTGGATTTTGAATCGAACCTTCCCCTTATTTATGGCCATGAAGGGGCAATTCAAAACGTCATCATCAATCTTATGGTCAACGCCATTCAAGCGGGGGCTACCAAGCTAGAATTTTCGGCAAAAAGAACGGAAGGTGGGGTTTTGTTTGGACTTCGGGATAATGCCGGAGGGATTGCCCCAGAGATTATGGATCAAATTTTTGAGGAAGGGTTTAGTACCAAGGTTGGGAATTCGGGGTTTGGACTGACGTTTGTTAAGGAGGTTGTGGCGGCGCAGGGAGGAAAACTCCACATTACTACAGAGCAGGGACTTGGAACAACTTTTCAAGTCACTTTTCAAATCAACCAGAAGTTGACATAAAAAAATCTTTTACTTTTGGGGGAATGGGTTTAGAATTATTTCATAGCGTTTCTACCCCATTTTTCTAACCCTTTTACCTCTGTCAGAGGTCCCCATTTTCTATGAAAAAATATTGTCCACTTCATCATAAACAAATTGCAGTACCTATGGCTTGGCAAATCGAGCCGCCTAGGCCTGTTGCACCAGAAGTACCGCTATTGGCAAGGTTTACAGAAATTTTTGGGGATCGGACGCCGGTAGTCTCGGTTAGAGATATTTTGCCATATTTGCAGAGTACACGGGATGGGGTTTCAGAAGCAAACGCTGTACAAATTTTTGATCTTATACACGATATTGGTCTGCATTTGGCTAAAGAGAGTGGGCCTACAGAAAAAGGCGCCATGATTAAAGCCATGATTGCTGGCGCAAAACCAGTAGACGGTCAGCCTCTTAAAATTGAAGAAGTAAGAGTCAGTATAAAAATAGTTGCAACACAGGTGATTACGGTACTTCCCAGAAGCATAACCCCAACATCAGGATCCGAAGAACCCCCAGGCCGAAGTCCAAATTTCCGACCTAATAGTTCGGAAACCCCACCCATCAAACCCGTTTCCAATGATTCTTTTCAGATTGGTTCAGAGCCAGATTTTGTGCCCGTTAAAAGACCCCCATCCTTTTTTGGTGATCAAAGACTACCTGTACCCCCGAATTTTCCCGATTTAAATGGAGCAAGAGCGTCTGCTGCTGCTGCTGCTGCCCAAACTTTACCTGAGCCAACATCTGAGAGGGTTGAATGTGTTGCTTCAAGCACCACCGTTGAGCAGGGCGTGACCCAGAAGTTTCATGTGTCCTTTGAGATTAACAGAAGGCCCTTGGTTGTTGAATTACAGGTTGGGAGAAAGCCAACTCGGCATGAATCGGGCTTGATCCAACAAGTGATTGAAGACATGTTTGTGTGGTACCGGGACGTGTTAAAAGCCTGTGATGAACAAGATCGTGATCATGTTATTCGATCTTTTGAGAACAGTAAGTTCATTGAGCTTGCGGTTAATGCCCTTTTACAAACCAAAGATATTGAAAAACACAAAATTAATACCATGTGGGTATTAATTTTATTTTTGTTTGATGATTTGATCGACAGAAAAGACGCAACATTTGGAAAGCTTGAGAATAAGCCCTTGTTACAAGCATTTAACCGACTGTTAATGAGTTTATTGAAAAACGAAAAGTACACCTTTGAAGATTTTGAACAAGAACTAGACCGATCGGATGCTCATAGCGCAGATGAGCGCCAATATGACTGGTCAACTGTTTTAACCTCATCGGAACTGCAACAGGCAAAAGTTTTAGGCCGAGCCATCTATGATTTTGGGTGCCGTTTACGACAGCACCAACAGTCAACAAAAGTAGATTCGGATTTATTAAATGCTTTTTATGATAAAGCAAATCAATATTTTCAATCGGCTGTTGCTGAAATGCAAATTCGTGAAAAAGCACCGCCGGTTGAGCAGTATTTGAATCATCGCAGAACCAGCGGGGCAGTTCCAACCGTTTTTGTTTTGGGTGAATTTTTATTAAATATTCAGATTCCTGATAAACTCAGACAGTCCCATTTATATGGAATTATGGATACAAATATCAATACAGCCATTTGTTTGGTAAATGATTTGGGGGGGGCTAAAGAATGGGATAGCGATGAGCCCAATCTTTTAAAAATCAGAATGAATTCGTCAGGTGTGACTTCCTATGGTAGACGTTTTCTAGAGGCTGTGCATTATTTAGCAGATTCCCACGATAAACATATGGCTGAATTTCATCGAAGTTATACGGAGCTTTTTGGGGACGTTGGACATCTTTGGGATGACGACTTTGAGATTCGGCCTGATGAACTTGAATCAGAGAAGCGTAGAGCTATAGATGCCCTTCAAGCTAAATTTGAACAATGGCAGTGCTGGCAAGGTTCGAACGTGTTGTTTACTGAGGAAAGTAGTCGGTATCGGCTTCGAAGCCCTGTTGTTATTGCCGATTAAGACCCTTTAATGCAACAGCTAGATCGGTATCAGAATCGGAAAACGTTGACCCGAAATGTTGCCCTTTTGCTGATTGGCATTGCGGTTCCTTGGGGCATTATTTTTCAAATTATTGGGCAAAGTCTTCTAAGCTTTATTTGTTGGCCTGTTGTTCTGGTTTTATCCCTTTGCCTTTATTTAAATCAACGGTTCCCCACTATATCACGTTTGGGGCTTGTAATTTGTACTTGGGCAGCTGTCTTGTTCTATGCGTCGTCTTTGGGTCGAGATAGCGGTATCCAGTGGGTGTTTTATGGCTTGTCGGCTGTTTCTTTTGTGGTTTTTGGCGAAAAAGAATGGCAGGGGGCTGTATTTGGTATTGCTTTGTCGATAGGGGGTCTGATTTTGCTCGAGATAACCAACTATGCGTTATTTCCAACCGTTATTTTGCCGAAATCTCAGCTTCAATTTGTGTATATCACCATTATGTTGATGACATTTTCGATGATTATTTTTGCGATCTATTTTTATTATAATAGCTCGAAAATTGCTTTGCTGGATTTGGAACAAGCTGTTTCAGATTTAAACCTTTCCAATGCCCAACTCGAATCCGCAAACCGAGTTCTAAAATCCCAATCCGAGCGGCTGGCCGAGGCCGAGCGGTATCGGGCCTATGCCCTTTTGACCGAGCAGATTGCCCACGAGCTTAAAAATCCCCTGCATTTGTTGGGCATGACCACCTATGGGCTGCAGTTTGTCATCGATCAGCCGGATCGTTTAAAAAGTGCCATTGGGGTTGTGGATCAAACGGTCAAAGACATGCAATCGGTGCTCAGTGGCATGCTAAGTGCGGCGGGTGGGGGCACGGTGCTGGAAAAACTTCAGGTTCAAAGTACCTTGGAAAAAATCATTAAATTAAGCAAGGCCAAATGTGTGCAGCAGAACATCAAAATGGTGGACTATTTGCACGAAACCCCAGGGGTGATGGGGACACAGCGCGGGATGTTTCAAATTTTCACCAACCTCATCAGCAATGCTTTGGCGGTGATGCCAGACGGTGGCGAATTGTATTTGTCCACTGAAACCGAAAGTCGGGATGGCATCGAAGGGGTTTGTGTCTGTGTTCGAGATACCGGCCCTGGTCTTTCCAAAGAGCAGCAAGCGACCTTTTTTAACCAGGAAGTCGCCCTCAAAGACAACGGCGAGCAACACCGGTTTGGTCTAGCCATTGTTCAGGGGTTGGTCAACGACTTTAAGGGGAAAATCACCCTAGAAAGCGACCCAGAGCATCGGCCGGGAACGCAACTTAAGCTGTGGTTTCCCAACGCGTAGTTGGGCGAAATCAACCAGCTAAATTAATTCAAAATCCAAAGACCCCAAACACTGCCCGTTAATCTGAATATCCACGCGATGAGCGCCGGGAAATAGGGGGCGGGTGGTCATGTTGGCGCGAAGGGGGTGGCGTTTGGAAAAGCACTGGGGTTCGCCTTTTTGGAGGGTGCATTCAGTCAGTTTATACACTTTTTTGCTGGCCATTTCGCCGGCTTTGTTTTGAAAATGAAGTACATAGTCCACCACCACCCGTTCGGCTTTTTGAGCCCTTAATTCAAGCGAAAAAACCAGGGCTTCCCCGATTTTGACAACTGATTTTTCAAGAGAGAAGTGGGATAAACTCACCTGAGCTTCAGGCGAATAGTTTAAAAAGCGCAGGGTATCGGCGTGCCCCGCTTTGATGAGGCCCCGCAACGCATGGCGGCATAGATAGGCCATTTCGGCTGGGGTTTGGCGTTTGCTGGTTTGCCAGCGATCCAGGGTTTTCAGCACCAAGCCAGGGTCCAGCTTGGCAATGTCGTTTAAATGGTTGGCCACCGAGCGGGTGACATAGCGGGTGGAATCTGCAAAAAGAGCGTCCAAAAGCGGAAGTGCTTGGCGAGGATCCAAAAAAATTTTAGGTGCCCAAGGCAGTTTGGGGCGGGTGCCTTCGCTGACCAGCCGACGAACGTGATAGTGCT
Organism: Candidatus Margulisiibacteriota bacterium; assembly: GCA_050250935.1. Lineage (GTDB taxonomy): Bacteria > Margulisbacteria > Marinamargulisbacteria > JBFWNS01 > JBFWNS01 > JBFWNS01. The sequence goes on along the minus strand of JBFWNS010000002.1, from coordinate 217,229 downwards.
TGTCTTGGGTCCAATGTTTAAGAACAGCCAAAGTTTCGTTGGGAAAGGCATTCAAAAAAGGGCGAATGGCATCTTCTGCCGAAAATCGGGTGGTAATGGCTTTTAGGGCTTCTAAACTTTGGGTTAAATGGGGTTTTGTGCAGCCATTTTTAGCCACAAAATCGCCATAGGCGGCATAGGTGAAGCTTCCAAAATCGTTGTCGGTTTTGCTGGGGTCACAGGGCGCTGGCAAAGCGGCCAGTACAATGGCCAAGGCATCGGGATAGTTGGGGGGAAGGTGTTGTTTGAGGGTTTCGGAAATCCAAGCAATCCGAGCTTTAAGCTCCAGTTCAGGGAACTTGGCCAAAACGGTTTGGGTAAAGCTTTTTGAGTTAAAAGCAGGATAGGCAACCAATAGTTCGGCAGCCAGTTTTTCAACGGTTGTGGCATTAAACAGATGGTCTTTTAAAGAAAATTTGTCTGACATGGGATAAAAACAAACATAGCACCACGCATAAAAATGGGGAAGAATCTTAATTTACTAGTTATATCTAGTAAAATTACTAGTTATATCTAGTAAAGTTTGATATTCTGTTGAATATGAACTTAATGAAGCCGGAATTTGAACATTTTTTAGAACAACGCCTTCAATCTGATTTGAATTTTATTCAGGTTGTCTTGGGGCCTAGGCAGGTGGGTAAAACCACAGCGCTAAAAAGTATCGTTTCTCGGTGGAAAGGGCCTACTTTGATGGTGACGGCAGACGAAGTGGCTGCACCCACCGAAAGCTGGATCGAAGTTCAATGGAAATTGGCCAAAAGCATGGGTAACAATGTGTTGCTGGTTTTTGATGAAATTCAAAAGGTACGGGATTGGAGTCGGGTGATTAAAGTCATGTTTGATCAAGAACGGGCCTCTCGTTCCATGAAAGTGGTGCTCTTGGGTTCGGCGAGCTTAAGTATTCAGCAAGGACTTTCGGAAAGCTTGGCGGGCCGATTTGAATTGATTTTTGCCCCACATTGGAGCTATACCCATTGTAAAGAAGCTTTTGGTTGGAACTTGGAGACCTATTTAACCTATGGCGGCTATCCGGGCGCCGCAGAATTGGTTTCGAATCAAGAGCGTTGGGAAGACTATGTTAAATACGGCATTATCGAACCGGTTTTGTCCAAAGATATCTTGCAAGTAGCAACGGTGCACAAGCCAGCCCTTTTTCGACAGTGTTTTGAACTTGCAATGGCCTATCCGGCCCAGGAAATTTCCCTGACCAAGTTGTTGGGGCAATTACAAGATAAGGGTAACATCACCACCATTCAGCATTATTTGACCTTGTTTGAAGGGGCATTTTTAGTTAAAGCTCTTCAAAAATATGGCGGGTCTGAACTCCGACGACGATCGTCCGCACCAAAGTTACTTCCCTTAAACAACGCCTTGCCTCAGGCCCTTCATGGCTCCAAAAAAGAAGACTCAATTTGGAAAGGGCGACTTCTAGAGGCGGCTGTTGGTGCCCATTTATCGCTTCAAAAAGGCCAACTTTCCTATTATCGAGACGGTAATGATGAGGTGGATTTTGTGTTTCAAACCAATGAAAAATTGTACGCGATCGAAGTTAAATCTGACCATAAAGCCAGCCGGCATCGCGGGTTAGAGAAGTTTTTAAAGATCTACCCAAATGCAGTGCCGATGATCATCGATCGAAACGCTGCAGAGACTTTTTTTACAACGTCTCTTCCGGCCTAAGCCTAGACAAATCCAATTCCCGCAGGGGTTTTGAAAACAGGGTTACGGTACCCACCGTTAGCAAGCAAACAATGCCGCCAAAGACGGCAGCAGGAACAGTGCCCAACAACTTAGCCGCCATGCCCGATTCAAATTCCCCAAGCTCGTTCGAAGAGCTGATAAAAACCATGTTCACTGCAGAAATGCGGCCCCGAAGCTCGTCGGGCGAGGACAATTGAACCAAGGCCGAGCGGATCACCGCACTGACGGAATCGAACATGCCACTCAGCAGCAAGGCTCCGAAAGACAAGACATAGTTTTTGCTGATGGCAAACACCAAAATGCAAACCCCAAACCCTGTTACAGAGCCCAATAGCAAGCGACCGGCTTTCTTTTTGATTTCAATTTGGGTGAGCGCAAGACTGACGCCGCCGGCACCAATGGCTGTTGCTGCCCGAAGCCAGCCCAGTCCAATGGGCCCCACAAACAAGATTTCGGCTGCATAAATAGGAAGCAAAGCCGTAATGCCCCCAAACAACACCGAAATCATGTCCAAGGATAGGGCAGGCAATAAGAGCGGGTGTTTAAACACAAATCGAAGCCCAGACATCAACTCGACTTTAAACCGCCCCCGAACCGGTTGTTGCGGGGCAGGGGTCCAAGCAAAATGGGTCAAACTTAATCCCAGCAAAGACAAGGTGGTTAGTCCCACCACCACCGAGGCAGCTGTAAAAATGCCAAAAAATCCAAACAATAGCCCCCCAATGGCTGGGCCAGACACACTGGCGGTTTGATAGGCCATCGTCATCCACGCCGAGGATTTTGGCAAATAGCTGCGCTCGACAATGCGGGGCACGATGGCAAAGACGCTGGGGTGTAAAAACGATCTGGAAATGCCAGTCAAAAAAGAAGACAAAAACAGGCAGATGATTTGCAGTTTCAACCCCAGATGGATACCGGGCAAATGGGGTGCCCACAAAAACGAAGCTGAAACCAGACCCACCACAATGGAAAAGGTTAACATTTTCATGGGATTAGAGCGGTCGATCAGGTATCCCGAAAACAAGGCCAAGCTAAGGGCTGGAACCGCCTCGGCCAATCCAATCAACCCCAAATAGACCGGGCTGTGGGTCAAGGTATACATCTGCCAGCCCAAGACCAGAGCCTGAATTTGAACCGCCATGGAATACAAAAAACGAGAGGAGAGAAGCTTAAAAAAGGAGGTGTGGTTCATAGAAATTTATCATACAGTGGGAAGCGATTCTTGGCGAATTTCTTAAAGAGAAATTAAGTTAACAAAAATTAAAAAAATGCATCCAAGCTAGGATAATTTTTGTAAGTATATTTACAGGGTTTGGAATCATCGCTATAGTTCTGTAAAAATGTTTAAACAGATAGCCCTTTCTGATAGGGCCTATATCTACGACGAGTCATTGGCTTTCCTCTATTGCTATCGCATCGATTCAATATCCCCTCATCCTTATTTTGAAGCCCTTCAACGATGAAGCATACGCTAAAATCCGGGTAAAGCTCTGGTCGGGAATACGGATCATCCCCCGAAGGGGTAGAGCCGGTTTTTGCGGCTTTAAGAGCTGGAAATAGTGCGAATTGTCTGACTGCGGTGACTTCAAGGTTATTTAAGAAAAGCAGAAGTGCGAATGAACACCGTCAAAACACCCTCATAAGGACAGGAAACTAAGTATGTACAAATTTATCAGTGTTCGAACCTATCATTTACCGTCCCCGGCTAAGCGGGATTTTGTGAGAAGGGTGGGGGATTATTTGTTTGGGGACCCCACCATTCACTATGGGGTGAATAGAAAAACTGGTAAGTCCGACATAGACCCGGCTACATCCTTACAAGACATTCGTGTGCACCATCCCAAAGATGCGCCAACCCCCGGTTTTCTGTCTAATCGTCTTGCAAAAGACCCAACCAATGCAGCTGGGCGAACCTATGGAACAGAACTTGGAGCCTTTTTGAAGCAACGTGGAGCAGAACAATATCAGGCTGATCAAGCGGCCAAACAAGCTGGAAGGACGCCAACGTCTTTACCTACAAAACTAGGCGACGGTCATTCGGTGTACTTGTCCACCAATGCGGAACAAAAAGAGTTTCTAGACCGTGTCAAACTGAACCCAGAGACGGGGTATTCAACAGTTGCCCATTTGCGGCAACCCATGGCCTTTGTTCGAAATCGGTTTTTTGGAGAATCCCCGTTTTCTGCGCTTCCAAAAGATCATCAGATGATGACCCTGTTCTACAAACAGGCAACCAAAGTGCCTTCTGAAGCGGATGTGGTCAACAGCATGGAAGCGGCCCTGTTGTATGTGGATCCTAAGCAATCGATGGATCTTTCTGCATTGGCCCATACGTTTAGCATGGGGGTGATGTTAAGGCAGGCTTTTGGGATTCCAAATCCGGATCCGAGGTTGGCATTGGTGCTGGCCGATGCCTTTTTGGGTGTTTATCAAAAAATAACCGATTTGTGGATGCGTCCAAGTGCGATTGATAGTGAATTTGAAATGGCCGGAGAACTTCTGGATACCCTCTTGTTTGACACGATGCAAGCTCAGTTAACGTCTGACCTTGTTCTTTCAGATTCAGAAAAGCCAGTTTGTTATGCAAAGCTTCCTTTTGCCCTGCAGATGGTTTGTAAAATGATGGATGAACAAGCCCAAGGCAAGTACGGTGCTTTGGGTACAGCCAAATACGAAGCAAAGTTACACGCATTAAGAGATAACCCCGATCAGCTTCATGCCCTTTTAAAAAGTGAGGCTTATGTCCGCCAAGTCACGGCCATTTTACATGTGGGTTCAGATGCACTGGCCACCGCTTTGTCGTGGACCCTATACCGGTTGGCTCACCAGAGCAGTTCTGAGTGGACAGCACAAATTAGACGTGAGTTGGAATCTGGAGATTCTCCCTTATTAAGACAGGTTATCCAAGAAGTGCTGCGGCTGGACCCGCCATCCCCGTTGGTCCCGATTATTCCGCAAGAGTCTATCACTTTGGCTTCTGGAAAAGTCATCCCTAAAGGGAGTTTTGTGGTATTAAATTCGTTGTGGATGGGGCAAGACCCAGACGTGTTTGTCGATCCAACAGCGTTTAAACCCGAACGTTGGGCAGATGAATCTTTGCCAAAAACCACGGCATTTGGTGGTGGAAATGTCACATGTCCTGCCGTGGGACATGCGCCCAAAACGCTTTATCGTGTGATTGAGGCTTTGTTCAGACGATCCACGGTGACGACTGTGCCCGGTTCACCGCATCCAGACACATGTCCACGGAACTTTATCGGAACCTTGTATGCGTGTATGCAAAGCGTGATGGTTGGCCCCGTCTCTTAAAAAAGACCTTAGCTTGCGCGGAGACCTCCCTCCCCAAAACATCTGGGGAGGGAAGCGATCCAGGCGGAACTAGAAGGTTTTGGTTACCCGAAGCATCCAGGTTCTTCCGGCGGCGTAATGGGTGCCGTTAAACCCGTTCGACAGGGTAATGGGGTGGGCGTTATCCAGGATATTCAGAACATCCAAGGCCACTTTAAACGTTCCAAAGTCTGTGTCAAAACCTTGCCCGATGGTGGTGTCGAAGGTCAGGTGGGCTGGCAGGGCGTCGTTGTTGTCTGGGCCTGTTCGAAGACCGCTGCCATAGGTGGCCTGCAAGGTGGACCAAAACTGATCGTGGCGATACGTAAGGCCAGCGTTGAAGGTGTGAATTTGAAGATGGTCCAAATATTGTTCCTGATCGCTGGGCAAATCGTCGGGTGAAAAAGCAAAAATACCCCCGCTGATTCCACGGCCTTTGGCGATGGTGTAGGCATAATTTAGGTAATGGCTGAGCTGGTGAGTGAGCTTACCGTGAAGGCCAAGTTCCACCCCATAGGCATAGCCGGTGGCCAGGTTAAACGGTTGGGTCATCGGGGTATTGAGCAACTGGGTTTCATCGATAATGTTGATGGCGGATTTATAAAAAGAAGTCAGATTAACCCATTGACTGCCCCATTTTTGCTCTATGCCCACCTCATAAAAATCGCTTTTTTCGGCTTTGATGTCGTAGGGCGACAACGTTCCGCCGCCTACACTGCTAAAGCTAGACCGTAAATTCTCTGCCGGTGCAGGCTGGAACAATTTGCCATAAAAGGCGTGGACTTTGGTGTCGGGTGTCAGCATATAGCTGGCGCCCAAACGAGGGCTAAGTGCGCTATCGACAGCGGTGGTATCGGCAAAGGCGACTTGGGTGGCATCCAAGCGCAGCCCGGCATTCACCACAAAATTTGGCGCCAGGGTTATGTCGTCTTGAATATACACACTTTGGGCCGTGGCCTTGCTGGGATTTCCATCCCGAACGGTGGTGTCGGTGGTGATGATGGTGATATCCCCCTCGGACTGTGAATAGGTGGTTAAAAACCCCACTTTGAGTTTGTGTAGGGGGTTCGCTGTTAAAGTGGCATCCCCTTTAAGACCGAAGGTGTTGGTGTGACGGCTTTGGAAAAACGAGGTTGGAATCACATCGTCTTGGCTGATGGCTAAATCGTGGGTGGGGTCTCCGGTATAGACCACGTCGGCGTATTTCCAATAGGGGGCCAACGTCACCACCGTTGTGTCTGAAAGTTGTTTTTTCCAGTTGAGTTGGAGGGTGGTGTTCTGTTCTTTTTGGGTGTTTTGAGATTGGGAGATGGCCGGATCAATGGGCAGTTCAAAATAGTTTTGGCCATGCAAAGCGGTCAAGCTCCACTGGGTGCTGGCATCGGCGTCCCAGTCCACTTTGGCAAAGGAGTTGGTGCTTCGGCTGGTATTGTGCAAGCTATCCGAGCTGCCACCCGCATAAGGGTCCGAGGCATTTTTTGGGGTAGGGGTGTCCAAACCTCGGTCTGTGGTTTTGAAATTGGCTGCCATAAAATACCGAAGCGAACCCGTCGAATTGGTTCCGCCATAACTAAAGCTGGGAAAAAAGGTGTTGTAAGACCCATATCCCAAAGAAAAGCTGCCTTCTGGGGCAAGCCTTCCGGTTTTAGAGGTTAGATTCACTGCCGCCGATAAACGGTTGCCATATTCGGCAGGCAGTCCGCCGGTGATAATATCCATGTCCTCAATGGCATCCAAGGACACCATCGAGCCCATGGCCGTTGCCATGGAATCGGGCAAGGGGACACCGTCTAGGGTATACAAAACCCCACCGTGGTTGCCCCGAATAAAAACTTGGCCCAAGCTGCCGGCCACAACACCGGGTTGGGTGCCAATCATCACCTTGGACAAGGGTTGGATGCTACCCCCAGGCAGGGTTTGGATTTGGGTATCGGTAATGCGTTGGTGGGTATGCGAAGCGCTGGGTGTAAGTTCTTGGGTTAAAGCAGAGCTGCGAACCGTAATTTCGGGTAGGGGGATATCGGCAAACAAAAGCGGCTGACCCCCGGCCAAAAAGCCGAGTATCAACACGGTTAAACGAAAACGTGTCATGATAACAATTCCTTTGTAATAAAATGGGGCGATTAATTACAAAGAAACAGGGGGTCCCCGTCGGTGAAAGAGGGTAAAGTGGAAGACAGAGGCAACAGCAGTTGAGGCATCAAACGCAGAAAAAACACGGATACACAGTACGACCAACCCAATCGAAACCGCCAGCGCAATGCCCTTGGACAAGTGCTGAACAATACACAGGGTACAGGTGGCTTCGTTGTGGGGTTTGGCATGGGTGTGTAAGGCCCCAAAAAGCAGGGAAACAGCCCAAAGCCCAACCAAAACAAAGCCCAAAAAGGGTTTAAATCGTTTCAAAAAACCAAGCATAATAGCCTAGTTTAAGCGATGGGGTGCTTGTTTTGCAATCTTCTCTTCTTTAATAGCTTGAAGTTTTGTGGGACAGCCCACTAGGGTTTTTTCATGTTAATAAGGGGTGTGATGCTAAGCCTGGGCAGCTGGTGCTGCGGCGGCTGGAGCAGGTGCTGGAGGGGCAATTAGCCCAATATGCTGGGCAAGGTGTAGGGCTTGGTCATTCCAATCCCCTTCTTTAAGGGTCGCAATGGCTTTTCTAAGCTCTAGAATACGGTTAACTTTTGCTTCTGCCTGAGAGGTAATAGAATGTTTTCTTGTTTTCCCCTCAGATCTGAACTTCTCTTCCCACCAACGGACAAGCTCGCTATCACTTTTGGTGTGAGAATAGGGGTTCGCATTTCCATGGGATCGAAAATGCTCAATCAAGGCAGAAAAGAGTTTATTAAGCGCCATATCGCCAGTGGGGCGCACATAGGGCAATAGGCGTTCTGGTGGAAAAAGATGGTCAACAAAGCGTTGCAGGTCTTGTGGGAATCCTCTGGGGTAGTGGTTAAAAATGTTTTGATAGGCCTTGTAGACGGGAGAATCTTCTGTTGTGTTGGGAAGCCGGTTGTGTTGTCGGATACAATCGTCCACGTATTTTAAGGTTGAAAGAAATTGAAGGTCTTGGAGTCTGTTTTGAATAAAAAAGGGTTGATGGGTTCCAAAGAGCTGCGCCACCAAATACCGACTGACCGCATCAGTGGCTGTGTTGCTAGCGTTAGTGCGAGCATTTGAGAGACAATGGCCGAGCCAACTCGCAGCCTGATCTTCGGGGGAGTGGGTTTTTGTAGGTTGATTCGAGGAGACCGGCAACCGCCCAGAATCGACGATAAATTGGCAACAGGACAAAAATTTTTGCATTGTTTCATTGGCATAACGGGCGGGATCAATGTAAAACTGCTCGATACGGGCACGAATAGTGTCCTGATTCCGAAGGCAGTCTTGGGCCCTTTCAACCAGGCCAAAATGGTTGGCTAAAGCAGTATGAATCCAAACCGTTTGTATTTCCGCTGAGGGCTTCCGGGTGTCTAGGTGTACCCGTTTGGCAGGGGAGCCTATTTCGCTGTCTTCTTCAGTGTGTGCCAGTGAAACAAATTTTTGAAATAACATCCTGAGTCCTTGTGTTTTAAAAAATTATCGAAAAAACACATCAAAAATTTCAGCGGCTTGGGTTAAGTTGGAATCGAATGCCCCCCAGGGTGAGGGAAGAAGGGAAGGGAAAATTCCGTGCAGAAGTTTTCCGTTTCAAAAAACGGGGCAATGGCGTCTTCTTGACCGTGACAAATGCTTAAATTTGGAACCTGTTGAAGCAAACCCCCGTCCAATTTAGAGGTGGCAATATAGTCCAGGCCTTCTTCTAGCAAGGGTTGGGTAAAGGTGTCTAAAAACGAAGCTTCCAGGGTTGTTTTGAACAGGGCGTGCTCGATGGGATTGGTGAAACAGGCTTTGTAAAATTGGGTCAGATAGGCTCGGGTTCGGGATGGGGTTTGGGAAACCGCTTTGCGAACACCTTGAACATCGCTATCGGGATACTGGGGGCGGGCCCCATGAAAGGTCATCGACAAAACTTTGCTGGGGTGAGCCCTAAAAAAATCCTGGGCCAAATAGCAGCCCAGCGAAAATCCCACCACATGCAGGGGTTCGGCAATGGCGTCGAAAAATTCGGGATAATACGACATCATCGGGCCGGGAAGGTGAACGGTGTTTGCGTCGTGATAGTTAGGGAACAAAGTAGGCAAGGTGGCCCAACCGGGCAGATACAGGGTGGTCATGCTAGGGTCTCCGAGAGGATGTGTAACAGGTGGTGAAGGGTGTCTGGGCTGTGGGTCGCCGTTAACGATAGCCGAATCCGTTCTGTTCCCTTGGGAACCGTGGGGTGACGAATGGCCGTTACAGCAAAACCCTCGGTGTGCAAACGGTCGGCCAAAGCCAGGGCGCTGGCTGCAGACCCGGTAATCACCGGCACAATGTGCGAGGTGCTTGGGGTGCCCGGCAGATGATCCCGAAACTGAGCACTATGCCGGTGCAAGGTCTGGCGTTCGCTGTGCAGATGGGGCATTAAGTGGATTGCAGCCAGGTTCCAAGCCACGACGGGTTGGGGTAGGGCTGTCGAAAAAATAAAGGGCCGGGCTTTGTTAATCAGCAGGTGTTTGAGGATGTCCGCACAGCCCACAAAAGCCCCGTAACTACCAAAGGCTTTTCCAAATGTCCCCACCCAAAAATCGATGTCTTTTTCCAATCCCAAAAGGCCTACAAGGCCGTTTCCGGTGGGGCCATAGGCGCCAATGCTGTGGGCTTCGTCCACATAGAGTTCGGCCCCAAACTGGTGTTTAAGCCGAACCAAATCCGATAAAGGCGCAAAATCCCCGTCCATGCTGAACAAGGCTTCGGCCACAATCACGGCGCGTTTGGCGTTTGGACGGTGTTTTTTAAGCAAGGTTTCCAAATGGGTAAGATCGTTGTGGGCAAACCGGTGTAAACTGGCCTTGGAAAGGGCAATGCCATCCCACAAACTGGCATGACACAAGCGGTCGGCAAACACGACATCCCCTGGCCCATACAAAGCCGGCAAAATGCCGGTGTTGGCATGATAGCCCGAATTAAAAACCAGGGCCGATTCGATGCTCAACCACTGGGCCAGGGCTGCTTCGAGTTCCCGAAGGGTCGGGCTATCGCCACCCAACAACCGAGACCCTGTTGCCCCCATTTTCGAAAACGAGGCCTTCACCGATTCGAGCAATGCCGGATGCGTACTCAGCCCCAAACTATCGTTGGTGGTAAAGTCTGCCCCAACAGCGCCCTTCAACGACCCCAGCCGACGGCGGCAACCCTCCGAATCAATCCGGGAAAGGTCTTCCGCCCACGACATCCTAGGCCTGGTCGAGAACGTAGGTGGCCAAGGTTCTGGCACCGACCCCAGACATGCCTTTACTGGTATAGCCAGTGGCTTTGGAAAAGTGCATCATCGGGGCAATGTCCAAATGGGCCCAAGGGGTTTTGCCCACAAACTGCTCCAAAAACTTGGCAGCCGAGCAAGTACCCCCATAGCGGCCTTCGCTGCAGTTGGCCAAATCGGCGGCCTCAGATTTTAAATAATCCAAATACTCGTCGAACAAAGGTAGTTGCCACAGCCGGTCGCCGTTGGCGTTTCCAATTTTAATTAGGTGGTTGATCAGGGCTTGGTTGTTGCCCAATACCCCAGAGGCCATTTCGCCCAAGGCCACACAGGCCGCACCGGTTAAAGTGGCGATGTCGATCAGGGTTTTGGCCCCTTCTTGGACGGCGTAACACAGGGCATCGGCCAGCACCAATCGCCCTTCGGCGTCGGTGTTCAAAATTTCGATGGTTTTGCCGTTCATGGCTTTGACGATATCCCCAGGTCGTTGGGCCGAACCCGAAGGCATGTTTTCGGCCAGAACCATCATCCCCATCACGTTGACTTGAGGTTGAAGTTCGGCAATGGCCTTCATGGCGCCAAACACAGCAGCAGCCCCGCTCATGTCGCCTTTCATTTCGCTCATTTTGGCGGCGGGTTTAATGGAAATACCACCGGTGTCGAAGGTAATGCCCTTGCCCAAGAGGGCAATTGGCGCCTGTTTTTTAATGGGCATGTAGCGCAAAATGGCCATAAACGGCTCTTCCACACTGCCTTGGGCCACGCCCAAGAAAGCACCCATACCCAATTCTTTGGCTTTTTTGCGGTCGATAACCTCGAGTTTAAGGTGGGGATAGTCGGCAAACACATTGCGAACAGAATCCACAAAAATACGGGGTGTCATGTCGTTGGGCGGGGTGTTGGCCAAATCTCTGGCCGTGTTGGTGGCACTGGCCAAGGCCAAGGCAACATCCAAGTTTTCGGACAAGGCTGTGGTGGTTTTTTTAGAAGGGCTCATCCATTGCAGGTCGATGGATAGGCTGTCTTTGCTGTTGGTTAAATAAGTATTAAAGCGGTATTGGCCCAAAAACAATCCTTCTGCAAGGGCTTGACCAATGTCGGGAAGGGGGAATTTTTTAAGGGAGGTTTCATCCAGACTTAGCACCCCGGTTTTGGCTTTTTGTTTTTCCAACGCTCGGGCCAAATCGCCACCGGCATTGCGAAAGGTGTTGAGGCTGAGGTCTCCTTGTTTGCCAAGGCCCAACAAGAGCACTTGCTTTGCCCGGGCCAGTCCCAAAGTTGGGACCACACAAATTTGACCCAGTTTGCCTGCAAAAATCCTGGTTTGGATAAGTTGGGTCAGGTGATTTTTGAGTGTTTGATCCAAGGTTTTTTTGACCCCGGTTTTGGGTTTTTCAGACTCAAAAAATGGCAAAATTAAAACATCGGTTTTTTTGCTGGCTGCATCGCCAGTGGTACAACGTAAATTCATCGTTTTTCTCCTTTTTTATGGGCAGCAATCGCGGATTCGTAGACCCCAATCATTTTTTCGGCCATCGAGGCTGCTGAAAACTGGGCTGCCCGGGTTCGGGCTTCTTGGGATTTTTGGGTATAAAGGGCCGAATCTGTAAGCAGAGCGCTGGCTTTTTCAACAAATTCGGGCAAATGGTCTTCGGTCAAAAAGCCACCCACATTGCCTTCCAAAATATCTTTAACTCCCATGGCGTTCAGGCAAACAGCGGGTTTGCCCATGGCGAGGCCTTCGAGCAAACTTAAGCCTTGGGTTTCGGTTTTAGAGGGAAACAAAATCAGATCACTGGCGGCATAGGCTGTAAACACCTCGTTGCGGGGCAAATAGCCAACAAACCGTACGGACTGGTCCAGCTTCAGCTCGTGGGCCCAAAGCCGCATCCCCTTTAATTCGGGGCCATCACCCACCACCAACAACAGGGCATTGGGCACGGTTTTAAGCACTTGGCGAAAAGCGTCGAGCAGGAAATAAACATTTTTTTCTTTGCCCAACCGACCCACAAAAATACACAAGGGTCTATCGGCTGGAATCTGATGGGCTTCCCGAAAAGCCGAAGCCTGGGAGCTGTAGGGGATGGTGTCGATTTCAACACCGGTTGGAATCACATCGATGGGCGTGGTGATGCCATAGCTATTCAAGGTGTTTTTCATGGCCTGAGACGGTACCACCACTTGGTCGCAGCGGTTGCAAAATCGGCGGGATTGCATCACCGCATAGGCCTTGGTCAGGACATTGGGCAAGGGCAAATAGTGAAGGTATTCTGCAAAAAAAGTGTGATAGGTATGCACAACCGGAATGTTGTATTTGGCGCCCAAATGCAAAGCCAAATAGCCCATAGAAAAGGGGGTTTGCGCATGAATCACATCGATTTTAAGGTCTTTGAATTTGCAAAGTTTTCGCGAATAGGGCCAAATGACGCGGTGTTCTCTTTGAAAGGGAAACACCATGGAATTGAACCGCCAGATTTTGGCAGTAGACCGCTTGCCGCCTGGCATTTTGGGTCCGGCAATTAAAACCGAATGCCCATTTTTTTCGAATTCGTGTGTAAAGGTGTCCACGCTGGTTACGACGCCGTTGATCTGAGGATGATACGTATCTGTAAAAATGGCGATATTCATCGGCTCACCTCGATTGTAATGGGGATAGAGGCATTATGCTAAATCTAGCCCGATCCATCAAGGTAAAACCCGAAACGGGGCTCATTTCAGGCTGAAATTTAGGCCAAAATTAAGTCGGGTTGAGTGATGGTATAGGAAACCCCAGCCAAGCGATCCGAGTCGCTGAAGTATTTGCCATGGTTTTTTTCGGTGGTAATGCCCAATTTAACAAAGGCACAGGCCACGGCAAGAAGCTCTGGACGAACTGCTTCTGGGCTCGTTTCGAAGGTATAGTCGTTATGAAAAAGCTCGGTAATGGGGCTGCCATTTTCAGAAAGGATATAGGCCACTTTGTCTTTGGCGCCACGCTTAAAATCGACAGAATAGCGATGGCCATTGGCTTCGAGGGTAAAAGGCGCTGCAATAAAATAGAATCCAGATTCAGAACTGACTTGGCCGTTGGTGACTGTGAGGTTGTACATGGGAAGGTCCTTTTTGAGGGCGATGTTTTTTTTCCATCATACCCTGGCTTTGGGCGATTAAAAAGGGGCTTTTTTCGACAGAAGCAGGCGCCACTGGCGGCATTTTTCCAAAGCAGCAAGGCTTGGGGCAAGTTCGTCTTTTTGGCGGTAATAGAAATGCAGGAAGGTTTCAGAATCCATTTTTTTGTATGAAACCGAGATGTACAACACGGGATCGAAAGCCACATCGCCCAGTTTGATTTCGGAATATTGGACCACCGAAGGCGAAGGACAAATGGCAGGCCATTGCAAAAACATGCCTGGCCCCACAATTTGGGAGAGGTGGACCCGAAGACCATCGTCGCAGGCATAGTGTTGAATGCCTTTGGGCAGGGCAGTGGTGTCTGAAACGGGGGTTTCGAATGTCAGAAACGCCAAGCTGGTTGGGCGATTTAGTCGCAAGGGCAGACTCAGACTCATTGTGCCGGTTGGCGATAGGCAATAGGTGGCCAGGCTGTAAGACAAGGTCTCGGACCTTTGGGCACCAATGCCCGAAGCTTTGGCATCGAGCGCTGTTTGACGAAGGCGATGCCAGAGGGTTTTAAGGTCTTGGGAAGGCGAGACCGGAATTTGAAAGTCGATTTCGGTTCGGGATTGGGCCATCACGGGTAGGCAGGCTAAGAGCAACATCCCGATCCCAAGCCCAAGTCGAAACCCTACCACCCTTGTCCTCGGCGTTTGTCTTTGGCGGCTTTTTCGATGGCCGCATAAGAAACATAGTTGGCCAAAAAATCGTCGATGGGGACGGTGATAAACGACTTGTCTTTAAGGCGCAAACATTGAACGGCACTGTCTCCATCCATCCATGTGCCAAACATCACCTTGTCGTGGGTGTCTTTGTGAAAAAAGAGGCTCCCTTTCCGAAAGGTGGGTTTTTTGGGGCTCATTTTTAAGAAGGGTGCTTGCGTTTAGAAGCGATCACCGAAGCCATAACCGAAATGGCCAGAAAAGAGGCGATCACCGACAACGAAACCCCAATCGAGAGGTGATAAAATGGCTCGACGACCATTTTAACCCCAATAAACACCAAAATAGCCGAAAGACCATAGTGCAAGTACTCGAACAGTTGCATGATGCCCGACAAGGCAAAAAACAAGGCACGCAAGCCCAAAATGGCAAATACATTCGACGAATACACAATAAAGGGATCCCGGGTTATGGCCAGCACAGCTGGGATGGAATCTACGGCAAAAATCAGGTCTGTGGTTTCCACCACAATCAATACAATCAGCAACGGGGTGGCGGCCCAAAGACCGTTCACTTTGGTTAAAAACCGATCCCCATCATACTGGGATGTGGTGCGAAATAGTCGTTTAAACAAACGCAGCATGGGGTTGTTTTCGGGGTGAATTTCTTTCTCTTTTTCCAGGCCCATTTTAAGACCACTCACAATCAACAGTGCTCCAAAAATGTACATCACCCAATGAAAGCGGTCTAAAACGGCGACCCCCAAAAAGATGAACACGCCCCTTAAAACCAGGGCTCCCAAAATGCCCCAAAACAAAACTTTGTGTTGATAGTCTTTTGGGACTTTGAAATAGGAAAAAATCAGCAAAAAGACAAACAAATTGTCGATAGAAAGGGACTTTTCAATCACGTAACCCGTAAAAAATTCGAGGGCCGGTTGAGGCCCCAACCACGCATACACCCCAACGTTAAAGAGCAGGGCCAGAGCTATCCAAAAAGCGGATAGCTTAAGGGCGCTTTTTAAAGAGACCTGTGTAGAATTGCGGTGAAAAACACCCATATCCAGCAGCAACAGGATTAAAATAAAGGCATTAAACCCTACCCAGAGTAACGTTGAATGGGTGTTCATACAGGTTTTACATAATCCAGCCAGTGGCTGTAGCGGTCGTTTTTGCCTTGAACAATGTCAAAGAAAGCCCGTTGAATTTTTTCGGTGATCGGACCACGTTTGCCAGACCCAATAACCCGCCCATCGATTTCGCGAATGGGGGTGATTTCGGCAGCTGTTCCGGTAAAGAAAAGTTCGTTGGCCAGGAATAAATCGTCTCGGGGCATGCTTTCGATGCCAACTTCCAAGCCCATGTCTTTGGCCAAAGTCATGACCGATTGGCAGGTGATGCCCCAAAGCGCGCTGTCCACAACCGGTGTGGTGTACAGTTTGCCGTTTTTAATCATAAAAATATTTTCGCCAGGTCCTTCGGCAATGGTACCGTTCAGATTCAGCATAATGGCCTCGTCGAACCCGCAGTGAATGGCTTCCATTTTGGCCAGAGCCGAATTGGCGTAATTGGCCGTGCTTTTGGCTTGGGCTGGCATAATGCGGCCATCAATGCGTGTCCAAGAGCTGATTTTGCAACGGATGCCTTTTTCCAAGCCCTCTTCGCCCAAATACGTTCCCCATTCCCAGGCTGCAATCACCACATCGATCTTGTTTTTGCCGGGATTCAAGCCCATTTCGCCATAGCCGTAATAGGCAATGGGTCGGATATAACAAGAATCAAGGTTATTTTCGGCCAAAAGTTGTCGGGTGGCTGCCATCAGGGTGTCCGCATCATAAGGCACCTTCATCTGATAAATTTTGCCGGAATCATAGAGTCGTTTATAGTGGTCTTCGGAACGAAAAACAGCAGCGCCACGGTCGGTTTTATAGGCCCGAATGCCTTCAAAAACCCCGGTGCCATAGTGAAGGCCGTGGGTCAGAACGTGGGTGGTGGCTTCTTGCCAGGGAATGAGGGTGCCGTTTTTCCAGATGAACTTGCTTTCTTTCATGGGGATCTCCTGAGGTAGATTGAGCTTAAAAGTATACTGGGAACTTTTCAAAATGGTAAGTCGTGACTTGTGTTTTTGAATCCAGCCTCCTAGTCTAGAGTCGATATGAAAATTCCTGCAAAAATGCTGGTGGTGGTCGCTCTTGTGATGTGTTTTTTAGGGACATCCAGGCCCACTTTGGCTTGGGGGCCTTTTGGGCATAGCGTTGTTGCCATCGATATTGCCAATAAATTGGGCTTGTCTGACAAACCCGAAGTGATTCTTCTGCCCAGCGGTCGAAAAATTGAAATGTCCGAAGTGGATTGGTTTGTCTGGGGGAAGGTGTACCTGGCGGATATGGATCATGGTTTTTTTGGTACCGATCGCTATACCAAGACGGCTTTTTTTAGCAAAACAGACCACAAAGAAAGCGACGATCCTGGGTTTTCAAAAGCCCTGTTGGCCAGTGCCCTCGACTACATTCCGTCTGCCCCCATCGATGCGGTTTGGAAACGACGATTGAATTTGGTGTTTTTGGGATGGTATCTCCATGGATTGGCTGACGATGTGAATAGTTATTACCCCAAAATGCGATTGGCTTCCGTTGTTTGGCCCGAGGACAAGGCCCCAATAATGGGCACTTTTGCGGATTTGTCTGGAAAAAAACAAGCCGAACTGGCCGTCATCTATGACCTTTTGCCACAGGTTAAGTTTGAGTTTTCCCAGGCCAAAACAGATATTGAAGGGTTGTTTGGCTGGTTCGACAAAGAAACCCAACACTTTCGACAAGACCGCTCTTTTTTTGAAAGCGAGAGCAGCCCAGTCAGTCAAACCTTTCGGGTTGTTGTAGAACGAGCCTTTTCTGTGTCCTATCCCGGCCAGACCCCGAACTGGTCAACCTTCTACGACCAATCTAGGGATTTTGGTCGCCAAGCCAATACCCTGATGGGTCTTGCCGAAACCGCCAAAGCCTTTGGGTTGCAAGAAGCCAAAAAGCCACCCCACAATCTGTGTAAGGAGGTTTCAATTCAACTGGCGTTAAGTTCAAAAATTGGCCTAGCAGCCGCTCAACTGCAGGGATGGCCGACGAACGAAACCCAAGACCTGGCGCTTTGGGAAGGCCCTGTTACACAAACTCGGGTTACAGTGCGCTGATGGGGAAGATGACGGCTTGCGTTCGGTGTTGAATATCGGTGCCACCGTAAAGAAGGACTGCCTCTTGAGAACCGCTTAAATTCATCCACTTGAAGAGGGGTTTTAGGGTTTCTGGCTTAATGGTTTGTGTTGATTTAATTTCGACCGGGATCAAGGTTGTATGGTGAGGAACAATCAAATCAATTTCCTCTCCTTTTGCATCACGCCAAAAATAAAAATCGGGATCTAACCCCTGGTTTAAATGGTTTTTTCTGAGTTCAGATACCACAAACGTTTCAACAATATTACCAAAAAGTGGGTGTGTTTCGAGATGGGTTGGCGTGCTAATCGAAAGCAGATGGCACAACAGGCCTGTATCGTTAAAATAAAGCTTGGGCGATTTTGTAAGGCGTTTGTTGTAATTTTGGTAGAAGGGTTTCAGCAGATAAATAATGCCGCTTTGTTCTAGAATGGACAACCATCGGGCACAATGGGTTTCGCTAAGTCCGCAGTCTGCCGCTAAAGAGGCTTTGTTTAATAAAGAACCCGACCGACCCGCAGTGAGTTTTAAAAATTGATTAAAACGACCTAAATCTTGAACCTGTAAAATTTGACGAACATCCCGCTCCAAATAGGTTCGAACATAGTCCGAATGCCAATAAGATCTGGCCGCCGGATTTTCCCAAAGTTCCGGGTACCCGCCGGTGATAATGGTTTCCAAACGATTGTTTAGGGTGTCAAAAGAAGCAGAAGTGTGTTGATTCAGCAAATCCGGAAATGGAATCAATGGCCTATGCTCAATTTCTGAAAGCGATAAGGGCAGTAAGTTTAACAATGAAATTCGCCCAGCCAGTGATTGAGACACTTTTTCCATCAACAGGAAATTTTGGGAACTGGTTAGAATAAATTTTTTCTTTTTAATATCGATTTCGCTTTGCAGATAAGAAAAAAGGCTTGGGCAGCGTTGGGGTTCGTCAATAATCCCTTGGGTTTCAAATTGATTTAAGAACCCCCTCGGATCATCGGTGGCAAAGGCAAGGTGGTCGGGATCTTCCAAGCTGATGTAGCGTAATTCTGGAAACGTTTCTCGGGCCAAAGTGGTTTTTCCAGATTGTCTTGGGCCAAAAATATACAGAGATCTTGAGGCTAAAAAGCGTGCTTTAAGCTCTGTGGTGATGTGTCGTTGAATCATAATGGTGTAAATCTAACATAAAAAGGTGGATTTACACCAATGGGCGAAACTTAGCCTTGAAACAGCGTGGGATCCAAGGCCATACTACCAGACAGCAACGCCTTGCCCACAATGCAACCAAACAACCCACGGGGCGCCAGTTTGCGCAGTTGGGCAATGTCGGCTTCGGTGCTGACACCCCCCGAGGCAATCAGCGGCAAATGGGTTTGCTCGAGAATGGTTTTTAGGGCGGGTAGGTTGGGGCCTTGCATCATGCCGTCTTTGGCGATGTCGGTGTAGATCACCCCAGCGGTTGGGGTGTTTTTGAGTAAGTCTAAAACGCCTTTAAGCGGGGTTTTGCTTTTTTGAATCCAGCCTTCAACAGCCACAAAATCGCCTTTGCAATCCACGCCGGCAATCAGGGTATTGGGAAAGGCATGAATCAAATCCAAGGCGGTTTGGGTCTGTTTAATCAGCATGGAGCCAATGATCAGATAGTTAATGCCGGCGTCTTTGTAAAAGGCCAGGCTGTCTTGGCTGCGAAGACCGCCCCCCACTTCGAGCTCGCAGGAAACGGCTTTGCGAATGGCCAAAATGGTGTCGTGGTTGACCGGTTTTCCGGCTTTTGCCCCGTCCAAATCGACAATGTGAATGCGCTTGGCCCCGGCGGCTTCGAAGGCTTTGGCCCATTCTACAGGGCTTTTGTCATAGCGATCGACTTGGTTGTAGTCGCCTTGGGTCAGGCGAACCACTTGGCCGTTTAATAAATCGATGGCGGGTATAACCGTAAAGCCACTCATTCGGGTAAAACCCCGATGTGCAGATCGTCCAATTGGGCTTTATCCACGACACTTGGCGCCATGGACAACAAGCAGCTGGCGTTTTGGGTTTTGGGAAAAGCGATCACGTCTCGAATCGACTTGGAGCCCGTCAGCAACATGACCAACCGGTCCAAACCCAGGGCAATACCACCGTGGGGCGGTGTTCCAAATTGCAAGGCTTCCACAAAAAATCCGAATTTTTGAGCAATATCCGCATCGCTGAGTTTTAGAAGCGAAAAGAGTTTCTTTTGAAGGGCAGAATCGTGAATCCGAATGCTACCGCCGCCCAGTTCTGTGCCGTTCAACACAAAATCGTAAGCCAGAGAGCGAACTTCTGCTGGCTTCGTGTCTAGCAGAGCCACATCTTCGGGATGGGGAGAGGTAAAGGGATGATGTTTGGCCGCAATGGCACCGGTTTCAAAATCGGTTTCAAACAAGGGGAAGGCCACCACCCACAACAATTTGTTTTCGGTGCTTTTTAGGTTCAAAAGATCGGCAAAATGCAGGCGAAGTCGGCCCAAAGCCTCGCAAAGCAAGTCGGTATGGGTATGGGCCAAAAGCACCACCGAATCGCCGATGTTGGCACCCAGGCTGTGGAACAGGGCCTCTAGTTCTTCGGGTTTAAAAAATTTGCCGATGGGCGATTGCAACTCGTCGGGTTTGCGCTGCATCCAAGCCACGCCTTTAAAGCCCAATCCAGCAACCACGCTTAAAGCCTCGTCGAAGTGTTTGCGGCTTAGTTGGCTGGCCCCACCGGGAATGGCAAAGCCACGAATGCGGCCACCCGATTCGGCGATACCCCGAAACACGCCAAAGTCGCAGTTGCGAACGGCTTCGGTTACATCCCCAATTTCGCAGCCGAACCGCAGGTCGGGTTTGTCTGAACCGTATCGGTCCATGGCTTCGCGGTACGTTAAGGTGGGAATGTCGGTGGGGAAGGGCAGATTAACCGCGTCGAAGGCGGTTTTGACCAAGCCTGTGGCCAATTCAATAATGTCGGCTTGGGTTACGAAAGAAGCTTCGATATCAATTTGGGTAAACTCGGGTTGGCGGTCGGCCCGCAAATCTTCGTCCCGAAAACATTTTACAAGTTGATAGTACTTTTCAAGCCCAGACATCATCAGTAGCTGTTTGAACAATTGGGGGGATTGGGGAAGGGCAAAAAAAGTGCCGGGTTGAACCCGAGAAGGCACCAAATAGTCGCGGGCCCCTTCTGGGGTGCTTTTGGTTAACATGGGGGTTTCGATGTCCAAAAAACCCGCCTCGTCCAAATAACGGCGAACGGCAGAGGTAATGCGGTGTCTGGCCACCAATTTCTGGCTGTTTTCGGGACGGCGAAGATCCAAATAGCGATACTTCAACCGATTGCGTTCGTCGGCTTCTGTGTCGTCGGCAATGCTGATGATGGGCGGTAAAGCCTGATTCAACACCGTCAGAGACGAGACCAAAACCTCGAAAAGCCCGGTGGCTAACTGGGGATTGGGCGTCGACCGGTGTCTCAATGTTCCCGAAATCTGCAGAACCCATTCTTGGCGAATTTGCTGGGCTTTGGCCAAAAGCTCTGGGTTTTCGGTGGAATCGAAGACCAATTGCACCAATCCACTGCGATCCCGTAAATCGACAAACACCAGTTGCCCCAGATCCCGAACCCGGTGCACCCACCCCGACAGAGTCAGAGAAGTTCCGAGAGGCTGGGAAATAGACGCTAAAAGGCTGTGGCTTCTGTAGTGATTCATGAAGGAAAAACTATACTTCCTTTTAGGGCGATCTTCTAGTAGGCTTGTCAAAATTCCAGTTAAACCGTACTGCCCAAGGATGTTTGAAAACCCTACTTAACGGGTATAAACGTCCAGCTTTCATCCTACAATTTTGTTAAAGGGGACTGTTTTGTTGTTAAAACAATGGGGGCGAAGCGGTCTTTTTGCTGTGCTGCTCAGTTTGGGTTTGATGGGGTCTGTTTTTGCAACCGGACCGGACACCACGCCCCCAGGGCCACCCACTCAATTTACGGCGACGGCTTCCGGAAACACGGTTGTTTTAACTTGGACCAATCCTACAGACGACGATTTTGCCTCCACCACCATTCGGGTGAGTACCACGAATTATCCCCAAACCATCGCCTCGGGCAATGTGGTGTCTCAAAACATCACTGGAACGTCCATCACGCTGAGCTCGGTTCCCGATGGGTTGTATTACTATGCCATTTTTGCAAGCGATGTCACCGGAAATATCAGTGTACCGGCTACCCAAAGCGCCACGGTTGATACAACCGCTCCAGGCAAAGTTTTTAGTTTGTTTTCGATTGTGTCGGGGAATGTGGTTCAACTGATTTGGGTGCCGCCTTTGGACCCCGATTTTTCGGGGATTGTGGTGCGCAGGGCCAACGATGTTTATCCGACAACCCCCACCCAAGGCGTATCGATTACGTTGAATGGCACCACCGCCACTATGGAAGAAGCGGTTCCAGATGGAACCTATTATTACAGCATTTTTGCCTATGACACGGTAGGAAATATAGGGGCCCCCGCAACCATTAATATTTCCATCGACATCACGGCGCCAGACAAAGTGTCTAACCTAATCAGCATTGTATCTGGAAATTCCGTAGAACTGATCTGGGTTCCCCCCGTAGATTTCAGTTTGGAAGGTATTGTGGTTCGGCGTTCGACCACCGATTTTCCAATCGACATCACCCAAGGAACTGGGGTGAGTCTGAATGGCCTGACCGCGACCGTGGCCACAACCCTGCCTGATGATACCTACTATTTTAGCGTATTTGCCTATGATACCGTGGGGCATATTGGGGCTCCGGCCACACTGAATGTCACCCTTGATACAGGAGCTTCTGCTCAAGGCTCGGCCGGTAGACCCTTGAATGTCCCCAATCCCTTTAAATTCAGCTCGGGAACCTTTATTGGCTATTGGTTGAACCAAGAGGCCGATATGGATCTGCGGGTCTACACCAGTTGGGGGACCGAAATCTATCGAAAAACCTTTAAAAGCGGGGTGGACGAAGGCGGAAAACAGGGCTATAACCGCGTGGTCATCAACAAAGCCGTTATTGGCGAAGGCTGGGCCAGCGGGGTCTATATGTACGTGCTGTTGAACAATGGCAAGGTCCTGGGAAAGGGAAAATTTGCGGTGTTGCCAGAATAAATGTTTTAAGTCGTTTTAGAGTGGGTATATGCACATCATCATCACAACGTTAAAAAGGGTTTTCCCATGTTGAAACAAAGTAAAGTAGCACTGGTTCTGATTGGCGTACTGGCCGGACTTTCTGGTTCGATTCAAGCAGAGTATTTCAGAGATATTTCAGAAATTGGAACCTCTGCAGCCATGATTGGCATTGGCAACGTTTCGGGTTTTACCAAATCGGCGGCTGTAGTGTTTGAAAGTCCCACGGGGCTAGCTTATGCTGGCAACAGCTTGTCCACCTTCTATACCACCTATTTTGGTGGCGACACCACGTACATGACGGGTGCCGTCAGTATCAAACCCAGAGCCGATATCACCCTTGGGTTTGGTGTTGTCTACGAAGGGGTAGGGGGCATTGATGCAACCGCCACAAACAACAGCAACGAAGCCATTTCGGTGGGAACCTTTGCCTATTCCAGTGCCCAATATGTGGCGGGAATGAACTATCAACGCGACAATTTGAACATTGGTATCTCTGTAACCGACTATGCCCGAACCCTGGCAACCCTCACCGGAAACGGGTTCGATTTTGGGGTGGGGATTCGCTACACCAGTGCAGTGGGCGATTGGCAATTATTTGGACGAAACGTATTGGGCAACAAAGTGCTTTATAGCAATGGGGCCCAAGAAGGTTTGGCCTCGGAATGGGGTGTTGGCTACAAAAGCAACAGCTTCCCCCTTATGAATGGCGACCTGTATTTACAACTCAAACGCAGCTCGGCAGTGGCTCGAGTCATGCCTGGAATGGGTCTTAAAGTTTATCCCCTGGAATCGAAATTGGTTGGGCTGAGTTTGGGCTACAAAGAAATCCCCAAAACCAGCACCACCACCCGGGGTTCTGTCACCATCGGGCTGAGCTTGGATCTGCAACCGGTAATCGTGGAATATTGCTACGACACCACCGATGCCTTCCAACAAGAATCCCAACACTACATTTCGTTTTCGATGAAATACTAAGCCCCAGAACCGCTAGTGGTGATGGGTGTGCTGAAGCCCCTGTCCTTCGAGATAGGGAATCAGCTCGTCGATGGGAATTTCCGTTTGGTCTCGGGTTTCCATGTTTTTGAGGATGACGGTGTTTTTTTCGGCCTCGGTTTCGCCGTAAATTAGGGTATAGCGGGCGCGAAGTTTGTTGGCCTGTTTTAATTGGGCCGACAAATCTTCTTTGGCATGGTCCATTTCGCATTGGAATCCGGCGCGGCGCAGGGAATCCATAATGTAGAAACACCGGGTTTGTTGGTTAAAGCCTATCGGTGCCACATAAATCTGAATTTCCCTCGATTTGATGATATCCGACATTTGCTGCAACACCATCACAGCACGCTCGACACCAAAGGCAAAGCCAACGGCTGGGGTGGGGGGGGCGCCCATGGTTTCGATCAGATAGTCGTAGCGACCACCGCCACAAATGGCATTTTGGGCACCCAGGTGGTCCGAGACAATTTCGAAGGTGGTTCGGGTGTAATAGTCCAAACCACGAACCAAACGGGGGTTGATGTTAAAGGGAATGGCCAAAGAATCTAAATATTCGGTAACCGCATTAAAATGGTCTTTACATTCTTGGCACAGCGAACTGCGAATATCGGGTAAGCCAGAAAAATAGTGGCTGCAAGTCTCTTTTTTACAATCCAAAATCCGTAAGGGCTTGGTGTCGAATCGACGCTGACAATCCCCGCACAAATGGTCCAAATAGGTGCCGATAAATTGCTTAAGTCGTTCTTCGATGACTTTCCGGCACACCGGACAGCCCACCGAGTTAATGTTCACCGACAAATCAGAAAGCCCCAATTCATCGAACAAATGAACTCCTAGCGAAATAACCTCGGCATCCGAAAAAGGGTGGGCATTGCCCAAATTTTCGACCCCAATTTGATGGAATTGTCGGTATCGCCCCGCTTGGGGTCGCTCGTAGCGAAACATGGGGCCGCAATAATACACTTTTTGTTGTTTGGATTGTTTAAAGAGGGCGTTTTGGATATAGGCACGAACAATCGGTGCCGTGCCTTCTGGGCGAAGGGTTAGGCTGCGATCGCCCTTGTCGGTGAAGGTGTACATTTCTTTGTCCACAATGTCGGTGTCGGTTCCTAGGCCCCGCACAAACAGGTCGGTGGATTCGAAAACTGGGGTTCGAATTTCTTGGTAATTGTAAAGATCGAACAAGCTTCGAGAGGTCGATTCGATATAGTGCCAAAAGCTCATTTCATCTGGCAAAATGTCTTTGGTACCGCGGGGTAAGGTGTATTTCATAAGGCTGAGAATGATATCAGGATTTGGGTTTTGAGGCCACGTTTTTAATTTTCAGAAGTTCATCAACCGTCACAAACCGATAGCCGTTGGATTGAAGGGTTTTGAAGATTTCGGGAAGCGCCTCTTGGGTGGCCGGGGTGCCATCATGCAGCAAAATAATGCCGCCATTGGTAATGCGAGAAAGGGTTCGAAGGGCGATGCTACGCGAGGGAATGCCCATGTAGTCGCCTGGATTGTCTGTCCACAAAATGGTGGCATACCCCAAGGCCCCCGCAATTTTGACCACATCGTCGTTATAATCGCCACCAGGAGGGCGGAAGACATAGGGCTCTTTGCCCAAGATATCGCGAATCACATAGCCGCAGGCTTTAATTTCAACGGCCACGTGCTCGACAGATAGGGTGTTTAAATTATGATGCGAATAGGTGTGGTTTCCCACCAAATGGCCTTGGGCTTCCATCATGCGAATCAATTCGGGGTATTTTTCGGCCATTTTCCCCACCGGAAAAAAAGTGGCTTTAATCTTGTATTGTTTAAGAATCTCCAACAATCGCGGGGTATAGTCGGGATAAGGACCATCGTCGAAGGTAATGGCAATTTCTTTGCTGTGCAGGGCACCGTTTGAAAATTTGGTGTAGTTCTTTTGTTGGGTTGCCGAATTCAAATAGTGATTAACGTTTTCGGTCAACACCCGTTCCATGTCGTGTTGGGCCAAAACCAAATATTTGGGTTGTGCTTTTAGTTTTACCGAAACTTTAGACGGGGTACTGACAAAGGCACTTCGGATGCTCAGATCTTCTGCCATTCCCAGGGTTGGAAAAAACAGCAGCAAGGCGAGGATGGCCCAAAACCGATCAACCCACAAACGACGTATTGGTTTTAAATATGGCGACATTGTCTTTCAATCGATGACGGGATCTATAGGCGGCAGACCACCTGGGTATTTTTACTT
This sequence comes from Candidatus Margulisiibacteriota bacterium, assembly GCA_050250935.1. GTDB lineage: Bacteria > Margulisbacteria > Marinamargulisbacteria > JBFWNS01 > JBFWNS01 > JBFWNS01. Next base: position 191,458 of record JBFWNS010000002.1, on the reverse strand, counting down.
CAGAATCCCTAAAAACGTCAAAGCCCAATCCGCTTTCAGGTTTAAAATCGTTCCAGTCGGTTAAAGGGGTTTTGGGATGATTAAAGGGGCAAACTTCTTGGCAAATATCGCAGCCAAAAGCCCAACCTTTAAAGCGCTCGGCTTCGTCGGGGGTAATGGGGGTTTTTTGCTCGATGGTTTTATAGCTGATGCATTGGGTGGGTATCAGCTGACCGGTTTTGGTGATGGCCTGGGTTGGGCAGGCATCGATGCAGCGGGTACAGGTACCGCAGGTTCCGCGAAAAGGGGAGTCTGGTGCAAGCGCCAGCGTTGTTAACACCACACCAATAAAAAAATACGACCCCAGTTTGGGCTTGATTACCATGGTGTTTTTACCCCGAAACCCAATGCCGGCTTTCAAGGCCAAGCTTCGTTCTGCCAATGGGCGGCTGTCCACGCCGATGTAACAGCGGGCCGTGGGGGTCTTTTTGGTTATAAAATCGGCCAGCAATTGCAGCTGCTGTCCCATCACCTCATGATAGTCTTTGCAGGTGGCGTAACGGGAAATTTTAAGGGGAAAATCCAATTGGGTTTTGGACGTGTTTTTGTAGTTTTTAATCACCACCACGGCCGTTTGAACGCCTTCTAGCAATAAATTGGGATCTTCTTTGAAGGGCAGATGCCGTTCCAAATAGCCCATATCCCCAAAGGCTTTGTTGGCCACCAACTGACGGTATTCATCCAATTCCTCCCCTAAAAACGGGGAGGTAAATTTACAATCGTCGAATCCAAGAACCGAGGTGGCGTAAGAAAAAAGGCTTTCTTTACTCGGCATCAATGCCAATGATCAAGGCATCGGCTTTGGACGTGGCAATGGCGTGATACCCACTGTCCACATGGTGGGTTTCTCCAGTAACACCAGACGACAAGTGCGAGGCCAAATACAACCCAGCATTGCCCACTTCTTCGAGGGTGATGTTGCGTCGAAGGGGAGACCGTTTGGCATTGACCTTCATCAACACATCAAACCCACCGATACCCTTGGCAGCCAGGGTTTTCACGGGGCCAGCAGACAAGGCATTGACGCGAATGCCATCAGGACCCATTTCTTGGGCCAAATACCGAACACTGGCTTCCAAGGCCGCTTTGGCCACACCCATGATGTTGTAGTTGGGGACCGCACGTTCCCCGCCCAGATAGGTTAGGGTCACAATCGAACTACCTTCTTTAAGCAGGTGCTTGGCTTCTCTGGCGATGGCAACCAAGGAATAGGCGCTAACCCCCAAGGCCAAATTCCACCCCTCTTTGGTAACCGCCGAAAAATCACCTTCCAAATCTTCGCGATTGGCGAAGGCAACAGCGTGGATAATAAAGTCGAGGCTATCATAGGTTTTGCCATAGGCCTCAAAAACAGCCTTAATGTCGTCGTCGCTGGTGACATCGCAAGACATAATCAGTTTGGCATTCATTTCTTCGGCGATGGGGCGAACCCGGCTTTCCATCACTTCGCCGGCATAGGTAAAGGCAATATCTGCGCCTTGGGCGAATAGGGCCTCGGCGATGGCATGGGCAATACCACGCTTGTTACTGACACCAAAAATGATGCCTTTTTTTCCATGCATAAGCGGCAGTGCGGGTTGGGTCATAATCGTTTCTCCTTGGTTAGCTAGGACGACCATTCTAAAGCCATAATCCGGGTGGCTCAAGGGGGTGTTTAATCCGGGTTAAATATGGGAGCATAGTGATCAGTTTTATCCAACTCCTTTAAGGACAATGAATCATGAAGCAGGTTTGGGTGGCGGTTTTGATGGTGATGGGGCTATCGACTTCGGTTTTGGCCAGTGGGTTTTATTTGCCCTCCGGTGGCATGATGATGCCCAAGGCCGCCTTGTTTTCCACCGATCATTTTACCCTTCGTCCAACGCTTTCTTTAACCAACGACCAAGTGGATAATCTCGATTTAACCGTGTTGTATCCCGTCACCTCGCAACTGATGCTCAGTGCCACCTGGTATACCACAACGACCTTCATGACCAGTATCCATGCCACCGTTTTCCAACTGGACCCCAATGCTGGTAATTTGGCCTTGGGTGCCGGGCTATTAAATTTGTCTAGCGACGACCATTTTCGGATTCCCAATGTGTCCACTACCCCTGGCGACAATTGTTCCGGCTATGTGGTTGCCAGTGTCGATTTTCTGGGAGGTCGCTGGCACGCAGGCTTGGGTTCTCGGGGGTTTGCCAACGATATGCCCAACAGCAGCATGGGCTATTTTGCCGGGTTTGATATGGGGGGGAAAGACAAGCCCCGGTTTTCTTTGGAATGTGTTCGCGGGCAGGTTAATGCCAGTATCACCCTCGATTTTGGCTCTACCTTGGTTGGACTTAGCAATTTGGTGTCTTGGAAACGCTCCGAGCTGGTTTTAGCCCCTTGTTTTGAATTTCCCTTGGGAGGCAATGGTGCAGGGTCCAAATCTGCTTTGACAGGGTTAAAACAAATTTCCCTGGACTGGGGAGAATTTTCCATGGCAACACCACGTCCCAGCGAGATTCAAGCCGAACCCAGTTATTACGACCTAAGCATGCTGTATATGCAAACCTTATCCCCCGAATCGGTGCAGGCCATGGCTGTCAGCGCTGAGGCGGATCGGCAGGTCTATCAAATTTATTGCGATTCGTTGCAAAACTATTTGGATGGGGATACGGACGGGGCCATGGCCAAGATTAAACAAGCGCTGGCCCAGCGCCCAAATTGCCAATTGTTTTATGCCAGAGCCGGGTTGTATGCCTACATGGCAGGCCGAAAAAAGGAAGCCCAAGCTGCTTGGGAAAAGGCCCTGACTTGCCCACCAGCAGACGTGCTTCTTTTCCGTTTGCCCACGGTTCAGCGCAACCAAATGCAATTCCTGTTGCAGCAATTGAAGGCAGGGCAATAAGGTTGTGAAAATCTGTTTGATGCTTCTGTTGCTCATGGTTATGACCCTTCTGCTCCAGGCCGCTGTTGTGGTTGCTCCGCCCAAACAATCGGTGTGCCAGGCTGTAAATTCGTGTTGTTGTGCGCCGAAGGCCTGTACTTGTGCGTCCCATCACCTGCCATTGGCCGATGGCGAGCAACTCTTAGGGGTAGGCTGTAACGACGTTCAACAAAAACTGGTTAAATTCGTTTTTGCCAAAGAATTGGTGGCTGCACCTGATATTGTGTTGGGGCCCACTGCCGATTTTATAGAACCAAACCCAGAGGCTCAATTTTGGCCTAAAATGCCGGCAATTACAGCCTTGTTGAGGCCTCCGAAAAGCCTGCTTTCTTAAAACGTATTGTATCTCTAATTTTAATTTAAGAAAGTAGTCCATTCATGAAATATATTGTGGTGGTGCTGGCACTGGCTGTGTCTGCATCGTATGTGTTTGCCAACTGTGGATCTTTAAGTTGTCCTGTTGATATCCGGCCTTCAATGGCAAAAAATCGCTTTCAAGTCGGGGTCAATTTCGAGTATATCGATCAAAGTGCGGTGTATGTGGGGTCCTCGCGGTCTTCAGTGGGATTTGTTCCAGAACACCACGACGAAATTCAAACCCTAAACCGCATGACTACCGTATTTGTTCAATATGGCCTAACCGATTGGTTGGGGTTGCGGGTGGACACACCCATGGTCAGCCGCCAGCATAGCCATATTCACAATCATCATGGCGAGAAAATTTTCGATTCCTGGGATTTTACAGGATTGGGGGATATTTCTGTGGTTACCCAATGGAAATTGAAAAAGGCCGATGCCCAAAACGGCCTTAACTGGCGCTTGGATTTGGGGGTTAAACTGCCCACCGGGAAAACCGATCAAGGCAGCAGCTCGGGTGTGGCCGAATCGCCCATACAACCTGGGTCGGGGTCTACAGACGTTTTGATTGGCACCGAGTTCAGTGCGCCAGTGGCCACTGTGCAAATGATGGATGGGTTGTATGCCGAGGTTCCCCTGTCTTTTTCAGCCTCATCCAAATTAACGGGTGTGGGGACAGACGGATATCGCCAAGGCTCGTCGCTGTTGTTGGCGTTGTGTACAGAATATCCACTGGTAAAGTCTTTTTCGGCTTTGTTTCAGGTTCAAACCCTGTTTGTGGATAGGGCCAGCGCCAAGACCGAAAAGACCGAAAACACAGGTGGGCGCTATGTGTTCATCACCCCTGGGGTTCGCTGGAACATCACCCCAGCACTTCAAACGTTTGCGGCTCTATCTTGGACAGCTTTTCGGGACGTCAATGTCATTCAAATCACCCCCGATCTTCAATTCAAGACTGGGATGAGTTTGAGTTTGTAGGGTTTCAAAAAAAGGGGGGGAAGGGTAAACTATAGCGGTTTCCTCAAAAGTTAATGCAATCTTAACACTGTTCTGATTAACTAAGCTCAAAACTTAGATTTTGGAGATCCCTGATGAAGCGTTTGCGATTGCAATTGGTGTTGTCCCTTTTGGTTGCGGTGTTGATGTCTTTTCCAGCCCAGGCTGCACAGTTGTTGGGGGCGGGGGCAACCTTTCCCTATCCTTTTTATTCCAAACTTTTTAGCGAGTATGCCAAACAAAAAAAGGTTCAGGTGAACTATCAGTCCATTGGGTCTGGGGGCGGCATTCGCCAAATCTTAAACAAAACCGTCGATTTTGGGGCCACCGATGGCTTCATGAGCGATGCAGAACTTAAAAAAGCCCCAGGAGAACTGCTTCATATTCCCACCTGCATGGGGGCTGTTGCCGTTGTGTTTAATTTGCCAGGGGTTAAAACCCTAAAACTCACCCCAGAAATCGTGTCGGGTCTTTTTATGGGAACCATTAAAAAATGGAATGATCCCAAAATTAAGGCCGTCAACCCCGGCGTGGCCATTCCGGCTTTGCCTGTGGTGGTGATTCACCGTTCCGATGGCAGTGGGACCACCTTTGTGTTTACCGACTATCTGTGTAAAGTCAGCCCCGCTTGGCTCAAAAAAGTGGGCCAAGGAACCTCTGTAAAATGGCCCTTGGGTTTGGGTGCCAAAGGCAACGAAGGGGTGGCTGGCATGTTAAAGCTGACACCAGGCAGTGTGGGCTATAGCGAATTGGCCTATGTGCTGCAAAACAAGCTGACCTATGCGGCCATTCGCAACAAAAGCGGCGCCTATGTGGCCCCAACACTCGATGCCATTTCGGCCTCAGCCACCATTCCCATTCCGTCTCACACCCGGGTGTCGATCACCGATACTGCTGCCAAAACGGGGTATCCCATCAGCAGTTTTACCTGGTTGATTGTGTACAAAGAGCAAAACTACAACAACCGCAAACTTCAAACTGCAGAAACCCTTTCTGGCCTTTTAAAATGGATCATTCGAGATGGCCAGCGCTATGCCAAACCTTTGGACTATGCGCCACTGCCTAAAAATGTTCAAAAACAAGCCGAAACCTTGGCCAGTTCCTTAACCTATTTCGGGAGGCCCGTGCGCTAGCATGTCGGATCTAGAGGTCATCCAAGACAGTTCTGCCCTGTTTGATCTGAAAGAATTTGTGTTTCAGAAAGCCCTGGTTGCCTCTGGGGTGGTGATGATTCTGATTCTTTTGGGGATTTTGGGGACCTTGGTGGTGGAATCCTGGCCGGCCATTGTTCACCATGGATTTGGATTCTTTTACAAAGAAAACTGGGATCCGGTATTCGGGGAATTTGGCGGACTCTCCTTTTTGCTGGGAACCTTGCTGACCTCTTTTTTGGCTTGTGTGATTGCCTTGCCTTTTTCTTTGGCCATAGCGATTTTTTTGGGCGAGTATTTTCGCCACGGTAAAATCGCCTTTTTCTTGGGCAGTGCCGTGGATGTTCTGGCCAGTATCCCCTCTGTGATTTACGGATTTTGGGGTCTGTTCGTGGTGGTTCCCTTTGTTCGACAGCTTGAAATTGGGCTGGGCATTATCCCTTATGGTGTGGGCATTTTTACAGCGGCCCTGATATTGGCCATCATGATTGTGCCTTACGGTGCCTCCTTGGCCAAAGAAGTGATTCAGCTGGTGCCCCAAGATTTAAAAGAAGCAGCCCTGTCCTTGGGGGCAACCCCAACCGAAGTGATGTGGAAAGTGATTTTGCCCTATGCCCGGTCCGGGATTTTTGCCGGTCAATTGTTGGCCCTGGGCCGAGCTTTGGGTGAAACCATGGCCGTAACCATGGTTATTGGCAACGCCAACATTTTACCCACCAGCATTTTTAGCCCTTCCACCACCATGGCCACGGTTATCGCGAACGAATTTGCCGAAGCAACGGGGCAATTGTATTTGTCGAGCCTGATCGAAATTGGGTTGTTGCTCTTTATTGTCACCACAGTTATTAGCATGATTGGGCGGTTGATCATCAACCGATTGAGTCTACGATGAGGGGGGCAGAAACGCTTCAAATCCGGCTGTTTAAACACCACGTGTTTAAGGGCTTGGTTTGGTTGTTGTCGATTGCCTTGTTGGTTCCTTTGGCCTTGGTGTTGTGGCATGTGGTGGCAAGTGGGGCCAAAGCCATACACCCCAGCTTTTTTGTCCATGTTCCAGCCCCAGTTGGGGAGCCTGGTGGGGGAATTTTGAATGCCCTGATTGGGTCTGCTGGCTTGGTGTTTTTGGCCTCGGTTTTGGCAGTTCCAACCGGCATTTTTGTGGGGATTTATTTGGCTGAATACAAAAACAGTGCTTTGGCCTATTGGGTTCGGGTTTGTGTGGAAGTCTTGCAAGGAACCCCCTCTATTGTGGTGGGCGTGGTGGCCTATGTGTGGGTGGTCTTGCCCATGGGAAAATTTTCCGCCTTTGCCGGTAGCGTCGCCTTGGCCCTGATGATGTTGCCCGTCATCATTAGAACCTCCGAAGAAACCCTTAAATTGATTCCGCAAACCCTAAAAGAAGCCTCTTTGGGCTTGGGTGTTCCGTATTACCGAACCCTTTTAAAGGTCGTTGTTCCTTCGGCCCGGGTAGGGATAGTATCCGGTATTCTATTAAGCGTTGCCCGGGTAGCCGGCGAAACAGCCCCCTTGTTGTTTACGGCCTTTGGAAGCCCTTTTGTCAGCTTTAATGTGTTTAAACCCATCAGTTCGCTGCCTCTGATTATTTTTAATTATGCCACCAGTCCATACGAGGATTGGCACACGATGGCCTGGGGGGCGGCCCTTGTGTTGGTATCGGTTATTTTTGTGTTAAACGTCTCCACCAAGTTTTTTGTATCCAGAAAGTAGGTCACCATGAAAGAAGCCGTTTTAGACATTCAAAACTTAAAATACAGCATCGGCGATCAAGAGATTCTCAAAGGGGTTCATTTGCGGTTTGAACGCAAAAAACTAACGGCCATCATGGGGCCTTCCGGCTGCGGAAAAACCTCGATGATTCGCTGTATTAACCGCATGCACGAGCTGGTTCCCAACGGCAAAACCGAAGGCAAAATTCTGCTGTATGGCCGGGATATTTTTGCCATCAGCCCCATTTTGTTAAGGCGGAAAATTGGCATGGTGTTTCAACGCCCCAATCCTTTTCCGACCATGAGTATTTTTGGCAACGTCATTGCTGGTTATCAACTGAACGGCATTCGCTTGTCCAAAGCCGAAAAAGAAAAAATTGTCGAAGAATCGCTTCGCAAAGCGGCCTTGTGGGACGAGGTTAAAGACAACCTGCACCGCACGGGTACGTTTTTATCTGGTGGGCAACAGCAACGGTTGTGTATTGCCAGGGCCTTGGCCATGAATCCCAGAATTTTGCTGTTGGACGAGCCGACCTCGGCTTTGGATCCCAAGGCCACCGCCCACATCGAAGAACTGCTGTTCGAACTCAAAAACACCATCACCATCATTATGGTTACCCACAACACAGCTCAGGCGTCTCGAATTTCCGACTATACGGCCTTTATGTATTTGGGAGAATTGGTGGAATTTGGCGAAACCAAAAAGCTCTTTACGGTGCCCGAAGACAAACGTACCGAAGAATATCTGACTGGAAAATTTGGGTAATGGCCAAAACCATTTTGGTGGTCGAGGATGAAGCCGATGTTCTAGAGCTCATTCGCTACCACCTCGCCAAAGAAGGGTATGAGGTTCTCACCGCGGGTTCCGGCGAAAAGGGGTTGGAAACAGCCCTCTCCGCAGCCCCCGATTTGGTGGTGTTGGATGTGATGTTACCCGTGACCAATGGTCTGGATATTTGCCGCCAGATCAAAGCCAACCCCAAAACGGCCCACATGCCCATCATCATGCTAACGGCCAAGTCCGAAGAGGTGGACGTGGTGTTGGGTTTGGAACTGGGCGCTGATGACTATTTGGCCAAACCCTTTAGTTTTAAGGTGCTCATCGCCAGAATTCGGGCCATCTTTCGCAGGTCAGAAACAGGGCAGCCAATGCCACAGTCACTTCGGCGCTTTGGAAGTCTTTGTATTGATCCCGGTCGGGTATCGGTTACCGTCGATAATCAACGCATAGAATTAACAGCCTCCGAGTTTAAAGTGCTGCAATTTTTGTCCGAAAAACCGGGATGGGTGTTCAGTCGCTATCAAATTGTAGAAGCGGTTCGGGGGGAAGACCATGTGGTAACCGATCGAACCGTGGACGTATTGATGGTAAAATTACGCAAAAAACTAGGATCTGCCGCCGATTGGATCGAAACCATCCGCGGGGTCGGATACCGCTTTAAAGAAGAAAAATCATGAAACGTCGTCCTTTGCTTTGGCAGCTTTTTCCGTCTTATTTGATCTTGGCCATGGTGTCCTTTGTATTGGTTTTGGGGTATGCCACCCTGTCTTTTCGAAAATTTTATGATGAAAACACCGCCTCCGGCTTAAAGGCCAAAGTCGAACCTGTCAAATCGCAAATTGCCCGCAGGCTCGAGGCCCAGAACTATAGATCCCTGCAATGGGTGGCCGAAGATCTGGCCATCAAATCGGGGGCAACGGTGCGCATTATTGTGCCGGGTGGGGCCGTGGTGGCCGACACCAACAAAGGGGTGTATCGCGAGGTTGCGCTGAACCCCACAGACCTTCAAATGGCTTTAAAATGGCCCAAACAATTTCAAGTGCAATATAACGCCAAGCGCGCTGAAATGATGATGGATGTTGCCGTCCCGATTACCGACAATGATCGTATTCGGGGTGTGGTGATGATGTCCCTGCCGATTACCGTGATCGAAGCGACCTTTCGGGATGTCTATTTGCATCTGGTGCCAGGGAGCCTGATTTTGGTGATGTTGGCCATTATTGTCAGTTTGGCCATCGCCCACCGCATTGGAAAACCCATGGAAAAACTTCGGCACCATGCCGAGCAGGTGTCGGCAGGCAATAGTGGCCAGATTCCTCCCCTAGAAGGGGCTGCAGAAGAGCTCTATTTGCTAGGCGACACCATGAACACCTTGTTGGAACAATTTCGGGTTCGACTTCAATCCACCCAAGATCTGGCAGCCGTTTTGGATAGCGTGGGCAGCGGGATTGTGTTGGTGGGCTTGGATCAGACCCTGATTTACGCCAACGATTGGGTGGCGCCTTGGCTTCGCTTCGAGGTGGATAAGGCCATTGGAAAATCCTTGCAAGAGGTTTTTCGACAATTTGATGTTATTCGCTTGGTTGAAGGGGTTCTGGCCAGTGGCAACACGGGAGCGGTGGAGTTGTTGGGTCCAGATAGCCAAACCCATTATTCGGCCACAGCCACGGTTTTTTCAAAACATAACCACTTGGCCGGTGTGGTGGTGATTCTGCATGATGTCACCCGCCTTAAGCAGCTTGAAGCTGCCAGACGCCAATTTGTGGCCAATGTATCCCATGAACTCAAAACCCCCATCACGGCCATTAAAGGGGCTCTCGAAACCCTTCACGATGCCCCCTCCGATGCAGACCGCGTCAAATTCCTGACCATGGCCCAACGTCACACCGACCGATTGGGCGCTATTGTGGACGATTTGTTGGCCCTTGCTGCCATCGAAAACGAAAAAGAAGCCATGGTTCTGGAGCCCCAAAAACTAGCCCCCATTCTAAAAGCCGCCCTAGAAGCGAATTTGCCACTGGCCCAACAGCAAAATCGGATCCTGACACTGTCTTGCGAAGACCATCTCGAAGCAGCTTTAAATGCCCGTTTGTTTGAACAGGCCATCATTAATTTACTGGACAATGCCCTCAAATACAGCGAGGCCGATGTCCAACTCAAAGCAGAATCATTGCCCGATGGTGGGGTTTCTGTGACGGTTCAAGACCAGGGTGCAGGCATCGAATCCGAGCACTTGCCCCATTTGTTTGAACGGTTTTATCGGATCGACAAATCTCGGAACAGGGCGGTAGGCGGTACCGGTTTGGGCTTGGCTATTGTCAAGCATATTGTTCAAGCCCATAATGGATCTATTGAGGTCAAAAGCGAGGTTGGAAAAGGCTCTCAGTTTACAGTGAATCTGCCCTAGAAATTCAGACCGAAGGAGTTGGTTATGCGAAACCATTTTGAACGTGAAATCGAAGAATTAAAAAAGAAGTTTTTGGTGTTAAGCACCTTGGTTGAAGAAAATTTACAATTGTCGGCCAAAGCCTTGGCCACCATGGACAACGAGTTGGCCGATCAAGTCATCAAAGCCGACGACGAAGTGGACATGATGGAAATTGCGGTTGAAGAAGAATGTTTGAAAATTCTGGCCCTGTATCAGCCCGTGGCCGTTAACCTGCGCTTTATTGTTGCGGTATTAAAAATCACCAACGACTTGGAACGTATTTCGGATTTGGCCATTAACATCGCCAAAAAAATCCCCTTTTTGGTAACAGATCCTGTTCCCGAAGCCCAACTTTTTCCCATCATGATTGAAAAAGTAAAAGGGATGTTGAAGCTCAGTTTGGATTCTTTGGTTCAACTCGACACCCAATTGGCCCGCAACATTTGTGTGATGGATAAAGAAATCGATAACCTCAAAAGCGATTGTCGCGAAAAACTGGTTTTGGCGATTAAAAAGAACCCCGAAAAAGTCGAAACCTACCTGAACTGGTTGTCCATTTCTCGCCATCTCGAACGGATTGCCGACCACGCCACCAACGTTGCAGAAGATGTCATTTATATGGCAGAAGGCGAGATCATTCGGCATTCTAGTCATTAGAATCACAACGGGCGGAGCCGTTGTGGGGACCCCCTTTGAAGCAAGTTCAAAGGGGTCCCGCTGCGCGGTTGTTGGAGAAAAGCATGAGACAGAAAAAAAGGATATTTATGAGCGAAGAACCCATTATTTTTGATCGCCGTCCGGTGTCTGTAAATTTAGAGCCAGGTACCTACTATTATTGCCGCTGTGGGCGCAGCGCCAAACAGCCATTTTGCGATGGCGCTCATGCTGGGACCTCGTTTGTCCCCAAAAAATTTGTTGTTGAAGATCGCCAATCGGTGTATTTGTGCAACTGCAAACACACCGCCAATGCCCCGTTTTGCGATGGGACACATCGGCGGTTGCCGGTAGAAAGTTAAGGAGCTACCCGCAGTAGTTCAAGAGACAACGGCTTAATTGGGCTAAAATGTTTGGCATTGCTGGTTGCAAGAATCACATTATTTTCTACAGCAGTTGCCGCAATCAATGCGTCTCCAGCTCTTAGCCCAGCCTTGTGGCTGTATTCTTCGATATAAACGGCTGCCCGATGCCCAATATTTTCGGTAAGTGGCAGAATTTTAAACTCAAAATCTGCCAAAAATTGTTTTGTGATCAGCAGGTGTTTTTTGGAAGGGGCACATTGAAGCAGTTCCATATAGGTTTGTATAGAAATGAACCTGTGTTCAGCGTTATCGACCAAGCGAGCAGCCCCAAGGTGACCCCGTTGAATCCAAATGAGAATGTCCGTATCAAAGAGCATAACGGCTGCCACGAAGCCTATCCATAATGGCCTCTACGGAATCTGTTGTTTGGGCAAGGGATCCAAAATAGGAGTGGCTTGCCACTTTCTGATTGGTTTTTTGAACGGAACCAGAAAAGGGTTCTAATTGGCCAATGGGTTTTCCATGGCTAAGAATGGTAACGGTTTCGTGGCGCTCCAGGGCCCGTGTAATGTCTTTCATTTTGGTTCTAAGTTCTACAACGGAGGCTTGCATGAAAAACTCCTAAATATGTATAGTTTATTTATACATATTCTAGCAATCGGACACCAAAATGCAAGGGCCCTAAGCCGTATACGCCGAAACCGGTGGGCAGGTACAGATCAGGTTTCGGTCGCCGTGGGCATTGTCGATGCGCCCCACAGACGGCCAAAATTTATCTGCCAAAGTCCCCAAAGGAAAAAAGGCTTGGGCTTGGGTGTAGGGATGGGTCCAATTTAGCAAATCGGTGGTGGGGTGGGGGGCCATTTTTAGGGGGCAGGTGTCCCGGGTTGCTGGGGCATCGATAACGGCTTGAATTTCGGCCCGAATGGCAATCATGGCTGCGCAAAAGCGGTCGATTTCTGCCAGGCTTTCGCTTTCGGTGGGCTCGATCATCAGTGTGCCGGCCACCGGAAAAGACATGGTGGGGGCGTGGAAGCCATAGTCCATCAACCGTTTGGCCACGTCTTCGACATCGATACCCGATTGTTTTTTAAGGTCTCTAAAATCCAAAATCAGTTCGTGGGCCACGCGACCTTGTTCGCCGACAAACAGCACTGGATAGTGAGCCTCGAGGCGGGTTTTGATGTAGTTCGCATTTAAAATGGCGGTTTGCGTGGCCAAGGTCAGTCCCTCGGATCCCATCAGAGAAATATAGACATAAGAGATGAGCAGGATACTGGCGCTACCCCAGGGGGCGGCCGAAACCGGCGCCACGCCGGTTTCGTTTGTGTCCGCGAACGGATGAGACGGCAAAAACGGTGTCAAATCGGCGCGGACACAAATCGGGCCCATGCCCGGGCCGCCCCCCCCGTGGGGAATGGCAAACGTTTTATGCAGGTTCAAATGACAGACATCGGCACCAATCGAAGCCGGAGAGGTGAGTCCCACTTGGGCATTCATGTTGGCCCCGTCCATATACACCAAGCCGCCGGCATCATGAATACGCTTACAAATGCTTTGAATACCGGGTTCAAAGACGCCGTGGGTGGAAGGGTAGGTAATCATCAGCGCTGCCAGACGGGACCGGTGTTGGGCAATTTTGGCGTCCAGATCGGCCATATCCACATCCCCATGTTCCAGACAGGCAACCACAACGATGTCCATACCGGCCAAGGCTGCACTGGCGGGATTGGTACCGTGGGCCGAGGCGGGAATTAAAACAACGGTACGTTCGGGTTGTCCGTGATGGCGATGATAGGCCCGAATGACCATTAAGCCTGCGTACTCGCCTTGTGCACCCGAGTTGGGTTGTAGGGAAACCCCAGGCAGTCCGGTGATGGCACCCAGCGCTTGTTCCAGTTCACGAATCAGGGTGTGATAGCCACCGGCCAAAGCGGCTGGAACAAAAGGATGCAAGGTTGAAAAGGCTGGCCAACTTAAGGGCAGCAGTTCTGTGGCGGCGTTGAGTTTCATGGTACAAGATCCAAGGGGGATCATGGCCGAGGTTAGGGACAAATCTTTGCGTTCCAAATTTTTAATGTAGCGCATCATTTCGGTTTCGCTGTGGTGGGATGTAAAGGCAGGGTGGGTTAAAAAGGCGCTGGTCCGGGCCAGGGCGGTTGGCAGCAGGGTGGGCAAGTCGGTTGGGGTTTTGGAGGTGTCTGTAGCTCGGGTCAAAATCGATTCCAGGGCCGCCAAATCGGCTTCGTCCGTGGTCTCGTCGACGGAAATCCAAATCCGGGTTCCAGCTTGGCCCAGGGTAATGCCCATGGGGCCTTGAAGGGCTTGCAGGCGGGCCAACCGTTGGGGTTGAGAGGCGAGTTCAAGCGTGACCGTATCAAACGCATGGGTGTTCACCCGGATGTATCCCAGGCCTTGGGCAACCGCAGCAACAGCCCGAGCCCGCTCATGAATGGCCGACGCAATGGCCTTAATACCCACAGGTCCGTGATACACCGCATACATCCCCGCCATAATGGCCAAAAGGGCTTGGGCTGTACAAATGTTCGAAGTCGCTTTTTCCCGACGAATGTGTTGTTCCCGGGTCTGAAGGGCCATGCGATAGGCGGGGTTGCCAAATCGGTCTTTGGAAAGACCGATAATGCGACCTGGGATTTGGCGTTGAAAGGTTTCTTTAACGGCAAAAAAAGCAGCATGAGGCCCACCAAATCCAAGCGGAACCCCAAACCGTTGGGAATTCCCAAAGGCAATGTCTGCTCCCCATTCGCCGGGTGGTGTTAACAGGGCCAAGGCCATTAAATCGGTGGCAACGGCCACAAAAATTTCGGCTTCGTGGCAGCGGCTGGTCCAGGCTTGCCAGTCTTGGCAATCGCCTGTGGCATCGGGATATTGAATCAAAGCCCCAAAAAACGAGGCGTCTGGCACAAAGGTGTTGGGATTCCCAACCACCAAGGTAATGCCAAGCGGTTCGGCCCGACCTTGTAGCACGGCTTTGGTTTGTTCAAAGCAGGTTTCGGAAACAAAAAAATGGGTGGCACCGCTTTTGGATTTGGGTTTAGACCGCCAAAAAACCGTCATGGCTTCTGCGGCTGCTGTCCCTTCGTCCAACAACGAGGCGTTGGCCACGGGCAATCCGGTTAAATCCGATACCATGGTTTGGAAATTCAGCAGAGCTTCCAAGCGACCTTGAGAAATTTCGGCTTGGTAGGGGGTATATTGGGTATACCAGCCTGGGTTTTCCAAGACATTTCGCAAAATCACAGAGGGGGTGTGGGTGCCGTAATAGCCTTGTCCAATTACGGTCAAGGTTTGTTTGTTTTGAGCCGCAATCTGATGAAGTTTTTTCAACATCGAGGCTTCGGTTTCGGGGTGATGAAGGTTTAAAGGGTGGTTGAGTCGAATGTCGTTCGGAACTGTTTGGGTAATCAATTCATCCAGAGAAGAAACGCCCAAGGCAGACAGCATAACGGCTTGTTCGGCCGCATCGGGGCCGATATGACGGGAAGAGAAAGGAATCATAAAAGTACTCCGGATTAAAGGGATTCGAGGTGGGTTTTGTAATCGGCAGCCGAGAGCAGATCTTCAAGCTCTTTGGGATCGGCCATGCGAACCTGAATCAACCAACCATCTTCGTAAGGAGAATCGTTTAAAACAGCAGGTTCAGACAGGGCATCGGCGTTCACCGCAACCACTTCTCCGCTGACGGGCAAGAAAAGGCCAGAAACGGTTTTAACCGATTCCACAGATCCAAACTCGGCCATTTGCTCGATTTGGCTGCCGACTTCGGGAAGATCGACAAACACAATATCGCCGAGTTCTTTAACAGCGTGATCGGTAATACCAACGGTGGCGATGTCGCCTTCAACCCGAACCCATTCGTGGTCTTCGGTGTAATATAATTGAGCTGGAATCATGGTTGTTCTCCTTTGTTAACCAACAATAAATGCGCCGCCATCGATAATAATAAATTGTCCCACGATCATGGCGGCTTGATCGGAGGCCAAAAAGGCCACGGTATTGGCCACTTCTTCGGGCGAAACCACCCGACCTGCGGGGGTATTGCTAGCCACACGGGCCAAGGCTTCGTCGGCACCTGGAATGGCGCGAAACGATTTGGTGTCCGCCAATCCAGGCATAACACCGTTAACAATAATATTTTTTGGGGCCAGTTCCACAGCCAAGGTTCGGGTGAGTCCTTCAACAGCAGCCTTGGCAGGTCCAACGACCCCATACCCGTCCAACACCCGCTGACCCCCATAGCTGGTCACGGTGATGATTCGGCCCCAATTTTGCATCAATGGCACAGCTTGCTGGGCCAACACCAACAGCGATTTGGCGGTGGCATCCATGGTGACATCCCAATAGCGGGTGGTGGCATTCATGGCCTGCCCGGGAATCCCAAACGAGGCATTGGGAACCACAATATCAACGCGGCCAACCTCGGCCTTAATTTGTTCAAACATGGCCTTGATTTTATCCTCATCACCCATGTCGGCCCGCACCAAAGTAGCGGTTCCACCCATGGCCAAAATCTCGGCATAAACCCCTTCGGCTTCGGTTTTAGAGCGACGGTAGTTCACCACGATGTGGCAGCCTTCTTGAACCAATCGCAACGCAATCGCACGGCCAAACCCGCGACTGGCGCCGGTAATTAAGGCAACTTTTCCGTTGAGCTCTGGATACATGGCCTCTAGGATAGCCCAATTGGCCGTATTTTTGAAGGCCGGAGCCTTGTTTTGTTCCCCGTTCTTTGCTAGGATTGACCGCACTTACGAGCGGGAATAGCTCAGTTGGTAGAGCGCTAGCCTTCCAAGCTTGATGTCGAGGGTTCGAGTCCCTTTTCCCGCTCCAAACACCCTGTCCGATACAGGTCTGCAATCTCTGAAACAATAGCTGGGTTGGCCAAGGTCGTGGTGTCCCCCAAAGGGTTGCCCGCAACAATGTCTTTAAGCAACCGGCGCATGATTTTGCCACTACGGGTTTTGGGCAGTTCTGGGGTGAATACCACATCGGCGGGTTTGGCGATGGCCCCAATCACAGTCCCAACATGGGCGATGAGTTCTTTTTTGAGCGCTGGCGAAGAAATGGCCGATTCTTTTAAAATCACAAAAGCCACAATGGCTTGGCCCTTAAGATCATCTGCCCGTCCCACAACGGCAGCTTCGGCCACGCTGGCATGATCGACCAAGGCGCTTTCCACTTCCATGGTGCCTATGCGGTGTCCGGCCACGTTTAAGACATCGTCGACCCGGCCCAAGACCATAAAATAGCCATCTTCGTCCACGGTGGCGCCGTCGCCGGCAAAGTAAGTCTCGAATTGGCTCCAATACACGTCTTCATAGCGGGCAGGGTCTCCCCAAATGCCCCTCAGCATCGACGGCCACGGTTCAGTCAGAGATAGAAGCCCACCGCCTGTACTTAACGGACGCCCATCTGTTTCTAAAATCTGAGCCGATATCCCGGGCAAAGGAAGCCCTGCATAACCAGGTTTCATGGGATTTAACGCGGGCAAATTGGAAATCATAATGCCGCCGGTTTCGGTTTGCCACCAGGTGTCCACAATCGGGCAACGGCCCCCGCCAATGTGTTGGTGATACCAAACCCAGGCCTCGGGGTTAATCGGTTCTCCCACCGTTCCCAACAGCCGCAAAGAACTTAAATTATGACGGGCCGGCAGCTCGGTTCCCCATTTCATAAAGGCCCGAATGGCCGTTGGGGCCGTGTAAAAAATGCTGATCTTGTATTTGGCAATCAGCTCCCAAAACCGATCTTTATCGGGAAAATCGGGGGCGCCTTCATACAAAAATACCGTGGCCCCATTCGACAAAGGACCATACACCACATAACTGTGCCCCGTAATCCAACCCACATCGGCTGTGCACCAATAGACATCGCTGTCTTTGAGGTCGAAAACGGCTTTGGTGGAGTAGTGGGCATGGGTTAAATAGCCACCCGTGCTGTGCATGATGCCTTTGGGTTTTCCGGTGGTACCAGACGTGTACAAAATAAAAAGGGTGTCTTCGCTGTCCATGGCTTCGGGTTCGCACTGTTTTCCTAAAGCTTCAGCCATCACCGTGCCATAGTCGTGGTCTCGGCCGTTAATCCAGTTTATAGAAAAATTGGCGTCTCGTTTTTGAACACGATTGAGCACCAAAACGTTTTTGACAGGCGTATCGTTTTTGTCCAAAGCAGCGTCGGCAATCTCTTTTAAATTCACAATGCCGCCGCGCCTGTAGCCGCCATCGGCCGTAATCAAAAGTTCAGAGCCGGAGTCCAGAATGCGGTCTTTAAGCGATTGGGCGCTGAATCCCCCAAACACCACGCTGTGAATGGCACCAATTCGGGCACAGGCCAAAACGGCAACCACCAATTCGGGAACCAGGGGCAGGTACAACGTTACCCGATGGCCTTTTTGAACACCAAACCGATGCTTCAGCTGATAGCTTAGCTCAGTTACCTGCTGGTGAAGTTCGGCATAGGTCAGGGTTTGGGTGTCGCCGGGTTCGCCTTCCCAGACCAGGGCGGGTTTGGTGGCACGGCTTTCCAAATGCACATCCAAACAATTGGCCGAGGCATTGAGTTTTCCACCCACAAACCATTTGGCGTAGGGGCGTTGCCAGTCTAAAACCGTGTGCCAAGGCTGCATCCAGCGCAATTCTTTGGCCCGGTCTTCCCAAAATCCCAATCGGTCGGTTTTGGCTTGGTTATAAAGCGCCCCATCTTGGAGGTTGGCCTGAGCTTTAAACGTTGCCGATGCCTCAAAAACACGGTTTTCATGCGACAAGGTTTCAATGCTCATACCCTTACTCCTTAATGATGATTTCTTGGCCTTTTTGGTCCTTAAAAAAGTCGCCTTCGCGGTAAACAAAATGTCCATTCACCACGGTGGCAATGGGTTTTCCGGTGACAGTCCAATCTTCAAAGGCTGTCCATCCGCATTTGGAGTGGAGATTTTTGGCCTCGATTTTGTAGGTGGCGTTCAGATCCACCAGGGCCAGGTCTGCATCAAAACCCACCCGCAATTCGCCTTTGTTATGAATCTTAAACAGCTCGGCTGGCTTTGCCGACAACCACCTTGACGCCTGTTCCAAGCTGCACCGGTGTTGGGCAACTTGGGTTAACAACAAGGGTAACGAGGTTTCCACGCCTGGCATGCCAGAAGGCGCTTGGCCAAACGGTTTTTGCTTTTCTTCGATCGTATGGGGGGCATGGTCGGTGGCCACACAGTCGATGACGCCGTTGACCAACGCCTGCCACAAGGTTTCGCCGTGTCGCTTGTCCCGAAGTGGGGGATTAATCTGGGCAAAACAACCATATTTTTCATAAATCTCGGGTCCGTGTAAAAAACCGTGTTGCAAGCACAATTCTGTGGTCACAAAAGGCGGTTTGTGTTGGGCCAAATACCGGGCTTCTTCTTCGGTGGTCAGGTGGCAAATGTGCAGGCGGCGCTGGTATTTTTCGGCCAAAGCAACCAGTTTTTGGGTGCAAATCAGGGCGGCTTCTGGGCTTCGAATGTTGGCGTGATCGGCGGGGTTGGTCGAGCCTTCGTATCGGGCTTTGTTGGCCAAGACTGTGGGTTCGTCTTCGCTGTGAACCGCGATCAGCCTGGAGCCAGTTCTGAAAATTCGGTCCAAAATGTCGGGATCATCCACCAACATATTCCCCGTTGTTGATCCAACAAACAACTTAATGCCTGGCACATTGGGGGTCTGAAGCAGGTCCTCCAAATTATCTTGGGTGGCCCCGATATAAAAATTGTAATTCACCAACGATTTTTGAGCAGCAATGGCTTTTTTTTGAGCAATGGTAGCAGTGGTTACTGCCGGAGGATTGGTGTTGGGCATGTCAAAAAAACTGGTGACACCGCCAGCTGCTGCGGCCATGGACCCCGATTCCAGATCTTCTTTATGCGGGGCTCCAGGATCGCGAAAATGAACGTGGGGATCAATCACCCCAGCCATTAAGGTCAACCCTTTGTCTTTAATGATGGTTTGGGCATGCTCGGGCAAGCTGGGACCAATGGCCTTGATTTTGCCGTTTTCAACCAGCAAATCGCCATTGCGAATGCCCTCGGGCAAAACAAGGGTAACGCCTTTAAACAGTATCATGATGCCTCTATTTAACGATACCCAACCCAGCCTTGTCGAGATTTGCTTTTACGTGGGCAAGGACTTTTGGTATGATACCCCCAATTCCCCCTATGGAGGCATGGCCTTGGATAAGCACCCTTTTGACCGTGACGATTTAGAATTTAACGATGGCCTGGGCGATCTGTTGCGAGAGCGAGAAACCCACGAATTTAGCCTAAAAAAGGCATCCCTGTCTTTGATTCTGATTTTGTTGGTCATTTTTGTGTTACTGGTTCTTGGTTTTAACCTCAGCAAAAAAGTCTTTAAGCCCAAAGAAACCACGGTTGAATTTGTGGATATCACCAAAGAAGTCAGCGAAAATACCGAAATTGCTCAAGAAGCCATCACCGAAGAGGTTCAACCGACTCAAGAAACTCAAATTCAAGAAACAAAAATCGAAAAAACAACGCCTAAGCCAGAAATTAAAGCGGCAGAAAAACAAACGTCTAAACCCGAAAAACAAGGTGTAAAACCTGTGGCCAAAGCCGAGCAACCCAAGCCAGACCTCAAAGCAAAATCGGTTGATAAGGCAGACGTTAAGGCCGAAAAACCAGTTCATCAGGCAGGCGTAAACATCAGTTATAAGCCCAAGGCAACAGTGGTCGCTCCACGATCCGTAGCCCCTACGCCTCGTCCGGTTGCCACTCAGCCCTTAACGTATAAATTGATCGTGGGCACCTTTGCCAACCCTGCCAATGCAGACGCCGTAACAAAACAGCTCCAAGCCCATGGCCGAGTTCCCTATGTCTGGAAAGATACCGTCAATGGGGTCACGGTCTATCGGGTCCAAGCCGGGGCATACCCGTCTTCTCAAGCAGCGGCCGGCGATTTGGCCAGAGTCAAAGCTTGGGGTTTTTCAGACGCCTATTTGCTTAATCGCTAGCCCATGACTTTGTTTTTGGCTTCGGCTTCTCCGCGCCGGGTGGATCTGCTCCGCCAGGCCGGAATCGCTTTCGAACAAATTCCAAACCTGCTGTTGGAAGAAGCGTTGCCCAAGGTTTCTGCCGATATTCGGGCCGATTTACGCCGACTGGCCAAGCAGAAAGCCTGGGCCTCTAAAGCCGACTATCAAGGCCTTGTGTTGGGGGTCGACACCGTTGTGGTACTGGGCAAACGTATTTTGGGAAAACCCGAAACCATGGACGATGCCAAAGCGATGTTGGCCAGTTTATCGGGAGAAACCCATCGGGTGATCTCTGCATTTTGTCTGTTGGACACCACATCGGGTAAAAGCGTCTCTAGAACCGAAACCACAACGGTAACCTTTAAAATGCTTTCACCGACCGATATCGATTGGTATTGCACGACTTTTAACCCTCTGGACAAAGCTGGCAGCTATGGCCTGCAAGAGGTGGGGAATCGCTTTGTGGCCAGGGTCTCGGGAAGCCTGGATACGGTCATTGGCTTGCCGACGAAGACCTTATACCCGATCTTAAAAAAGCGTGGTATCATGGTCCGCTAATTTTGATCTTATTTTACAGAAATGCCAGAGGTTAATCGGAATGGGTTTTTTTGATGCGGTGATGAATCGGTTTTCTCGGGATATTGGCATCGATTTGGGAACCGCCAATACCGTTGTTTATGTGCGTGGCGAGGGCATCGTGGTTCGGGAGCCTTCGGTTGTGGCCATCGAAAAGGGTAGCAAACGGGTTATGGCCATTGGCAGTGAAGCCTATTTGATGGTTGGCCGAACCCCAGGCGACATCATTGCCGTTCGACCCATGAAAGATGGGGTCATCGCCGATTTTGATATCACCGAAAAAATGATCCGCGCCTTTGTGCAAAAAGCCAACTCCAACAACGGATTCATTAAGCCGCGGGTCTTGGTTGGGGTGCCTTGGGGCATCACCGAAGTGGAAAAACGTGCTGTTTTGGATGCAGCCTTGCAAGCGGGTGCCAAAGAAACCCTGCTCATCGAAGAGCCCATGGCCGCAGCCGTTGGGGCAGGCATTGCTGTTGCCGAAGCCCAAGGCAATATGATTATCGACATTGGCGGTGGAACCACCGAGGTGGCCGTGATTTCGTTGGGCGGTATTGTGGTGTGTAAATCCATCCGCATCGCCGGTAACGAGTTTGACGATGCCATTATTTCGCATTGCCGCAAAAACTATAACCTGTTGATCGGCGAACGCATGGCCGAGCAAGTTAAAATGGAAATTGGCTCTGCCTATCCCCTCAAAGAAGAGCAAACCATGGAAATTCGAGGCCGGGATTTGCTAACCGGCTTGCCCAGAACCTTTACAGTTTCGTCCATGGAAATCCGAGACGCCTTGTCCGAATGTGTGTCGGCCATCATCGACACCGTCAGAATCACCCTAGAAAAAACACCTCCAGAGCTGTCTTCGGACATCATGGAACGGGGCATCTTGATGACGGGTGGCGGCTCTTTTTTGCAAGGATTGGGACGTCTAATCACCGAAGAAACCAACATTCCCATTCGCATGGCCGAAGATCCGTTATCTTGTGTGGCCATCGGAACGGGACAAATTTTGGAAGATCCAGCGTTGTTGGATCTGGTGAGCGCCAGCATTTCCAAGCGAGAAACCTCGCTCTAGCCAAAAGTGGTGTATGGAATTTTTTTAAAATAACTAACAAATTGACGTCGATGCTTTTTGTTTAGTAGGCTTTTTGGAACTTCCCATTCCCAATAGCAAGCTCAACAAAGGGTCATCACCATGCCGTACAAGATTCTGGCTGTTTCAACTCCTGGGGGTACTTACGAAGCGTGTTTGTCCTTGGTGAATGAAGCGTTCAAAGTCGGAATGCTATCCGATCGACGAGAAGCTTTTGGGGCGCTTCAACAACAACCCCTTCAAGAAGGCACAAAGCGTCAACATCCCCATCGGGAGTCTTCTTGGATTGGCACAACTAAAAGGGATTGGCCCGATGGGATGCAGGCACGATTTTGTAAGCCCGATGGATCTGTAAGCGCCGAATATCCAACCCTGGCCAATGCTGCCGAGGCCTTTGCCAGTTTGGGAAAAGTTCCAGACGATAATAGCGAGTTTCCGGCTGGGGCGCTGTACCTGTACAACCGATTGGGAACACCAGACACAGCCAGACTTGCAGAACAAATGAATCTCGCATACGGGCTGGGCAGGGCAGGGGGATTTGTGGTGTCTTCTGGCCAAGCCGCTCTAACATTGGCCGAACTTTTTGCCAAAACCCATGGGGTACAAACCATCGAGGTTTTGGATTATGAAAAAATCGAAGATAGACCCAAAATTGAAGCCGCTCTTCGCCAGCTTCAAACCCAAACTGAACCAGTATCCCATGAGCTAATTTTAGCCAATTATCCACCGCGTCTTTTTAGGGAAATACCAGAATCCAGCAAGGCAAACATTCGTCCTGTTTTAAGCACCGTTGCAGAACACCAGCCGGGGTACCAACCGGGAAATACCTGGGGATGGATCGGAATTCGAAAAGGCGAGTACACCCCCATGCTCTGCTGTTTAAAAGATTTTGGAAAAAACATGTCTGGAGTTGTTGCCAAAGGTGTAGATACGGTTGATCTGACATATATTGGCGAGCAGCTCGATCTCGAAAAAATGCCTCAAATCCAGGTAGACCTCCGCAAAGCGCTGGCTCTGCACATTGCAAGAACAGAGTCTGCAGATGCTGCGTTTGTCACCACATCGGGAATGGCAGCCATCGATGTGGCCATTCGATCGGCCCTACCACAGGGGGGGAAACTGCTTTACCTGACCCCGGTTTATGGCTGTACCGTAAAACTGTTTGACGAAAAATACCCGACCTTGGGCATTCAAACCGTTTCCCACCGATTCAGTGCCACAGATGCATTTATTGCGGCCATTCAACGCGAAAAGCCCAAGGTGGTGTTTTTCGAACCCGTGGCCAATCCCACCTGCGAAATGGTGGATATAATTGCGATTTTACGAGCGGCCAAAGATGCCGGGGTAGAGCGCGTCATCATCGACAACACCTTTTTGACCGATCATTCTTTAAACATGAATGCGTTGCTCCAAAAGGCTTTCGGTGAGAGTCCTTCAGCGTACAGAGCATATCGTCAGATGGTGCAGGTGGTGTATAGCGCCACCAAACACAAAGACATGGGGGTCACAGGCGATACCTGGGGCTGTCTTACAGTCAACGACAGAGGTCATGCCTTGGCCATCGAGAAAAAAATCAAAGCTGAAGGGGTCGAAATGGCCATATCCACTGCAGAGCTAGTGTTCGAGGAAAGCCTTTCAAAATACGATACCCATGTGGAGATTCAACACCAAAACGCCAATCGTTTTGCTGAGTTTTTAGTGGCCTTAAACCAGTTTGAAATTCGAGGCCATCGCTTGTTTAGCCAAATTAATTTTCCAGGCGTTGGCACTGCCAGAACTTTGGCCGAAGCGCAACTTAAACAGGGGCATTTTGGAACCGTCTTGTTTTTTGAATTAAACCCAGAGTTGTTTACCGACGAACAGGTGGTGGATTTTGTGAATACCCTGGCCCAACAATCGTTTATAAGACTGGCGGTTAGCCTGGGAAAACCCTATACCTTGTTCGAAATTTCCAGTAAGCAAGTCCATTCTGGAATGAGCCCCGACGAAAGACGTAGGGATGGCATAGCCGAGTTTGGAATTCGCCTGTCTTTGGGATGCGAGGATGCCGACGACATCATTCGAGAGTTCAGTTTGGCCTTGGTCAAAACACTAGACGAAACCTTTGTGTCGCAATTGCGCCAGTGGGTTGCCGCCACGCCGCCGTTGGTGGCGGTCTAGTCGAAACCCCGTTTTTGAATCACAGCCGTCAGCTGCTCCAAGGCCGTTTTGAAAACCGATTTGGGCAGCTGTCCCAGTTCGGTTTTGGCTTTTTCTAGAAAATGAAAGGCCATGGTCTTGGTGTTGTCTTTGGCCGGTTTGCAGTCCAAAAGGGCGCGTTGAACCACCGAAAACCCGTCCAAGGTTCGGGCTTGCATGTGCGCCAAAAGCGCCGTTTTTTGTGGCTCTGGGGTGTTGTCGATTAAATACAACAAGGGTAGGGTTACATCGCCTTCCAAAAAGTCCTGTCCGGCTTTTTTGCCCAGGGCTTCGCTGTTGCCTTTTACATCCAAATAATCATCGGCAATCTGGAACACAACACCCAGGTTTTTGCCGAACTGTTTTAGAGCTAGAACCGATTCGGTTCTTACGGGGGTGTCCAAAGCCAGATAGGCCCCACAAGTGCTGGCAGCCGAAAACAAGACCCCCGTTTTCTTTTTTAAAACCAGCAAATAATGGGGAATCGAAATCAGATCGCCGTTTCGTTTAAACACCTGGCGAATCTCGCCTTCGCACAACTGCTTAACTGTGTGGCTGATACACCGCAACACCCCTTGATTTTGAATTTCGCTGATTAACGACAGGGCAATCGAATACAGAAAAACCCCAGCCGGAATGGCAATATCTTGGCCCCACCGGGCATGAACGGCTGGTTTGTTGTGGCGGGTTTCGGCGTGGTCAATCATGTCGTCGTGAATCAGCGAGGCCATGTGAATCAGTTCGATGGCGGCGGCCAGACGAATGCTATTGCGGTCGTTTTTGTTGTTTTTTCGCAGGGAATAATAAGCAAACAAAGCCAATGCAGGGCGAAGCCGTTTACCAGGGACTTCTAAAATATCGTCCAAGACTTGCCGAACCGCTGGCGATGTCGAAGCCTGACGCACCGATTGATTAATTAGAACAGAAACCGCGTCCATATCGGCGGTAATGGGTTTAAACAGTTGTTTTAAATCGCTGGACATGGGGTCTCCTAAAGATGGTTGTAGACGGTTTCAATATCCACGTATTGTTCGATCAGCGCTTGGGCTGTTTTGATTTTTTCGGTTTCTTCGGCCCGCAATTTAACAATCATGTTGTTGATTTTGGTGGCCACCGTAAAAGAATCGTCCCGTACTTGCATGACGGGGATTTTGGAATGGCGAATGACCGACAAAATTTTCTCGTGGGGATCGGCTTTCCCCGTAAAAATAATGGCCGATACAAAAGAGGAACTATCGCTTTCCAATAAATTACCGTACAGGGCCGTCATAATCAGGCCCTCGCTGTTGGCCGGGACAATCAGGATGGTGTTGGGGCTAAAGGTATCCAAGGCATCGTGGGGCAGCATGTCGCCAATTACAAACCGTTTGATGGGGTTGTTCAGGCCGACTTCACCGCAAAGTAAGGTGGCATTCAGGTCTTCGCACAATTCGGCAACCGAGGGCTTCGACAACATATTCACCATGGGTAATGCACCCAGCAACCGAATGCCATGACGTTCCAACCCTTGGCGGACCAAGGGGACAATTTTATCGTATTTTTCAGGATGAATTTTGTTCACAATCACCCCAACCAATTCGATGCCTTTTAAATCAAACAGGGCTTTGTTTAGTAAAATTTCATCAATGCTTTTGCCAAGGCCACCCAAAGACACCAAAATCACTTTAGCTCCCAATAGTTCGGCCACATCGGCGTTGGACAAATCAAACACAGATCCAACCCCTGCATGGCCTGTGCCTTCAATCAAAAGACAGTCATGGTGTTCGGCCAAATTCTGGTAACCCGTTTTAATTTTTTGAACCAAATGCTCGCGGTTTGGGTTCAGGATATAATTTTCGGTAAACCCTTTTGGAACGGCAATCGGGCTCATGTCGGCCAAAGGGTGGGTGAGTCCATAAATTTTTTGGAATAGGACCACATCTTTATCGATTTTTTTGCCGTCGATGACCAAATATTGCTGGCCCACGGGCTTCATATAGGCGGTTTTGGCAAAGCGTTGGGACAAGGCATGGAAAAGCCCGACCGAGGTTAAGGTTTTACCGTCATTCTGACGCGTAGCGGCTACGAAGACTTTTTTCATGAGGGATATAGTTTAGCGTTTTGGATAGGGTCCAGACAACCATGTAAGAAAAGATAATCCGTCCCCAAAGCAAAGCCCCAATATGGCCGCCGATGGATAGGGTTAACAAGGTATCTTCAATTAAACAGTGGCAAAGCGCGATAAAGGATAGCCCCACCAGAATATCGCGCCTGGATAATTGTCCTGATTGAGCGTCTTTCAAAATGAGACCACCCCCATAGCTTAACCCCAATAATAGTCCCACCGTCATGGCAGGACTGATGGCAGGGCTAAGGTTAAGGGGTTTTAAAACAGGGGCTAATAATGTGTTAAACAGGGTGTCCAAATGAAACCGATGTAAAAATTTAATAAAAGCCAGCAGCCCAAAAATGACCCCAAAAATTTTAAGGTAGGTCCATAACTCTTGGGTAAGCCAGGCCGACCATGAGGCGACGGGCTCGCCGTGCCAAAACGAATAAGCTGGGCCAGACAGCCAGCCGGTATAGCTCAATAAAAGGTGAAGAATGCCCCCAAAAAGCAAAGCTCCTAAAAATCGCAGTAACAGCATATACAAAGCTGAAAGCCCCGCCATTTGTGTGAGGCGAACTTCAACGGGTAAAGAATGGGCCATCAGCATTAAGATCCCTAGAACCGTTACCTGAGCTTGGGATAGGGGTGTCCCAACGGAAGCTAAGCTGATAATTCCCCCATAAAGACCGGTCAAAATGGTGGAAAACCACACAATGGCCATTGATCCGGGTAGCCCAACCAAACGCATTAGGGGCTCTAAAAAAACAGAAAGGGGGTCTAGCCATCCTGATGTTTTCAGAAGGTAGACCCCCAAAGATATTGGAAACATGATGCGAAACAACGTCCAGCAAAGTAGACGCGTTTCGCGAAAAATGTCAGTCAGAAATTGAATATCTAGCGACCCAGGGCTTTTTTAACTGTAACGCCGATATCGGCAGGGGAGTCCACCACATGAATACCACAACTGGCCATGATTTTCTTTTTGGCAGCGGCGGATTCATCGGCACCCGATACAATGGCCCCGGCGTGACCCATGCGGCGTCCAGGAGGTGCGGTTTGACCCGCGATAAACCCAACAACCGGTTTGGTGATATTGGTTTTAATGTGATGAGCGGCTTCAATTTCCATAGACCCACCGATTTCGCCGATCATGACGATGGCTTCGGTTTCAGGATCGTTTTGGAACAGATCCAACAGGTCGATCATTTTGGTACCAATGATGGGGTCGCCACCAATGCCCACGCAGGTGGATTGCCCCAAACCAACAGCCACCAATTGGTGAACCGCTTCATAGGTTAGGGTGCCTGATTTTGAGATAACCCCGATGGTGCCTTTTTTCGCGATAAAGCCAGGCATAATGCCCACTTTGGCTTCGTCTGGGGTCAAAAGACCTGGACAGTTGGGGCCAATTAACCGAGAGTTTTTGTTTTTGAGGTAGGCATACACATTTACCATGTCGTCGACGGGAATCCCTTCGGTGATACACACAATCAGTTCAATACCCGCATCGGCCGCTTCCATAATGGCATCGGCAGCGAAGGCTGGGGGAACAAAGATTAAGCTGACATTGGCACCCACTTTTGCACGGGCTTCCACACAAGAATTAAAAACAGGCACTTTGCCTTCCAAAGCGGTTTGGCCACCTTTACCTGGGGTAACCCCGCCTACGACGTTTCCGCCGTATTCCAAACATTGGCTGGCGTGAAAGGACCCTTCAGATCCGGTAATTCCTTGAACAATAATTTTAGACTTTTTATCAATCAGAATAGACATTATTTTCCTCCCGTTGCAGCGGCAACCACTTTTTCGGCTGCATCGGATAAACTGCCGGCAGCAATGATGCTGACACCGGAATTGCTTAAGAGTTCTTTGGCCAAGTCGGCATTGGTACCTTCCAAACGAACCACCACAGGCACGGTTAAACCAAGCTCGCTAACGGCTTGAATAATCCCATTGGCCACGCGGTCGCAGCGAACGATACCGCCAAAAATGTTAATCAAAACGGCTTTAACATTGGGGTCGGACAAAATAATACGAAACCCGTTTTTGACGGTTTCGACGTTGGCACCACCACCCACGTCCAAGAAGTTCGCAGGTTCGCCGCCTTTAAGCTTGATGATGTCCATCGTCGCCATGGCCAAACCAGCGCCGTTAACCATACAGCCCACGTTTCCGTCGAGCTTAATATAGTTCAGGTTAAAGTTGCCTGCTTCTACTTCGGTAGGGTCTTCTTCGTGAACATCGCGCATGGCCACAATGTCTTTGTGGCGGTACAGGGCATTGGAATCGAAGTTGAACTTGCCATCCAGGGCCAACAATTTACCTTGATCGGTGACCACCAAGGGATTCACTTCCACAATCGAAGCATCCAATTTGACGTAGCAATTGTACAGATTTTGGAACAGCGTTACGGCTTGTTTGAAAATGTCACCTTCAAGGCCCAGGCCATAGGCCAATTTGCGGGCTTGGAAAGCCAACAACCCAAATCCAGGATCAATCCACTCTTTGATGATTTTTTCGGGATGCGTTGCAGCCACTTCTTCGATTTCCATGCCGCCTTCGGTTGACACCATAAAGACGTTTTGGCCTTTGGCGCGGTCCAGGGTGATGGCCACATAATATTCTTTGGCAATATCAATGGCTTCGGCAATCATGATTTTGCGCACCAACTGACCTTGTGGGCTGGTTTGGTGGGTAATCAGGGTCATGCCAAGAATGTTGTTGGCATTTTCAAGGGCTTTTTCTTTGGTTGGCGAGAATTTTACCCCGCCGCCTTTGCCGCGGCCCCCTGCGTGGATTTGAGCTTTGATGACAACTTGATTCGTGTTGAAGTCAGCGTACACCTTGTCGAGTGTGGCTGCGATATCGGACTGATTTTCGACGACATGGCCGTCTTGGATCGGAACACCGAACGATTTGAGAAGCACTTTGGCTTGGTATTCATGGATTTTCATAGGGTGGATAGCTTACGTTTTTTTTAACATTTTGGCAATGTTGGCAATAAAACAGCTGGCTAATCATCACACTCATAGTACTTTATCGCTTCATCTGGGTTTGTATATAAAATCCGCAATGGAATAGGGGCGAGTTTTAAAATAATAAAGGCATTCTGTGCTTCCCTTACATGACGATTGATCGTTTTAGAGGTAAGTTTTTCGAGATTTTGAAGCCCTAACAGGTTTAAATATGTAGGATAATTTTGGCCGGAGCCATCGAGTAAGCTTTTACAATAACGGGTTAAGTAGGCGGCCATCCTGTCTTTCCATTTTGGGTGGCGAAGTCTAACCAAGCGTTGTGCACTTTCTGGTGAAATGCGCCGATGATATTGACTTTCCAATATGTCGCAAGGAACACCTAGGCCTGCAAAAATAAGAAATTGAGTACGGACCGTAAATTTTTCTCTGCCATAATAACGCTTTTGCGATCGGGATAGTTGATTTTGGTAGTGATCGTGTTCGGCTTTTCGAAAGCCTTTATACCCGTCACCAAGGGCCTCATGAATGACTGCCGAGAGACCTTTAAATGCGCAATTTCCGACGGTTTGAACATTAAAAGTACGGTTGGTTAAGCTTTGGTTTGAAGGGGGTAAGGTATCAAGATAGGTTTGAAATGCATCAAAAGAGCTAGACGCTTGTGCGATAAGTAGTGTTGCCTGCCTTAAAAAGATCGCCCATTCGGGGCTTTGAGGGTGAAAAATCAAGCGTTGTAATTTTGTTTTTGAGCCTTTTAAGGTAGCGGCATCAGGGGTGTCTGGCGGATATTTTTTGCCGGCAAGTTCATAATAAGTAACCTCTATTTCGTTGGCATCACTGATTTTTACCCCAAAGTAAATTTGGTGTGTGTCATTACTTATTGGAATAAGAATGGGGGTTTGGCAGCTGGCCTTTGCACTTTCGAATCTTGCCTTAAGAAGTGTCCCAAGTACGGTTTTTTCTGTATCAGGTGGAAAAATTTCTGGCACATTTGTAAAAACGGCTTTTGTGAAGGCTATTTGAAGGGTCCAAAGTGCGGCTTCTATCAAGGCGTCGGCTAACCGTTGACACGATCTGTTTAAGCTTGAAGACGGTGCCCTTTGGGCATGTAAGAAGAGTTGTTGTCCACGGGCAATCAGCATAAAAATGCTGTTACTGCCTTCAAGATGAGTGCCGTGCCGTGTTAATCCCCTTAAAGACTTTGAATGGGCAAAAAGTACTTCGGGTTGTTTTAGCTTGGCTTCAAAGTCATGAAGATGAGCAGACTGACTTCTTTCTAGAGCCTGGCAGACGGTGTCGTGGTGGGCAGGGGAAGTGGCGCCCCTTAAACAATCTAGCGTGTTTTGTGCAGCGGTTTGAGTTAGGGCTTTAATAAACGGCTTTAAACCCCTGTGTAAATTAAGGTTTTGGGGAATGGTTGTTTCAAAAACACGTTCTTTTGGTGTTTCTGGTAGTTGTACTAGGATAGAAATAAATTTGTAATTGGGCATATAATCTCTGGCTTTAATCCTACTTTTACAGTTATCGATTTTGAGGCACGATTTATTTCATTAAAACCATGACGTCTCTTAAGTAAGGCAATAAGGCTAGCTCTGGACTAGCCTTGTGTCTGTCCACTATCATGCCCCTCCCTATGCCAACCTTGCTTAGTTTTTCCAATTTGACCAAGTCCTATGGCACCCGAACAGTGCTCGAAGGTGCCACAGGCTCGTTTCAAGACGGCCAGAAAATTGGCGTCATCGGCCGCAATGGGGCTGGAAAATCGACCCTGTTTAAAATTTTAACTGGTCAAGAAGAAGCCGATGGGGGAACCTTTTCGCCGTCTTCGGCGTTGCGACTCAGCTATTTGCAACAACATGACCCCTTTTTAAAAGACGAAGTAGCCATGGACTTTTTAACCCGAGACACGGGAAGAGAAGAATGGGAATGTGCCAAATTGGCGGGTCAGTTTCAGTTGGATTATGAAAAATTGTGGTTGCCGGTGACGGCCTTGTCTGGCGGTTATCAAATGCGGGTCAAGCTGACGGCGATGTTGTTAAAAGAGCCCAATTTTTTGATGCTAGACGAGCCCACCAACTATTTGGATTTGAGTACGCTGTTGTTATTGGAAACTTTTTTGCAAGAATTCGAAGGTGGTTTTTTGGTGATTTCCCATGACCGGGAATTTTTAAAAAGAACCTGCGATCAAACTCTGGAAGTCGAGCGTGGGGAAGTCACCTTTTACGAAGGCGATGTGGAAGCCTATTTTCAATACAAACAAGAAAAAGTAGCCCACGCCGAACGCTACAACAAAACCATCGAAAAAAAGCAGCAGCAATTGCAAACCTTCGTTGACCGATTCAAGGCCAAGGCCTCCAAAGCCTCCGCAGCCCAGTCCAAGATGAAGCAATTGGCCAAACTCAAAACCATCGATATCGACCAGCCCTTGTCCAGTGTCAGCATCCGGTTGCCCCAAGTTCCTGTCAAAAAAGGCTTGGGCATGGCGGCCCACAATTTAACCATTGGCTATCCCGACAAAACCATTGCTTCTGGCATTAATTTGGAAATTCCAAGAGGGGCCCACGTGGCGGTTTTGGGGGACAACGGCCAAGGCAAAAGTACCTTTTTGAAAACCATTGCCGGGTTCCTCGAAAAAAAATCCGGCTCCATCGAATGGGGCTACGACATGAAGGTGGCCTATTACGCCCAGCATGTGTACGGCGAAATGGACGAAAGCGATACGGTCTTTGAATATTTGGAATCCCAAGCCTTGGACACCACGCCCCGGCAAGCCATCTTGGACATGGCCGGAAGTTTTCTGTTTCCAGGTGATGAGGTGAAAAAGAAAATTCGTGTGCTGAGTGGGGGAGAGCGGGCACGGATGTGTTTGGCCGGCTTGTTGCTGTCTGGCAGCGACGTGTTTTTGTTGGATGAACCCACCAACCATTTGGATTTCGAAACCGTCGAAGCCTTGGGCGATGCCCTCAAAAACTATCAGGGGACCTTGTTTTTTATCAGCCACGACCGCACCTTTGTGCACTTGGCCGCCACCCAAATTATCGAGGTCAAAGACGGCAATGTGATGGGCTATCCGGGCACCTACGATGAGTATGTGTATCACCTTCGTGAAAGCCTGTTCGATTCTGATTCCGGCGACAGCAAAAGCAGCAATGCCAAATCGGGAAAATCCAAAAACGCCAAGTCCAAAGCCGGGAAAGATGTTCAATCGCAGATCAAAAAAATCTCAACGGCCATCGAGACTTTGGAAAAAGAGAAGCAGCAAATCCACCTCTTTTTTTCCAACAATCCCACAACCATCGATGTGGGCCGCCAACTGCGGTTGTCTGAACTCTCAGACGAGCTGGAAACCTTGGAAGAACAGTGGCTGGCCCTGCAAGAGCAAGCAGAGGCGTAATTACCCTTCCAATTCCTCCCAAGAAGGCCCAACCACCGAATCCACCGACAAAGGCACGCTAAAGCTGGCCGCACCCTCCATGTGGGTTTTAACCAGGGCTTGAACCGTTTCAAGTTCGGAATCCACCACATCAAACACCAACTCGTCGTGGACTTGAATCATCAATTTCGAGGCTAGTTTTTCGGTTTCTAGTTGGGTAAAAATTCGGTTCATGGCAATTTTGATGATGTCGGCCGCTGTGCCCTGAACCCGGGTATTCACAGCGGTGCGTTCGGCAAATTGGCGAAGGCTGCGGTTGCCGCTGGAAATGTCTGGAATCGGTCGAATGCGACCAAATTCGGTACGCACAAAGCCATTGTCTTGGGCAAAGGCAATGGTGGTGTTCATAAAAGTTTTGATGGTGGGAAAAATCTCGAAATAGTGGTCGATGATGGCTTTGGCTTCTTTCATGGAAATGCCCAAGGTGTCCGAAAGTCCATAGGACGATTGGCCATAAATAATGCCAAAATTCACGGCCTTGGCTTTGTAGCGCTGGTCTTTGGTGACCTCGGATTTGGGCACGCCAAAGACCTCGGCAGCCGTGGACGTATGAATGTCTTCGCCGGCCTTAAACGCTGCAATCATGGCTTTGTCTTGGGCCAAGTGGGCCAGAATGCGCAGCTCGATTTGGGAATAGTCGGCCGAAAGAATCAAACGGTTTTTGGCCGAGGGAATAAAGGCGCGACGCAATTTTCGACCCTCTTCGGTGCGAATGGGAATGTTTTGCAAATTGGGATTCGAGGACGAGAGCCGTCCCGTTACCGCAATGGTTTGGTTAAACGAGGCATGAACCCGACCGGTTTCGGGGTTAATCAAAGAGGGCAGGGCACGTACATAGGTGGATTGCAATTTTTCGAGGGTTCGAAACCGCAACAAATGGGGCACAATCGGATGCTGGGTTTTCAAGGCTTCCAAAACCGACACATCGGTGGATCTCCCGGTTTTGGTGGTTTTAATCACCGGCAATTGAAGGGTGTCGAATAAAACGCTACCCAATTGTTTGGGTGAATTAATGTTAAAGGGCATGCCTGCCGCTTCAAAAATCGATTTGGACAAGGTATTTAATTCTCCATCAAAGGTGCTTTCGAGCTGATTCAAATAGGCAGTATCCAAACAAACGCCAGTGGTTTCCATGTCGGCCAAAACCGCTTGAAGTGGCATCTCGATGGTGGAAAACAACGATTCCAACCCTTTGGCTTTAAGCAAAGGATCAAACTTGAGTTTGAGCTGAAGGGTCATATCGGCGTCGGCTCCGGCATAGGCAGCGGCTTGTTCGAGGGGAATATCGGCAAAAGGAATTTTCCCTTTTTGGGTCAGGGTTTCGAAGGCTGTCATGGCCACATTTAAATGGCGGGCGGCCAGGTCTTTAAGACCCACTGTTTCTAGGGGAAACAATAAAAAGGCGGCAATCATGGTATCAAACCCAATACCGCGCAGGTGAATGCCGGCGTGGCGAAGCACGGTTAATTCAAACTTACCGTTGTGGGTTATTTTTGGAATGGTGGGGTTTTCCAAGATGGGTTTCAGTTTCAGCAAGGCTTCGGGCAAGGTCGGGGTAGGCTCTGGGCTAGAAAACAAAGCCAGCTGGGGTTTGGGCGCCGGAAGAGGCACATAGTAGGCTTCCCCAGGCGATACCGAAAACGACAGCCCCAAAATAGTGGCCGACACTGCGGTGGCCGAATCGGTTTCCAAATCCAAGGCAAATCCGGCTTGCAGTTTGGGCAGCAGGGCATCGAGGGTTGTTGCGTCCACAAGGGCATAGGTTCCGCTGGGGGCCGTTGGGGTTGCCTCGGGCGCCGAAAGGGCTGAGGGTATTTCGGCAGCCCCAGCAACAGATTCAGAAGTCCCAGGCCGAAACTTGGCATATTTGCGCATTAACAAATTAAATTTAAACCGCTCGAAAATCCCAAACAAAGCCGCCCAGTTGGGGCTATAGGCATAGGCAGACAAATCGGGGTTGATGGGCACATCGGTGACAATCCGAACCAAGGTTTGAGACAAAAAGGCCATTTCGCGGCCGGTTTGAAGCTTCGTGTGCGTGGCGCCGGTGATGGCGTCTAGGTTCTCGTAGATGCCCTCGAGGGTGGCATAGGTTTGCAACAGATTGGTGGCCGTTTTTTCGCCAATGCCAGCAACGCCCGGAATATTGTCCGAGGGGTCGCCTTTAAGGGCTTTAAAATCGATCAACTGGGCTGGGCTTAACCCATAGCGATCCTGAACGGCGGCTGAGTCCATAATGTGCAATTCGTCGCTTCTGGCCTTGCTTAATACCACCGAGGTTTGGGTGTCGACCAATTGCAGGCAGTCGGTGTCGCCCGTCATTAAAAAGCAGGGGGTTTTCCAGGTATGGGATAAGGCCGATAAAGTCCCCATAATGTCGTCGGCTTCGAAACCTGGCGATTCCAAAATGGGAATGCCAACCTCGCCCAAGGCCTGCTTTAAAAGTGTCATCTGCGACCGAAATTCTTCGGGGGCTGGGGGACGATGGGCTTTGTAGGCGGTGTATAAATCATGCCGAAAAGTGGGTTCTTTTCGGTCAAAGCAAATGATAAAATGACTAGGATTTAGCTCGTCGTAGGCTTTTAACAACAGCGTAAAAAACCCAAAAACCGCATTAATGGGCTGCCCATCAGGCAAGGTTAAATTGGGCGGAAACGCAAAAAAAGCCCGATACGCCAACGAATGTCCATCAATCACCAAAATGCTCATAGGCCCTTCAGTCTACGCCATGACCGGTTTTTTTTGCAATTTTTTCAAGAATTCACCGACAAATTAAAGACCCAGTATTGGGCCTTAGAATCAAACATGTGTTAAACCCGTGCAGCCAGTCGCTGCGTCGAATCAGAAGGAGATAGGGGTATGGTGGGGTTAAAAAAGATAGTAGCGGCAAGAATGCCTTTTGCGCGATCTGCCGATTCAGTGCGTCTAATGGATAGTTTTGGTCGAGAGCATGAAGTTTTGATTGAACTTGACGCCATGAATCCTAGAACCCTTCTAGCAGCCATTCGGAGACAAGATCAACAATCCATTCCGGAAACCACCCCAGATTCTCAAAAAAAGATATTGCTAGGGAAGTTTTTAGATAACAAACATCTTTCACTATCGGATCTTTTTGCTTGTGTTCGGGTGCTTCAGTTGGATGTTTCTGGTGATCGCAATGGATTCTGGGGAAAGATTACAGCCAAATTCCAATTTAAAAAACAAGCTGTTGCAGCCCTATTACCTGCAGCCCAGTTGATGGAGTATCGAGCCGCAATACAAAACGATGACAATGCAGTCGGGGCGTTGGCCAGGTTGATGGTGTTTTGCAAAACCAGTGATGGCAAGGAAATCAGCGCAAAAAGATTCTTTGCTATTTTGGAAACGGTTACACAGTTGGTGTCTCCAGAAAAACTCGACGTGGTTGTAACTGCGCTAATAACCAAGGCTAACGAGGGGACAACGGGGGTGAGAGCGCGAACATTCCAAGAAAAATTTCTAATGCATTGTGTCGAAGGTAAGGGGGTCAAGGAAGAAGCGGTTGTTCGCATTGTAGGGAGTTTGCAAACGTGTTCTGAAGGAAAAAAGCTACTTAACGAACTTTTAGCGAACACCTGCACAGTTATTGTTGATAGTGCGCGCTATGCCACAGGAGAAGTGTTTACGCGACTAGCCCCATTCATTATTCTTGGTTTAGCTCAAAATAAACCTGGTTTTGAACAATTAAGGTTTGGGCCTACCCAATTTGAAAGCCTGTACAGAGGTGTTGAAGCCCTGTTGCATCACACCTCAATTGATATGAACCATGCGGAGTGGCTTTGGCAGGAAACTGCTCAACGGTTGGTTTCCGATGGCCTGCAAACGCTTGTCGAATCGCCTTCTGAACCCTATTGGTTACACGCAATCGCCCTTTTGAGGCATACACGATCTGTCTCGAATATCCAACGCGCATTGGACGGGCCTGACTTTAACCTAGACCAATGCCATCGGTGGCGTTTGATTGTTAATTCTGAACTCGTTTCCCCCCAACAAAATGTTCAACTCGCCCTTAAAATTTTAGCGGGTCTAATTATAGCCGGTAATGACTTGGAGATTGTTCAATTTATTGAGAAAGATAAACTGCTTTCCCAGGTTTCTCTTCAGGATTGCGTAGATGCACTGGAGACGCTATGCCAAACACTGGGTCAGAAAGTTTCTGATTTCTTAGCCCGCCATGGCGAAACGCTTGCACAAGGGTTATCAACCAATAAGTGGGAATTACAAAGAAAAGAGGACAGTGGTAACGCATTAGTCAGGGAGGTAAGGGCTTGGGGGCTATCTCTGTTTCATCGTCGAGGTCCTGTTGAAAGGCTCAATGTAGCTGTAACGGTCGTGCGTGCTGCTACAGCTTTGCGACATGGTGTTAGAACTCCGGCTGCTTCCCCTGCTTTTGATCGTTTAACTACAGTAGAATCTCACTTACAATTTGAATCCAGCACCCATAGGATGGATTTCTCTGCGTCGATGACATCAAGATTAAGTAGAAGTTTATCATCTGTTTCAGATTCAGATGTAGGGGATAGTACTGCTGCCGGAGTTGGTTTAGATTTGACTCCAATGGCTTCGAGATTGGTTCCTCAACATTCAACGCCACTGTCTTTGTCTGCCACCGAATTCCCCGCCACTGCAGTAAACGTAACGCCACATCGTGTATTACGAGCCACCCCAGACAGGGTGAGGCCGTCCGAACAACATCTGGTTTCAATGATGGATATGCAAGGCGCCATTACAGTGGCCTATCCGGGTCAACAGCGTCATCTTGCAGAAGTGGTTGGGACGTTTGAAGAAACTTTTAACAAACTTCAAACAACCCGAAACGAGTTACTTAGTCCTGCCTTTCAGAAAAAACCACCTGCAGTCAGAGCCCAACGAGTTAAAGTATGGCTTTGCGAGTTCGAAGAATGGGTTGAAACCCGTACAACAGTGATCACCCAAATAGAGCGACTTGCAGAGATTGGACAATCCTTGGCCGACGGCTTGAACTTACTTCGCCAAACACAAGGCGCCAGCATGCTGTACGCTCAACATCTTTCCTTGCTACTTCAAAAAGCTTTTTCCAGAGAGGAGAGTGAACAAACCAGTCAAGTAATAGGCGACTTTTTTTTTGTTAAATTTCATAGCTTCGATGTTGACCAATGGCTTGAGGATGGTTTTGTGGAAACGACTGGCGCGGATTCTCAGACGTGTGATCGGATACGAGAGGCTTTAGATCGTAACCCCCTTCATACCTTGGTAGCCTCCGCTGCAGTGGTGATGGCTTCTGAAGGGTTAACGGTTCTAGATCAAACTTTGGACGCGCTTTGTGTACCTCATGATAAAACTTCTCCAGAAGAACAAGCGGTGCAGGTAGTGAAAGACTGGGTTGCTGTGGGGGTTGATATCCGTTTCGAACCAGCGGTTATTGAGTGCTTGGGTCGGCTGGAAATGGATTTGATCAGTGTCCTGGGAAAATGTCCAAGTTTTTATAGCGATGAGCATCTCAGTCGAGTAGGATTAACCCGCGATTTTAATTTGATAGAACGCATTCAGATTTTAAAATTAATGCAAGAATACGTGAGTTGGCCACTTCTTATGCCGGAAGTAGAAAGTACTACCGACACCCGTCCTGCAAGCATAGAGTTGAGCTTCACGCTTAAAGATTGGCTTGAATTACTGACCGAAAATAACAAAGCCTTTATTTTTGGTCTGCATAATGAGAGAGTCTTGAATATTTTGGTTAAAGCTCTCCCAGCAAGGACCGATCTCCCAGCTACCTCTGCCGGGAGAGTGTCGCCTTTAGCTCTGAATGATCAAACCCAATTGTTAGCGCAACTCGTCCAATCTCCTCAATCGGCGCAGGTGCTTAGGCCTTCATCAACATCTCCAGCAAGCCCTATAAGCTTTACACCCATTGTTGCAATCCAAGCTGCGGTAGCGGCATCTACAGGACCTTTTCTACCAATAGCCCCCGTGTCTTCAGCTGCCTTGCACTCTCGGCCCACTACCCCTCACCAAGAGTCCAGCATTACAACCTACATCCGCCAACATCCCAAACTATGGACAACAGAGCTGGTGAAATACGCAATGGGTGTTCTAGACGCAGCCCAGCAGGATCGTTTAATAGCGTATCTAGAACAAATTCAAAGGGACAATCCGGACGTGTTCGAGCTTGCGTGTCGTAAACGTGCCTCGACAATGGCTGCCGCCGCTGAGCCCGGTTCTGCTACAGCTGCTACAACGGCCCGAACTCGAACACCTAGCCATGCCTCTGCTGCATTGCGCGTTTCAGCTAGTAGCGTGGTGGTTTTAGACCGATCTAATTCAGCCGCCGATGATAGGTCTGATGCAGATAACGACGATGCTAGAACTGACTCCTCGACCGAAAGTTAAAGGAACCTCCCATGAAAAAAATTATTGCAAAATCAAAGCCACATTATCCGTCAAGCCCTCCCACTTTGTCCCCACCAGTAATTATAAAAACCGCAATGCAATGGCGTAAACTTTTGGAAGACAGAACCCAATGCGAAGCTAGGGTCGAAGAGCTCAAGGTGAAACCTAAGAATGAAAGTACCATGGCAGCGGTTAAGAGAGGTAGAGACTTAGGAGAAGCTAGGCTTAAACTTGAATCCGTTCAAAAAGAGATAGAACGCTGTAGCCAAGTAGTCCATTCTGCCTTCAATGCCTTTGGTGCCGCATCCTATCTTATGTGTGTTTTGCCCCAAGATTCGCTTTGGTACGAAGCTGCTAGCCAACAAACCCCTCGCACCGTGGAAGAGGGTTTGCACAAAATGTATAAAGAACTTGTTATAGACGCCGCATTGATCCAAAAAGTTTTGGCCGAAAAAAACGTAGATTGGATTAAAGCCTTCCTCGCCCGAGAACCCCAAGCCGTTGTGGACCAATTTGCGGCCCATGAGGCTTTTGCACGTAAAATCCCAGTAAACAGTTTTACAGACCTAGAAGCCCTTGCTCTAAAAATTCGACGGGCTCTTGTAAAAGCAGGGGCTGTGAACGGCGCCCCTTTAAAAGACTACACGTTGAGTGGCGATGATGCTGCTGAAACAGTGGTAGCGCATTTAAACAAGGTTGAAGTTGCAGTTGCCCAAACTTTGATTGACGGCATGGTGGATGTTTGTGGGGATGATGGGGATCAAAAAGTTCGGCTGATCCAAGTTTTGGCCAAGGTCACCCAAGG
Organism: Candidatus Margulisiibacteriota bacterium; assembly: GCA_050250935.1. Classification (GTDB taxonomy): domain Bacteria; phylum Margulisbacteria; class Marinamargulisbacteria; order JBFWNS01; family JBFWNS01; genus JBFWNS01. The sequence goes on along the minus strand of JBFWNS010000002.1, from coordinate 151,480 downwards.
TGGTGTATGGCAGCACATAGCGGCAAAGTTAATAGCCTTTATGCAAGCTACTAGTACCACGGGTGCTCACAAAGCAGCACTTGCCCAAGATAATAATGTGCAAACTCTTTTAAAAGACTACACACTGAGCAGTGATGATGCTGCAGAAAATGTGGTAGAACTTTTAAATGGTCTTGACCCTGCTGTTGCCCAAACTTTGATTGACGGTATGGTGGGTGCTTGTGGGGAGGATGCCCAGAAAGCCAATCTATTCTTAGTTTTGGCCCAAGTCACCCAAGTGGGTGTATGGGAGCACATTGCGGACAAATTAATAGCCTTTGTGCAAGATGAGACCAATGCGGATGCCAAAGTGAGCCTCGCCCAAAATAGAGAGGTGCAGAAACTTTTAAAAGACTACGCACTGAGCAGTGATGATGCTGCAGAAAATGTGGTAGAACTTTTAAATGGTCTTGATCCTGCCGTTGCCCAAGCTTTGATTGACGGCATGGTGTATGCTTGTAGGGATAATAATGAACAAGGTGCAATTCGGACTGTTTTAGAAATTTATATAGAAAACAAGTCGCCACTGGAACTAGCACAAATGTATGGTTACAACCGTGTTGTTGATCGTTTAATTCGGTTATTCCTTTGTGAGGTCGTTCAGGATCTACCAAGTAGGGACCGACTCAGAATAATGCACATCTTGCAAGGCTTTCCAGATGTTCTAAGTTTATTAAACGAGTTGGGTGATGATAGGGCTATTGGATTTGTTAAAGAGGCAACACAACATCATGTTGGGCCTAGAGGCAGAGACCATATCAGGAAACAAAATCATGGTACGGGCTATTCCAGAACAATAGAACTCAGAGAAGACAGACGTTTAAAAACTGAATTACAACAACACCTATTGGAAGATGATGACACTGCCGATGATGCCGCTGATGATTACGGCACCTATGATGCCGCAGATGTCGCTGATGATGACACTGTCGATGATGCCGCTGATGATTACGGCACCTATGATGCCGCTTCCAGTGATAGTGATATCGATGATGATTAATAATACACAGATTCAAAACCATGCATAAAAAATATATTCCACTTAAAAAAACCTTAAATGAAGTTCCGGGTTTTGGCAGTCCACTGTATCTCAGTTTTGATTGGTCTTATTTTTTAAGGAACTTTAATGGCGATGAAAAAACCAAGGCTTTTCAGAATTTTTCTGAAATAGACCACCCTTTTGTTTTGCAACAGGTTACTCCCCAGTTAATAGCCTTTATGCAAGCGGACACCACCACCCAGGCTCAAAAAGAAACATTGGCAAACACCCCCACTGTTCAGGCGCTTTTGAAACAGTACGTTATGAGCAAGCAGGCTGATCCAGCTAATCGGTTTGTAGCCCTGTTAAATGCCCTGCCTAGTACCACGGCACAAACCCTAATTGATGGCCTATTCCGCTATTGTGATTTAGGTCAAGAACAAAGAGGATTCCTGCAACGGTTAGCAACTGTAACCCAAGAAGGTGTGTGGGAACACATTGCCGCTAAGGTCGTTCAGTTTATGGACGACAAAGGTACACCAAGCTTACAAAGACAAGTTCTTGCTCAAAATCAAATGGTACAAGCCCTTTTAGCAGTTTATTCAAATAACTGTGTTTCTGCGGCATAGGAAAGGCGCAACCTGGTCTAGCGTCACATCCCAGTCATCGTGGGGGAGGGCGGGAACCCGTTGCCACTCATAAGCAACTCCCACTTTCAAGCCTGGGGCGTTGTGTAAAAGCCGGTCATAAACCCCTTTGCCCAATCCCAGACGATAGCCGTTTGCATCAAAGGCTAATCCAGGCACCAGCCACAAATCTGGGGTTTGGGTTGCCAGCGTTGTTGTTTTGGGGTGGGGAATCCCAAAAGGGCCCATTTCGATGTCGCTTTCAAAGGTATGAAGTTGAACCAGATCATACCATTCACCAACGTGTCGGGGTAAAAGCAGGGTTTTTCCTGCTGCAAGAGCTTGTTTAAGCAAAGGCGTCAAGTCGGGCTCGTTGTCAAAAGGCAAATAACCTGCAATCACGGTTGCGGCGTCAACATAAGCGGCCAACTGGGCACATAATCGTGCAGACCCAGCTTGAACATCGGCGGGTGTCATTTGGCGTCGTTTTTGCCGAAATTGGCGTCTTAAATCGGCTTTGGTCGGGAGAGTTTGCATACGCTTTCCACATGAATGGTCTGGGCAAACAAATCGATGGGCTGAACCCATTCCAAGACAAACCCATGGGTTCTCAGCTGTTTAAGGTCTCGGGCCAAGGTGCCGGGGTCGCAAGATACATAGACCAGGGTATGGGCAGTGCTGCGGCCAATGGCCTCCAGAACCGGCGCTTCACAGCCTTTTCGCGGGGGATCGACCACAATCACATCCACGGTGCCGGGCAGTTCTGGCAACAGGTTTTCGGCAGCCCCGGCTTGAAAATCCACAGTCGTGACCCCATTTAAGGCCGCATTGGCCTTGGCGTTTTCAACGGTTTGGGAAATCGATTCGATACCGGTCACCTGCTTGGCGTTTTTGGCCAGAAGCAAGGTCAAAATCCCAATGCCAGAATACACATCCCACACGGTTTCGGTGCCTGACAAGGCCGCCGCTTTAAGCACCGTTTGATACAGCACCTCGGTCTGAGGGGTGTTGACCTGAACAAACGAATGTAAGTCGAATTGATAGGCAATGCCCAGCAGCTCGTCCGACAAGGTGTGACTGCCCACCAAAACCCGGTTGCTGGGGCCCAAAATGGTATTCCCTTTGGCGGGATTGTGGTTGTAGATCACCGAGGTTACGCCCTGCTTGGCCACCTGTTTGGCTGCTAAAGTCACGGCCTTGGGTGGGGTGGGGGAAAGGCCGACAAAGCCCACCATCACCGCGCCGCTGGACAGGGACACCCGGATAATCACATGCCGCAACACCCCTTTGTGGGTGGCTTCGTCGTAGACCGGAATGGCGTGGTCAATAATGGCGCGCCGAACGGCTTTCCAGGTTGTGTTGATGGTGTCGTTTTGAATGGGGCAGGTGGTCATGTCCACCACGCTGTGGCTATTGGCTGCAAAAAAGCCCATGCCCGTCGAATAAACTGGAATTTGGGCCTTGTTGCGATAGTGCCAGGGCGATCCGGTTAAAATCGGATGAACCACAGGGGCTTCAAATCCCCCAATTCGTTCTAAAGCGGCTTTAACGTGGTTGGTTTTCCAGGCCGCTTGGGCAGGATCGGCCAAATGTTGTAACTGACACCCCCCACAACGCCCAAACAAGTCGCAAAGCGGCTCGCGGCGGTCGGCAGAAGGTTCTATTACTGTTTTTAGGGTTCCGGTGGCATACTTGGTTTTTTTTACCTTGGGGGAAAAAGCCACGGTTTCGCCGGGTAAAGCCCCCGGAATAAACACCGTCAACCCCTCCCAATCGCCGATGCCTTCGCCGTGAATTCCAATATCGCGTATTTTTGCAGTGTTCATCATGGTCTGGTATTATTCCACACTTATGACAAATGAAAAAATAACCAACTTTGATCCGAACAGTGTGGGGCAGGCCGATAACGGGCTTTTTGGTCTTCCTTTTACCCCCGAAGAAGCCCAAATGGTGGTCATTCCCGTACCCTGGGAAGTCACCACCAGCTATGGCGGCGGCACAGCCAATGGCCCCGAGGTCGTGGCCGAAGCGTCCTTGCAAGTCGATTTGTATCATCCCGATTTCCCAACTGCCTGGCAGTCTGGTATTGCCTGGATCGATCCCCCAGCCGAATGGCGGGCCAATTCCGATCGACTGCGTCCCATTGCCGAACGCCTCATCCAAGCCCAAGTCGATGGCGAGATCATCGCCGAAAGCCCCGAATTGGCCGAGCAATTGGACCAAATCAACCAAGCTTGTGCCGCCTTGCATGCCGGGGTCAAAGAAGAGGCCGAATTGTGGTTGGCCAAAGGCAAGTTGGTGGGCTTGTTGGGCGGAGACCACAGTGTTTCCTTGGGCTTTTTGGAAGCCTTGGCCGATCGTCATAACGATTTTGGCATTCTCCAAATCGATGCCCACATGGACCTGCGGGATGCCTACGAAGGCTTCACCTATTCCCATGCCTCTATCATGACCAACGCCCTCAAGATCTCAGCCATCACCCGCTTGGTTCAAGTGGGAATTCGCGACTATTGCGAAGCCGAATTGGAACTGGCCAACACCGATTCCAGGGTCCAAGTTTTCACCGATAAAGCCCTCAAAGAAGCCCAATTTAAAGGAAAATCTTGGCACCAACTTTGCCAAGACATCATCGCCACCCTGCCTCAAAAAATCTACATCAGTTTTGATATTGATGGCCTGCACCCTGCTTTGTGTCCCAACACCGGAACCCCAGTTCCTGGCGGCTTCCAGCTCGAAGAAATCACCTATTTGTTGCAACAAATTGTCCAATCCAATCGACAATTCATTGGCTTCGACCTGGTCGAGGTCAGCCCCGGACAAGACCCTTGGGATGCCAATGTCGGCGCCCGGGTTTTGTACGCCTTGTGCGGCTATCAACTTTTATCCAACAAAGGCTAAAGCGATGCGAGGTTCTTCCAGTTCAGACGACCGTGTTTGCCCCACCTGCGGCAACCCTTACGAAAACCGATCCAAATACAGCGACCGCCTCGCCCGGGGCGGCGTTTGCGAGTGCGACAACAAACCCGATGTGGGCGGGTTTACGCATTGGAATCCCACGTTGCGACGGTCCTAGACGCTAAAGTATATGAAAAAATATCTTCTAATCCTACTGACTGTGTTGTGTGTTGGATCCAGTGTCTTGGCCACACCAAAACTCCCGGTTCCCCAAGGCTATGTCACCGACCTAACCGGGTTGGTGGGGGCCAAAGACAAAGCCATCATGGAAAGTTTATCCACCCAGTTGGAAGCCAAAACTGGCATTCAGGTGGCCACGGTTGTCATTCCAAGTCTGGGCGAAGACAGCATCGAAGAGGCCGCCATTCGGATTTTCGAGCAGTATAAAATGGGCCAAAAGGGCAAAGACAATGGCATTCTCTTTTTGATTGCTGTTAAGGAACGAAAAGACCGCATCGAAGTGGGCTATGGCCTGGAAGGGATTCTCAACGATGCCAAAGCCGGGGATATTTTGCGGGATCAAGTCAACCCCTACCTAAAGGCCGGGCGATTTTCCGAAGGGGTTTTGAATGGCCATGCAAGTTTGACCCAAGTGTTGGCCAAAGCCAACGGGGTTTCGCTGTCGGTTCAGACAACCCAGGTGGTTCACCCAAAAGGGAAGGCTCAAGAACCGATGGGTCTTGGCGGCCAGATCTTGATTGTTTTGGGCGTCATTGCCTTTGTTTTTTTGTGTTGGCGATTCCCAAGCCTGCCTTTGTTTTTACTGATGTCTGGCCTGGGACGAGGATCCAGCCGATCCGACTCGGATGGCGGTGGATTTGGTGGCTTTGGTGGGGGTCGTTCCGGTGGGGGAGGGGCCAGCGGGGGCTGGTAATTTTAGACCGACATTGAAATAATAACAGATCTAAATCAGCGCATTTTCAAAGGAGAAATAAAAGTCATGGATAAAAAACCGTTTAACCCTGTAAAAGTGTTTGGGCTGTCCCTTTTGGCCCTTATTGTGGTCGGTGGCATGTGGTATGTATCGGTCAAAAACAGTTTCATCACCATGGAAACCAGTGTGGATGCCTCCTGGGCCCAAGTTGAAAACCAATTGCAACGCCGCTATGACCTGATCCCCAACTTGGTGAACACCGTCAAAGGCTATGCGAAGCACGAAGACAAGGTGTTTAGCAACGTTGCCGAAGCCCGGGCCAAATTGGCCGGCGCCAGAACCACAGACGACAAAGTACGCGCGTCTCGAGGGTTGGATTCTGCCATTTCTCGGTTGCTGGTGATTTCCGAAAACTATCCCAACCTTAAAGCCGATACCCAATTTATCCGATTGATGGACGAGTTGGCCGGTGCCGAAAATCGTATTGCCGTCGAACGCAAGCGCTATAACGACAATGTTGAGCTCTACAATGCCACGATAAGGCAAGTTCCCAAAAACTATGTGGCATCGTTTAGCGGATTTAAGCCCAAAGAATTTTTTAAAGCCGAATCCTCGGCCACCGAAGCGCCTAAAGTCGATTTTTCCAATTAATCAAATGGCCCTGGGTTTTTTCGGATTCGGAAACATAGCCCGGGCCCTGGTCCAGGGGCTCCGCATGGCTGGCGATGACAGACCTGTTTGGGTCTTCAAACGCAGCCCCCTGGTGGATGCGCCTGCTGGTGTCGTGCTAAAACCCCTAGACCAAGTCCTGGCTTGCGAGACCTTGGTCTTGGCCGTCAAACCCCAGCAATGGGTGGGCCTTGCCCAAAAACCAAAGGTGTCTGCAAACACCGTGGTCATCAGTGTGATGGCGGGCTTGCCCCTTTCGCGGCTGCGTGACGATTTGCAGGGTCACGAAGCGGTTGTTCGGGCCATGCCCAATCTGCCCATGGTCTATGGCCAAGGCATGACGGGCCTGGTTGGGGACAGTCCCCAAGCCTTAGCGGTTGCAGCAGCGCTGTTTTCGGGGGTGGGGCAGGTGGTAACCGTTTCGGAAAACGAATTGAATGCCGTAACCGCCTTGTCGGGCAGTGGTCCTGCTTTTTTATATCGCTTGGCCGAATCTGCGATTCAAGCTGGGTGCCAAATGGGGCTGTCCGAAGCCGATGCCAGACGCCTTTTTGCCCAAGCGATGGTGGGGGCTGGAACAGTTTTGCTGAACCGCGAAACATCGCCAAAAGCCCTGGTTGCCGAGGTGGCTTCTCCTGGCGGAACCACAGAAGCCGGTCTCAATACCTTTGCCGACCGCAATATTGACCCAGACTTTCAAGCTGTTATAGTGAATGCATGCCGGCGAGCTCAAGAGCTGTCTACTTTATCTTAGGCTAACGCCCATTATTTTCTAGGAGAGTCTCATTTACCGATTCATCGATGTTGTTTTTCAAATTTTAAATCTGGCCCTGGTGATTCGGGTGGTTTTGTCTTGGATTCCCCACAACCGCTATAACCCCGTCACCGAGTTCATTGAAACAGTTACAGAACCGCTACTAAGCCCCTTTCGAAACATCATTCGTCCCGAAAAAGTAGGGGGCTTGGACTTGTCGCCTATTTTTGCTTTTATTGCGCTAAATCTGCTGGAAACCCTGATCTATCGCCTGTTGTAGTGCTGGGTTTCGAGGCCAATAAACTTCCCTTTACCGCTGTGTTCCAGTGGGCGCTTTGTTTTAGCGTCTGATCCCATTCGGCTAGGTTCACTTGTCCCAATTCTTCGTGGATTCTGGCCCGAATCCCTTCGATCTTGATGGCGTACAAGGGCTGTTTTTTCGGATTGGACATGCTCTTTCCTTCCTAGTAAACTCATCAGACTAAAACCATTATGGAAGTTATGACACGTTTTTTTCAAGCTCTGAAGCGTTTGGTTGTCGGCAAAGCCCGTAATCCTTTCGATCAACAAACCTTTCACCATCTGTCTTTGATTGCCTTTTTTGCCTGGGTTGGGCTAGGTGCCGATGGATTGTCTTCCTCGGTATACGGTCCTGCAGAGGCCTTCATGACCTTGCATCAACATCCCTATCTGGCCATTTTTGTGGGCCTAGCTTCTGTCTTGACCATTTTTGTGATTAGTTCTTGCTACAACCAAATCATCGAGCTCTTTCCCTCGGGCGGCGGTGGGTATCTGGTAGCCAGCCGACTCTTGTCCCCAACCATGGGCATGATTTCTGGGTGCGCCCTGATTATCGACTATGTGCTAACCATCACCATTTCGGTGGCCAGTGGTGCCGATGCGGTTTTTAGCTTTTTGCCGGCGCATTTGTATCACTACAAGCTGGCTTTTGCTGTTTTTGGGGTGTTGCTGCTCTCGATTCTGAACTTAAGAGGGGCCAAAGAATCGGTAGTACCTTTGGTGCCAGTTTTTATTGTCTTTGTACTGACCCACACGTTTGTGATTCTTTACGCCCTGTTTGGGCATTTGGGTAACATTCCGGCCATGGTGCATGCCACAGCCGCCGATGTATCGGCAACCCGGGCTTCGGTGGGCTTGTTGGGAACCTTCTTGATGTTGTTAAAAGCCTACAGCATGGGTGCTGGAACTTATACCGGAATCGAAGCCGTCAGCAATGGGGTGTCGATTCTTCGCGAGCCCCGGGTCAAAACAGCCCGTAGAACCATGCAATATATGGCTGCCTCTCTGTCGTTTATGGTGATGGGACTGTTGTTGGCCTACATCTTTTTCAATGTCTCCCCGGCTTATGGAAAAACCCTCAACGCCATTTTGTTGGAAAACGTCACCCAAGGGTGGCCGGCCCATTGGGGCTATGCCTTTTTCTTAACCACACTGGTTTCTGAAGTTGCCATTTTGTTCGTGGCCGCCCAAACGGGTTTTATCGACGGTCCTCGGGTTATTGCAAACATGGCCATCGACCGCTGGTTTCCCACCAAGTTTGCCATGCTCAGCGACCGACTCATCACCCAAAACGGCATCCTGATTATGGGCGCCGCCGCCATCGTGACGATGTTTTTAACCCGTGGCGAAGTCGGCTTTTTGGTGGTCTTGTATAGCATCAATGTGTTTTTAACCTTTGTCTTGTCTTTGGGAGGGATGACCAAACACTGGTGGGAGAGCCGGTTTAAAGTGAAACGCTGGAAATCCAAGATTCTGCTGAGTGGTGTTGGCTTAATCCTTTCCAGTTTTATTTTGGTTTCCATGATTGTTCTTAAGTTCCATGATGGGGGCTGGATTACCCTGTTTGTAACCGGACTTTTAATTGTGTTTGTGTTGCTGATTAAACGCCACTATTTGGGCACTGCTTTATTGCTTAAGAAACTGGATAAGGTAATCGCAGCTTCGAATTTGCCCGATTTTATTCCAACCGTGAATGTTGGTGCTCCTTTGCCTTGCGATACCCAAGCCAAAACGGCAGTGTTGTTTGTGAATGGATTTTCCGGCCTAGGGCTCTACACACTTCGAAGCATTGGCAATTTGTTTAGTGGGGTGTTCAAAAATATTATTTTTGTTCAGGTGAGTTTGATTGATGCTGGGGTGTTCAAAGGATTCGAAGAACTGGAACGCCTCCAAACCAAATCTGGCAAAGAAGTCAACCGCTATGTCGAATTGTCCCAGCAGTTTGGGTACTATGCAGAAGGCATCAGCGTGATGGCCGTGGATGTGGCCGACGAAATGACAAAGATCTCCGATCACATCATCAAGCGGTTTCCCAATGCGGTTTTCTTTGGCGGAAAATTGGTTTTTCCAGAAGATACCTTCTTAACCCAGTGGCTCCACAATTCCATGGTGTTGTCGATTCAACGCAACCTGTACAGACGGGGTATCCCGTTTGTTATCCTGCCGGTTAAAGTCGAGTAGGCTAGCGCAGAATCGCCAGCTTGCCTTTGGCTTTAAGGGTTTTGGTTCCCAGATCTGCTTTAACCACATAAAAGTAGGTGCCATTGGGAAGAACCTCGCCACTTTCGGATTTTCCGTCCCAAGCATAGGTATTGTAGGTGGCCAGGACAACGCCGTTCAAACGCTTCACTTGGGTGCCGCGGGTGTCAAAAATCAGCAGCTCGAGGGTTCCGGTACTGTTGGCTGAAAACCCAAAGGTTGTGCCACTGGCGGGTACAGGGTTGGGAAAATTCAAGACGTTCTCAATGCTGGGTTCGGAAAGGGCAGTGCTAACTGAATAGTGCTGCTCGATGGTCTCTGGCGTGCTGCCGGTGAGGCTGCTTAACAACGATGTCCCTTGTACGACGCCATAACCTGTCGAATCGTTGCGTGTGGTGTTGCTTGCGGATTGAATAAAGCTGTCGATCAACTGGGCTTTGGTTAGGCTGGGTTTAATCGAAAGGGCCTTGGCGGCAATCCCACTCATCACCGCTGTGCTTTGAGACGTCCCACTCATATAGGCATATTGGTTGTGTGGCGCCAAAGAGAAAATGCTGTTCCCAAAGGCCGAAAACAAAACTTTGGCCCCATAGCTCGAAAAATAAGACCGAGACAACGAGGTATCCACCGAGGCCACCGAAATGACGCTGTCGAATCCGGCTGGGTACTCGGTAATGGCTGTATTGGAGTTGCCAGCAGCTGCAAAAACGATAACCCCATTTTGGGCCGCATAATCAAAGGCATCTTTTAAAGCCTGATTAAAAGCCGTAAATCCCCAACTGCAGTTAATAATGCGAGCGTTGTGATCCACCGCATACCGAATGGCAGCAGCCGCATCGAGCTGATTGCCCCGTCCGCCACTGTCCAAAAACCGAACGGGCAGAATTTTGACCGTGTTATTTATCCCACTAATGCCAATGCCATTGTTTTGGTCGGCGGCAATAATACCCGACAAATGGGTGCCATGGCCGTGATAATCCATATAATCGTCGTTTTGTAGCCCCCAAATAGAGCCATAAAAATTGTAGCCCCCATCTTGAATTTCGCCTTGTAAGTCGACATGGCTCGTGTCCACGCCGGTATCCACGACTGCCACCACAATCGAAGCCGAACCCGTAGCCAACAACAACGGCTCTAGCGAGGGTTGTTGCAAATAGGTTTGGTTATGGAAATAGGGGTCATTGGGAATTCCAGATACCGTTACGGGATAGACGGGTTCTGCATAGCGAATCGTGGGATCTGCTTTAAGTTGTTGCAGTACATCGGTTGTGTCTGCAGCATTTTCCAGTTCGATAACATAAGTGGTGCCTTCCGAAGAAACATCTGCAACTGTTTTACCAGATCTTTTTTTAGCATACTGCCCAACCCGTTTGGCCTTGCGCCAAACCGAGCCGTTGGACGATACCGATGCAATTTGGGTTTGAGACCCTTTGGTTTCAAACACAACCATACCTGGAATACCGTCTTCGCCAAAAACAAGCGTTGGCACAACCAACACAGCAACAATCCACAACACCATTCTCAACTTAGTATGCATATGAAACTCCCACTTTGTAGCTGGTTCCCAATTCGTCATGGGTTTGATAGGAAAAGGAAACGGTCAGTCTGTCCAATTCCAATTCTGTCCCCAAGGCAAGTTGTTTACTCGAGGTCACATCGTGGATGCCGGCCAAAAATCTCAACGAGGGGTTCAGGCTAAAAACCGTGCCCAAGTTGGTTTCGGTTGTGGTGCCCAAGGTTGTGTCCGCCAATAGTTTTACCATGGGCATCAGCTGGTAGGCGATGCCGACATTGTATTGTTCTTGAATGGTTTCGGTGGTGCCAGTGCTCCAGGTTAGGGTTGTTTTGCCAATGTTGCGAATGCTGGCCCCTACGGTAAGTGGACCGGTTGCGAGCATCAACCCCCCATCAAACCCAACGCCTTGGGCAGTGGCGGTGTACAATTCTCGGCTGCGATAGTTTGCAGCTGCGCCCAAAGTCAGAATCCCGATTCGGTGGGAAAGGGTAAAATTGGCAACGGTTTCTGAATCGTTAAAGGACCCAATGGCCACCCCTTGACCCCCTTGATTCACACTCAAAGGAATGTCTTGAATCCTTTTGGTAGGCACTTGAAGGGCCGCGCTCCAATTGGTGTTAATGGGAATTCCGATGCTTAAATTGGCGGTGTAATAGGCAGAATCAAAAAGGCTACCATAGCTGGTTTTGAAGTGAATGCGTCTCATGATGCCCAAGGCGGCGGGATTTTTTAAGCTGGCATCGATATTGTTTTGTTCAGCGGTGACTGCAAATCCTTTTGCAGTGCTGGAGACCCCAATCATATCTGTAAAATCAACTGCAGAAATGGTGGTTACGGATCCCAGTAAACACATCATAATAACCAACACACCGATACATTTCACGTCTAGTCCCCCCCCGAGGCGATTGGATTCTATGTGTTGTATCTGCCCGTTATCGATGTGTTTCAAACATCCAATTAATAAATTTCAATAGATTTGGCCCGATAAGTGTGATAAATTTTTTGGAGCTATAACTACCAATTATTTGACTCAGTAAAACATCGAATTTTTCTGATCTTTAAAAATAAGTTGCAATTTTGTATTGGTAGAACCGATAAATATTTGGCGAAGGGGGCCGAATATCAACGCCTCCTGATCCTAGTCCGACAAAAGAGACGTTGAGAGTTCAATCCATTATGAAAAAAGCGATTCTACTGTGTCTGATGAGTTTGGGGCTGGCGGCTGCGCCCGTTTTTGCCCAATCCTCGTCTTTGATCTACACCTCCTATTCGTACGTCATTCACGACTTTTTTACGGCCTACCAAGACACTGGTAGTTCGTCACTTGTTGTTTATAAATTTGGATACGGAATTTTGGCCGACGAGAATGCTGTACAAGTGAGCAGTATTGGCAGTTCCAGTGTGGCCGGAGCCGAGCTAACCGGAACCCCTCTGGTTTATCCCAACCCCGCAAAATTGTCTGACGTCCCCAAAATCGGATATACCCTAACACTCCCTGCCAACATCGAAATTCGAATCTACGACATGTTGGCCAGCGAAATATACCGAAAAAACTTTAGTGCTGGTCAGCTCAATGGCGGTGCCTTGGGCTGGAACGCAGTGCCCTTGAACCGCAGCGACTTTAACAATTTTGATTTGTATTCCGGTGTGTATTTCTTCCTGATCATCAATGACGGCAAAGTTATTGGTAAAGGAAAGTTTGTGGTGCGCCCATGAAACAACTAAAACACGGCCTTACGTTTTTATCCTGTGTGTTTGTCGGGGTCTTGCTTTTGACCTCCAAGCCCATGGCTGCCGAATACTTTTTAATTTCGGAAGTGGGTTCTTCTGCCGAAATGATTGGGATGGGCAATATCGAAGGGTATGGCAGTGCTGCCAACAGCATTTTCGATAACCCCGCGGCGCTCAAAAGGGTTAACCGTGGTTCTGTTTCGGTCTTCACAACAACCTTCATGAACGAACTAACCTATACCAGTATTGCTGTGGCCACCACAACGCCCATTGGTAAAATTGGCTTTGGCTATATGGAAGCAGCGGTTTCAAATATCCCCTTCACCGAAATTTCTACGGGGAACAGCCAATTCTATTCCAACCTTAACTTTGATTATAAAAATCAAATCACCAAGATCTCGTACGAAAATACGATAGCAAAGAATCTGTCGGTGGGGGCTTCTTTGGTTCAATACAGCACTTCTTTTTATACCTTTTCAGGAAAAGCCACCAACATGGACCTGGGTGCAACCTACGATCTTAACCCCATCGAACTTTCGTTGTTTGCCCGAAATATTTTTTCTGGCCAACAAATTCAAATCGACGATGGCGTAGAAACCCTTCCAACCCAAGTGGTTGGGGGTGTCAAATACACCTATAATGATGTTGCTGTGATGGGGCAGTGTTCCCTCAAACAAGGCAAAAACTTGTTTGCAGCGGGTGTGAACTATACGCCGTCATTCTTACCTTATATTCAATTAACGGCCGGGTATAAACAGTTCTTGGCGTTGAACAACATTAAAAGTAATGTAACCTTGGGTCTTGGCTTTAAGTTGGACATGTTACAGCTCAACTATGCTTACGAAAAAAGTGAGCATTTGTTGTATGACAATAAAAATTATTTTTCGATGAGCTTAAATTTCTAAGTTCAAACAGATAAAACACACCAAAAGGAGATCGGTTATGACCAGTTTGATGAAAAAGGCAGTAGTAAAGGGGATTATTGGGGCGTTGCTGGGCTTTGTGCTGTTGGGCAACGCGGTTATGGCATCTACGCCCTCGACTGTTAAAATCGAAGCCATCATCTCGGACAGTAACACCGGGTTAATCAACGGGTTAAAATCGGTCAAAATTACCCTGTACTCTTCTTCAAATGTGGCGCTTTGGACCGAAACCCAAAGCCTGCAGTTCACCAATGGTGCGTTTACGGCCGAATTGGGGAAAACAACCACCTTTAATGCCACGATGTTGGATCAACCCACGGCAAATTTTGGGTTTACCTTTTTAGATACCAACCAAGAAGTCCGTGTGCCAGTTGTGGCGGTTCCATATGCTTTAAAATCGGCTTATTCCGACCAAGCGTTTAGCGTAGATTGGAGCAATGTTGCCAATAAGCCAGCTGTCAGTGCTTTGTCTGGAACGGTTTCGGCATCGCAAATTGCCTCCGGATCTATTACCTCGGGAATGATTGCCACCGGTGCTATTCAAGACAGTCACATTGTCGGTCCCATTTCTGCTTCTAAAATTTCTGGATCTGTTCCAAGTTCCAGCATTGCAACCGGTTCGATCACGGGCGCCCAAATTGCGAATACCACCATTACCAGTGCCAATATGGTGTCTGGCGCTTATACCAACATCACAGGATTGGGGTCGTTGACGGTATTGAACGTTTCAGGAAACATCAATGTCGATCCTGGGGTTAGCTCGACCGATAACAATCGGGTCCTGACCGTTGAAAATGGAACTGTTAAATATATCGACACCTCGTCTTGGAATAAATCAAACGCTTTGGCCGGTCTAACGGCTTCCAGTTTATTGCGCAGCGATGCCAATTCCACTGTGGGCGCATCAACGGCAGCAAGTTTGGGTGTAGCAGCGGGCTCTACTTTAAATGTCAATGGTGCCCTGGTGGTTTCGGGTGAATCCAGACTCAATTCGTTGGTGTCTTTAACCGACAACAATAAAGTGTTGACCGTCGATTCCAGCGGGATTGTAAAGTACATCGACACCACATCTTGGGCCAAAGTTAATGGCGGCGCCAGCTCCTTTATGAGTCTGACCGATGCCCCCAACAATGGTTTGTTAAGCACCTATCCCGGTGGTTTTATTCGGGTGAATTCTGCCGGAACCCGACTGGAATTTACATCCACCAACAACATGTTGTCCTTCATCAATTTAACCGATGTTCTAAACAAAACCTATGTGGCCAACAGCTATGTGCAGGTCAACTCTACGGGTACAGGACTGGTTTTCACCCAAACCAATGTTAATGATGCCAGTACCGTGGGCGGTTTGTCTTCGTCTTCATTCCTGCGTTCCGATGCCAGCAGCACGCTGTCGACTGGCAATTTGGTTGTGGGTTCAAGTGCAACGGTTTCCATCAACAGCACCGTTTTGCTTAGCGGTATCGCAATGTCTGGCAAAACGGTTACAGATCTTCAAGGAACAGGGCTAACCATTTCCAGCGGAAAATTGGGAATTCAATCCGGTACAACCGATGGTCAGGTATTGAAATGGAATAGTTCGGCCGGCAATTGGTTGCCAGGAACAGATGCAGGAACTTCGTACACTGCGGGAACCGGGGTTTCTATTTCCGGTGCCAATGCCATTTCGATATCCGATATCAGCGGTTTGTCGCCTTCCATTTATGGATCGGCAACAAGCGTGCCCGTTTTTGCGGTTAATCAACAAGGTCAAGTCACCTCGGTAACCAACACCCCCATTGCTGTAACCAACGCCAACGTGGCCAGCAATGCAGCCATCGATTTTACAAAACTGGCCATCACCTCTGCCAACATCAATGGATTGTCTGGTGGGATTTCAGCCTCAACCTTGCAAGGCAGAACCATTTCGGCTGCTGCACCGGCCAATGGTCAGTATCTCAATTGGAATGCGACATCAGCCCAATGGGAACCAACCGCCAACCTCAGTGCGGGAACTGGGCTAAGTTTGGCTGGTGGTGTTCTTTCCTTGGCCAGCGCTGGCGTCAGTGCCGGCAGCTACGGTGGGGCTGCGACAGTACCCACCTTTAGTGTGAATGCCCAAGGTCAGATTACGGGTGTAACGTTAGTTCCTGTTTCCATTACCGACACGAACATCGCTTCAGGAGCCTCGATTGCGTTTTCAAAATTGGCGATTACTTCAACCAACATCAACACGCTATCAGGTGGAATTTCAGCCTCGACCCTTCAAGGCCGAACCGTGGCCAGCACGGCACCAACGAATGGCCAAGTGTTGCAATGGAACAATAGCACAAGCCAATGGGAACCCGCCTCTGCAGCGTTGTCGGCATCGGGTGTTACAGCGGGTAGCTATGGTGGGGCTGCGACAGTACCTACCTTTAGTGTGAATGCCCAAGGTCAGATCACGGGGGTAACCAACACCGCGATTTCAATTGCACCTTCGGCCATTACCCAAGCGTCTGCAGCTTCTGGTGAAGTATTAAAATGGAATGGAAGTGCGTGGGCTCCTGCTGCAGATTCTGGAAATGTCTATACAGCAGGTACAGGTCTTGGTTTGAGTGGCACAGCCTTTTCAATTGATTCAACGGTAGTGACCTCAAACTTCAATGGTACTGTAACGGCTACCAATTTTGTGGGTGGAGGTGCAGGGTTAACAGGTGTGGTGGCGAGTTCAATTGCAGACGGAACAGTCAGCACGGCCAAGATCGTGGATGGTGCTGTAACCGCAGCCAAATTGGCCAATACCGCCGTCACAGCAGGGAGCTATGGATCAGCGTCCACTGTGCCAGCATTAACCGTGGATGCCCAAGGACGTTTGACAGCGGCAACCTCTACTGCAATTTCAATTGCCCCTTCAGCCCTTACCCAAGCATCTGCAACCTCCGGTCAGGCATTAAAATGGAATGGCAGTGCGTGGGCGCCAGCGTCAGATGTGGATACCACCTATACCAATGGAACAGGCTTAAGCTTAACTGGGACAACGTTTTCAATTAATTCAACGGTAGTGACCTCAAACTTCAATGGCACTGTAACGGCTACCAATTTTGTGGGTGGTGGAGCCGGCTTAACGGGTGTGGTGGCAAGTTCAATTGCAGACGGAACAGTTGGCACGGCCAAAATCGTGGATGGTGCTGTAACTTCAGCTAAAATCGCGGATGACAGCATCACGAATGCAGACATCAACAGCGCGGCTGCAATTGCGTATAGCAAATTGAACTTGTCCAATGCCATCGTTGCCGGGGACTTAACGACGGGTGCTGTTACAAGTGCAAAAATTGCTGATGGAACGATAGTCGCAGTTGACTTGGCCGACGGTGCTGTAACTTCGGCTAAAATCGCGGATGACAGCATCACGAATGCAGACATCAACAGCGCGGCTGCAATTGCGTATAGCAAATTGAACTTGTCCAATGCCATCGTTGCCGGGGACTTAACGACGGGTGCTGTTACAAGTGCAAAAATTGC
>JBFWNS010000002.1:131229-134332 GCA_050250935.1 Candidatus Margulisiibacteriota bacterium | reverse complement strand
CGGATGACAGCATCACGAATGCAGACATCAACAGCGCGGCTGCAATTGCGTATAGCAAATTGAACTTGTCCAATGCCATCGTTGCCGGGGACTTAACGACGGGTGCTGTTACAAGTGCAAAAATTGCCGATGGAACGATAGTCGCAGCTGACTTGGCCGACGGTGCTGTAACTTCGGCTAAAATCGCGGATGACAGCATCACGAATGCAGACATCAACAGCGCGGCTGCAATTGCATATAGCAAATTGAATTTGTCCAATGCCATCGTTGCTGCAGATTTAACGACAGGTGCTGTTACAAGTGCAAAAATTGCCGATGGAACGATAGTCGCAGCTGACTTGGCCGACGGTGCTGTAACTTCAGCTAAAATTGCCGCAGCCCCTTCCATCACCACATCCCTACAAATTAATGGTTCTGGAGGAAGTACAGGTGGGAAATTGCTCTTTGGACCTCAATCTGCAGGGACAAGAGAAGTTTATATTACCGATACAGCAGATTCTACAACGTCTTCAAATCCTTCTTCAAAAATTTTGGATATGTATGCTACAGAAGCGATTTATGCGCGTACTGCTGCAAAGACGGGTTATACGGGGAATGGATTAAGCGGCAATTCCCGGGTTGCCATGAAGTTCGACGAAAACCTCCTGTCTTTCTACAACGAAGATACCAATGCTAAAAACAGTACACTCCTAGGCGGCATCACCAACCAAACCGATGGCAAAGTGGCCTCGATTAAGCTGGAAGCTTCTGGAGCGGACTATGCAGAATATTTGATGCGCCAAAATCCTGCTGAAAAAATCAAAGCGGGGGATGTGGTTGGGGTTTTTGGTGGCAAGATTTCCAAAAACACCAAAGGTGCCAATAAAGTGATGGTGGTGTCGTCCATGCCCATCGTATTGGGGAACTGGAAAGGCCGAGAAGAAAAGCATTTGTACGAACCCGTCGCCTTCGTGGGGCAGGTTCCTGTTCATGTTAAAGGCAAGGTTCAAGTGGGCGACTACATTGTGGCTTCTGGCGATAACGATGGAACCGGTGTTGCGGTTTCCCGAGATCAATTGACGGCCGAACAACTCGACAAAGTGATTGGCCAAGCTTGGTCTGTTGCCAACGAAGACGATATGGTGAATGTGGCCATTACCCCAATGGACAACCCCAGCGTTTCGGTTAAAGCATTGAAAGACGAAAATGCGGCCTTGAAAAAACAACTCGATGCTTTGAAAGCCGATGTTGAGGCCATTAAAAAAGCCTTAAACAAATAAAGGCTGCAGCAAGGAGGTTGAACGAGTTTCAACCTCCTTGTTATACTCTCTGAATGCTAAACATTACCCCCTTTAAAGCCCTGCGTTATAATCCCGAATCGACCGATCTTGCCAGTGTACTGGCCCCGCCTTACGATGTGATCTCTGCAACCGAGCAAGCCGAGCTCTATGCCCAAAACCCCCACAATGTGGTCCGGCTTATTTTGGGACTTCAACACCTCGAAGATACCCCCACCAACAACCGATACACCCGCTCGAAAGCCGATCTCGAGGCTTGGAAAAAAGATGGGGTCTTGGTTCAAGAGGAAACCCCAGGCTTTTATCTTTATGAACACACCTATACTCTAGGCGGCCAAACCCATTCCCTTAAAGGGATGGTGGCCCGCATGACTTTGGCGCCCTTGGATGCCGGGGTTATTTTGCCCCACGAAAACACCTTGTCTGGCCCCATTACCGACCGGCTAGAGCTAACCAAAGCCTGTCAATGTAATTTTAGCCAAATTTTTACCCTGTTCTCGGACGAGCATAATGTATTTTTGAAGTTAACCGGCGAGGTCTTTGCTAGCTCGCCACTGTATGATGTTCAAACGCAAAGCGGTCGTTACCGCATTTGGAAAGTAGGGGAGGCCTCGGTCATTTCCCAGCTTCAACAGTTTTTTAAGGATCGGGTGCTCTTTATTGCTGATGGACACCATCGCTACACCACGGCCTTGGCGTATCAGCAATACGTTAAAGACAATGGCCTAACCGATGTCGATGCCGATTCCACCATGATTTTTATGTCAAATTTGTTTGATCCCGGTTTGCAACTGTATCCCACCCATCGCATTTGTTTTGATTTGCCAGACTTTAACGAAGGTCATTTTTTGGATTTGGCTCATCCCTATTTTAATATCGAATCCCATCCAGACCTGCCCAGCCTAGAAGCGGCAGTAGCCGAAAGTGGCCAGCACCTCAAAACCATTGGGGTTGTTTTTTCAGCCAATCGGTACCTTTTAAAACTGAAACCCGCGGCAGATGTATCGGCCTTCTTTCCCCAAGAAGCCTCCCAAACCCTCCGCCATTTGGATGTGTCGATTCTACACAAAATCATTTTGCAGGGGCTGCTTAAAATCAGCGAAGAGGACATTAAAAACTACACCCGTTTGCGCTACATCAAAGACGCGCAGGATGTCTATAAAGCCGTCAAACAAGGCGACGCCCAAGTCGGCTTCATCCTAAACCCCACCAAAATCGAAGAAATGCGCGACATCTCGATCAACAAAGAAAAAATGCCTCAGAAGTCGACGTATTTTTATCCGAAACTGATTACGGGATTGGTGATCAATAGCTTAAGAAAAGACTAGCATTTTTTCTTTTAGCGCGAAGCGGGAGGTATTTGGATTCATTCCAAATGCCGACCCACAAATGCTGTGCATTTGTGCTTACAATCAAAACAGAAATGCCTCAGAAGTCGACGTATTTTTATCCGAAACTGATTACGGGATTGGTGATCAATAGCTTAAGAAAAGACTAGCATTTTTTCTTTTCCGCGAAGCGGGAGGTATTTGGATTCATTCCAAATGCCGACCCACAAATGCTGTGCATTTGTGCTTACAATCAAAACAGAAATGCCCCAGAAGTCGACGTTTTTTTACCCGAAACTGATAACGGGATTGGTGATCAATAGTTTAAGGAAAAGCTAGCATTTTTTCTTTTCCGCGAAGCGGGAGCAGGGCAAACTTGGTTTGGCTTGCGACCCACAAATGCAGTGCATTTGTGATAACAATCAAAACAGAAATGCCCCAGAAGTCGACGTATTTTTACCCGAAACTGATAACGGGATTGGTGATCAATAGTTTAAG
>JBFWNS010000002.1:0-131129 GCA_050250935.1 Candidatus Margulisiibacteriota bacterium | reverse complement strand
CAAACTTGGTTTGGCTTGCGACCCACAAATGCAGTGCATTTGTGATAACAATCAAAACAGAAATGCCCCAGAAGTCGACGTATTTTTACCCGAAACTGATAACGGGATTGGTGATCAATAGTTTAAGGAAAAGCTAGCATTTTTTCTTTTCCGCGAAGCGGGAGCAGGGCAAACTTGGTTTGGCTTGCGACCCACAAATGCAGTGCAGTTGTGTTTCTAATAATCGCCGCGCAGCGGGAGGAATTTGGATTCATTCCAAATGCCGCCCCACAAATGCAGTGCATTTGTGTTTCTAATCGTCTCTAATTATTACTCACAAACCGATACAGCTCTTGAATGGTTTGCTGAACGACAGGGTTATTGCTTTTGAGTGTTTTTTTGGGTAAGAAAAAATAACCTTCAAGAACAATCACATCGTCTTCTAAAAAAAATTTCGGTTCCATGGCTGCAACTCCCCTTTATGCTATCGTTGTCCTGTTACACCATGGATATCGACAGATTTAAAGGGGACTATGCATTCTTTTTTTTGAATGTGTTGGATCTAGAACGAGAAAAAGACCGAGTCCAATTCTTGATTCAAGGCCACTGTCATGGGCAATTGAGAGGCGGTGGGTCCCCACCATTGGCGAGGCCCAGGGCTAGAGAAAACGTCCTCTTGGGCCCAGGTGTCGCGGCGACTCTCGAAATAGCGAAAGGCTGGAGAATCGAGGGTAACCAGGGCTTTTTCGATGACCATGGCATGCGAGGTCCCTCTCTTTTCGGCGGTAATGAGTCCGGTTAGCGGGAGGGCCAGGGCTTTTCCACCGGTTTTGAAATCCCCAATGGCGGCCATGTAGCCCGTTTTTCCAGACAAGGCTAGGGAACCAGCAATCAGGCCCAGGTTGAAGGTATAGCTAAGGTCGAATGCGCTGGGGGCTCCGCAGCGGCCCTCGTAGCCAAAAAAGTGGGTATTGGTCGCAAATTTGAATTTGGAAACCAAGGTTTTTTCTTCTTCTGTGAAGGTTAAGTTGAGTTCCGAGTTCAATTTTTCGGGGTGAGCTTTCAGTTCTTTTAATTTTTGAGCAACCATTTCAATTAACAACAGCTCGGTGGGAATCTGAGACACCTGAAGATTCCCATGGGAATCCCGGTCTTCGAGTAATTTGTGTCGAACAGGCACTGGCAAAGACCGTAATAAATGCGCCAAATCGTGGGGCAACTTATCATCAATCATCAGAATCTTTTCTTCTAAACTTACCCCTTTAAGATCGACCTCAAGTTCGGCCAACAAATGATTCAACGCACCCACCAAGGTTTTGAATTCTGGAATAAATTCAATCAGACCTTCTGGTAAGACCACCACGCCGTGGGAAATGCCTTTTGCCGCCCGGGTTAAAATAACGCTGGCGATATGGTTGATCAGCGCGCCGAGGCGGGTATTTTTTTCTTGAATTTCTTCGGAAATCAGGGTTAGGGTAGGGCGGCATTGCAGGGCTACTTCCAAGGCGACATGGCTGGCGCTACGGCCCATTAATTTAACGAAATGCCAATATTTGACCGAAGATGGGGTGTCTTGAAGCACGTTGCCCACCAACTCGGCATAAATTTTAGTGGCGGTATCAAACCCAAAGGTAATGGGCAGATGTTGGCCAACCTGAAGGTCGCCGTCGATGGTTTTGGGAACGCCAATCACGGCACAGCCTTCTGCAAAAAGGTGTTCTGCCAAAAAGGCGGCGTTTGTGTTCGAATCATCACCACCCACCACGATAATGCCGTCCAATTTAAAACGGCGAACGGTGTTCAGAACGGCTGCGAATTGTTCTTCGGTTTTAATTTTGGTGCGGTCCGAGCCCAAAAAGTCGAAACCACCCAGGTTGGTGACCCCATCGATGGCGCTTTGGGTAATCTCGAACAATTGCCCTTCGATCAGTCCTTTGGGGCCTTTTTTAATGCCAAACAGGGTATTGTCTTCGCCCAAACTGCGTTTGATACCAGCAATCACATTATGCCCCCCGGCAGCCGGTCCACCCGAAAACAGAACGGCAACCCGTTTGCCTCGTACAGGGGTTCCGGTTGTGGCCTCTAGACAGCGGTTTTGATGGGCTTTAATGGTCGAGGGAAAAGTCCCCAAAAGGGTATCGTTAATGCTTCCCAGTGTTGTCGGTGTTGTCTCAAACGAAACAGCAGGCGTTGCCCTAAAAATGGGCAATAGGGTGGGTTCGAAATGTCGAAGTTCATTTTCCAAAAAAGAATTTTTGTTTTCCATGTTCGACAGTTGGTCTTGAAGCGTGGTTTGGTGAATGGCTTGCATAGGGTCTCCTTATGGGTGTAAATGCTGATTTTTAAAGTGTTTTGGCCAAGGTTTTGGCAAGGTCCAGCAGGGCTGTTGAATAGTCTGCCGGTGTTGAATTGACCTTAATCACCTTGGCCGAAATGGCCTTGGAAAGCGATGTGGCCTGTGGCGCTGGGGCATTCTGATCCACAATCACCAAGCGAATGTGGGATTTTTTAGCCTCCCGAATCATATCGGTTAATGCTTTTCCCGTTAAGGGTTTTTCTTCGGTTTCGATGCCCACCTGAACCAGGCCAAAGTCTCTGGCAAAATAGCCCAAAAAAGGATGCAAGGCGATGAAGCGTTTCCCTTGTTTTCCTTTAAGCTGGGCCGCGCAATCGAAGGAAAGCCGATCCATCTCTTTAAGCAGGGCTTGGGTGTGGGTTTGGTAATAGGCTTTGTGGCTGGGGTCTTCTTGCTGAAGGGCAGTACTGATGCGTTGAATTTGAGCTTTGGCCAAAACGGGACTCATCCAAATATGGGGATCTGGGGTTTGGGTGCCGGGTTGCATCATCAGGAGCAATTGTTCTGATGTGTTGATGGGTTTGAGGGTTGGATAGAGGCTTTTTAGTTTTTGAGAAAAGGTTTTTTCAAAGGGAATAGTCCCGACCCAAAACACCAGTTTGGCTTTCGAGAGCTGTTTAAGTTGCTTCGGGCTGGGTTCATAGAGTTCGTGGCTGGAGCCGGGGGGGATCAAAACCATCACCTGGACATAGGGCCCTGCGATGCGCCGAACCCACTCGGCTTGGGTGGGAATACTAACGGCAACTTGAAGCGGAGCTGCTTGTATAGAAACGCCAAAGATCAGCATAAATAAAAAGGATAAAACAGTTTTCATGGGCTCCCAATCTAGCACGATTTGACAGTAAATCCCATTCAAATTACTCTGAACTTCCCATGATTTTATCCCTCGAAAATGTCTCTTGCCACTATGGCCAGCAGCTGGTGTTGGAGGGGGTGTCGTTTTCGATGGAGGAACGAGATTTTTTGGCGGTTATTGGCCCGAATGGCGGGGGAAAGTCCACCCTCATTAAAGCCATTATGGGGTTGGTGCCGTTTTCTGGAAACATCACCCTGTTTGGATTGCCGCCCAAAGAAGGCCGCAAGCAAGTGGGCTATTTATCCCAATACGCCCAGGTGGATTTACAATTCCCCATTTCCGTTTTGGATGTGGTGCTGATGACCCGACTAAAAGACAAACTGGTTTTTTTTGCCACCCAAAAAGACAAGGACGACGCCGTTGCCTGGCTAACAAAATTGGGCATCGCACATCTTAAACACAGACCGATCGCGGCTTTGTCGGGTGGGGAAAAACAGCGGGTTTTTCTGGCAAGGGCTTTAATGAACAATCCCAAGCTTCTGATTCTAGACGAACCCATGGCCAGCGTGGATGTCCATGCAGAAGAAGGTTTTAACGATTTATTAAAACAACTGAACAACGAGGTCGCGATATTAATGATTTCCCACGATATTTCCTCGGTGGTGCGGATGGCCAAAACCGTGGCTTGTTTGAATCGTCGATTGGTCTATCATGGTAACGCCGAGCTGACGGACCACGATTTGCACCATACCTATGGTTGTGATGTGGATTTGCTGGCCCACGGGGTTTCGCACCGGGTGTTACGCGCCCATGACTAGCCTGATGACCATGCTGGGTTTTCCATTTTTTCAACACGCCATTTTGGCTGGCATTCTCATCAGCATTGCCCTGGGCATTGTGGGGACTTATGTGGTTGTAAAACGCATTTCCTTTATTGCTGGTAGCGTTGCCCATGCGGCCTTTGGTGGGGTGGGGATGGGCTATTATTTTGGGGTTAACCCCCTGATTTCTGCCATGGGATTTGGGGTAATTTGTGCCTGGATGATGGGCGTGATTCGTCACTGGTTTTCCCAAGACGAAGATGCCTTAATTGGGGCCATTTGGGCTGTTGGGATGGCGGTTGGTATCTTTTTTATTTTTCTGACGCCTACCATTGCCTCGGATTTGTTTGGGTATTTGTTTGGCAACATTTTATTAATTTCAACCCAAGATTTGTGGCTGTTATTGGCCCTGGATGGCCTGATCTTGGCCGTCACCATGGTGTTGTATCGGGTCTTACAAGCGGTGACGTTTGACGAAGAATTTTCAACCGTGATTAATGTGCCAGTCCTGGTGGTGAACCTGATTTTATTAACCCTGATTGCCTTAACCGCGGTTTTGTTGATCCGGGCCGTGGGCATTATTTTGGTGATTGCCCTCTTAACCATGCCTTCTGCGGCTGCAAAAAATTGGTGTAACAGCCTAAAATCCATGCAAATCGTCTCGGTGATGATTGCCATGGCCTCCACCACAGCCGGCATTACCTTGGGCTATGTGTACAATGTGCCTGCAAGCCCAGTCATCATCTTTGGAGTGGCTGGTCTTTACATCCTCTCACTTTTCAAATTTAGGCGTTTTAAGCTACACTCGGAGGTTCAATGAGCCTCACCCTTCACCTTCAAAATTTGGTTGAACAAACCCGCACCCAATTGGCCCAAACCACAACAACAGCCGAAGTCGAGCAGTTGCGTGTCGCCGTTTTGGGCAAAAAAGGCGGACTCACCGAAGTCTTGAAGGGATTGGCCACCCTCAGCGTCGAAGAAAGACCTGCTGCTGGGCAACAAGCCAATGTGGTGAAAACCGAATTATCTACCCTGTTGGAAGCCCGTTTTGAAGAACTCAAAACCCAAGAACAGGCCTTTAAACTCAGCCAAGAAACCGTGGATGTAACCCTGCCTGCCAAAAAAACAGGGATTGGCGCCATTCACCCCATTCAACAAGTCATTGATGAAATTGTGGGGATTTTTTCGGCCCTTGGATTTTCCTACAAATCCGGTCCTGATGTGGAGACCGATCATTATAATTTTACCGCGCTGAATATTCCTGCCGACCATCCGGCCCGAGACATGCACGATACTTTCTACGTGAATACAGGCGATTTGCTCCGAACCCACACCACCCCGGTTCAAATTCGGGTGATGGAAACCGAAAAAGCCCCCCTCAAAATCATTGTGCCTGGCAGGGTCTATCGCTGTGACTCCGATGTGACCCATTCGCCCATGTTTCACCAAATCGAAGGGCTATATGTGGGAGAAGGGGTGACCTTTGCCCAGCTTAAAGGGGTGTTGGAAGTGTTTTTGAGAACCTTGTTTGGCCAAAACAGAAAAGTTCGATTTCGACCCAGCTATTTCCCTTTTACCGAACCTTCTGCCGAAGTGGATGTGGAATGTGTCCATTGCAGTGGTGCGGGATGCCCTTCTTGTAAACACACCGGATGGTTGGAAATTTTGGGCGCAGGCATGGTAAACCGTGCGGTGTTTCGCGCCGCTGGCCACGATCCAGATTTGGTGACGGGTTTTGCTTTTGGCCTTGGAATCGACCGCATCGCCATGTTGAAATTTGGCATTCAAGACATTCGCTGGTTGTATGAAAACGACTCTCGTTTTCTGCGTCAGTTTGTGAAATAGAGGACGCTGTTATGAAAGTGTTGTTTTCCTGGTTAAACGAATTTGTATCCATTCCCGTATCGCCTCAAGAACTGGCGGACGTTTTGTCCTTGTCGGGGTTGGAAGTAGAATCGGTCACGCCATTTGGCCAGCAGCTTAAAGGAATTGTCACCGGACGCATTGATAAAATCGAAAAACACCCCGATGCCGATCGCCTCCACATCACCACCATTTTTGATGGGACCACGAACCACCAAATCGTCACCGGGGCCACCAATATTGTCGAAGGGGCCATTGTGCCTGTCAGTTTGCCCGGCGCTGTTTTGGCCAATGGCATGGAAATTAAGCCAGCCAAATTGCGAGGAGTTCCTTCGTTTGGGATGTTGTGTTCAGAATCCGAATTGGGGGTTGCAGACCAAGCTTCGGGCATTTGGCTCTTGCCTGCCGATACGCCTTTGGGTGTGGATTTTGTCAAAGAGGCCTTGCTACAAGACACCCTCTTGGACATCGCCATTTTGCCCAATAAAGGGGATTGTCAAAGCGTAGTGGGCTTGGCCCGAGAAATTGCGGCCTTGCTTCAATTGCCGTTGTGCAAGCCCAACCCTCAACCGCTTGTGTCGCAAGCACTACAGGCTCCCAGTGTTCGGGTCGACGGCGGGTCTCCGTTGTATTCGCTTCGAACCTTAACCCTAGACCCCTCGGCCAAAACCCCACTCCAGATGCAACGCCGATTGCAATTAATGGGCATTCGCCCCATTTCCTTGGCTGTGGACATCACCAACTATGTGTTGTTGGAATGTGGTCAACCCTTGCATGTGTTTGATGCCGATAAACTTCAAGGCGACTTGGTTTGCCGTCCAGCTCAAGCTGGAGAAACACTCATCACCTTGGACGACGAATCGCAAAAGTTGCTCCCCAGCGATATCGTGATTGCCGATGCAACAGGACCCGTGGCCTTGGCTGGGGTGATGGGTGGCAAACACAGTGGGGTGACAGAAGCCACCACAACCCTGGTATTGGAAGCCGCCTATTTTGATCCTGGAAAAGTGCGTAAAACCGCCTCCCGTTTGGGTCTTCGATCCGAAAGCTCTGCCCGTTTTGAAAAAGGGGTGGATGTGGGTGGTGTTGCCTGGGCCTCGGACCGGGCTGCAGGGTTGCTTCAAACATTGGCTTCGGCCACAGTGGGCCCCCGAACCGAGTTCAAAGACGAAGGTCATCCTATTTTTCAGCCCAAATGGATTCCGTTTAACCCTGGCCAAATCAATGGACTGTTGGGCACCGAGTTTAGTCAACAAGAGATGCAAAACGCCCTTCAGCGTTTGGGCTTCGAGGAAAAAGACCAAGCGGTTTTGGTGCCGTCTTGGCGTCAGTTTGATATTCAAGAATGGCCCTGTTTGGCCGAAGAAGTGGCCAGAATTTTGGGCTATGACCGTATTCCAACCGTTGTCCCCACCGTTTCTACCCCGGCGGCAGCCTTGCCTGAAGTTGTGGTGCAAGCCCAGGTGTGGCGTCACTATCTGACGGCCCAGGGTTTTCACGAAGCCATAACCTTTTCGATGGTGTCTCCCGACGATGTGGCCGCAGTTGGCCGAACCCCAGACGTTGTAATGACCAACCCATTAACCCCGGCACAGTCCGTCCTTCGGCCCCATATTTTGGCTTCGTTAATGCCGGTGATGGCTGCCCAACTGTTGCGTCAGGTTACCACCCTTAAACTCTTTGAAATTGGCCCTGTTTTTGAACTCAAAGGCCAAGAGGTCGTTCAAACCCAAAAAGTGGCCGTTGCCGCCACAGGACCTTGGTTTGAACCTGTGTATTTTGGCCCAGACAAAGCCGCGAATGCCACCGATTTTTTTGCCCTCAAAGCACTCATCGAATCCCGATTGGGTTCAACGGTTACCTACAAACAAGATCAACACCCAGCGTTTCATCCAGGGCGAACGGCTTCGATTTGGAAAGGGGATCGGTGTTTGGGAATCATGGGCGAGCTGCACCCCGACTATTGTGCGGGCTATGGGGTTTCGGAACCTATTGTGTATGCCGAGTTTGAATTGGCACTTTTTGAACCTAAAAGTACCGTTTCAGGGCCTTCTAAATTTCCATCCAGTCGCCGCGATTTGGCGATGATGATGCCCAAGACCCTGGCTTTTGGGGACCTTGTTTCTGTGATAGAATCCCATCGGCCCGCCCTTTTGGCGTCCTACCACCTTTTCGACCATTACGAGTCGGATCAGTTGGGAACCGATCAAAAAAGTTTGGCGCTGGCTTTCATCTACCAAGACACCGAAAAAACCGTGTCCGATGAGGCCGTCAACCAAGCGCATGGGGGATTGGTAGAGGCCCTTTTGTCCGCTTGTCCTGTTTCAATTCGATAAACCTGGAGTTTCCCATGCGTCTTTGTTTGTTGGTGTTACTGTCTGGTGTTCTGCTGGGGTGTCAGCCAAAGCCTCAGGTTCGCGTGTATCATCATGTTCCCGTTGAAACCCAAACCCTGCCCATGGCCCAAGCAGAAGCCCCATCGGCCGGTCATTGGACTGTGCCAAAAGGCTGGCAAGAAAAACCATCCGATGGCATGAGGCAAGGCAGTTTTGAGGCTAAAAATGGCCCGAAACCCGTCGATGTATCCGTGGTCTTTTTGGGTGGCGATGCGGGTGGAAAACTGGCCAACGTCAACCGCTGGTTGGGTCAGTTGAATTTGGCCCCCATTTCTGAAGCCGAGCTTAGCAAACGACTTCAACCCCAAACCTTGGGGGGAATCCCAATGGACCTAATCGATCTTAAATCAAGCGACAAACGCATTTTGGCGGCCATGATTCAAACGTCTCAAGGCATGTGGTTCGTCAAATTAACGGGCGATGTTGCCTCTATCGAACAAGAAAAACCGTATTTAATGCAGTTTTTAGGGAGCATGCATGTCGATCATTAAACGAATGTTGTCGGCGTTGTCGTCTTTGAAATTAACCATTGCCTGTTTGATTGGTTTGATGATTTTGGTTTTTGTGACAACCCTGTCTCAGGTGGATATGGGTATTTATGCGGCCAAAAAAGCCTATTTTGAAGGCTGGTTTGTGATGCAGTCTGTGGGCGGGTTTCGACTGCCCATTTTCCCAAGTGGTTTTTTCATTGGCTGGTTGTTGGTGATTAATTTAATCGTGGCCCATTTTTATCGGTTTAAATGGACCTGGCAAAAGTCTGGCATCTGGCTGACCCACGTGGGGCTGATTGTTTTGATCATCGGCAGCGGATACGTCAGCATGGCCAGCCACGAAACCCAAATGACCATCGAGGAAGGTCAAACCAAAAACTACGTCGAAGACCTGCGACAATCCGAGCTGGCGATCAGCCTTCCCAAGGGCAACGAAGAAACCGTGATTGCCTTCGACCAAAGTGCTTTGGCCGCTGGAAAAACCCTGTCGAATCCCGAAATGCCCATTACCCTTCGCATTAAAGCTTATTTTCCAAACGCCAACCTTAGCATGGCCAAGCCTGATGGCGCCCAACCCAATCCTTGGGTCAACCGGGGCATCGGCATGCAAATTGCGGTTGAAAATGCCCCAGAAGTCACAGCCGATGACCTGCGAAACCTAACTTCTGCGGTGGTAGAGGTGCTGTATCAAGGCCAATCCCTGGGAACCTGGTTGGTGTCTACGGGACTGGGTGCTGCGCAATCGGTGTCCGCTGGGTCTCAAACGATTCGGCTTCAGATGCGTCCCGCCCGCTATTATTTGCCCTATAGCCTGACCCTGAAAGATTTTCGCCACGACGTGTATCCTGGCACCACCATTCCCAAAAATTTCTCGTCCTTGATCACCCTCAACAACCCCCAAACCCATGAACGCCGCGATGTTCTGATTTTTATGAACACGCCCTTGCGCTATGCCGGCAAAACCTTTTATCAGGCTAGTTTTGGCAAAGGGGATACCATGACGGTTCTGCAAGTGGTGGAAAACAAAGGCTGGTTGTTGCCCTATGTGTCTTCTTCCCTGATTGCCCTGGGATTATTGGTCCAATTTGGACTTTCCTTGACCCGATTTTTGAGCCGAAGGAGATCGTCATGAAACGCCGTCTGCTGGCTTGGAGCTCTGCTGCTGTTACCGCGTTAATCTTGATATCCGGGCTTTTTGCGCCCCAGAAAACCCCCTTCGATTTAAAAGCCTTTGGGACTTTGCCGGTGTTGCATCAAGGTCGCATCAAGCCTTTGGATACGGTGGCCCGAACCACTTTGTTGGTTTTACACGGCAAACAAACCCTTCAATGGGATGGAAAATCGGTTAATCCCACCCAGTGGTTCTTAGAGACCATCACCAACCCTCAAAAAGCCGATGAGGTGAAGGTGTTTTACGAAACCAATCCCGAGGTTTTGGGCTTGATGGGCTTGGCCCAGAGCCAGGAAAAATACCTAAGCTTTAACGATCTCAAACCCTATATCCCTCAGCTCGAAAACTTGGCCACACAAGCCCAAGCTGTGGATGCCCGCCATCGCACGGCTTTTCAGCGCGAAATCTTACTGCTAAATGACAGAGCCATGACCTATTTTAAGCTTAAAAATACCCTCCAAGCCGAGGGGAGTACCTTGTCCGAAGATGTGGCGGGCTATCAAAAATCCCTACAAGAAGCACTGCCCTTAATTCAAAAAGAAGGCCTAAAAGCGGCTCAAGACAACCACGATGCCGTGGGTATTTTGGCCTTGTTTTTCCATAAATTTGATTTTCTAAATCGGTCGGCTTTGTTTTTGGCCGTTCCAACCCATACCGCCATCAACAACCCCAGCCAGTGGACCAGTTTGGGGACTGCCTTTTTGAAGTGTTTGGATGGCAAAACACCCTTGAATCCCGCCATTATTGGCTATGGCAATGCCTTGTCGGCCTACTCGAAAAATCAGCCTGAACCATTTAACCGAGCTGTGCACCAGATGTTGGATCAGTATGGGCAAGATCAACCCTGGTTTATGTTCAAAATCCGAAGCGAAGTGCAATTTAACGCGTCCATGCTCTTTATTGTGGCCATTGCCCTTTATGCCCTGGCTTTTCTGATTATTTTTATAGGATGGATGGTGAAGCCAGAGTGGTGCATGCCCATTGCCACGGGTATTTTGGGAACCACCTTTTTGGCCCATACAATCGGCTTGGGGCTTCGCATGTGGTTTCAAGGCCGACCTCCGGTAACCAATTTGTATTCGTCTGCAGTCTTCATTGGTTGGGCCGTGATCGTGATGGCCTTGATTTTGGAAAAACTCTACCGCAACAGCATTCCCTCTCTAATCGCCGCTTTAACGGGCTTTTTAACCTTAATTATCGCCCACCATTTGTCTTTGCAGGGAGACACCCTCGAAATGATGCAAGCCGTTCTCGACTCCAATTTTTGGCTGTCCACCCACGTGGTGACAGTAACCATTGGGTATAGCGCAACCTTTTTGGCAGGATTTTTGGCCATCGTGTATGTGCTGCGGGGCGTCTTTAGCAAATCCTTGGATGCCGAAACCCAGAAAAATTTGGTTCGAATGGTCTATGGAACCCTGTGTTTTGCCCTGTTATTCAGCTTTATTGGCACGGTTTTAGGCGGCATTTGGGCCGACCAAAGTTGGGGCCGATTCTGGGGCTGGGATCCCAAAGAAAATGGGGCTTTGCTGATTGTCTTGTGGTGCGCGGTGGTTCTGCACACCCGCCTGGCTGGGCTCATTAAACCCCGTGGCCTGATGGTGATGGCTATTTTTGGCAACATTGTAACCAGTTTTTCCTGGTTTGGGGTGAACATGTTGGGGGTAGGCCTCCATTCGTATGGGTTTATGGAGCAAGCCTTTTTGTGGTTGGTTCTTTTTGTGTTTAGCCAACTGTTGTTGATGTGGATTGGCTCTTTGCCCTTACCGTATTGGAAAAGCCACATTGATCAATAGCCGACGCTGCGTTGCCCTCTGCTGTTTGGTGGTGATGATCTGGACCCACTTGGCAGTGGCTGGCGAAATTCACGATGTTCGCTATTCGTTCCAAGGGGGGAATTTTAAGGCCAAGGTGTTGATTCCAGATGGCAATGGTCCTTTCCCCGTTATCATCTACAACTACGACCAATACTACGATTGGGCAGGTCCCGTCTTGGCAGCCCGACGGGGCTACGATCTGGATACCATCATGACCGAAATGAGCCAATGGGGTTATGCCGTGATCATCCCCTTGGAACGGTACCGAAAACTCAGCGCCATCAAAGGATCCATTGTGTACTGCAAAACCCAGCCCGAGCTTCGGGCCGACAACATTCACCTGGTTGGGGTGGCGGAAGGGGCCTTTATGTCCCTGCTGTGCTTGCCCGATTATCCCGAGATTCGCAGCCTGTGTTTTGTGGCTCCCGAATCGATTCACGATTCTGGAAAATTGTCTTTGGCCCAGGTGCTTCGGGATGCGCCCAAGGTCAACACGCCCATTTTGTTTGTCATGGCCACCAACGACAAGACCTGGAAGGTCAGAATGGCCAAATTTATGTACCGAGTCCTAAATCAATCTCACCAAGAAATGCGCTTAAAAGAATACGATGCGGATCGGGCCTGGTTTTTCAGCGCCGACAACATCTTTATGGAAGACATCCACGCCTTTATTTCAAAGCATACCCGATAATCCCATGAGAATTCGAACCCACGCCAATCCTTTTCATTTTATTCACAAGCTGGAGCCACGAGAATGGGACCGAGTTTTTCCAACTTTTTCTGGAGACCTGCAAGTCGAGGTGGGTTTTGGGTTGGGAACTTTCATTCAAACCTATGCCGAAGCCCATCCCGAAGCCTGTTTTGTGGCCATGGATATCCGCGAACAAGTCGTTACAAACGTGCAAAAGCGGTTGACTGAAGCGGACATTTGCAATGTGCATTTAATTTATTCCACCGCAGAACGGGTGTTTGCCGACTTAATTCCAGAGGCATCAGTCTCGAAGGTGTTTGTGTTCCATCCCGATCCCTGGTTTAAAAAAAGGCATCACAAGCGGCGGGTGATTAATCCCGGGTTTTTGGACCTGATTTCCCCCAAACTCAAACCCAATGCCAGGCTCTATGTGTCCACCGATGTGGAACCGCTTTGGGAGGCCATGGCCGAAACCCTGAACCATCACCCCGATTTTGCCCCTGTCCAAGAGCCAGAATTTTGGGAAAGTTATTACAAAACCAACTGGCAACACTACAGCACCCTCGGTGGCCGAACTGGACACAGTGGGGTATTCGAAAAACAAAGCAAATAAAATAAAAAAACCTGGATATTTTAAAAAGGAGATCCCTAAGTTATACTCAATCAAAACGGAGCTATTGAATGCCAATCCCCCGACATATCTTTGGATGTAGGAGGGGGGTGATTAGTGTGAAAATAGGGTTTGAGTTCACAGTCGAAGAATTTTTGATTTTTTGTCTTGTGATGAGTAACCTGGGCTTAGCACTCTATCTTGGCAGGTAAGTAGCTAAGCCCAAAAAAAGCGCCGGTTTCTCCGTTCCGGTGCACCACTAAAAAAAGTGTACACATCCACCCTCGTTTTTTCAAGGAGCCTACCCGTGAGCATCATCATCAAACAACTCGAACTTGGACCCATGGAAAATAATATCTATGTGGTTTGGGACAGCATTACCAAAGAGGCGGTTGTTATCGATCCTGCTTGGGACGTGCCGGCCATTTTACAGTTTATCCAAGACGAAGCACTGATCTTATCCAAAGTCTTGCTGACCCACGGCCACTACGACCACGTGAATGGGTTGCCGGGTTTGCTTAAAGAGATCCCGGTTCCGGTTTATTTGTCCGAACACGAAATCGAGGTTTATCGGCCCAATTGTCCACTTATAGACCTAAAAGACGGCGATACCATTCCCCTAGGCGAATCGGCCTTTAAGGTGATTCACACCCCCGGCCACACCCCTGGCTGCGTGTGTTTTTGGATTGAAAATAACTTGATCTCTGGCGATACCTTGTTTATTGGTGCGGCGGGACGTTGCGATTTGCAAGGCGGGGACGAAGCGACCTTGTTTGAAAGTTTTAATAAGTTGTTGCGCTTGCCAGACGATTTGGTGGTTTATCCAGGCCACAAGTATAATGTCAAAAAAACGGATACGCTGGGCAATCAAAAACGAACCAATCCGTTTTTCAGAGGGGCAAAACCCTCGGATATCCTGCGTCGAAAAATCACCCTATGACCCAAACCATTTCATTTTATAACCAAGGATGCCGGTTGAATCAGGCCGAGACATCGGTTTTGGAGCAAAGCTTTTTGCACCGGGGGTATACCGTCGTTCCCTTTGCCAAGCCAGCTGATATTGTGGTGGTCAACACTTGCACTGTCACCGAAAACGGCGATGCGGATACTCGGCGCTTGGTCAATAAAATCAACCGGCAAAATCCCGAAGCCAAAATTGCTTTGGTGGGATGCCAAGCCCAGGTTCTTAAAGAGGTTTTGTTGCAATTGCCTGGTGTTCGTTGGGTGGTGGGGAACACCGATAAAATGCGTCTTCCCGACATTTTCGAGCGCCCCAGTGAAACGCCTCAACTTTTGGTTAGTAAAATCAAGCGCGAGACCTTTACCCAAGAAACCCCAGGCATTCATGCCCACCACACCCGGGCCAACATTAAAATTCAAGATGGTTGCGATTTTTATTGCTCGTTTTGTGTGATTCCTTTTGCCCGCGGGCCGGCCAGAAGCCGCCAGTTCGACGATATCTTAAAAGAAGTGAAGGTGTTGGCCGAACATGGCCACAAAGAAGTGGTGCTAACCGGAATCAACCTGGGCACCTATCAAGATGGGGCCTACAGCGTCACCGATGTGATCCAAGGCATTGCCGCAGAGCCTGGTATCGCCAGAATTCGCATTTCGTCCATTGAGCCTACCACCATTCCGAAAGCCGTTATCCAGGGGCTAGGGCAGGGCAAAACCAAACTGTGTCGCTATGCCCACGTGCCCCTACAAAGCGGGTCCGATACCATTTTGAAGGCCATGAGCCGCCACTATAGCGTTGCCGAATTCGAAGCCATTTTGAACGACATTCACGCCGAAATGCCCGAAGGCTGCATCGGCACCGATGTGATTGTGGGCTTTCCCGGCGAAACCGACGACCTCTTCGCCGAAACCGTCGAAACCCTTAAGCGGCTGCCCCTCGATTATTTCCATGTGTTCAGCTATTCCGAGCGAAAACTGGCCCGAAGCAGCAAGCTGGCCGATCAGGTTCCAGCCGACATCATTCATCGCCGCAGCGAAACCCTTCGGCACCTCAGCGACCAAAAGCGACAAGCCTTCATGACCCGCCAACTGGGCAAAACCGAGTGGGTCTTGTTCGAACAACAAAAAAATGGGCTGTGGACCGGCCTGACCGACCACTACATTCGGGTGTTTGTCGATTCAAGCGAGGCGCTGTCGAACCAACTGCTGCCCGTCAAGCTGGAATCGGTTTCGGACAAGGGGATGATGGGGACAGTGGTCGCGAAATAGGCAGGATTGTCCTGATGGTGTTCTTTTACAGTCTAATCTGATATCATAAAAGCATATCTTAAAAGGATGTGATTTTCATGGCGTTTTCCATTTCATTAAAACTAGCCCCAGATATTTTGAAACAAACCGAAGAAATTACGCATCACTTGCATCTGTCTCGAAATGCCTATATTAACGAGGCGGTGTCTTATTACAACCATATCAACCAAGAGAAATTGCTCAAAAAGCAACTGTCTCGAGAGTCAAAATGGGTAGGCCGCCAATCCATGGAAGTGTTGAAAGAATTCGAGGCTTTAGAAGAGTAACGGTGCTTGAGATTAAACAATTTCATCTGTATTTGGCAGATTTAAGCCCTCGGTTTGGGACAGAGCCGGGTAAGACAAGACCAGTGGTGGTGGTACAAACGGATTTACTCAACGATGTGGGGCATCCCAGTACCCTTGTGTGTCCCATTTCAACCCAGATCCATGAAAAGGCATCCTTGCTTCGGGTTCATCTAGATCCTGATCGGGTTCAAATCAACAAAAAATCGGATATTTTGGTGGATCAAATTAGGGCG
Organism: Candidatus Margulisiibacteriota bacterium; assembly: GCA_050250935.1. Classification (GTDB taxonomy): domain Bacteria; phylum Margulisbacteria; class Marinamargulisbacteria; order JBFWNS01; family JBFWNS01; genus JBFWNS01. The sequence continues at coordinate 115,353 of JBFWNS010000002.1, read as the reverse complement.
ATTGATAACAAACGGTTTGTTTCTTATTTGGGTGTTTTGGATTCAGACTCCAAAGACAAGCTTATCCAAAATCTAGCCATTGTCTTGAGGCCTAGGCTAGAGTTTTAGTCCGAAATCCGCGGATCGGCCCATTGATAGGCCAAGTCGGCCAATAGATTACCCACAATCATCAAAATCGACGAAAACAGGAGGGTGGCCATCACCACTGGGTAGTCTCTGGAAAACACCGAGGCAATGCCCAATTGGCCTAGCCCTGGCCAGGAAAAAATATACTCAATCACAAACGACCCCCCAATCAAACCAGGTAATTCCAGCCCCAAAATGGTAATGATGGGCAAGGCCGCGTTTTTAAGGGCGTGCTTCGAGAGCAGGCGAGCTTCGGAAAGACCTCGGGCCCTTGCTGCTTTAATGTAGTCCTGACCCAAAACCCGAATGGCACTCGAGCGTGTGTATCGAATCATGCCAGCGCAGCCGCCAATCACGATGGTTAACAAGGGCAGTCCCATGTGCCAAATCACGTTGCCGGCTTGCATCCACCAAGCGCTGTCTTCCAAACCGGGGTCCATGAATCCCGAAGTGGGGAAGGCATTAAATTGAACCGAAAAAATCACAATCAGCATCAGGCCCAGCCAAAAAGTGGGCATGGAATAACCAATAAACGAGAGGACGGTAACCCAGGAATCCGCTTTTTTTCCGGCATGGGCACCCGTCCATAACCCCACAGGCAAAGCCAAGCCAAAAATCAACAGCAGGGCCGAACAAGACAGCAGCAGGGTTGGGCCGATCCGATCGAGAATCAGGGTTAAAACGGGTTGGCCCGTGCTATACGAATAGCCAAAATGACCTTTCAAAATCCCGCCCAGCCATTTGGCATATTGAATCGGAATGGGTTGGTCCAGCCCCAAATTGTGTCGCATTTGGGCAATGTCTTGGGCGCTGGATCGGGGGTCTAAAAATTGGGTAACCGGATCGCCTGGGGCCAGTTTCATCAAGCAAAACGAGACCAGGGTAATGCCTATCAGCAAGGGAATCGCGGCCAAAAGCCGATACGCTGCTGCCTTTAACATCTAGCGTTTTTCAATATTTTCGAGGTGAACAAACAACCCTGCAGGGCCGGGTTTGGAAAGCCCGGACAACTGCTTGCTAACCGCCGATAAGGCATCGGGATAAAACAAAAACACATAGGGCAGATCGCTGGCAATTTGGGTGTAGGCTTTTTTGTAAATCACCTTGCGTTTTTCAGGCTCAACGGTCAAACGACCTTGCTCGAGCAATTGGTCAACGCTGGGGTTGTGATAGGCCACAAAATTAAACCCAGCGGGATATTGACTGGAATGCCAGACATCATAGGCGTCTGGATCGATGTTTAACGACCAACTGAGCATGCACAAATCGTAGCCTTTCGGGTCTTGGGGTGCCGTGATAATTTTCAAAAACGATTGCCATTCCAGCAGTTGAATGTTCAGCTTGACCCCCACATTTTTGAAAAATTGCTGAACAATTTCCGCGGTTTTTTCAGACCGTTTGTTGTCTTTGGCAGTAATCAAGGTCAGTTCAATGGGTTTTCCATTTTTTTCGAAATAGCCGGATTTGGGATTAAAAACAAAGCCCAGGGTTTTCAGGTGTTTTTTGGATTCGGTGGGATTATATGGGTACAAGGCTTTTGCGGTTTTGGGATAAGACCACGCATAGGGACTTTGGGGCAATTCGGCGGGTTGGCCATAGCCTTTAAGCACCGAGGCCACAATGGCGTCTTTGTTGATGGCCAAAGCCAGCGCTTGGCGAAACGCCAACTGGGACAGCAGGGGATGTTTCAAATTAAAGCCAATATAGGTATAGCGAAGTTGGGGCAGTTTATAGGTGGCCAGGTTCCGATCGGACTGAAGGGCTTCAAAATCTTGGGGTTGAAGGTCCGAGGCTTCGTCAATTTCCCCTTTTTTCAGGGCCAAGAGGGTGGTGTTGGTATTGGGAATGATTTTAAACCGCAGGGTTTCGGATTTCGCCAAATTTCCAAAATAATGGGGGTTCCGCTTTAGGGTGACAAATTGCCCAGGTTTCCATTCTACAAAGACAAAAGGTCCCGTGCCGACGGGCTGGCGATTAAACGCCGCTTTGTTCACATCAACGGTTTTTAAAAGGTGTTCTGGAATAATGGCCTGGGTCATGGCGCTTAAAAAGGGGGCAAAAGGTTTGGGCAAAGTGGCCACCACCGTGAGCGGATCTGGGGCCGAAAACCGAATGGGCTTCCCATCCACAATAAACTGACTGCGCCGAACCGTATTGGTTTTGGGGTCAAACAGGGTTTTAAACGTAAACAAGACGTCGGCGGATGTAAACGGTTTGCCATCGTGCCAGGTCACGGTTTTTTTAAGTTTAAAGGTATAGGTCAGGCCATCGGGACTTACGCTATAGGACTCGGCCAAATCAGGCACGATTTCCAGATCTTCGTTGGCCTTTAAAAGACCATTAAACACGGCGTCACAGACCGTTCCCGAATACACATCGGTATAGAGCAAGGGGTTTAAATTGCCGGGTTCGGCACTCAAATGAAAGGTTAAGGTTTTCGGTTGTTTCGAACCCGATCCCGAACACCCGGCCACAAAAAGCCCCACCATCAACACGAGAACCACCCAAAGTCTGTTTTTCATAACCTGTGTTCCTTAAGCCCAACAAAGATGAAGGCTTAAAGTGTACCAAGCCAAAGGGGATTGTATAAAGCCCCTACAGCAGGGTGCAGCAGTCGTTGGATGAGTCTCGAACAGTCAGATAAAATGTTGTTGTTTGTCCGAATCCAGGCCTAAAAACGAGTTTTGAACTTGCACCCGAAGGACGGGGTGAATCAAGTTTTTCTATTTCAATTGTAAATATGGTTTTTAGAGCCTCTAAATCGCGACGCCTGACTTCATGCGACCCAAAATCCATGTTTCTTGGGTGGAGCTGCATTAACTCAGCCCTTATGATCTCAATGACCTCTTGCTGAGAGGGGGTCACTGAACTTGGAAGTGTGTAGAGCGGATGTGAGGGGGTGGTGCCCTGTGTGTGGCTATCTGTCGCTAGAACAAATAGATCTCTAAGGCGACTGGTCCTGGTTAAAGTTCTTTGATCGGTCGAAACAAGCTTGGGTAACATTGCACAATTATCGGGGATTTTGGTGGAAAATTGCAGGTAAAAAATAAAGTGGGTTGTTTTACGGCCCTTTTTTCTAGTATGATCTGCAAACTTAGTTAAAAGAAGTCCTGTTAAAACCCTGGTTTGAGGTTGAAGTCGACCTCATTTTTGAATACCTCTGTTTTTCTTTTTTGAATAAAAAAGGAACAAACATGAGGGATATTAGTGCCTATTTTTCACTAGCTCTCGGCTGGCTGCTTTGGTTTTGGAGAAACATCCACGATCTGTATGGCCAACTGAGGGGGAAATGGGATTGGAAAAAAACTTTGGTCGTGGGGTTATTTGCTTTTACCCTCTTGCCTCTGTTTGTCTTGGGCGAAAGGGTTGCCATATCGGCTTGGGACCAACACGATAGCGAAATTGCTTGGCGTACAGTACTGGTGGATAGTCATACCTTTTGGGACCGAAGCACAACGTCAACAGTGCCTCAAATCATGAATGGAATTCCCCGAGCCGTGTTGCCATCGGCCTATTCAGTGACAAACCTGCTCTATGCGCTGATGTCGCCGATTGCTGCTTTTATCACCAACGAGATTTTAATTCGTTGTTTGGCCTTTTTGGGGATGGGCCTGCTAACAACGGCCCTATTTTTCAAAGAGCCCGAACAGGCTTGGATGGGGTGGTGGATTGCCCTTTGTTTTGCAAGCTTGTCGTTTATCACGGTTTACGGGCTTACGGTTGCGGGGCAGCCTTTGCTTTTGTATGCACTCTACCAGATAGCTTGGCGACAGTATCGATACCGACATTTTGGTGTGGTTATGGGCTTTGCTTTTTATTCATCCTTATTTTTTGGCGGTCTTTTTATTTTGATTGGATGCTCCCTGGCGGTTGGCGTCTTTTGGGTCAAAGAAAAAAAGCTCCATCGACCCCTTTTGATGGCAATGGGTGTTTTGGGCATTACCTATGCAGTTGTAGAGGCGCCGCTGTTGAAGTTGATGTTAACGCATCAACTGATCTCCCAGCGCGCAGAATTTAGTCTTGGAGACCAGACGTTTAGGCAGTCCCTTCTTCAAACCTGGGATTTTTTCTTCAACAGTTCGGGGCATGTGATCAGCGCACATTTGGGCATTGCTGTTTTGGTTTTTCCAATCGCTTTGGGAATCGCTTTATACAAAAAGCAGTATCGCAAAACCCTCGTGGGGTTGTTCACGCTTTGTGTGGCGTTCTCGTTTTTTTATGGGTTTTGGGGGTGGCAAGGGTTGATTGAAATTCGAAAAGTCTTCCCTTTTTTAGTGGAATTTAATGCAAGCCGGTTTTATTGGTTTAACCCGTTGCTTTGGTACCTTTTATTTGCGATTGGCATTCATTTAATCTGCCAGACCCGGGCTCGCCGGTGGGCCATTTTGCTCTTGGTGGCACAATTGGTATTTGTCATCGATAAAAACCCCATTTTTAAGGATAACTGGGGAACGCTGATGGGAAATTCTGCTCAAAAACTAACCTATGAACGGTTTTATGCCGTGGATTTATTCGCCCAAATTAAATCGCAACTGCCACCGCCAAGCACTTATCGTGTCGTTGCGGTGGGGTTGTATCCCAGCATCCTTACGTACAATGGCTTTTATACCCTCGATGCTTACCAAAATTGTTACCCGCTAAGCTATAAGCATCAATTTCGGCAATTGATGGCAGAAGAGCTAGACAAAGATCCTCAGAAAAAATCGTATTTCGATACGTTTGGAAGCCGATGTTATCTGATGCCCGCCGAGCTCCACGATTGGTTGGTTCCCAAGGAAAAAGCAATTCCCATCCAGTCCTTCAACTTCAACACCGAAGCCTTCAAAAAAATGGGAGGACGATACGTCTTTTCTGCGGTTCCTTTTGCCCATCCCGAAGCTATTCAGTTGGTTTTGGTCAATCAGTTTTCAGCCTCCGAAGTGCCTTATGATGTTTATGTTTACGAGGTGGGGCGCGGTGATTAAAAGATAGTCTTATTACATTATTAGGTAATATTTTTATTTTAATAAATATCTATTGACAGTAGAGGTCTTGGTCTGTAGAGTAATTGCGTTATAAAATAAACAAGTAATAAAAATATTGCAATTACGATTTTAGGGGAGTGGGTTATGGATAAAAATAAAAAACCAAAGCGATTTCTAGGAAGAGTAGCCGAGGGAAGTTGTATCCTAGTTGGCGTTTTGTTACTGCTTGGGTGTTCAAAATTGCCGGGGATGTCCTCGGCCAACGATGGCGGTTCTGGAGGAATTTCCTCGATTCAAACGACACTATCTTCCCTGGAGACGGATTTAGAGGCTACTGGAGCCCCTAGCCTGAGCCCAGAGCAAACAGCCTCTGTTAACGCGCTGACAGACGATTTGAATGCGTCGATGGCCAATAGGTCCCAGGCCACTGATGTTGCCCAGCAGTTAATTCAGTTGGACCCAACCCATCCGGTTGCTAATTTGTACCTGGTAGACAACGATTTGTATGTTATGAGTCAAGACAGCGAACTCAAAGCAGCCTATGGTGACCTGCTTAGCGAGTTGACCGGAAAAACGGTGTCGGGTACAGGCGTTTTTGCTTTAGGTGGGGCTAAGATGGCGGCTTCGGATCCTGTTTTGACTTACGGGATCATCAATGCGGCCTTGGTGGTTGGGCCTTCCGGTGTTGTGATTCAACAAAAAACACGCACGGTTTTAGAAAAATCTTTGCCAGCGCTTGATGCTGTGATTGCCCATTTGCATCAGATTTTATTGCACGGAAAAGACAATTTTTCATTTTCGGTTGAAGCTGCTCCAGGCCATCCCACGACGGTATACCGAAACGATATTTTGGCCTTGTATTCTGCGCTTTCCGCCTTTAGAGGGGTCATCAGCACAGTGGTGGCCTACGACATGGTTTTGCCAGAAGGGTCTTATGTGAGTGGTGCTGAAGCTTTTTCAAAAAATTCCTCGTTTGGAACCCTAAGGCCAGATGGGCTGAAGTCGATGCAAGAGGCCAGAATTAGTTTTGGGAATGCGCTGTTTGCGTACCTGGGACTCCTTAAAAATGCCATGCCAAACCCCGATCTTCAGGCTCGATATGGATTTGCAGGCGATTTGACCGTGACACGCTTGAATATCGAAAACGTCTACCGATCGATTAAGGGGGAAACCACCGATTTGGTGTACAAAGTGAAACTGGGTGAAGGAGATAACGAATTCCGAAGTGTCAATTTGCCCATCAATCTAAAGGCCTTTTTTGACAACCCCATTCGCGATTTTCGATCGCTGTTGGGTATTAACCTAGAGGGCGAGTTGGATGCCGCCGATTTTCCTGCCGGTTTCGATTTTACCATTCACGGTCTTTTTCCAACCTTAAAAAGCTTCGAAGATTGGCGAGAAAATGCCTTTTTGGGTCTTCGGTTTTACAAATCCGAGGGGGAATCTTTGGGGCTTCGTGAGAATATCTATGAGCTTTGGCCAAATATTGTTCAAACTGATCGCTATATTGTGATGTCGAATAGCAATTGGTCTCGCGGTCTGATACAGGTTTATGATGCTTCTACCCACCAGTTTGTGACCAATTATACCCAGCAGTCTGGCTACTTTGGCTCCAGTCGCCCCCAGTTTTCGGCTTATAAAAATATTATTTTTCTTCTCAACGAAAGTTATGGGAAACCAGAAATTCTGAAAATCAGCAATGGCACCATTCAAAAGATTGGGGAGTTTGGGGTTAGTGGCGCGTCAAGATGTAGTCTTTCTGGGACAACTTTGAGTGTGTATGGATCTGGGACTTTGTACCGATATGATGTAAGTGATCCCGAGGCCCCAGTCCTGCTTTCCCAACGTGCTCTTTCTTCCTATTACATTAGTGATTTTTCTGACGACAGAGTCATGGGGTACCAGCCAGCTTGGAGTGGGGAAAGCCGGTTGTTTTTGGATGTGTCGGGAGCGATTTCGTCCTATACAACCCAGCTTTGGTATGTACGTGGTATGAAGATGTCTAGCAAGCTGGCTGTTGTTTGCGGAAGCGCTGGTTACTACGGGACTCAGTACATTGAGTTTTACGCTATATCCCCGCAGGGAACCATGTCTTTGGCTAGGAGGATATCCCCACCAGCAGGAATTTCCAGTCTTGATGTTCAGGGCGACAAGGCTTTGATTCAATTCCGGTCCGGACTCATAGTTATCTACACCTTGAGTGGGTCTAGCATTACAGAGAAGCAATATATGGATTTCACTCCAAGTACGGTTGATGAATTAAGAACCGCAATCTTTGGGAACGATGGAAAAACCATTTGGATCAATGCAAGTGGTGGGCTTCGGGTGGTTAAGCTTTAGGTTTTAATGAATAAGTTTTGTGCAGCCGGTGTTCTAGCCGGCTGCTGCGTGTTTATCTCGTTGGCCGCTTGGTCTCAAGATAGGTCTTTTTTGGCGGTAGATCTGTCCCATGATCTGTTGTTTCAGGATTCTAAAACCCAGTGCTGGCGACAGGTCCAGACGGTTCAGTCCGAGATGGGCTTTGGGGGAGAAATTGGAAGAATTCGAATTCTTCACGTGCAGACAAACGATCAATTTGATTTTAGGGATCCTCAGACTCAGGTTCACTTGTCTTCGGAATCCAAAAAACTCGGGGTCTGGTCCCACTTTGATGGGACCTGGTGGCAGGGGTGGGGCGGATATTTTTCGACCCATAGCCTCACCTCTGGACTCGATTTTCCATCTCACGAGATCGGCGGTAAGCTCTTTTTGGGGCCCATCGAAATTTATGGGTCAGAAAAGACAGACAATCAGGACCGATTTCTTTCTGTTTCGAATGGAGACAGTGTTGCGATTTTTAAGCCCATCGAAACCCTGGCCCATGTCGAGGTGGGTGTTGGGGTTTCTCTTAATGAATGGATTCAAGTTCAAGCGGGTTCTGGGCGTCGGGTGTATCAGTGGGGTGGAGAATCAAGTGCTCAAAACCAACTTAACGGCAACTTTGAACCAAGGTTTTTAACGCTGGGTTGTAAAGTGCAGACCGACACTGGTGCTTGGCAAGCCATCTATAGCAGAGGCGAGCCCACCGAGTTCAAGCTTGGAGCCGTTTATAGTGGCAAAGAAATGCTGAGTGGGGAGGGAATTTTGGAGTCTGAAGAAGCCAGTTTGGATTGGGAATTGGCTTCTTTGGGGTTACGGTTGGGCTACAAAAGATCCGATCTAACCCGCGGCTATGCCCAAACCAGTAATGGGCTCTCCCCGCCCTGGGATGGCTTTGGAACTTCGGCTTATTCAATTCCTGCTGCAGCGTTTAGAGAGTATAGCGTGCAAGGAAATTATCGTGCATCCGATTGGGAGCTGGCGTGCACCCTATCCAAAATGGAGGGGGCCGGTGCGATAGACCAATATTCTCGAATTTTGGTAGGCAATCATTTTGAAAGATCCGCGCCTCTGAGTCTGGAATGGGTGTATTTGGCCCAAATCTCGTTGGTTAAAAAGTGGCAGATAGGCTCTTCGATAGAGCTAAAAACGGGGCTTTCGCAATGGATTCCGCTGTGGAGCAAAACGGTGGAGGCCTCATCCAACGAGCCTGCATCAGATACCTCTTCGACTGATGGGGCAGGCTCTGGGTCTTCAGGGCAAAAGGCCTGGGGTGGAACTTCTTTGCAAGTTGTACTGACCTATTTTTTTTAATCCATTCATGGGGTTAAAGTCTTTTTAATTGTAAATAAAAAAATATCAAAACAAAAACTTGCGCATCGGCATTTCCTGGGATAAACTCTTGGAACGACATAAAGCAGAGTTTTAACTTTCTTCTTAAAATCGACTTCAAAAAATCCAACCCATGACCCTCAAAATTCGGATATACTACACAAAAAACATTCAAAGGGTATCAAGGGAAGCCAAATGACAAGACTGCAAAACAAAAAAACAAAGGGACTATTGGGAGTGGTGGCGCTGCTGTTTGCATTTGTGCTATCAGGCTGCGGCGGAAAAACCACAACCTCGGACTACTACTACAATCCCGCATGGACAGCGGACGGCAAGATCCTGGCCACGCGAGAGCGGATCGAGACGGTCACCCAAGGGGGGCTGGGTGGGGGCAGCAACAGCCAAATCAAGAAAAACCATTGGGTGATCATGAATGCAGACGGCAGTGGAGAACGGGAGATTCTGGGGTTGGGGTACGAGGAATATATGCGGGCCAATGCCTCGCCGTCTGGCAATTATGTGGTGACGGTGGGTGGGATAGGCTTGGAAGTATGGTCGTATCCGGGTTTCCAAAAAGTGAGTGATATCGAAATTCCAAGAAACGACGGCGTGATTCGAGAATTTGATTGGAGCCCCGACGAAACCAAGATAGTGGTTCGAACCGAGAGTGGCGGGGCTAAACTTTATACAAGGGATGGGGCGTTTGTAAGTGCCCTGAATAGTCTTGGGTTGGTACAGTGTTGGAAGTATGCCCCAAACATAATCGGTCAATATGGCAACTATCCAAACAATGTGATTCGAATGGTTAGCGAGACTGGCGACATTATTCATGATGCCATGCCAAGTGGAGCGGATCAGTATTACCCTGGGGGCACTTATTTCTTGGGCGGCGTGACAGGAAATACAACTGCAAAAAGACGAACTTCTGATTTCACGGTAATCGAAACCTATCCGAGCCTGGATGCGGCAATAGCGATTGGAGAGCCAATAAATGGTGAGCACCAGTTGGCCACAAACCCATTAAATCCGACGAATGTGGAAGAGGTGATGTTTACAACGGGGTACACAAACTATGGGGGTGGTGCAAAAGAGGGGATTGGAATAGTGAATGTTGATGGAACCAATAGAAGGATTATCAAATAGACCATGATGAAAAAAGTGGGGGCGATGCTCTTAATGTGGTTGGTCTTATGTGGGGTCACAGTGGGTGGGCAAAAACTGAGTCCGTATCAGGATTATATTATTATTTTGGTGCACGGGATCAACGATTATAAGAACTCGTTTGACGGGACCAACTCCGAATGGGATGCGGCCAAGCGGGAGCGGACCAATGTGGTGAAAATGCTGAGAGATCGGGTGGGGATTCCACTTGGGCATATTCAAAACTACAGCTACACCCAATGCCGAGGAACCAACCTGCAAAACGCGATGGAGTTGGGGTATAGGGGGTTTCGTGCGCCGCTGCGTAAGGGGAACGTGGTTTTGGAGAGTGGGACAGATAGCATCAAAGGAGCGGTTCAAGACGTACCTTGGTTGCGGCAGTTGGATGGGAATCCATTGCCGTATGTTGCCTATAACAATAAAACCCAGCGCAATGAATATTTCAGCTATAACCCAGCCTTGGACCAATATTTTCCCACAGGGGTTGAGCCTGGGAATTGTTTTTTAGAGCAAGCGGTGAAAGATTGGAAGCAGTGGTACCTGACCAGTGATTTAAACAAGGATCCTTCGCAACCAAGAGGGCTAAAATATCAGACCATCGAACTCATTCCCGCCAGCATCGTCCCGAAAAAATACATCATTATTTCGCATTCAATGGGGAATTTTAGTACACGGTTGTACATCTACAGCAACGAGTTGGCTGAACGGAAATGGTTGTTTACCAAAGGGTTTTACCGAAACGACGTGGTCAAAGCTGTGATGGTGGCGGCGCCAACGGAAGGGTCGGAATTGGCGGTGCTGAGTCCTTTAAGCCCGATTGTTCAAATTTACGCTCAGGGTGGGGGTATCGTTAAAGAGATGCAGCAGGGGTTTAATGCCGGGATGAATCTGAATAATGTGGTGCCTGGGGTAGCCAATGGGCTAAACAGTCCAGCGGGATTGGAACCGGCCAAAACGTACACCAAGGCTGGGGAAGATGTTGGAGACCAGATGGGGTTGTGGTTAAACCGGTTAAAAAACCCGTTGTTAACGGTAAAAAACCCGTGGTGGCCTTTTACCGAATCGAATTGGTTTATCCAGAAAGTGGATTTGGTTGGGCAGCTGATAGCCTCCAAAGCCCCAATCGAGACAATGTTGGGGATTCGCGGAGAGCCGAGGGGTTGGAATCAGGCGGCATTGGAATTGGTGCCAGACGAATTGGATTTGGGATTTAGTACGGTGAATTTAAATACAATAGGGGATGCAAAGGAGGGTTGGGGGCGTGTAGTGCATGCGTTAAAACAAGTTCAGAAAGCGGATAAACGGGAAGAGCCGAGCTATAGTTTGGTGTACGGCCGAGGATTGCCAACCCTAAGTTTTGCAGACAGTTACCGGTCCTTGCTCAAAAAAGCGGGATTAAGCACCGTATTGAGCAGCGAAGTGCCCACCGAGGTTTTAAGCAACGGGTATACCGGCTTGGGAAGTGCAACGAGCCAATTTGAAAGCTCGATGTGGACCCGGAAATTTGCAGGGTATTTGACCTTTACCCAAGACAGCGATTTGGCAGTTCCTGTTTGGTCGGGTAGGGGGGAAAAAACAGCCCACCTCAAAGACGCACTGCGCATCGAAAAACGGTTCGATGTTCCCGAATGGGACGAGGTGATGGGTAAAACCGTGCCCATGATGGTGGGGGCAGTAGAAGGCGCTGGGGTTTTGGCCCTAATTTACGGAGGTCCCTCGACCCAAGAATTGGTGTTGATGGGGGGACGGTTGGGAATCATCAGCTACATCACGGGCAAATACATCGAATTGCAGGGGAAATTCCAATACTATCATTTGGCGCACCAAGAGATGTATGGGGCCCACGACGAGATCATCAAAGGCCTACTCGACACCCCTCTAATCACCTTCAAAGACAGCCAATATCTGGCCAGCCAAAACATCCTGTGGGGAGGAGTTTTTGAAGTGACAAAAAATGCCCAGGCTAGCGCCAGTGCTGGGGAATTGTACCAGCCCATCACGGTAACCAGTGGGGGAGAGACGTTTCAAATTTTGCGGATCGCGACGTTGAACCAAGAAACCACATCGTTGGACGATCCCGAGCGGATTTTGTTCAATGCAGACCCGAGGGGTCAGGGGCCAGATGGGACGGTGGGCGACCAAAAGTTGTCGGTGATCGCAACGGATAAAGAACGACTCTATTTGCGGGGTCTGATCCAAGACCTGGTGCCCAAAAAAGTGGTGGCCCAGTACAGCATGAACTTTGGGGGTTGGACAGATTTACAGTCCAGGATTCAAGAAGATGGCCGGTTTGAACTGGGACCGATTCCGTTGTCGGAAGGTCAAAATATTGTGGCGTTTAAGCTGCGAAACCAGGCCGGGTATAGTAGTAACCAATACCTCAAAATCCTCAAAACCGGCATCACCCTACAACCGGTGTTGGACGAACTGAGCCCGCAACCGGATTCGATTACAAACAACAAAACCATCCAAGTGAAGTTGGTGTACCAAAACATGAAGTACAGCGACACAGCGGCGAATAAGATTGCGATCGACGAGTTGTATGTGCAAGTGGACCCGATTCAAAACCCAGGGGTGCCGACGCCAAGCATCCCCTTTAGCCCAACCACGAACATCATCACGGCCTTCCCAGACCAGGTGCGCAAAAGCCAGCCGAATGTGAACAACCTGAACCGGTTGGAGCTGGTGTACACGCTGCCGAGTTTGCCCGATGGACGGTACACCATCATTGCCAAGGCGCATGATGCGTATAACACAGAAAGTTATTTGCGGTATGGGTTTTCGGTGGACAGAACGCCGCCGCGGATTAAGATTTTGAAAATGGGGGTTTATAACCCGCATAAGGGACAAAAATGAACCGCTTGTTTGGGGTGCTGCTCTTTGTGGTTTTTTTAGGAAATATAACGCAGGCAGCGGTTGTGATCCCCACGCTCAACTTTACCTATTCTGTCGAAGACTCTGGAACAAAACTGTGGCAGGAAGAAGCCATTACCTTTCAACGAATTGAGGATGGCCAGGGAAGAAGTGCCATAGGCCCCCTTCAAACCCTACAGACAACACCTTCGGGCAGTTATGGGGTTCGGACTTTGTCCTGGGTGCCGCAATCGGCGCTGGAGGATGGGGTATATCGAATCAAAATTGCCTTAAAAGACACCATTGGCAACCAAGATACCATTGAAAGTGATCTCTTCGTCGACGGAACCCCACCGACCCTCAGCTCGCTTAGGTTTGCCAAGGCGGCCACTAATGGAATCCAGGCTTATGCTTTGGGAGATCGAAACCTACAGCTTTTTTTTAATACTTCAGAGGTAACCTCGGCCTCCATAACCCTCAAAGATTCGATGGGGCAGGTGATGGCTCTGGGACAAACCCAGGTAACGCAAAATGCCCAAATCTGGCAGTACCAAGCCGATATAACCCTGGATACCAATTGGCCAGATGGCGTCTATACCCTTGAAATTGGGATCCAGGACGAGGCAGGAAACGAGTCAATGGTCACCTCTTCCATCACCATTGTGAGAACGGCGCCGGACATTGTCGAAACGGTAACCCCCCTGGTGGTGACCAGCGTTCAAGACGATATGGTGATGGTTCAGGTGTTGGCCAATCTGCCCACATCCCGTCAAACCGAAAGTTTAAACGGAACCCTTTTGGTGATGAATGACAAAAATGCCGTTGTCACCAGCCGAAATCTCGTGCTAGAGGCGGGGCAATCGTCAACCCAAACCCTGTCTTTGGCCGGACTTCCCAAAGGCAGTTATACCGTGATGATTCGGGTGCAAGATGCCTATGGGAATCAAAACGAGAGACGGGTGGCGATTGTTAAAGATGGGTCTGTGCCCATTCTGTCCACACCCTTGGACCACGAACAAATTAACCGTGGCGAGACGGTGGCGATTCGGGGCCTGGTGATGGATCCAGACCTGACCAACGGACAGCCCCTTCAGAAATTCAAGCTGCTTTTTAAGGCAGGGGAGGCCACCAATCAGCTGAGCGATTATGCCCCTAATCCAGCTTTAGCCGTCAGTGCCCGGTTCCGAAAAGGGACCTTTGCCCAAACAGGAAGTTCCAGCGAAGGCAATGTGGAAATACGTGGGGTGGATAGTTTGGGCTATTTGCAGACCGCTGGCTTGGCCGAAGGCGAATATGCCGTTGCCCTGGTCGCACAAGATGGCCTGGAAACGGCTTTTACAACCATCACCTTGGCTGTTTTTGGAGATGTTGAAACGGCCACGGCAACGGGGGTGGGCATGCTGTCCTGGATTCAAAAACCAGTAACCACGAATGTGGCCCAATCGCCCTTAACCTTTCAAGCGGGGGTGCTGAATGGCGGCGGAAACCTAACCGTTGATATCGTCAACAAAACCTCGCAGCAAGTGGTGATGAGCCGGACATATTCGGGTTTATCATCACCGGACTACATGGGTGTGCCGGATCTCTATACAGACCGTGGCGGGACCTATATTTATAAAGACCCCAGTTCTGGACAATGGGGAATAGCCATGCGAACCAATGGGTCTGCACAATCCTTTAAGGTGACGGTTACCCCACTCAAAGGGCAGGTAACTGGGGTTCAAACCGTGAATATTCCCAGCAACCAACTTAAAACCCTGGGCAATGGGGTGGTGTTTGAAGGCACCATCACCACGCTTGGGCGGGTGTTGTTTAATCTGACTGAAACCTTCTCGGATCCTTTGTTGATGGTGAATGTTGTGATGGATGGCCAAGAGCAAAATTTCTTGCAAACCGGGGATCTGTATTTGGGGGTGGGGAAAAATCATCCCCTCATGAATCCGGTGATGTTAAGCAACCAGGTTCAGCCGATCGTCACCTTTTCTTGGGATGGGAAAGGGCTGAATGGCGGATATCCCAACAGCGGCGGCTACGATGCCGTACTGACCCTGGAAAATCCCAGTTCGAACGCGGTGGTCAGTACGGCCTCGGCGTTTAGCTTGCAAACACCCTTTGCGTTAAAAGCGGGAACAGCCAAGGCGAATTTGGGGGATGCCTTGGGACTACCCACCCTAACCATCGATCCTTATTCTCAAAGCGATGTGGCCACGGTTTACGTCACCGCCAGTAAGAAGGCTGTGGCAAGGGCCAAAGTCCGGGACAGCCAAGGCGCCGAAGTCTTGACCCTTGCAGACGGACTAACCGTTCAACCCACCACAGCCGATGGGGCTTATGCGTTTACCTGGAATGGTAAAAACCAGGACGGCCTTTTGGCTGCCGCCGGCAATTATGTTTTGAATGTAAACCTAAGAGCGGAAGACGGGGTGGGGGATAAAACCATCACCTTGCCCCTCACCCTAAAACAAACCGGCGCCTCAGCCTCCCAATGGGACAACTGGGTCAGCATGGACATTAAAACGGAAACCATCAACGGCCAGCCGGTGCCGATTGTTCAAGGTAAAACGGCAGTGTTTTGGGAAACCCAAGCAAAAGGAAACCGCTATGACCCCATCACTGGCCAAGTGGGTGTTGATTTACAAAATGGCTGGCAAAACGTCACCGCCTATCCCTATGTCCCCTTTGTTACAGTGGCGCATCGGTGGTTTGAGACGGTTAATGTGAATGTGACCTATGAGCTGGATATTCGGTATCGTCATTGGGAGCGTGCTGATGGCTTTTTTAACACGCAAGGGTGGATTAAAAATTACAACACGATACATAGGGTTATGGAAAAAGCACTTTCCTTTAAGCAAAATTCGCAAAATAAATACACCCTGGTTTATCCCTTGGAAATCCCTGAGAATTTTCACTTTTTATCCCAAAGCCAAGACGATATTAACGAACCAGAATCCATTGTGTTGACCGTGCGTGTTCGAACCCCAGACGGCAAGGAGATAGAGAAGAAAACAATCAGTGATTTGTCCTACTATAGCCGAGTCACAAAGCGAAAATATACCAAGCTTCTTGAACCTGGACGATTTGATGTCGATCTAATCTATGTTCCAAAATCAGCATGGGACTACCAAAAATATTATTCAAAGATCAACGCCATGAATATCGAACCGGAGGTTGTGGGGTACTACGAGGACTATGTGGCATCAGAAGGGTGGCGCAACGAAATCCCAAACTTTAAAGCTGGGGAAAAAGGCGCCTTTGTCTATAAGGGTGGTTTGGAGCGATTGGACCGAGACCACTATGTGTTTACTGCGGATATTCAACTCGAAGAAGACATGAAATACTCCCGCCTCAACAACCGGTTTATGCCCTGGTTTGGGATTGTGAACAAGACCAAAAAAGGCAGTCCGCTGGCGGCTATCGATTTTTCGGGGTTCTTGGAAGATCCCTCTCAGTTGGGTTTTCCAAGAACCGGTTTTTTTGAACAGCCTTACGACGACTACATTAAAAACCTAAACAAAGTGATCGCCTATAACGTGGCGGATATCAAAAATGGCAGCACAGATGCCATCACCCAACTGATGACCACCCCGTTTCAAAAATGGGACGAGGTCTCGAAACTGGGGTCTAGCTATTACAATTATCTCGACGACGAAAAATTCGAATTGATCGTGGTGAATTTAAGCGATCCTGGCAAAACCGGCGGCTGGTACACCATTTCGCCGGTGCCTTCGCCATTGGCGGGGTCTGAAAATATCCGGTCCAAGGCCAAATACACCGTTGCCACGGATAAAGTGGCCGAAGTTCAGGTGCCTTATCCCTTGGACGCGGAACTGATTGCCACCCTGAACCAGCGCAGTGATGATGCGTTTAACAGCTCCAATAGCCTGAAGCGCTTGATGTTGAACCGACTGTTGAACCAATACGAAAAAGCCCTGATTAACCGATTGACCCTATCCCCAGAGCTGCCCAATGGCCAACTCAGCCGGGTCAGCGAGTATTGGGTCGAGATTCCCCAAGGCGCCCTCAGTGATGGGCCGGGGCAGTTTACTTTTCCGTTTGCCTTGAACTATCCCAGTGCCAACACCCAAGGCGAGTACAAAACAACCTTGGTGGCCTCGGCATTAATTCCGAGTTTAAACGCCAAGTTGCCAGCAAATGTGGACCGGTCTTCGTATCGGCTGTCTGTGACTGCATTGACGGTTAATTCGGGGCCGGTGTCGAGCAACAGTTTGGATGCAGTCTTTAATGGGACCGAGGCGGTTTTACCTGGAACCAGTTTGTCCAGCGATTTGGTGGTTCGCATCAGCAAGCCGGTCTGGGGCCAGTATTGGGATTCCACCCAGGATCCCAATTTGGTTTCAAAAGAAGGCAAACTACAAGGCTTGGTGATGGATATTCAAGTGCCGCTTTTTAATGGCAAGCAAAAAATGGATACGGTATTGGTGAAGTCGGGATACCCCCCGGTTTCGGCCAATTTGCCTGGGGCCTTGTTTTGGAAAGAGGGGGTGAACCCCAACGTGGAAGTCACCTCGTGGACGCCGGTTAAATTGTTTGATGAAACCGGTGGGGTGCATCCCGATCTGAGCTGTGATGGGGTTGTGGGTGCCGATCCGCTTTGGGCTGGCTTTACGGTGTCGATTGCTTCGGCCAAACAAAAAGCCTTTTATACGCCCTTTTATGCCAAGCAACAGTTGAATCCTGATTGGGAATTGAGTACCAGAACCCAAGCGGCTTGGGAGCCCATTGAGTTGATTTCAAAACCCACAGGGAGCCGATTGGGGTTGTGGAATGTGGGACGAAAAAATGGGTGGCAAGATATTCGACTCAAAAACGGCAACACCGTGGCCCTAACCCGGGTGATGGTGGGGACTCCCGTACGCCCGGCCGAAGCCGCCGTGGTCAAAAGCCCCTATGGCCGTGTCCAGGTGATGATCCCTGCCGGAACCTTTGCCCAAGATAAACTCATCACGGTTACCCCAGTCGCTTTGGCCGATTTACACATTACGAATAGCCCAGATATACAAGATTTGGATTTCATGCCCATTGTCGAAATTTTGCCCGAAACGGCCTCTGCCAATTTTAATAAAACCGTTACCCTCAAATACCAATACACAGCCGACGAGGTCAAAGCCATCGAAGCAGGAACCTATCCAGGTTTAAGCAAGCCCGTAAATTTGGATAATGTGGCGATTTATCACATTTCGGAGTCGGGGATCTTAACCCCAGCCAAAGCCACAACCGGTGGACGGTGGAGCGATCTGGATGGCGACGGCGTCTTGGGCTCAAAGGGCGATTTGTATACCATTTCGGCCGAGTTGGACCATTTTTCCATTTACGCGTCTTTGGAAGGGTTGATTCCCGATCAACCCAAATTTAGCGCTGAAACAACCAAAACAGCCGCCAATACGGTGACCCTCTACGGTTATTTGGAAAAAAATGTCACCCAAGATGGCCGTCTGATGCCACTGGGCCTTGCGCTTTATGCGGGGGGCTTGGACCAAAATAACCAAATTCAGCTGAAACCCGACCAAATTCAATGGCTTGAGGGCAATCCGTCTTACAATCTCAAGCTCGTTAATGTGCCGTTGCAGGAAGGTCCAAACACTTTCTTTTTAACCTATCCCACTGGAAATCTGAAAATTTTGAACCGACCTTATGCCAAAATATCGGTGGTTCGGGATACCACGCCCCCAACCTTCATTCAGACCCAGCTTCAGGGCAATTATGTGTCGGGGAATACCACGGTGGTGTTTTCCCCCAATGGCGATGGGCGAGGGGACGAGGTGCGGTTTTCGTTTTATCCCTCCGAAGCTGGAACGGTTCGATTTTTGGTGGCGGATACGGCCGGAAAAACAATGGCCAATACCGTGCTGTCCGTTTCGGATTTGTCCCAACCCTTGACCTTTAGGTGGAATGGCTGTGTGGATGTTGCGATTCCCAGTCGGGATGTGCGACCCAATCTGGCGGTTCCAGAAGGGCGCTACACCCTCTATGTGACCTATTTGGACGAAGCTTTGAACCAATCTCAAGCTCAGTTTGGGGTGGTGGTGGATCAAACCCCGCCGACGGTATCGGTCAAAGCGCCCGCGTTTTGGTCGTATGCAGATCCAGAAAGCCTGGTCCCTTGGACCTTGGTATTTTCGGACAATGCCGCGCTGTCTCGGGCGCAATTGAGGCTGATGGCAGCCGGACAACAGGTGGCATCGCTATCCATACCCTTGCAAAGTGGGGAGGCCCTGCAGCCCACCATAACGATTTCGGTGGACGCGGTCCATTATTTGCTGGATGCCCTGCCCAAGACGTATGTGGGGCCTGTTACTGCCTCGCTATGGACCCGAGATATGGCAGGCAACAGTTCTGCTGTCAGTGTAAATGTGATGGTCGATCATGAAGCCCCGACGGTGGTTAAAAAGTGGGCCTTGGGAAAACTTTGGGAAGGTAAAACCATCACGATTAACCAAAGTCTGGCTGAAAAAGGCGTGACCTTTGGGGTTGCGGCCTGGGACAACCGGGTGTCTTCTGCCAATTTGGACATTCAATGGCAAGTCGAGACCAAGACCGAAACCATGTCGATTGGGACTGGGAGTCGTCTGAATGTGCCATTCTCTATCTGGCAAAATTTGCATCCCGAAGATGGCGAGGTTCGGGTCTCTGCCCGAATATCCGACGGCTATTTAAGCACGATGGCAACGTTTAATGTGGCCTTGGTGATGAATCCCCCCCAATTGGTAACGGCCAATGTTGTGTCGCCTAAGTTCTCGCCCAAGGCCAAAACTTTTTCCAGCTTGGATTTGGGTTTTTCGGCACCGGTTACTGGGCGTTTGGTATTGACCAATGCCGCTGGAAAATCGGTTTGGGAAACCGGGGTCAGCGGGAACCGGTGGGTTCAGGTTTGGCCCTTGTCTGGCGCTCCCGATGGGGGATATACCTGGACGCTGACGTTTCAGGATGTCTATAGAAACACCGGCACCCCCTGGACAAGCACTGTGATCCAAGACCAACTTCCGCCAACGATCCTCATACCGTTTGAAAATGCCGTGTTTGCGGCCCTGCCCACCGAAAATCTGGCCTCTGTAATTAAGGTCACGGACAACGTTTCGACGACTTTAAACACGCAAATCACCTTTTTGGCCAATGGGGCGGTTCTAAAACAACCCTTGATCGAGGATGCCAAGGTTAATCAGATTTTTTATCTGGTTACGGCCACCGACAAAGCGGGAAATACCCAAACAGCCCAGGGTTCTTTTCTGTTCGACCGAGAAGCGCCCGTAATAAGCCTACCCGAAACCCTTGGTGTCACCAGCAATACCTTAAAGATCACCCCTAAAATTTGGGACCAAAGTCCGGTTCGGGTCACCTTAATTCCCACCAAAGGAAGCCCACAATCTGTTACGGTCAACCCAACCCAAGAAATCCCGATGACCCTCGATGTCTCAGATTGGCCGGAGGGCACCACGGTGTTGGCCATTCAGGCCGTAGACCGTTTTGGACATACCAGCACAGGCTCGGTAAAGGTTTTACTCGACCGTGCGCCTCCGGTTATTACTCGAATCACCCTCAGTCCTCGACCCTTGTTTTTAGAGCCAGGTATCGCGACGGTTTCAATCCAAGCCACCGATGCTTCTGGCAGTCCGCTGATCTATAAAATTGCCCTTCCCACCTTCGAATGGGAGACCATTACAACCAACCCTGTGGTTGCAGTCCCTGTTGGTTTGGTGATGGGGCAACGAACCAAAGCCGATTCGGTGGCGCTACGTGTTACCGTTACCGATGCGGCAGGGTGGTCGGTGTCGACTCAAAATACCTTGCCGGTGATTCAATCCCTTCCAGCACCCGTCTGGCAAATTGGGGACCGATACGGGTCGGTTGCAAAGCCCATCACGGTTACCGTTAATGTTTCGGCCTTGGCTGCTGTTGTTAGCCAAGATGTTCGTCTTAAAATCTCCCTCGTCAACGACGAAAAACCGGTTGTCACCGTGTTTGATGACCGATTGAATCAAACCCAATGGGCTTTTAGCCTTAAACCCACGGCGGCTTGGGCCGATGGTGCGGGCTATACCCTCAAAACCGAGGTGTGGGTGTCCGATGTGTTGCGGGGGACCTTTTATCAAGCTCAACCGGCCTTCCCGAATCAGTATTTGGTGATTCAAAATCAACCCCTGGCCATTGCAGATTCAACCTTATCCCGGACCCTGGCTGGCCGGAATACACCGGTCAAATTGACCCTTCAAAATACCATTGAATGGACCGATGTTCAGCTTCAATTTCAACCGGCTTCTGGAAGCCCAGTAGCCTTGGGCGCTTGGGAGAGTGGAACAGCCTTAACTTTTCCAAATAACCTACCTGATGGGGTGGGGCAAGTGGTGGTGGCGGCACTGTCCAAATCTGGCATCAAATCCAGCCTTTCTTTGCCCTTAACGTGGGATTCCACACCGCCCGAGCTGACTCATCCCGAAACGGTGGCCTTTAAAGCCTACGATCAAGGTCAAACCGACCTGGTTTTCCGCAGTTCAGAACCATTGTCTTTGCTGAATGTGAAGGTGATAGGCGCTGACAACAAACCTGTGGAAGCGTGGATTCCAGAGATTGCTTGGAATAACCGACACGATACCGCAACGGTAACGTGGACAGGTCGAAAGTCGCCTTCCGTTTATTTGCCTGAAGGAACATATAAGGTGGTTGCAACGGCCACCGATTTGGCGGACAACACCAGCACGGCCACCGTAACCCTCAGCCAAATCAACGACTTCCCCAACCTGTGGATCGACGCCACAGCCGAAGCCATGAATCCTCAAACCGGATCTTTAACCCTCTATTTACGCCTCAATACCGACTACGACGCCCTATCCCTTAAACTAACCGATTCCCAGCGCGGAACTGTCGCAAGAACCCTGGTCCCTTCAAAACCCATGAAAGCGGGTGTGTACACCCTGACTTTCGATGGTAAAGACGATTCGGGTGTTCCCCTCAAAGACGGGATTTACGACTGGGTTGCCGAGGCCAATAAAGCAGGGATTGCAGAGCCTGTAACCAACAAAAAGCGCTTGATTATCAAAACCCGAGGTCCGGTTTTCTATCCCACGTTATCCCGAACCCAACTGCGCAAAGACCGCTTTCCCATTACGATTCAAAATATCGACATAGATCCTGCTTGGGTGTTTGGCATTGCGTTGTTGGATGCTCAAGGAAAAACCTTGGATACCCTGTACGAAAAACCCCGATACCAGTCGGTGAACAAATCGGCGCTAACCCTAACCGATTTGATGGGGTCGGGGAAAACAGATCGCCTGGATGGTTCTTATAAAATTCAACTCTATGCCGTTGACGAGGCTCAAAATCGAGCTCAATCTGTCTTTGATATCGACTACAAACTAGCCGTAAAAGGCACGGCCACCATCCACTCGGAAAAGCCCTTTTTTACCCCCAATGGGGATGGCATTTTGGAGGTCCTGAATGCCAGCGTTGGGGTGGATTCAACAGAATCCCAGGTCGACGTCCAAGTACGGGTTGAAACCGAAGGGGGAAAAGTTCTGGTGCCTGCCTTGGCCAAAACCAAGTTGCAACGGGGTCAGTCTTTGCCAGTAACCTGGGGTGGATACGATGTGAATCGCATGGCTCAGCCCGATGGACTTTATGCACTTGTTGCCGAGGTGACGGCCGAAGATGGGGGGCTTTTAGAAAGCAAAAGATATCCCTTTGCCATGATTGCCCAAAAACCAGTGCTGAGCCTTGCATCACCGATTGCCTATTCCCCCAATTTGGGAACCATCACCCTTAATGCCCAGGTAGTGGCCAGTGATGTGTTGTTTCGGGCTGATTTTCTCTCCACAGAACTCAAATTAAATGGAACCGTAACCGTCGGTGGGGTTAAAAAGATCCTGCTGACCGATGGGTTTGATTTGAAAAACAGAACCTCGACGGCCCTTGTTTTGAGCCCTGCTTGGGCCAATGATCTTCCCGATGGAACCTATCCGGTGACGATTCGAATGGAAGACTCGATCTTGAATGTATTCGAAACAACCCCGGTACAGGTGGTGGTGAGTCGCAGTGGTCCTGTGACGCCCAGCATGGCGTTGGCGGGGCCTCAAGTGACCAGTCAATCTGTGGCGGTGCTGATGGTTTCGGCCCCTGGGGCAAAAACCGTTCGATTGATGAACACTGTTGGGCAAATCCAAACCTTGGCAGTGTCTGGAAATGTGGCCACGGCCACGGTTTCGTTAACCGAGGGAACCAATACTTTTAAAGCAACAGCCTTAAATACCTTGGGCAATGCCAGCGCAACCGGCAATGCTGTGACGGTACTCTTGGACCGAATTTCTCCTACGGTTGTCTCGGCTTCCGTGTCGTCAACCCTATTGGGGGCCAACCAAACGGCAACCGCTTCGGTGACGTTTTCGAAGCCGGTGTGGGTGCCGGGTGGGGGATTGGTGGTGAAAGGGGTGGATATGGCAAGCCCGAGTGTTTCGGTGCAAGAGCTGTTGAGTCCCACCCTGTCGGTGACCCATCGTTTTAGCCTTTCATCACCGTCGCTGAACTTGGCAGGGACCCTGTCTTTGAGTTTGTCTGGTGTTGTGGACCAAGCCGGAAACCCCCTTCAGACCGAAATCAAATCGGTTGGGGATGTGACGATTGGCTATCTGATGATCGACACCTTGCCGCCTGCAACGCCATCGGTATCGGCCCCGGCTTTGGTGACGACATCAATCCTAACCCTGGCTGTGGCCGATGAAGCGGGTTCTGTCTTGAGCCTGAGCTTGAATGGGCAGAACGTTCCAATTCAAACGCTGCCCATTGCCTCCGGAAAACAGGTGACGATTACGGGGTTGGTTGAGGGGAACAACACCCTTCAGTTCCGATCCACAGATGCCATGGGCAATACCAGCGATTGGTCGCCTACGGTCTCGGTGGTGATGGACACAACACCGCCCGTTCTATCCTTGCTTTCTGCTGCGGCGGGGTGGGTGAGTACTGGCTATCAACAAGTGGTTGTGACGGCCAACGAAGCCTTAAAAACAGTATCGGCAACCTTCAATGGAACCCCCATGACAGCTTTTGGGTCTGGGGTTTTTGGTATTGACATCCGAGCAACAGAAAACCAAGGAACGGCCTCTATTCAGTTCACTGCCCAAGATTTGGCTGGAAACACGTCTATCCTAGCGGCTACGCCCTTTGCGGTGGACACCGTACCACCGGAGTTGAACTTACTGCCCATCACACAACAAACCGTCTCTTCTGGTTCCATTCAAGTGACGGTGAATGCCAGCGAAACCCTGGCTACGGCCAGCGTAACCTTCAATGGAACACCTATGACGTCCCTTGGGGCAGGGGTCTATACCTATGCCATTTCAAATTCAGAGCCCCAAGGTGCTCTAACCGTGGTGGTTCATTCCAAAGATCTGGCCGGTAATGAATCTACCCTAACCACAGCGCCCTATAGCGTGGATACAATAGCCCCCAGCCTGAACGCCGTTTTGAATCTGCCCAGCCGAATCAGCACCGGGCCAATTCAGGTGACGATTAATGCAAATGAATCCCTTGCTAGCCTTAAAGCAACCCTAAACGGCACCGCCATGACGGTTAGTGGGAATACCCTCAGTACAACCCTCTTACAAACAGCTCACCAGGGTCCTGCTACCCTGGTGGTTTTGGCCAAAGACAAGGTCGGCAATGGAACCGAATTAACCCTAATTCCTTTCGAAATCGACACCATTGCCCCGATTCTGACCCTCAAAAACACCAACCCCGCTTGGGTTAAGGCTGGAACCATCACCCTGGGGGTGTCGGTCAATGAACTGATTGCCAGCCAAAGTGCCCGTTTAAATGGACACCCCATGACGCCAGTTGGCGAAGGGCTTTGGACCTATACCATTACCTCTTCTGATGCGCAGGGCGTGGCAACCTTTACAGCAACCCTGACGGACAGGGCAGGCAATACCAGTACCCTCACCGAAATCCCGTTCAGTATCGACACGGTTCCCCCCTCGGTGCCACAGGTGGTAACGTTTTCTCCCCAATCCAATCAAGCGCAGGTTTCCGTCACCCTCCTGGGCGATGTGGGTTCCGAATTGTGGGTGAGTCAGAATGGACAGGTGGCATCGACACAAGTTCTATTGACCGGGCAAGCCCAACCCTGGACCTCGTTGCCACTTAAGGCCGGGGAAAACCAATTGTCTTTTGCCAGTCGAGATCTGGCAGGCAATCAAAGCGAATGGTCTGTGCCGATTATCATCACCCAACGGTTTGATCCGGCCGTTTTACAAACCTATCGGTTTAGTGCGAATCCCGCCTCCGTTGGGCTTTGGCAGGGGACACTGGTGTTTTCGGAACCGGTGACGGTTTTGTCGGCAGGATGGACGTTGAATCAGCTGGAAACCCCCTGCAGTTTGACGGTGTCGGGCAATACGGTGACGGTTTCGGCTGCGATTACAGCGGGGATGAACGGGACGGCCTTGCTTCAGTTGAGTTCGGTTCAAAATCAGGCTGGGGTGACCACCTCCGTGCAGCTCCCCTTCGTAATCGACACTACCCCTCCAAAAGCGGTGACGATTAGCGGCATCCGAACGGTTTCAACAGGCGATGTGGTGGTTACACTTAATATCAACGAAGGGGTTAGCGCAAACGCCACTTTTAATGGTCACCCCATGACCACCCAATCAACAGCAGACAATACCGTGCGCTGGAGCTATACCATTGGCCAAGACGAGGTCCAAGGAACGGCCAATATTATCGTCACCCTGGTCGATGCGGCTGGAAACAGCGCTGTGGTCACGATGAACACGGTAGTGGTGGACACTGTTCAGCCCCAGATTCTGGCCATGAACTGGAATAAACCCATTTCCAGTTTGGGAAGCATCGAAGTACGGGTGACGTTTAGCGAGGCTGTTGTATCGCCCAAATTTACAGTGAATGGGAAGACTATTCCTGGGGTTCAAACCGGAAGTTCAAGCTTTCAGCTGTCGGTTCCCATCGTGGGAGACGAAGTTCAAGGAATGGCAACCATCACCACGATGGCCAAAGATGCTGCGGGTAATGGCCTAAACGATAGCCGACAAGCTTGGGTAGTGGATACGCTTGCTCCCACTGTGTCTGTTCAGGCGGACCCCTTTAGAACCGTTGGTCTGGGATGGGTTCAGGTGACGATTAATGCCAGCGAAAACATTTCAACCCCCACCGTCAGCATCAACGGACATCCCATGAGTGCTGTTGGCGGTGGTGTTTTTGGGTATGTAGTCAGTTCGGCGGATGCCCAAGGAACAGCCAACTTCGAAGTCCGGGCGAAAGATTTGGCGGGTAACGCAACCGTTGTCCAAATTAGCCCTTTTGTAGTCGACACTGTTGGGCCAAAACTTAGTCTGAGCCCCAGTGACAGCGTTCTGGTGGGGCTGGGAAGCGTCACAGTAACGGTGAATGCGAGCGAAACCTTGTCTAGTCTAAGAGCGAGCATTAATCATCAACCCATGACCGCTGTGGGGCAGGGTGTTTTTCGATACACCATCACCCCAGCCGATACACAGGGAACGGCAGATATCGAGGTAGAAGCGGTGGACGAGGTGGGAAATCAGTCCTCCGTTACCGCGTCGGTTTTTGTTGTGGATACGGTTGCGCCCAGTTTAAATCTGGTGTCTATGCTGCCCAATCGAATCAGCACTGGCCCCATCCAAGTGATGATTAACGCCAATGAACCCTTATTAACCCTGACGGCTACCCTCAACAGCAAGGCCATGACGGTGAGCGGGAATACCCTCAGTACAACCATTCTGCAAACAGAACAACAGGGTCCAGCCACCCTTGTGGTTTCAGCTCAAGATACGGTTGGCAATGGAACCGAATTAACCCTGAGTCCTTTCGAAATCGACACCATTGCCCCCGTTTTAACCCTGCAGCCCGCTGCAGCTGAAGCCGTCAGCACCGGTGCGATTCGCTTTGAGGTGACGGTTAACGAACCGTTGGCCACCGTAAATGCAACATTAAATGGAAAGCCCCTCGAGGTGACAATAGTCGATTCTGGGTCCATCGAACTTGCCGGAACCATTACCGCAGAAGACAACCAGGGTCTAGCCCAGCTCATGCTTCTGGCTTCGGACACCGTGGGCAATCAAACCGTTGTAACAGCAACACCCATCCGAATCGACACCGAAAAGCCAATTTTGACCCTTTCAACACCCAGCGGCCGGCTGAGTACCGGAAACGTGGTGGTAACGGTATCCGCAAACGAGACCCTCTCCCGCTTATCCGCAATGCTCAATGGATTCCCGATGAGTGTGAGTGGCAATAGTCTTGCCTTTACCATCACCTCGACCGCGTTTCAGGGTCCCGCTACGCTGGTCGTCTCGGCCCAAGACAGCGTCGGCAATGGAACCGAAGAAACCCTAATCCCCTTCGAAATCGACACCATTGCCCCAACCCTAACGCTTTCCACCAATGCCCCTGCCTTTGTAAGCACTGGCCCAGTGACGGTTACCCTGACCGCCAACGAAGCCTTGTCCTCCCAGACCCTTTGGCTAAATAATCGCCCCATGACCGCTTCTGGTGATGTTTTTACAACGATCATCGAGGCCACAGATGCCCAAGGCCCAGCAGTTCTATTGGCAACCGGAATCGATTTGGCTGGAAACACCACCAGCCAAACAGAAACATTGTTTGAAATCGACACCCTTGCTCCCACGCTAAAACTCTCATCGGAGGTTTTCCAAACCGTCAGCACAGGAACCATCACCTTAACGGTAACCACAGACGAAACCCTGGCAACCTTAAACGCAACCTTTAACGACAGCCCCATGCAAGCCCTGCCCGGCGGCGGTTTCCAAACCCTGATTCTTCCCACGGCCCAACAGGGAACAGCCTCCGTGACGATTACGGCTACCGATCGCGCAGGAAACACCACCCAGCTGACCCCTGTGCTCTATGGTATCGACACCCAACCCCCAACAGCGTCTATAGCCGATTTTCCAGCGTTTATTTCAACAAGAGCAGCGACCCTGCAAGTATCGGCCATTGCCGATGCCTCGTTCCCTGTTCAACTGGAATGGTCTTTGAATGGTGGGGTCTGGCAGGAAGGTCCATTGGTCCAAGAACCCGGATCTGCCGCCCAGAATGTGACGTTTGCCACCGAAGGAACACAAACCCTAAAGCTTCGTTTGCGAGATAGGTTGGGCAATGTATCTGAAACCAACACCCGGGAAACCATCACCGACTTTACACCTCCTCAGGTTGTTTCGGTTACGGTGTTGGATTCTGCTGGTCAACCTGATCCCGAACCCTTGTACCGAAGCGACAAAACAATCTTGGTGACGTTTAGCGAGCCGATATCGAGTACCCTTGCTACCGCTTCTTTTGGAACGATTGCGCTTCCCATTCAACAAATCACTACGAGCGCAGTTCAGATAACCATCACCGAAGCCCAATTGGTGGGCTCCTCTGCGGTGTTTGAGCTGGCTGGCATTCAAGACCAAGCAGGAAATGCCATGGCTCCTTACGCAAAAACCTATGCTCTCGATCTGGTTCCACCCGACCTGAAAACCGTCACCCTCAACACCGATGCGTTGCCAGATCCGACCGCGCTTTCTCAGTTTAATACCCAGGGACTCAAGATTGCCCAAGGGTATTTGACGGCCGCTCTTTCTTTTTCAAAACCGGTGATGAATCCCAAGGTTTTTGTTGCTGTTCAAGGCATTCGAAAAGAAGCCACGTGGATGACGGTAACCCCAAATGCCGTTTCGACAGCCGAATTTAAGGTGTTGATTAAGGCTGCGGATCTGGGCTTCTTGGCCAACCCAAACGAGGTAGACGCCACCTTGGAAATTGAAAATGCCCGGGATGTTGCTGGCAACCTGCTGAGCCCTCAATCCTTGCCCATCGTGTTGGATATGGAAGCCCCTGTGGTGACGAATCATGGTGCTGATAATGGCATTACGGTGGACAAAAACGATCTGTATTATGGGGTGATAAAGCCCTATGGGGTTTCGGGTCAGCAGGATCAGTTGCGGGTGTGGTTTACCCTGAGCGAACCGGCCTTGGTTTCGGCGATACAGATTGTTCAAGTTAGCCCCAATGTCTTGGTTAAAACCCTAACAAACCCAACCAAAACAGGCCCCAATGGGGATGAATACAGTTTTGTCTGGGACGGTAAAGACGAGACTGGAAAGCTCGTGGGCAATGCCAAAAGCCAGTATTTTTATTATGTAACCGTTACCGCCAAAGACAAAGCAGGAAATCTGGCAAACCAAAATATTGATGGGTACATTTCGGTGTTGCATCAAGACACGGGGGTTCGGCTATCATCACCGTTGCCCGTAGAGCCCAAAGCCCCAGGGTTGGATCAAACTGTGCCGATTAATTATATGTTCTCGTTTGTGGATGAGCGTATTCGAACCAGTGCTGATTTTAAAGCCCTCTACCCGAATAAAGATTTCAAACCCTTCGCACTGCCCAGCTGGGGAACCTACGAACTGCGGATTTATCCCGAAGGTCAGCCGAACCAGCCTGTGTTGACCAAGCAAGCGACCATCACGGCGATGTTTAGCCCAGTTTCAACTGTTTGGGATGGCCGATATGCAGCCGACCATTCTGTTGTGGCACTTCGTGGAACTTTGGTTCCTGATGGGGTGTACCGGGTCGAGATTCGCGCTACCGATAATGCGGGAAATGGGGCCACCCAAAATGTGGTGGCGAATAACCAAATGGTCATCGACAATACCCCGCCAACCATCACCCAGTTTGCCTTGGGATCGGCGTATACCAATGCTTTGTCCATTGCCCACACCAAAATAGCGCAAGACAACACCGATTCCCCAGCACAGCTGAACTTTTATGCCAATGGGGTGTTGGTCACAGGGCCAACCCTTCCACTTCAAGCGATTCAAGGGACACAAACCATCACCCTTCAGGCCAAAGACCGAGCCGGCAATACATCGGCGGTGGCAACGGCCTCGGTGGTTTACGATTCCATCGCACCCTCGGCCTCGATTCTATGGCAAAATGGGTTGGCATCGACCCTGCCAGCCACAGACCGAGAGGTTTCAACCAATGTGGCGTTTAGCGTGACGATTTCTGAAGTCAATTTGAATGCCGTTCAAGTCGCCGTGAATGGAGCTATGGTGGTGTCGGCGAATGGGCTTTACTCGGTGAACACAACTGGAATCAATGGCACGTTTCCAGTGGTGGTGACGGTATCCGATTTGGCTGGAAATACCACCCTTCTGAATAAGTCCCTTTGGGTGGATTCTTTGGCGCCAACCGTCTCGGTTTCAAACTTGGCTGGATTTATGAAAGCGAATTCGGCAACCCTAAACCTGAGTGGGCTCTCGGACGCCAGTCTTCCCCTGACTTTGGAACGGGCACTCAATGGCGGCTCCTTTACCGTAATCCAAACCCTAAACAGCCTGTCCCCAATCTCTGACGGGGTGACGTTTAGCAACGAGGGCACCCAGCAAATCGCCTATCGACTTCGGGACCGATTGGGAAATCAATCGGAAACCCTAATCAGAACCACTGTTTTTGATGCGACCCCACCCACTTTAGGTGCCGATAAAATAACGGGTCTTTGGACCAAGACAGCCATTGGTGCCATTACCTTATCCGCTTCCGATGCACTCTCGGGTTTGGTGTCGGCCCATTACCGCTGGGACAATGCCGATGCCGCCAATGGAACCACGTTTGTAGCCTCTCAAAGCATTACCCTGCCAGCAGAAGGCAGTCATACCCTCTATTTAACGGCAATCGATATGGCAGGCAATACCCAAACCTGGTCAGGTACCTATTTGCAAGACACCCAAACCCCAACCGTCAATGCCAATAAGGCCCAGGCGGGATGGTCGGTTTCTCCGATCGGATCCATCACCCTCACGGCAAGTGACCCTGTACCGGGCTCTGGTTTGAATCCCAATTTCGTGATGTATCGTTGGGACAATTCGGATGTGGTGAACGGTTCTTTGTTTAGCAACGGGCAAGTTCTGTCGTCACCCGGAGAAGGAAGTCACACCCTCTATTTGAAAGTTCAAGATATCGCCGGAAACAGCACTACGCTTTGGTCTGGAAGCTATAACCAAGACACCCAAGCCCCGGTCGCAACCGCCACCCAGTCTTCCAGTTCTTGGCAGACGACGGCGATTGGGAACATCACCCTGTCGGCCACCGATGCCTTGCCTGGGTCGGGTATTACCACCGCGAAATACCGCTGGGACAACGCCGATGTGGCCAATGGAACGGCCTTTGTGTCGGGGCAGACCATGACGATGCCTGCCGAGGGAAGCCATACCTTGTATATCCAAAGTTGGGATGTGGCAGGAAATGCAGGTTCTGTGTGGACAGGTACCTATAAACAAGATACCCAACCCCCCGTTGCCACTGCAGATAAATCCTCGGGTACTTGGAAAACCACGGCCATTGGAAACATCACATTAACCGTAAGCGATCCACAACCTGGCTCGGGCATCAGCACTTCGAAATACCGGTGGGACAACCCAGATGTGGCCAATGGAACGACCTTTGTGTCGGGTCAAACCATCACCATTCCAGCCGAGGGAAGCCATACCCTGTACGTTCAAAGTTGGGATGTGGCCGGCAATGCAGGTGCGGTGTGGACTGGGACATATAAACAAGACACTCAAGCCCCATCGGGAAGTGCCGATAAATCGTCGCTCAGTTGGTCTACAACGGCGCTGGGAACCATCACCCTAAATACCAGCGATCCGTCACCGGGATCTGGGGTGGGAACAGCCAAATACCGGTGGGACAACAGCGATGTGTCCAATGGAACACCCTATAGTTCTGGCCAGACCACAGTCATCCCAAGCGAGGGATCCCATACCCTCTATATTCAGGTCTGGGATTTGGCGGGGAATGCTGGCGTGGTGTGGAGCGGGTTGTACAAGCAAGACACGGCGACACCCCAAACTTCGGCCAATTTATCCAATTCGGGGTGGTATTTGTTTTCGCTGGGAACCATCACCCTGACGGCTACCGATGGGGTGCCAGGTTCGGGTTTGGATCCAGTTCGAACCAAGTATCGCTGGGACAATGTTCTGGTGGATTCTGGAACCTCGTTTGCGAATGGAACGGGCATTACGGTGCCTGGAGAAGGGCGTCATACCCTCTATCTGAAGGCCTACGATACTGCTGGCAATGTGTCCGGATTGTGGACAGGGGACTACAACATCGACACGGTACCCCCAGTGGTTTTGGCAGACAAAAGCAGTTCCCAATGGTCGGTGGTGCCCATTGGAACCATCACCCTGTCGGTGTCCGATGCGGCACCGGGCAGCGGATTGAGCGGCGCAAAATACCGCTGGGACAATGTCGCTGTGGCCAATGGAACATCGTTTTCAACAGGACAAACCCTCACAATCCCAGGCGAAGGGGCCCACACCCTCTACCTGCAAGCTTGGGATGCTGCGGGCAATGCCAGTACCGTGTGGAGTGGGCCCTATCAACAAGACACCCAAGTCCCAGTCGTGAGTGCCAATAAAGTGCAATTGGGCTGGTATACCACGGCCATTGGGAACATCACCTTAACGGCCACCGATCCGACCCCTGGCTCTGGGTTAAATCCCGGCTATGTAAAATACCGCTGGGATAATCCCGATGTCAGCAACGGAACTGTGTTTGCCAACGGCCAAACAACCGCCATTCCCAGCGAAGGTACCCACACCCTCTACCTTCAAGCCTGGGACCAAGCCTTTAACCCCAGTACGGTTTGGAACGCGGTTTATGCCCAAGACACCCAAGCCCCTGTGGTTTCGGCTGCTGGCAGTTCGGATCAATGGCGAACGGCGTTGTCTGGCATTGTGGTATCCATGACAGACGACGGAAATTCAGGGTGGGCTTATCGCCAATACCGCTGGAACAACGGTCCTTGGACAGACTGGGCCAGCGGGGCCATTCCCATTCCCGGAGATGGCGACCATATTTTGGCATTAAGGGCAGGGGACATCGCCACCAACACCGGAACCTGGCAAGGCACCTATCGATTCGATTCGACAGCCCCAGTCATCGACCAGGTTCAAGTGACCCCCACTGTGAACCCCGTTTACGACGGCAACATGGTCATCCATTTCCGGGTGTCAGACAACCTCATCGCCAGCATGCCGGTTCAGGTCAAAATTAAGCGGCAGGATGGGAGTGTGGTTAAAACACTACTCTTGGGTCAAAAACTGAATGGAGAGGTCAGCGATGTGCTCTGGGACTTGAAAACCATTGAAGGCTATTCCCCATTGGAAGGAACGTATAATGCCGAGATTGTTGTGTCTGACAATGTTTTTACAACAAGCAAAACAATCTCTTTTAGGCTCACTTATCAGCAAGATGTTGCCAATTATACGGTGGCTGCAGACCCTGTTTTATTCAGAAAAATTAATAATAAACAATGGGCGGTTGTTCCTTCCGATGCCAAAGTTGATATTGCCCTTAGCGACGATGGGTTGAGTTGGAGCCCACGATATTCTTGTGTAACAGCCGGTAAAGCACTAGATGTGCAGTCAGATATCGGGCCAAATGGGGGTGTTGTTGTCTATGTGCTTCAGTCTGATTCAGCACAAAGAACCAAAATTTCATTGCCCGTAGATTATGAAGGGTTTCGAACCAGAATCACAACTTTGCTGCCTGGTTTTAGGCTCGACACCTATTCGTTTACCCGTACAGGAGACAATCGTAGTATGACTTTCTATGCACATCCAATGTCTACACGTGTAATGCTAAATAAGCAATTTTGGTTAAGGGCCGAGGATTTCGATTTCCCAACAAATGGGCAGTACGGTGCCATTGTCAAAGGATTTATTAGAGCGCCAAGAGGGCAAGGTGGCTTAAAACAGTTTTATGTGAGCCATATTGGGGGGTGTCGTCTATGGATTAATGGAACTTTGGTGCATAGCCGGCCCGAAGCCAAAGAGGAAGCGGTGATGAAAAAAGTCAACATGGAAGAGGAAGTATCTTATCCTTTTATTTTATGGACGGATAATTGGGATACTGGGGGGCATATGGATTGGACATTTACGGATGTAGACAATAGCTTCATACCGGCCAACTGGTTTTATCAGGATACCACAGAGCAGCAATCGATGAATGAGGCTCTGATGAGTTCATGGATGCGGGGAATTCGAAATGTTAATTTCGAGAAACTTCTAACCAATTCAAACTCACGTTTATCGTACACATCGTTTCTAGATGATATTAACTTTTATTCGAGTACCAATGGAGGGGGGAGGGGGAATCTTGCAAGCAATGATTGGAGTGAATACTACCATTTTTACTACTTCTCTCCCCAATCCATTACCCCCCAAGAGCATAATTTTCTGATTGAGTCTGATGATGATGAAACGGTTAAGGTGAATGGTACCGTGATTAGTGCCATTTCAAGTCATGTTCCTGGTCCGGTTCCATTAACCATTCCCCTTCAAAAAGGGTTAAACGAAATGTGGATCCTCCATTATCAATCTACTGGCCCCGCATATTTATATTTTAAAAAATATTTAGAGAATGGCACCACGAAAGTAGTCTCCAAAATAGATACCCCAGTTTATGTTCGCTTAGATGGCGAGATATCAAATGGCATTTATGCTACAGTTCTACCGGGGACTACCCTGTTGGGTGTTTCAAGCAATACTACAATTGAAGTTGGTCTAGACCTAGTTTCCCCCAAAAACAACCCAACCCTACAAACCAACAAACCCACTTTCACCTGGCAAGTCCCCACCTACAATCCAGCCCTCCAATACCGCATTGAATTGAAGCAAAATTGGGTCGAGCCCATGGACTCAACGCCTTTTGCCAGCGAAGACCGAAGCCAGAAATGGGATCTACTGCCCAGTCAGATTCAGCGAACCAACACAACCTTGGCCTTTACACCGCTCTGGACCGACACCTTGGCGCCGGGGTGGTGGCAGTGGCAGGTGGTGGAATTGAATCCCTCGTTGAACAGCCAAGCCGTTTCCAGCGAAGCGGGTGGGTTTTATGTGGCGCCCAAGCTGCAGATCGAAGGGGTGATCAACTATCCCAATCCGTTTAAGGACAGTACCAAAATTCGGTATAAACTCAGCAAATCGGTCAACCGGCTTCGGATCCAAATTTTCACCCTGGGCGGGGATTTGATTCGGGAATTGGAGGGCGATACCTCGGCTTCCAGTTTACTGGCCGAATACCACGACGTAAGTTGGAATGGCAAAGACAGCGATGGCCGTGGGGTGCTCAACGGGGTCTATCTGTACAAAATTATTGCCGAAGGCGATGGTGAAACCCAAGAGGTCCGCAGCAAGCTGATTAAACTAAAATAAGCTAGGCTGCTTGCTAGGAAACAGGCCGATTGTGGAGGGCCCGAATCACTTCGCAAGCGGTTAAGGCGGGAAGCGGGGACCCTGCTTCGAGGCTGGCTTGAAGGTCGGCCAAGAAGGGGGTCATGTGGGTTTGAATGGCTGTTGTTGCACTGACTTTTTGCATGGCATCCAACCACAGTCCCAGATATTGGGGATCAAAAGCGAGGTCTTTGGCACGATGGATCTGTTTGTCGATGGCCTTAAGAACCGACACAATTTGAGGGTGGGTTAAATGAGAATAGGGCATGGCTGCCGCCACAAGTTGATTGAGACTGCAACTGGTATCTCGTTTTTCGGGTCGGTGAACGGCGCACAAATGCTGACTTTTGGACAGCCAAAACGATTTAAAAAAGACATGGTTGAGTTGATTAAGATGAAACAGAAACCGGTGTTCTTCGTGTCGGGCCACCAGCAAGTCTTTGTAAAAATGAAGGTGGCTATACCACAAGGCATTCAAATCGACCCGTGCACCGTTGTGTTCGGTTTCCCAAAGCAGTCCGTTGGGTCGCATCTGAACCCGAGAATTGCCCCGCATAATGTGTCGGGTCAGGTGTTCGAGATGTCCCCAAATGGGGCTAGAGAACAAGTCTTCGAGGCGATGTTCCTGGGTTTCGCCTTCATTTAAAGGGGCGTGTAGCCACTGATAAACCGCCCAAGAATACCATAGGGCCGTTTCTGGGTCTGTCAGTTTGGGCGGAGAGACCAGCGCGTCCCAAACCCCGGACTTTTCATCCCAAAGCAAGCCCAAACCTGTCAAAGACCGGACCTTCTGAAGCGGAGACTGGAGGGCTTCCGGATGCTCTGCCGCATGATGCAAGGCCAAAATCCAAGGTTCCGCAGAACCGTCAAAAGCACACTCTTTCGCCATACAAGCCGAATCCCACGCGGCAACGGGGTCCATCCGCCTCGAAATAGGTCCAGAAGAAACCACCACCACAACCCCATCGGAAAAAGAAAGCGACCCACCATTGGGTGCAGGGGAAAGCGGTATAGAGGTCATCACAGAAACCGAGTCTGGCCATTCCAAAGTCAAGGTAAAAGGCGAAGCCGAAAAATAATGGATCAGGGTCAGGGTGGGGGAAAAGGAAATCCACGACTTGGTCAGGCGAGAGCCAGAATGCTGAAACGTCCCCCTAGGAAAAGGAAACAAGCGCTGGGCCTCGATGGCCAGAGAATCCGTAAACCCAAAAAACGCGTCCATCATCAAAGCATGGCCACACCAACGTGGCAGCCCAGCTGAGAGGCCAAATAGTCGCTGGACGGAAAGACTTGGATATTTAAATTCGGGTATTTTTTGCGCAAAGCATCGGCCAGCATGGTGGCTTCTTTGGACCGTTCGTGATGCTGGATAAAGATTTTTCGGGGTTCTTTTTGGCGGTGAATACAATCGAGTTGTAGTTCTTTTTTAACATAAGACAGCCCTTTAATCAGGGTGGGCTCTTTGCCAACGATGCCACTGGGTTCATGAAATTGCATCACGATATTGTGGACATCGAAAGAGCTTTTTCCAAGGGGTTTTCCCAGCAATTTGCCAAACCAAGCATGGTTTTTAACTTGATCAAAACTATCCAAAACAACCCAATACCGAACCACTTTGGCGAAACTGCGAATAAAAAAGTCCATTTGGCGACCGGAGTTGGTCCGAATCAAGGCTTTCCCCAATTGCCGAACCACCAAGGCCATCCCAATCCCAAAGGTTCTGGAATCGAAGACCCGGATGTTGGGGCGGTTGTCCGAGGCCGAAAACGCGTTGTGATAGATGTTCCAATAGCGGGAATCAGGCAAAATAACATAGATGGTTTGGATGCCCTTGGTCAGTAGGGCGTGATATTTGGTTCTAAAGTTCTTTTCGCTAAGCTCCGGCCCCATTTCCACCACTTCGATACCTGGAAAGTCGAATTGCCCACGGGGTAAACTGGCCGACCGGGTGGTAATAATGGCCACCGTTTTAGAATTTTTTGCATAAGCCGATCGACTGCCCCCACTGCCCAAGCCGGCCACATACAACAGGGCATAAATCAAGCTGGGGCTCATGTCCAAGAGGGGATAAAACGCAAAAACCCGGGCAAAGAAAGATCCCCAAGCCATGGTGGCCATGGCACTGGCGGCATAGGCGTTTTGCGCAGGATCTGCGGGAACAGTGGATGGGGTTCGTTGGGCTTGGGCTGGCACAAATCCTTCGGCAAAAACAGGTTGCTCGGCTGCAGCTTCGGCCGGAATTTCGGGGGCCAAAATGGCTGCTGGGATCACCCCCGTTTCTTCGAGGGCGTTCAGCAACTGAATGGCGGCCAACCGAACGGCAGGTTCGGGATGATTGGTTAAATTGAGGGTGGCCAGGGCATTTTGAAGGGCTTGTTGAACCTGTTCTTTGTAGGGCCCTCGAACGGCGTCCAAGTTCCGTCCCAGGG
Organism: Candidatus Margulisiibacteriota bacterium; assembly: GCA_050250935.1. Classification (GTDB taxonomy): domain Bacteria; phylum Margulisbacteria; class Marinamargulisbacteria; order JBFWNS01; family JBFWNS01; genus JBFWNS01. The sequence goes on along the minus strand of JBFWNS010000002.1, from coordinate 77,850 downwards.
TAATCAGCATGGATTCCAGAAGGTGGTAGTTTTCGGTATTAAAAAAGGGAATGAGGGTATTCATAATTTCGGCTGTCACAAACGGATCTTGGCCTCGACCTTGCATCATGCTTAAAAGACCAATAATGGCCATGCTTTGGTGCTGAGTCGCCAAGCCTTTGTAGCCTTGAACTGCTTGAAGTTGGCTTTGGGTGCTGGGGTCGTTTTTGTGGGCGTTAATGGATTTTAATTGGGATTCAATGTTGGTTTGAAGTTCTTTAACCGTAACCGAGGCATGCTCTACATCGGCTTTTTGAACCCCTTCAGGAAGCGGTGCATTGTGAATTTCGTGAAGTTCTTCAAGGTGGATGGGGTCTGGTTTGTGATTTTCAGAAACGTGCTTGGGCTCCTGCACGTTCGAGGCTTGTTGTAGGTAGGGTAGAAACGGTTGTTGGCCTATGGGTGCAATATCCATCGAAAAAATTGTAAGGGGTTAGGACAAACTACGCAATAAGGTGGCCATTTCCACAGCGGCCATGGCGGCTTCAATGCCCTTGTTTCCGGCCTTAGAACCGCAGCGGTCCAACGCTTGATCGATGGTATTGGTGGCCAAGACCCCCAAAATAACGGGGGTTGTGGTTTCCAAAGCCAGGGCTGCAATCCCTCTTGCCGCTTCACCAGCCACATACTCAAAATGAGCAGTTTCGCCCCGAATGATAGCTCCTAAACAAATAACAGCATCGGGTTTTTTGGAAAGCAGAATTTTTTTGGCGGCCACAGGGATTTCGAAAGCCCCAGGCACCCAAACCACATCGATGTTTTCTTCGGATGCGCCGTAGTTTTTAAGGGTGGTCAACGCCCCTTCCAGCAAGGATTTGGTAATAAAATCGTTGAATCGGGCAACCACAATGGCAAACCGCAAATTACCGATATGAGAATGGCCTTCGTAAATCATGACGGTCTCCTAGGGGAGCATATGCCCCATTTTTTCTGACTTGGTTTTAAGATAGCTGGCGTTGTGGGCGTTGGGCTTGCAAATGATGGGAACGCGCTCGTGAATTTCGATGCCATACCCTTCAAGGGCCACCAACTTGGTGGGATTGTTGGTCAACAAACGCAGGCTTTTGACCCCCAAATCCAACAAAATCTGAGCCCCAACCCCATAGTCCCGAAGGTCTGGGGGAAAGCCAAGGCGAATATTGGCTTCAACCGTGTCCAAGCCCAAATCGTCTTGAAGGCGATAGGCCCGCAGTTTATTGGGAAGTCCAATGCCACGGCCTTCTTGGCGCATATACAAAATAATGCCAGATCCTTCTTTTTCGATCATGGACATGGCGGCATGTAGCTGATCCCCACAATCGCAGCGTTGGGATTGAAACACATCGCCGGTCAAACATTCGGAATGAACCCGAACCAAAACGTGTTTTTGTTTTTCGATATCGCCTTTGGTGATGGCCACATGGTATTTGTCGTTAACCGTATCGTGGTAACAAACCAAGGTAAATTCCCCGTAGGCTGTGGGCAATCGGGTGGTTTCGATTTTCGAGATAAGACGGTCTTTTTTAAGGCGGTATTGAATCAGATCTTTGATGGTAATGAGTTTGAGACCATGGTGTTTGGCGAACTCGATTAAATCGGGCACACGGGCCATAGATCCATCCTCGTTGATAATTTCACAAATAACCCCAGCGGGCTCTAAACCAGCCATTTTGGCCAAATCCACAGCTGCTTCGGTGTGGCCAGCCCGTTTTAAAACCCCCATTTTTTGGGCTTTGAGCGGGAAAATATGCCCAGGGGTCACGATATCCTCTTTGGTGCTGGTGGGGTTAATGACCCACTGAATCGTTTTGGCCCGATCTGCGGCCGAAATCCCAGTCGAAACCCCATGTTTTTTGGCGGCATCGATGGAAACGGTAAAGGCTGTTTTAAGGGCCTCTGTGTTGTCTTGGACCATGTCTTTAAGTTCGAGGCGATCCAAAATATCTTCAGTAACTGGCAAACAAACCAGCCCTTTGCCATGCTTGATCATAAAATTGATGGCATCGGGGGTGGCAAAGTGGGCGGCCATCACCAAATCGCCTTCGTTTTCGCGGTTTTCGTCGTCGACAACGACCACCATTCTGCCATTGGCAATATCGTCGATGGCATCTTGAATGGAACTGAATGGTGATTTCATGGTGACCTTCTTTTCTGGTGTCACATCTGGTTAAGATGAAACAGGTTTTTGAAGATTATAAAAACGATAAAGATATTTTGCCAGAGTATCAAATTCTAAATTAACCGAATCCCCTACCTTTTTGGTGTGAAGATTGGTGGAAGCCAAGGTGTGGGGAATCAAATGACAGGTAAAATAATCGTCGGTCACTTCGACAACCGTCAAACTAATGCCATCAATCCCAATGGACCCTTTGGGAATCAAAAAAGGGGCGAACTCGCCAGGATACGCCACGGTAAGGATGGCAAATGGCCCCGTGGTTTCAACGTTTAAAATCTTGCCGGTGCAATCGATGTGCCCCGAAACCAAGTGCCCACCCAGCGGGGTTTGAAGGGTCAAACAACATTCCAAATTCAGTTTGTCTTGGACTTGAAGGGAAGCAAAGGTGGTTTTAAGCAAGGTTTCTGGTAAATAATCCACTGAAAAAGCGGTGTTCGAAATGGCCAACGCTGTAGAACAAACCCCATTTACAGCAATGCTGTCGCCTTCGGTCAACTTGGCCGAAAGGGGGGTCTCAATGACGGCTCGAAGCCCTTTTCCGTTTGCAGAAACGCTCTGAACGGTCCCCAGTCCTTGAATTAAGCCTGTAAACATAGCGGTTATGCCGTGGTTCCGTCTTTGATGTACTGCCCTAAAATTCCATTGATGAATCGGGCAGAATCGTCTTCTGAATATTTTTTTGCAATTTCCAAAGCTTCGTCAATTACAATTCTAGGGTCGGTTTTAACCTCGATCATCTCGTAAAAGGCCAGGCGTAAAATGGCCTTGTCGATGGGGTTTAATCGATCCAAAGACCAGCCAATAGAAAATTGCTGGATCAAGGTGTCGGCTTGGTGGCGATAGGCCCAGGCCGAGTGGGCCAGTTCCAAGGCCCAGGTTTTGGTTTCTTCCATGTACCCAGATTCGTCCAAAAACAAAGGGGTCACATCGGCCATATCCACTTGGCGAATGTCGGCTTGATACAAGGCCTGCATGGCCAATTTACGTCCGGTGTTTCGTTTTCCCATTTACAGGTGACACATCACATTTTTTTCGACAAAGCCGGTATCAAACTGGCCTTTCCGAAAGAGGGGATGTTGAATTACCAGATTGTGGAAAGCCAGGGTGGTGGGAACCCCATCCAAAATAAATTCGTCGATGGCCCGCTCGGCCCGTTGTAAGGCTTCTTCGCGGTCTTTTCCCCAAATAATCAATTTGCCCAGCAGCGAGTCGTAATAGGGGGGGACCACATAACCTGGATACATGTGGCTATCAATGCGAATGCCAGGTCCGCCAGCTGGCAAATACAAATCGATTTTGCCAGGACAAGGCGCAAAGTTTCGGCGAAAATCCTCGGCATTAATCCGAAGTTCAATGGCGTGGCCATGAAAGGCAATGTCTTTTTGTTTGAGGGACAATTTACCCGTAGCGGCAATCAAAATCTGTTCTTTGACCAAATCCACATTTGTTACCATTTCAGTAACGGGGTGTTCCACCTGAATCCGGGTGTTCATCTCCATAAAATAATAATTTTTGTGTTTGTCCACCAAAAATTCGATGGTCCCAGCACCCTGATATTTCAAGGCCTTGGCCACAGTAACGGCAGAATCACCCATTTTTTTGCGGAGTTTTTCATCCAAAATGGGGGAAGGCGATTCTTCGATCAATTTTTGGTGACGGCGCTGAATTGAACAATCCCGTTCGCCAAGGTGAACCGCATTGCCATGTTTATCCGACAAAATTTGAATTTCAATGTGGCGGGGTTCTTCAATGTATTTTTCAACATACACATCGCCGTTTCCAAACGCGGATTGGGCTTCGTTAACCGCCAGATTGTACATTTCTTTTAATTGGCTGGAATCGCGAACAATGCGCATCCCTTTTCCGCCGCCCCCAGCCGAGGCTTTAATCATTAGCGGATAGCCTGTTTCTTTGGCGATGGCCAGCAATTCTTTTTCGGTTGAAATAACGCCTTCAGACCCTGGAACCGTGGGGACTTTCAGCTTTCTCATGGTCTTTTTGGCTTCGCTTTTGTTGCCCATCAAGCGAATGTTTTCAGCAGAAGCCCCAATAAAGACGATGTTATTGGCTTTGCACACTTCACTAAAATAGGGATTTTCAGCCAAAAAACCATAGCCGGGATGAATGGCTTGGGCACCCGACAATTCGGCAGCCGAAATAATGGCCGGGATGTTCAAATAGCTTTCTTTAGGAGAGGCCGGTCCAATGCAAATGGCTTCGTCGGCCATTTTGACGTGCAGCGAATCTTGGTCCGCTTCGGAATACACTGCGACCGATTTAATGCCCAGCTCTTTGCAAGCACGAATAATTCGGAGCGCGATTTCGGAACGGTTGGCGATCAGTACTTTTTTAAACAACGATTTCTCCTTATTGGTGAAGGAAGTGGATCTTCAGAAGTCTGGAGTAGTGTAAGCCACAGGACGGACAAGGTCTAGGGGGATGTTTTTGGCTTGTATTTCGGGATGCAGTGTAGTACATTTTGGTGTCTACTATTTGTTTAAAGAGGATTGAGTCATGTCAAGACAATGCGATATGTGTGGAAAAAGACCTTTGAGTGGCAACAACGTGAGCCATTCCAACCGCAGAACCAAACGCCGCTTTTTGCCCAACCTGCATTCATTAAAATTGAACCTGATTGGCATTGCAAAGCGTGTTAAAGTTTGCACGTCTTGTTTGCGCACTTACACCAAAAAAGTCGTTAGCTAATTTTTAATTTCCCAAGTGTTGAAGGAAAAAACCCAATCTGATCCCAGGTTGGGTTTTCTTATTTAAATATGTCTACACAACCCACCCAAGCCATAGTTTTTGATATCGGAAAAGTCCTGTTTGGGTATAGACCCGAGTACATTTTGTCCCAGTTGCTTCCCGATACGCCCCATGCCGACATTTTTTTGCAGCGTCTGTTTTACCATCAGCTGTGGCAGGATCTGGACCGGGGCGATCTTTCCCAAGACGAGGCCATCGATCGGCTTTGTGAAGCCCATCCCGATTTAAGGGCCGGATTTTCCCGGATTTTGAACGACTTTGTGTATCACCTAGAACCCATCGAAGACACCCATAAGCTGTTTCTAGAGCTCCACGAGTTGGGGTATCCGCTGTACTTTTTATCCAATTTTCAGGACAAGCCTTTCGATAAATTGATTGAGGCCTATCCGTTTATGCAAAAAGCAACCGGCGCCATTGTGTCGGCCAAAGTAAACCGCATGAAGCCCGAGCCCGACATTTATCGGGCCTTGATCCAAACCTATGACTTGAATCCCGAATTCACAGTCTTTATCGACGATTTAAAAGAAAACATTGCTGAAGCCAAAAACCATGGCTTGCATGGCATTGTCTACGAAACCAGCGGCCAAGTTCGTGGGGATTTGGCGGCCTGGTTGGCGGAGCAGTCATGAGCCAGGGCATCGAATCGGAAATCAAACGCCGCCGAACCTTTGGGATTATCAGTCACCCCGATGCCGGTAAAACAACCTTAACCGAGAAATTGTTGTTGTTTGGTGGTGCCATTCAGGTAGCCGGTGCGGTCAAAGCCAAGCGCGATGCCAGAGGTGTAACCTCGGACTTTATGGAAATCGAGCGCCAACGGGGTATTTCCGTGGCCACGTCTGTTATGGGTTTTGAATACCGTGGCATCAAAATTAATTTGTTGGATACCCCGGGTCACCAAGATTTTTGCGAAGACACTTTCCGAACTTTAACGGCTGTGGACAGTGCCATCATGGTCATCGATTCTTCCAAGGGGGTCGAAGCCCAAACCTATAAATTGCTCGAAGTCTGTCGCATGCGCCAAACCCCGATTCTGACCTTCATGAACAAGCTCGACCGGGAAGGCAAAGACCCCATCGATTTGCTGGACGAAATCGAAGAAAAACTGGGCATGACCGTTTGCCCCTTAAGTTGGCCCATTGGCATGGGAAAAGAATTTAAAGGGGTGTATAGCTTCTATGAAAAGCGCCTGATTTTGTTTAAACCCCATGCCAAACAAAATTCACCAGAAACCGTCGAAATCAAAGACTTAAGCGACCCCAAACTCGATGAGTTATTGGGAAGCCAAGCGCAAAAACTGCGAGACGATGTGGCCCTGGTAACCGGGGTCTATCCCGAATTTTCCATCGAAGCTTATCGGGCCGGCGACATTACCCCTGTGTTTTTTGGCAGTGCCTTGAACAATTTTGGGGTTAGGGAATTGTTGGATTGTTTTATCGATATTGCCCCAGACCCAAGGTCCAGGGAAACCACAACCCGATTTGTAGAGCCCAACGAGAACAAATTTACTGGTTTTATTTTCAAAATTCATGCCAATATCGACCCCAAACACCGAGATCGCATCGCATTTTTACGCATTTGTAGCGGTAAATTTTTACGCAACACCTGGTATTCCCATGTTCGCCTCGGCAAGCAAATGCGGTTTTCCAATCCGACAGCGTTTATGGCCCAGGATAAAAACATCATCGAAGAGGCCTTCCCCGGCGACATTATAGGCCTTCACGACACCGGCAATTTCAAAATCGGCGACACCTTAACCGAAGGCGAAGCCATGATGTTCAAAGGCATTCCCAGTTTTTCGCCGGAGCTGTTTAAATATGTGGTGAATTTAAATCCCCTCAAAATCAAACAGCTGCACAAAGGTTTGGAACAGCTTTGCGAAGAAGGGGTGGCCCAAGTATTTACCCGTGCCCATGATGGCCGAAAAATTGTGGGCACCGTTGGGGCCTTGCAGTTCGAGGTTATTCAATACCGATTGGAGCACGAATATGGCGCCCAATGCCGGTTCGAGGGCTTGTCGTTTATCAAGGCCTGTTGGCTGGAATCCGACAATGCCACGAAACTAACAGAGTTTATGCGAGCCAGAGGGTCTCAAATTGCCCAAGACGTGAAAGACCGTCCGGTGTACTTGGCCGAAACCAAATGGAGTTTGGAACGGGAAATCAAAGAAAACCCCGACCTTCAATTCCATTCAACATCTGAATACTAAAAAAATAGACCAAAAAGGTGGCTCCCCCGGATGGATTCGAACCAACAACCTACCGGTTAACAGCCGGTTGCTCTGCCATTGAGCTACAGGGGAAAGCGTAAAACAGGGCCACAGTATACAAGTCGCTTAGCGGTAGGTCAAAACCATTTTTTCAATGAAGAGTCGACGGGTATTGTCGTATGCTGCGCTGATGGTGGTTTGCTGCTTGGGCAAGGTTTGAATCCAATCAATCGATTGAAGTCCTTTATCGGGTAAAAGGGCCGTTTCGATTCGGGTTGTCGTGCTCAAGGGAAAAATCTGAAACGTTTCTGAGGGTGTCAGGGGCCAATAGCGCCGATAGGTTAAATCGGGCATGGCAAAGACCTGTAAGGCCACCACAAAAGCCTCTTCGATGCCGACAGAATCGATATAGAGACGCTGAATGCTTCGGGTGAACCGCTGCTGATCTTCTTTGATTTCTTGGGTATAGGCGCGAATGCCTTGCTCGTTCAGCAGCCGGGCATAGTTAGAGAACGAAAGCGTTGTTGGACGGGTCGGAATGGGCAATAAAAAGGCGCAGTCCAGGGCCCGAAAGGGTTTGTCAGACACCACTGCCCAATAGCTGATATTGGTGGAAGGACCATTTTTTTCTGGAACCGCCAAAATGGCATTGACCGAGATGCTTTTGCCTGGAAGCAGCCAAGCCATCTGCTGGTTTGGTAGCGTCGTTGAATTAAAAATGGGCAGCGGTTTTGGCGAAAAATTATATGCTGTTTCAGCCCAAAGCGGGGTGGAGACCAGCATCAAAAAAAGCACAAAAAATCCCAGATTTTTCATTGATCGATCACCGTTTCAATGTTTAAGCCCAAGGTGCCGTTGGCTTGGGTATGCACATAGGTCATTTTGCTTAATCCTTCGTTGCGCAGATAATAAATCAGCATGCGGGGGTGCCCTTGGGGGTCAAATCGAACTTCCAAAGACTGTCTTTTGGGGTTGATCATTGGGGCTTTGGAATTCAGATACAGGGTGCTCGAGGTCTGTGCAGAACGAACCCAGTCCCAGGTTTTAACAACCAAGTCGGGGTCGATGTTTTCCAAATTGCCTAACAATAATAATGCCTGATTAAAGCTAAGTTTGGGCAGCGAATACTGGAAAAGTTCCCGATAAAGACCGGTGCTGCGAGGTGCCAAATGCACGCCTTCGGTTGGATACCCCAACGATTCCAAAAACTGAAAATATAGGTCGAAGGTTTCTGAAGACACTTTGGGTGGCCAGGGCAACAGATAGTCCGACAACACAAATCCGGTACCCTCGTTGGTTTTAACCTGAGTCCATGCGCCTTTTTTGGATAGAACATAGACCCCAGTTCCAAAATTCAGCGTCGAAACCGTGGGGGCAGATAGGCTGGGTTGGCTTAAAAGGGGAACAGGTTTTGGAAAAAAACAAAAAGACAAGGTGTCTTTGGCCATCAATGGAACACCCAATAAAAAGATCAAAAGCACAAGCCAAAACGAACGGTTCACCATGGGGTTCAGTCTATCAGAAATTTTCGATGTTTAGAACGTTGGAAATGGGGGAAAAAGGTAAAAAAACCAGGTGTCCAAGCCAGGAGATAGATCACGATGGCTAAGCGAGCAGTTCCCAAATATATTCAACCCGATTTTGATCCGAAAAAGTCCGGAAAATCCGATTTGTCCGACGAAGAATTGGACTTGATTATGGGTGGGGTTGAAGAAACCCATTTTGATTGGGCATAGAAAATGGTGTAGACTTCTGTCCGGTATGAAATCCCCCCTTTTCAGAAAAGCCGCTTTGGAGCATTTGCAGTCTCCAGAGCAACTCGATCGTCCCATTCCCATGGTTTCGGCGAAAACCTGGGTCTTTTTGGTTGGGGTGACGGTTTTATTTGTTGTGGTGGCCCTTTGGTCTGTTTTTGGGCGAGTTCCCATTACAGTGGAGGCCGAAGGTGTCTTAATTCGCCATGGTGGGGTTATTGATATTCAAGCTCCTCAAGAGGGATTTGTGGGTGATATTTTTGTGGATGTGGGGCAAATGATTTTCCGCCGCCAAAAAATAGCCCAAATTCAACCCTTGGATATTGCCAGAAAAGCATCCGAGCTTGGCGAAGAACAAGACCGGTTGATTCGCCGTCAAAAAGCCCTTGTTTTGGTGGATTCTTTTGGTGCAGTACCCACCGAAAATATCGACCAGATTTTGGTAGAGCGTTTGCATGCAGTCGAATTGCGCATAGAACGGTTAAACCATCGCCTTCATCACATCGAAACGATTTCTTCGACCAACGCATCCAGGCTGCTCAACGAACTCACCGAAGAAAAAATAGCCCTGGTCGATCAAAAACTGGTGCTCAAGTCGGCCATTCACTTGTTAACGTTAAGGCCCAATGTTTTGGAAAATCAAGGGTGGGAACGTGCGGATATGGCCCGTCGATTGGAAGCACTTCATTTGCCCTTGCAGCATTATCAAGACGAATTGGCCAACAGCGGGGTGTTGCATTCGTTTTTAACCGGTCAAATTGTCGAAGTAAAAGTTAAGCATGGTCAACTGGTCCATGCTGGAGACCCCATCGTTAGCGTCGAAAACCTGAGATTAGCCCATTCTGGACTGCAGGCCATTGTGTTTGTGCCAGCAGAAATGGGGGATCAGTTGTCCGAAGGGATGCCGGTTTTTGTTTCGCCTTCAGGCTATAAAAAAGAAAGCTATGGCATGATTTTGGCCAAGGTTCTTTACGTTTCAAAATACCCGGCCACCCTTGCGGCGATGAAACTCTACATCGACAACGATCAGTTGATTCAACGGGTCAGTCAATCAGGCCCCGTGATCGAGGTGTTGGTGCAACTGAATACCGACGATAAAAGCCCCAGTGGGTTTGCTTGGACCTCGTCTCGGGGTCCCAATGCCATTATCAAAAGTGGAAATCTGTGCGAGGCCCATGTGGTTACGTCTGAAATTCGCCCCATCGAATTGGTCTTGCCCTACTTGAAACGGCTGACCCAGTAATGCGGGGACTACGCCGCCTTTTCGACAAAACCTATCAACGGGCGGAAACCCCCTTGTTGTTGCAAATGGAAGCTGTGGAATGCGGTGCCGCAGCCTTGGGCATCATTTTGGCCTATTATGGCCACGAGCAATCGCTGGAAACCCTGCGCTTAAGTTGTGGGGTTTCTCGGGATGGCAGTAAGGCCTCGAATATCATTCGCGCAGCCCATACCTATGGGTTGGATGCCAAAGCCATCAAAAAAGAGAATCTGGAAGAACTCGCTCAGTTGCCCTTGCCTTTTGTGGTGTTTTGGAATTTTAATCATTTTTTGGTGGTCGAGGGATTTTGTAAAACGGGGGTGTTTCTCAACGATCCTGCCAGGGGCCATTGCGAGGTCACTTGGGACGAGTTTAACCAAGCGTTTACAGGGATTATTTTGTTGTTTGCCCCGGGTCATGGGTTCAGAAAAAAGATCAGCGACAAAAGTTTCTATCAAGACCTTAAACACTTGTTGGCCCCCTTCAATAGCATTTTGTATGTGGTGGCTTGGACGGGGTTTTGTTTGGTGATTCCCGGTATTTTGATTCCGGTCTTTTCTCGGGTGTTTGTGGATCAGATTTTGGTGAATCAAAACACGCCATGGTTGTTACCCTTGCTGTGGGGGATGGTGGCAACGTTGGTATTACAAGCGCTGTTAACCTGGGTTCAGCGGCATTACCTGGTTAAGCTAGAGCGCCAATTGTCCATCAAACAAGCCAAAGCCTTTTTGTGGCATATTTTGCATTTGCCCGTGTCTTTTTTTATGCAGCGGTTTGGCGGTGAAATCGGCTCTCGGTTGCAATTGGTGGACAGAATGGCCTCGATTTTGGCCGGACAGTTGGCCCCGGTTGCCGTTAGTTTGTTGTCCATGGTGTTTTTTACAGGGGTGATGTTGCAATACGATGTGGTACTGACCCTGATTAGTTTGCTGTTTGTGGCCATTAACATGGTGGCCTTTAACGAGATTTCTAAACGCCAAAAGCAACAGCGCATGATTTTAAACAAAGACCTGGGTAAGGTGGTGGGAACCTCAATTGGGGGAATTCAGGGCATCGAAACCCTAAAATCGACAGGGCGCGAGCAGGATTTTTTTGCAACTTGGTCGGGGTATCAGGCCAATGTGATGGCCTCATTTCAAGGATTGTCAGTCTACAGCGAATGGCTGACCATTTTGCCAACTTTGTTAACGGGTATCAGCGTGGCCTGTATTTTGCTGATCGGCGGATTTCGGGTTCTCGAAGGGCATCTGACTTTGGGGATGTTGGTTGCGTTTCAGGGCCTAAATGCCAGTTTGTTGAAACCGGCAACGGATCTGATTAATGTCGATTCGGTTTTGCAACAAGTCGAAGGCGACGTGACCCGTTTAAACGATGTGCTCAAAACCCCAATGGCTCCGGAAGGAAAGCACCTGCGTCGGGATAAAAACGCACCGTCACGCTTGGCCGGAAAAATTGAATTTCGCAATGTTTCTTTTGGGTATAGCCCTCTAGAAGCTCCCTTAATTGAGTCGTTTTCCTTGTCCATTGAACCGGGTCAACGGGTGGCCTTGGTGGGTGGATCGGGGTCTGGAAAATCCACCATTTCAAAACTTTTGGCTGGCCTGTATACCCCTTGGAGCGGCGAAATTTTAATCGACGATACACCCATCGAGCATATTCCAACCGCACTCAAAGCCAATTCCTTGGCCATGGTTGACCAAGATATTTTTTTGTTCGAAGGAACCATTCGCGAAAATTTAATTTTGTGGGACAACACCCTAACTGAACCCATGATGATTCAAGCGGCCAAAGACGCCTGCATCCACGATGACAGCGTCAACCGTCCCCATGGCTATGACACCATCATCGAAGACAGTGGGCGTAACTTTAGTGGGGGACAACGCCAACGTTTCGAGATTGCCAGGGCCTTGGTCATTCAACCCACCCTTTTAATTCTAGACGAGGCCACCAGCGCTTTGGATCCCGTGGTTGAAAAGGAAATCGATGCCAATATCCGTCGCCGAGGGTGTACCTGTTTGATCGTGTCTCATCGCCTCAGCACCATTCGGGATGCCGATTTAATTTTGGTTTTGGACAAGGGTAAGGTGGTTCAACAAGGCACCCACGAAACCTTATCCTCGGATAAAGAAGGTGCCTATGCGAGGTTAATCTCCCAATGAAACCCTTATCCGTTAACGCGAGTACCCCCCTTTTTTTAGACGATTCTGAAGCTGCTTTTAAGATTTTAGAAGGGTATGTGGATGTTTTTTCGATGACCTCTGAGGGGTCGGAACGGTTGTTTATTGCCACCTTTACCAAAGGCATGTGGTTTTTTGCTTGCCCCGATCAACAGTCCCGCCGTCTCGTGGCCATTCCAGGCCAAGGCACACATCTGGAAACCGGACCCTGGGATACCCAGGACGAAACCCTCGTCGAGGGATTGGAAACCTGGGCCATAAACTTGCAAAAAAACAGTGGCATTTCGGCGCTGCAAGCCCAAGATGTGTTGATTAGTGTCCCAGGAAGCGTGGGGGTAGAACCCCAGCAGGTGGTTCGAACCTTCAAGGATGTGGTGTGGTTGGTGAATCCCAAAGGCGGCACTTGTTCTACCCATGGCATTGGGGCTGGATTTCCTTTAACACCCTTCATCGAACTGCAGTTTTCAGAATCCCAAACCCTAGAAGCAGTGTCCACGAAAGACTGCCTATCCTCTGGATTGCTGGGCAAAGCCCTTCTGGCCCAGCATCGGTTTACCTTGGCTTGTGATGCAGTGAATGCCGAACTGGTTGCCCTGGATGCCCATACGCGAATGGCCGAAAGAGAAACCACAAAATCGCGCTTGCTCCAAGAGGCGACCCTGGTTCTTGATTCTTTGGGGTCGGAAACCTTGTGGGAAGAGAAAAAGCATGGCGATCCTTTGGTTCGGGCGGTGGCTTTTTTGGCCACCGTAATGAACGAGCCGTTTAACTTTGAAGAGCATGGACATGCCTCTCATACCCATCACCTCAAAAATATTGGGATTACATCAGGTCTTCGGTTCCGAAACATTCGGTTTAACCCTAACCATTTGGGTAAAAGCAATTTGCCGATTTTGGCCTACACCAAAGATCACCACCCTGTGGTTATCTACGATCAAAATGGACTAAAACTATACGATCCAACCCATCACCACCATACAGCGATAACCCACGAAAGCTTAGCCACTTTGTCCACAGAAGGGGTGGTGTTGTACCGTTCCTTTCCCCAACGCGCATTGGCGAGGTGGGAAGCCCTTGTGTTTTGTTTCCAAGGCAAACAAGTGTTGCTGGGGCAATTGCTGGGTGTCAGTTTAATCTTGGTTCTGATGGGCTTTTTCGTTCCCATCATCACGGGCTATTTATTCGACTACATTATTCCCTATTCCAATCGACCGTTGATTGTTCATGCAGGGATCATCCTATTAACCGTGGCGGTTGCAACGGCCTGTTTTCAAGTGGTTCGTGGGTTTGTCTTAATTCGCTTGAGTCGGATGGTGGACTTGGATTTACATCACGCTCTGTGGAGTCGCTTGTTGGAACTGCCAACCCCATTTTTTAGGCAATATTCGGTCGGCGATCTGGAACAACGTGTTAATGGTGTGGCCGAAATCCGAGGCTTACTGTCCTCGACCATGCTCAATAGTATCGTGACCGCTCTGTTTTCGCTGTTTAATTTGGGGCTCTTGTTTGTGTTTAGCCCTCCCTTGGCCTGTGTTGCATTGGGGTTGATGGTGCTTTTATTGGGTGGGGGATTGTTTTTGGTTAAACGACAGGTCGATCTGTATGCCAAGCAACTGACGATTCAAGGCCAACTCTCGGGCTTTGTATACCAACTCATTACTGGCGTGGCCAAACTTCGCGTGGCTGGAGCCCAGGTTCGGGCATTTTCGGTTTGGGCCAGTCGCTATGTCACCCAAAAACGGTTGGGTTCAAAAGTTGGGAAAAATAACATTCAATTTCAGGTGCTGATGACGGCTTTTCCGCTTCTGGTAACCTGTGCCGTCTTTTTTGTGGCATCCGACCAAGATGGGCTAACCTCGGGTCGTTTTTTGGCATTTTATTCGGCCTTGGGCCAATTGGTTAGCGCCAATATGATGATGTTGTCGGTCTTGGTTGGGGCTGTCAAAATTGGGCCTTTGTTGCAACGGATTAAACCCATTCTAGTAACCAGTCCAGAAGTCACCGAAGCCAAAGTGATTCCTGCCGAATTAAATGGAAAAATAGAAGTTAATCAAGTGTCGTTCGCCTATCCCGGCATGCCACAACTGCTTAAAGAGGTATCGTTTTTGGCCGAGGCAGGGCAGTTTATTGCCATTGTCGGGCCTTCAGGATCTGGCAAGAGCACGATGCTGCGACTGTTACTCGGATTTGATTCACCGCAGTTTGGTTCTCTTTATTTTGATGATCAAGACATGGCCGATCTGAATTTAAAATTGCTTCGCCAAAATTTTGGGGTGGTCTTGCAAAATTCACGCTTGATTGCGGGGGACATTTTTACCAATATTGTCGGTTCGTCGCCCTACACACTCGAAGATGCCTGGGAAGCCGCAAAATTGGCCGGCATCGACCAAGATATTCACCAACTGCCCATGGGCATGCATACCGTCATTATGGAAGGGGGATCCACCTTTTCTGGGGGACAACGGCAGCGACTCATGTTGGCCCGAGCCCTGATTCATCGCCCTAAAATTTTGTTTCTCGACGAAGCCACTAGCGCCATGGACAACGTGGTTCAAGCCATTGTCCGAGACAACCTCGCACAGCTGAACATGACCCGCATCGTCGTGGCCCATCGCTTAAGCACCATTGTTGATGCCGACCGCATTTTGGTGATGAACAAAGGGCAAATTGTCGAATCGGGCACCTACTCAGAATTGATGGCCCAACGGGGCTTGTTTTTTTCCTTGGCATCTCGGCAGCTCTAGCTTGGTTGCTCAATTGCAAAATTCTTGATATTCTACCCACCGTTCGGTTAAGACCTTGTTCGATTATCTCTGCGTTAAACCCTTTATGAGTCGAGGCTTTTGAAGCCTCCTCGGTAGAAATCCCTTCTTCCGAGTTTCTCCCCCTCACAGTCCATGACTGTTTTTTAAGTTCAGGGCCAACGCAGCAAAGTGCAGTAGCTGTTTTCGGCAGGCCTTGTGTAATCCCCACATCGTTTTACCCAGCATATTTTTTGTGTCGAAGGCTTATTTTGCCTTCTGGAGGTTTTTTTATGGATAAAGTGACTTTTAGTTCACTTCCACTCTCATCAGAGCTGCACCGTGCCATCGAGGACATGGGCTTTGAAGAAGCGTCGCCCATTCAGTCTCAGGCGATTCCGGTGTTGTTGGATGGCTTGGATGTGCTGGGGCAGTCCCAAACGGGTACGGGTAAAACCGCTGCTTTCGGGATTCCCGTGTTGGAAAAAATCGATACCAGTACCCGTAAAACACAAGCTCTAATTTTGTGCCCAACCCGCGAATTGGCCATTCAAGTCTCTGAAGAGCTCATGAAATTGGCCAAATACAAGCGAGGCCTTAATATTGTTCCCGTGTATGGGGGACAACCCATCGAGCGTCAGTTTGCGGCCCTTCGCAAAGGGGTTCATGTCATCATCGGTACGCCAGGCCGGGTGATGGACCACATGGAGCGGGGCACCGTGGTTTTGGATCACATCAACACCGTGGTTTTGGACGAGGCCGACGAAATGCTCGACATGGGTTTCCGAGACGACATTGAATGGATTTTGGGCAAAACCAGCACCGAGCGCCAAACCGTGTTTTTTTCGGCCACCATGGCAAAAGAAATTTTGGATTTGACCAAACGCTACCAAAAAGACCCCGTAACCGTAAAAGTGGCTCACACCGAACTTACGGTTCCCAAAATTGATCAATGTTATTTTGAGGTTCGGTCGAACATGAAAGTTGAATTGCTTTCTCGTCTGATCGACGTTCACAGCTTGAAACTAGCCCTGGTGTTTTGCAATACCAAACGCGAAGTCGACGAAGTGGTTTCCCATCTTCAAGCCCGAGGGTACTTTGCCGATGGTCTTCATGGCGACATGAAGCAAGGCCAACGCGACACGGTCATGAACAAGTTTCGCCAAGGCATCATCGATATTTTGGTGGCCACCGACGTTGCCGCACGGGGTATCGATGTGGACGATGTTGAGGCCGTTTTCAACTACGACATGCCTCAAGACGAAGAAACCTATGTGCACCGCATTGGCCGAACAGGTAGGGCAGGGCGCTCTGGAAAAGCCTTTACCTTTGCCTCTGGCCGAGACATGTACCGCTTAAACGACATTCAGCGCTATGCCAAAATTCGCTTGCGCAGAGAAGCCGTCCCAACCCTTAACGAAGTTCACGAAATGAAGCGAACGATCTTTTTGGATAAAGTCAAAGCCACCATCGAGACTGAAGAGCTCGAAAAATATGCCCGCATGTTGGATGCGTTGCTGGCCCAAGATCTAAATCTTCTCGATATTGCAGCGGCCCTGCTTAAAATGAACATGGGCCCCGAAAAAGAAGTGGATACCTTGGCCAAAGCGGCTCAAGAGTCTTTCCACGATCGCCGAGGTGGCTATCAAGGGGGCGGCCAATCCTATGGCAAAAAGCCCTATGGGGGTTCTGGCTATCAAGGACAAGGTGGCGGCCATCGCTCAAGACAAGGTATGACGGCTGTGCGATTCAGCATCGGCGAAAGAGACGGGGTTCGCATCGGCGATTTTGTGGGAGCCATTGCTGGTGAAACCGGAATCGAAGGTAAATCCATCGGTCGAATCACCCTAAAACACGACTACACCTTGGTGGATGTTCCTTCCGAAGTGGTCCAAGACGTGCTGCGGGTGATGAACCAGAACAGCGTTAAAGGCCGAAAGGTAACTGTAAGCCTTTAGCCAAACAACTTCATACTGAGCGATGACTCGGTCATTTGAACAGTACGAAGGAAAATGTCGGGGCTAATAAAGAGGATATCTTTTTGATCCTCGGTTTGGCCCCGGTAATAGTTCAAGCCTTTTTCCAGGGGTTCGATAACCAAAAACGAGCCCAAAAATTGGCCTCCGGTTTCTTGGGTCAGTTTCAATCCAGTTGCTTCTAAAATTTTTAAAACGTGTTTTGAATCAGACAGAGACATGTTGGGCCTCCCACATCAGTTAATTTGCTCACTTCTTTATCGAATCAATAAAAAAAAAATTGCAAAAAAAGATGTCTGTGGGAAGCCACGGTTAAAGGCCCCCAAACAAAGGGGCTTTTTATTCCGGCGTAGGGGCTTCTGCCAATTGTTTAAGATTTTGGAGGCTGGTGTCCATGGTTTTACCAATCATTTTTTGGATGACCAGACTTAGGTATTTATGAACAATGTTGCCGCCATTATTGCCCATATCGGTAAATGTGATGGTGGTTGTATCGCCTTCGGAGCTCAGGGCTAGTGTACCTGTGATATTCACCCCATTGGCCATGGCGATTTCGTATTCGATGCCCGTGTTTTCGTCGGACTTGGTCATGGTTTGTTGGCCATCGCCTTGTTTCGAAACCCAACTTCTGGATGCGCCAATGCCTTCTTCGGGACCCGAATAGGTGTAAACCGCGCCGCCCATAGAATCAAACGCACTCCATTGCGGCCAGCCTGTTTTAAAATTGTTAATATAAGGAAAAACTTTTGATGCCGGTGCATTGACTGTAATGGACCGTTGAACCGACCAAACACTGGGCAGAAACAATCCAATAACACCCAAAATCACCAAAAACAAAACCAAAACAATCAACGCTTTTTTAAACGTTTTCATGCCGCCTCCTTTATGAACAAAAAAATGGGATGCTCCCAGTATAGCGTATCTTGTTTTTTTTGTAGCCTCATGTTTTTCTATCCTAAGTATGATAGAACCCACCACATTACCTGAATCTTGGACCAATGGGTCGATGGAAGAGAAGCTGAATTGGTTTAATCAATTGAGCCGATCCGAAGCCGAAGAGCTGTTTTTGACCCTAACTGCAAAAGAGCAGGCCGAGGTATTGTTGGTGATGCCCCATTTGCAGCGTCGGCTTTGGGTTAGGCTTTTGGAGCCCGATGACGCCGTGGATTTGATTCAAGAAGTCCCCGAAGAAGATCGCCAACGGTTTTTGAATCTGTTGGACCAAGTTACCCGAAAAGAAGTAACAGCGCTGATGGCCTATGCCGAAGACGAGGCTGGCGGACTCATGAGCCCCCGATTTGCCCGGGTTCGCCCCGAAATGCCCATCGACGAGGCCATTCGCTATTTGCGCATCCAAGCGCCCCATGTGGAAACCATTCAATATGCCTATGTGTTGGATTCTCGGCAACACCTGTTGGGAGTTGTGTCGTTTCGAGAATTGTTTGCCAGCCAACCCGACCGTCGGGTTGAAGATGTCATGTGTAGCGATGTCATAGCCGTTCCCGAAGAAATGAATGAGGACGAAGTGGGGCAGGTTCTTTCCAAACACGACCTGATTGCTTTGCCCGTTGTCGATTCGAACCATGTCATGAAAGGGATTGTAACCTTTGACGATATCGTCGACGTTGTCAACGAATCGGCTACCGAAGACATCCAAAAAATTGGGGGTACAGAAGCCCTCGAAGAGCCCTATTTAAAAATTAATTTTGCCACCATGGTTCAAAAAAGGGTGGGGTGGTTGGCGGCCTTGTTTATTGGTGAAATGTTAACCGCCACAGCCATGGGTTTTTTTGAAACTGAAATCGCAAAAGCCGTGGTGTTGGCGTTGTTTGTGCCCCTGATTATCAGCAGTGGGGGAAATTCTGGGTCCCAAGCATCGACCTTGGTTATTCGGGCCATGGCCCTGGGCGAGGTACGGTTGCGAGATTGGTGGCGGGTGCTTCGCCGCGAATTGGGTGCCGGTGTTTTGATGGGCTCTATTTTGGGCTCGATTGGATTTGCAAGAATCATTTTGTGGCACTATGTGGGCGGCTATTATGGGACCCATTTTTTACTGGTTGCCGCCACGGTAGGCTTAAGTTTGGTCGGGGTTGTGCTGTGGGGAACCATCGCGGGCTCCATGCTGCCCTTTGGATTGCGAAAGCTTAAATTCGACCCGGCCAGTGCATCCACCCCCTTTGTGGCCACCTTGGTGGATGTAACGGGACTGATTTTGTATTTCTCGATTGCGAGCTTGATTTTGAAAGGGACTTTACTTTAGCCTCGAGTGGGACTATACTGAAATGCCTTATTTTTCGACGCGGGGTGGAGCAGTGGTAGCTTGTCGGGCTCATAACCCGAAGGTCGTAGGTTCGAGTCCTGCCCCCGCTACCAACGTCATTGAATAAAAGCCTGCACCCGTTGCAGGCTTTTTTTATTGTGTTACCATAGCACCATGTTGGTGATTGCCTGCCTGGGAAACCCAGGAAAAGAGTACGAAAGAACCCGCCACAATGTTGGGTTTCGGTTTGCCGATTTATTGGTCGAAAAACTGGGCATTTTGGGGGGAACCCAAAAGTTTAAATCCGATGTTTTTAAAGGAACTTGGCGACGTGCTGCTGGCGAAGCAGCGGAGGTATTGATTCTGAAGCCCTTAACCTATATGAATCTGTCGGGGGAGGCCATTTCGGCAGCCTGTCGTTTTTATAAATTGCCACCCAGCCTAGTAACGGTGGTGTACGACGATTTCGATATCCCTTTCGGGACCATCCGCTATCGGGATAAAGGCAGTGCAGGTACACACAATGGCATGAAATCGGCTGTGGCCCACCTTAAAACCACCGAATTTCCCAGGTTACGCATTGGCATTGGCCCCAAACCAGAGGGGGCTGATGTTTCCGATTTTGTCTTATCTAATTTTTCATCATCCGAAGAAAAAGAGCTGCCCAACTTGCTGGATCAAGCGGTTCTTGAACTTGAAAGACGAATACCCTAATGGCCCCATTGGAACGCATTCAAAAAGTGGTCTCCAACCAGGGACTCTTGTCGCGAAAAGAAACCGAAGCGGCTTTGGTTGCGGGGTACATTCGGGTTAATGGGGTTGTGGTAACCGAACTGGGCACACGGGTGGACACCGACCGCGACCACATTACCATCGATCCCGCGTTTAGCCGCAGAAAAAAAACCTATATTGCCTTTCACAAGCCCCGCGGTATCGTAACCAATTTGCCCCAGGCCGGAGAGCAAGAAATTAAAGACTTGCTCCCTGAAAAATTAAAAAGTCTCTCGGCCATTGGTCGTTTGGACAAAGAATCTGAAGGCCTGATTTTATTGTCTGATGATGGGGTTTTTGCAAAAAAAATTCTTCAACCCGACGATCTTCCACACGAACGCGAATACCTGGTTCGAATCGACCGCCCCTTAACCGAAGACATGAAGCACCAACTCGAAACCGGGGTTCAACTGCTCAGTACAGTCAGCAAGCCCACGACCGTGATTCCTGTTTCCACGGTAACGTTTCGCATCATTATGGTGGAAGGAAAAAACCGGCAAATCCGACGCATGTTACAATGCCTGGGCGCCAGGGTGGTATTTTTGAAACGCATTCGATTTCATAGCATTATTTTGGGTGCGCTTGCCGAAGGCGACTATCGGCATTTAACCCGAAAAGAACAACACGATCTTGGAGACTCTTTATGACCATAAAAAATGCAGCAATCACCCTGATGGCTGTACTGTGCCTGGGTTTGATATCCTGTTCTCGAACCCCAACGTATGATGTGGTGATTAACAATGGCCGGGTGATTGATCCCGAAACCTATTTGGATTCGGTTCGTAGTATTGGGATTTCAAAAGGAAAAATTGTTAAAGTCTCCAAAACCCCTCTCGAAGGGCGACGCACCATCGATGCCACAGACAAAGTGGTTGCCCCGGGCTTTATCGATCTGGTGGCCTATGGGCAAGATGGCGAACACGAAGACTATTACATTTATGATGGGGTCACCACGGCCTTGGACACTGGCATTGGGACTTTCGATGTCGACCATTGGTATTCGGTTCGGGGCCGGCACGCCAAGTTAAATTATGGGGTGGCGGTGGGTCATGTCCAAATTCGAATTTCGGTATTTAATGACCCCCTTTCCGGGCCTTTATTGGCCACCAAACAGCGGCTGGAAGTGGTGAATCCACTCTTGTATTTGCCAACCGGTTTGGCGGCATCCATTACTGCTGATGACGAACACGAAGAGCTGATTGTAACCTTGGTTGAACAAGGTCTAAAACAAGGGGCGTTGGGTGTGGCGGTTAACCCGGCTTATACCCCAGGGGTGTCGGCCAAAGAAATTGCCGATGTGTTTTATCAAGCGGCCCGCTACAAGGCCCCTTGTTTTATCGGATTGCGACCTGCAACCTCGTTTCAGCCTAACGATGCCTTGTTTGGGCTTGAAGAAGCCATTGGTGCTGCAAAAATCAGTGGTGCAGCGCTGCATATCCACCACCTTCATGCTACTGCTTTGGAAAAAACCCCAGATCTTTTGGCTGCGGCCCAGTTTGCCAGAAACAATGGTGTGGACATCACCGTCGATGCCTATCCGTATCAAGCCATCACCCCAGCTGCCGGTTTGGCCCTGCATGGGAAGCAAGAAGAGACCTCAAAAAATGCATCGCTAGAAGCCGAAACAGCCGAAAAACCCAAGGTTAAACAAATCAACCTAAAGCCGGTGATTTTGCCCAATACCTTGTCCAAAAGTGCTTTGGCAACGGTCATGACCAGTCCGCTATCGGTTGTGGTTTCAGAAGGAACCCTGTCGGGGGATACGGCCCATCCCCGAACAGCCGGTGCTTTTGTGCGTATGCTTCGAAAATATGTGGTCGAAGGGCATTGGATGGCTTTGTCCTCGGCCATCAAAAAAATGACCCTTCTACCTGCTCAACAGTTGGAAAGTGTTTCGCCTCAATTTAAATTCAAGGGTCGTCTTCAAGAAGGCTGCGATGCCGATGTGGTGGTCTTCGATCTTAAAAAACTATCCGATAAAGCCACCTTTGAAAACCCAAGGCAGTTTTCGGAAGGGATGGACTATGTCATGGTGAACGGGGTCTTTGTCTTGGACGAGGGACAATTGGTCAAAGGGGTTGAGCCCGGTAAAGCCCTTCGGGGTAAAGTTGTAAAACCAGACTAGGTTTAAACCCGGCCGAAATCGTCTTCGAGGCGGGTAATGTCGTCTTCGCCAAAATAGCTACCACGCTGGATTTCGATAATGACCAGGGGGGTGGTGTCATCGGGATTGGCGATACGGTGGGCGGCCTTTAAAGGAATAAAGAGTTGCTGCCCAGCCTGAAGCAGATGGTCTTGGCCATCCAAAACAACCAAGGCCTGGCCCTGAACAACTGTCCAATATTCCTCGCGAAATTGATGGGTTTGATAGCTGAGCCGCTTTAAAGGGGCAATCAAAAGCCGTTTGACCTTGCAGAAGTCAGATTCAAACAGAACTTCCCACTCTCCCCACGGGGTGCTGGTGATGCTCATTTGGGCTGGTAAGAAACACCCAGGGACACGTTGTTAAAGGCACCCGATTCGGTGTTGGGGTCTTTGCGAAGATTCAAAACCATATCGATAGGGCTGTCCAAAATGGGGGTTCTTCCCGTCAATTCGGCTTGGACTTTATTCAAATCGTAGACATCCAAAGACAAAGAAGTTCGTTTGCTAAGGTGGTAGTCCAGACCGACACCGGGTTTGCTGTACACAAGCCCAATCCGCGAGCTGACGTTGGTTCCCCAGTCTGTCCCTTGTTGAATGTGTGCAAGCTGTGAAGACCCCCCACGATCTGTAACCCCAAATCGGAAGAAACTGTCATACACTTTGAAATCGGCACCGGCATCGTAATAGGTTTGTTTGTCCAGCAAGGAATAGTTCAGACCAGCTGTGGGTTGTACTTTCAGAGCCCCAAGGGTTCCCAACAAGGTTTTGGGTTTTGATAGCACATTTTTGGTACTGCCATCTGGGTTGACCATCATGGTTCGTACTTCGCCAGTAATGGCTTCGATATTGCTGATGGTGTTGTTGATTTTTTGAAAAGACTCTGGGGTAATTTGAGTGTTGATGGTTTCTGAAATGCCTTTAAGGTTTTGACTCATGAGAGCCAAATCGGAAGAGGCTTGCTTAATATTGCCGGCAAAATTGCCATCGGCCAGCAACACTGTGGATGTTTTTTCAAGGCTGGCAGAAACCGAGCGCAAATTGGCCACGATGTCTTTGATATCGTTGGAAGACAGGGCTGTTGTAAGCGCATTGAGGTTGTTGGCAATGTCTTCGATGCGAAGCAGTGTGTTTCGAATGGCATCGTTTACATCTTTAGAGGTCAGAATTTTTTCCAAACTGGCCACAATTTCTTTGGTGTGTTGCAAATTTTGGGTTCCAACATCCACAAAGTCTGCAAGCCCAGAGGTGGCATAGCCATGCAAAATATCACCTTCTTTGGCCATCTCCGAATCACTGCCATCGGGAACAATCGAGATGTATTTTTCGCCAACCAAGCCATCAAAAATAATTTTGAGTTTGGAACTTTTGGGAATTTCAGAGCCAGGGGCAACAAAAAAATGAACCTGAACCGATTTGGGCCCAGGCACAATTTTGGCCACATTTCCAATTTTATAACCGCGATACCGAACTTCTGCGTTATCCAAAAGACCGCCGATGCTTTGAAAATCGCCAATCAGCTCGTAGCCGGTGGCCCTTAAAAAAATGTTACTTTTCCAAATCAACAATCCGGAAATCATAACCAACATGATAAACGACGCAATCCCCACCTTAAGCGCTTGATACTGATGCTGCACGACTACAATCCTCCTCGAATGAACCGACGGACAATCTCGTTGGGAGAGTCCATAATACTGTCTGGGGTTTCCGGTGGAAAGAGTTTTCCCTCGTGAACCAGATAGATTTTGTCTGCTGTTCGTAAAATGGTTGAAATTTGATGGGTGACCACAATTGAGGTCACATGTAAGTGATTGTTGAGTTTAACAATCAGGTCTTCGATATTGGTTGATAAGATCGGATCCAGACCGGTTGTGGGCTCGTCATAGAGCATGATTTCTGGATTTGCGGCCAAAGCCCGGGCCAATCCAATGCGCTTTTTTTGACCCCCCGATAAATCCGAGGGCATGGCGTTTTCGCTGCCGCTCATCTCCACCAATTCGAGTTTTTCGGCCACTTGTTTTTTGATTTCAGATTCTGGCAGCCTGAAGATTTCCCGAAGGGTAAAGGCGACGTTGTCTCCGACCGTCATGGAATCAAAAAGCGCTGCAGATTGAAACAACATGCCAAATTTCATGCGCAGTTGCTGAACGGCCTTGGGACGAAGTCGATGAATGTTGTGGCCTTCCACCAAAATGGTGCCATGGTTGGGTTTTTGAAGTCCCATTACCAACCGCAATAGGGTGCTTTTTCCAGAGCCAGAGGGGCCAATAATCGCAATTTTTTCGCCTTTTTGAATGGACAAGGACAGGCCAGACATAATGGTTTTACCAGGAAAAGATTTGTAAAGATCGATCACTTCGATTTGTGGACTTGTCATCGGGTTACCAAAGAAAGGAAATAATTAAGGATAAAAACAGTAATTAAGGAAATAACCACCGCTTTGGTGGTGACTTCGCCAACCCCTTTTGCGCCCGCTTTGGCATTGAGGCCCATATACGAACTCAGAAGGGCAATGGTAAATCCAAAAAAGACGGCCTTAATTAACCCGCCAGCAATATCGATGGTATGCAACATGCTTTGCGCCGAGCTGAAATAGGCATAGGGATTAATGCGTCCGCTGGCAATTGCGACCACAAAACCGCCTAAAAATCCCACAATATCGGCTATCCCAACCAAAAGCGGCAACATATAGGTGCAAGCCACCACACGGGGAACCACCAAATAGTGAACCGGGTCTTGGGACATGGCTTCCAAAGCTTCGATTTGTTCGGTAACTTTCATGGTGCCAATCTCGGCCGAAATAGCAGCCCCAACGCGCCCAGCCACCACAACTCCGGTTAAAAGGGGGCCCAATTCCCGCCAAATGGCCAAACCCACAACACCACCAACCATGTCGCCGGCCCCAAAACGCAAAAATTCGCGAACCACCTGAATGGTAAAGGCCATACCCACGAACACGGCGGTAATCACGGTTACCGGCAAAGAGGCAATCCCCAGTTGCAAAATCTGGTCCAAACTGCGGCGCATGGGAAAAGGTTCTGTAAACAGGCGCTTAATCAGCTGGCCCGTCAGAATGGTGATCTGGCCCAGTTCATCAAAAAAGGCCAGAATTTTGTGTCCAATCGGAATAAAAGCACGCTTCATGGGCTACAAAGCTTCTGCCAATTCGCCCAACAATTTTTCGGTGGTTTCCCAACCGATACAGGCGTCTGTAACGGAAACCCCGTACTTAAGCTCTGTCAGATTGTCTGGAATTTTTTGGCTGCCTTCTACCAGGTTGCTTTCGAGCATAATGCCCATAATGTTGCGGTTTCCGCCTCGCACTTGGGCCAATACGCTACGCAATACCTCGGCTTGGTTTTCGTGTTTTTTATTGGAATTGGCATGGCTGCAATCCACCAAAAGTCTGGGGTTAAGGCCTTCTTTTTGAAGGGCAGACACGGCTTCAGAGATGCTGGTTTCAGAATAGTTGGGCGCTTTTTTGCCGCCCCGCAAAATCACATGACCTTGGGGGTTGCCTTTGGTGCGAATGACACTGGTTCGGCCATCCTGGTTAATGCCGATAAAACTGTGGGGATGTAGGGCCGATTGCATGGCCGCAATGGCCACATCCAAGCTGCCATCTGTCCCATTTTTAAAGCCGACTGGCATGGACAAGCCACTGGCCATTTCGCGGTGGGTTTGGGATTCGGTGGTTCTAGCCCCAATCGATGCCCAAGCCACCAAGTCTGACAAATATTGTGGAGAAATCGTATCCAATACCTCGGTGGCGGTTGGAAGTCCCATTTCTGTGATTTTAAGCAAGAGGTCTCTTGCGATGTGTAGGCCTTTGGGCATGTCGCAAGAGCCGTCTAAATTCGGGTCGTTAATCAACCCTTTCCATCCAATAATGGTTCGGGGTTTTTCAAAATAAACCCGCATGACAATGTAGAGCTTATCTGAAAAAGCTTGGTGAAGCTTGACCAGCCGTCTGGCATAATCCAAGGCGGCTTCGGGATCGTGAATCGAACAAGGGCCAGTAATCACCAAAAATCGGGGGTCCGTGCCATCCAAAATATTGGCGATGACACGGCGGCTTTCAATGACGGTTTGATTGGATTTTTCCGTCATGGGAAGGGCCGATTTGAGCTCGGCTGGAGAAATAAGCGGGGTAACTTCCATAATATTCAAGTTCTGTGTGGGTTTCATAGTACACCCATGGTAATTCAGGGAGAAGTCCGGTGTAAAGCGTTAACCCCGAGCTACGGGTACCCGTCGTCCACTGCCAAAGGCTTTTGACGACACTTTCAGACCAATAGCCGCTTGTTGGCGTTTGTATTCGTTTTGGGTAAAAACCTTAGCAATCCACCGAACTGTTTCGGCGTTAAACCCAAGTCGAATCACATCGTCCGGGCTGGCTTGATGCTCGATAAGCTGGGACAAAATGGCATCCAATTCGGGGTAGGGGGGCAAACTGTCCTGGTCGGTCTGATTGGGCCGTAATTCCGCAGAAGGCGCTTTGGTGATGGCCGATTCGGGAATGCGTTCTTGGGTGGCATTCAGATGACGGGCCAGTTCGTAGACCTGGGTTTTAAACACATCGGCTATCGGATTAATCGCGCCGCTCATATCACCATACAAGGTGCAATAGCCCATGGACAATTCGCTTTTATTGCCGGTGGTGATGGCCAGGGCTTTTTTGGCATTGGCTGTGGCCATGATTAAATTGCCTCGAATGCGGGCTTGGACATTTTCAACCGCCAGGGTCACTTCGTTTTTGGGGAAAACCGAGGTGGCCAAATAGGCTTCGAAAATGGACCCAATCGGAACCACATCGCAGCTGATGCCCAAATTCGCGGCCAAGGTTTTGGCATCCGTTAGACTGGCTTCGGACGAAAAGGGCGAGGGCATGGCCAGTCCAAAGACATTCTCTGGTCCCAGGGCATCCACAGCCAAGGTTGCGGCCACCGACGAGTCGATGCCCCCAGACAAACCAATCACGGCCTGGGAAAAACCAGTTTTGCGGAAATAATCTTTCACACCCAACACCAAGGCCCGGTGAAGGGCGTCCATGGTATCGGGGATAATCCAGCCGGGTTTTTGGGGAATGGTCAGGGCCACGGGCACCATGACTTCTTTAAAAAAGGGAGCGTGGGCAATGCAATTTTGGTGGCCATCCAACACAAAACTTCCCCCATCAAAAATCAAATCATCGTTCCCGCCCACTTGATTGACGTACACAATGGGTTTTTTGAGGGCAATGGCATGGTTTAAAAACAAGGTTTGTTTGATTGAAAATTTCCCCATTTGAAACGGAGACGCTGCAATGTTAATCAAAATATCGGCACCTTGATCGGCCATTTGTTTTAAGGGGTGATAGGCATAGGAAACCGGGCTGAATCCGGTTAAATCCCAAGCGTCTTCACAGATGGTGATGCCCAAGAGCTTGTTTTTAAATAAAATGGGCGTCCCAGGGGTTGCAGAATCAAAATAGCGGGCTTCTTCAAAAACGTCATAGTTGGGCAACAAAACCTTATGGCTGTATTGGGCCGTGCCGTTGTGAATTAAAATGGCGCTGTTAAACCGTTGCTTGGGCAGAGCTAAGGTATGTGGGGTAGGTGCCCCAACCAAAAGGCCCGTTTCGGGATAGGCTGTGGACGCGGCCTGTAGGCTTTCGATGGCTTCTTGAACGTGTTTCATAAAGGCTGGTTCATCAAGCAAGTCTTTGGGGGAATAGCCGGTAATGGAAAGTTCTGGAAAAACCACCAAGTCGGCTTTTTGTTCTGCCGCTTGTTTAAACCAAGTCAAAATCGTTTCGGTGTTTGCCGCAATAGCGCCCATGGTGGGATTTAATTGAGCCAAAAAAATATTCATGCAGGGTTCCTTATGTCCTTAAAAAAAGCTTTTCTAGATCGTGTTGTTTGAGTTGTACAAAAAGCGGTCGTCCATGGGGGCAGGTATAGTTGGCGGGCGAAGCCAGAAAATCGCGAATCAGTTGTTGGACTTCGTGATCCTTCATTTTTTTGCCGGCTTTAATGGCGGCTTTGCAGGCCATCATTTCCAATTTTTCTTTTTGGACCAGGCTTAAATCGGGGGTAAGGTCGGGCATTTTTTTGATGTTTTCGAGCAGATCGATAATCAGGGCTGTGGTGTCGATGTCCACCAAGGCAGCGGGAATTTCCCGAATGCGAAGGCAGTTGTTTCCAAAATCATCCACCACAAAATCCAACCAATTCAAGAGCGCCTGGTTTTCTAAAAACAACTGATACAAATCGGGACTCACTTCCACAATATCCCCAATTAAAAGCGGTTGCCTGCCTTTGTTTTCGGCGTGACGTTGCTTAAAAACCTCGTATAAAATCCGTTCGTGTACGGCGTGTTGATCAAATAAACAGAGTCCATCTGGGGTTTTAAAGGCCAAATAGGTATTAAACAATTGCCAAAAAGGAACCGGTTCTGCAGGCTGCGAAAAAAGCTGTGGGGAAAACAACGGTGCCGTACTGGCTAGAGGTGGGGTCCAAGTATTGCCCGAAACGCCCGAAGAAAACCCCAAAGAAAATCCAGATGTGGACGGGGTTTCTACTGGCGAAAACCGAGCAAAGGTTTCGGAATGGCCCAGCAAATTCAAAGCGCGAACTTGGCTGGCAACGACCTTGGGAACACTGTCGAACAAAAAACCAGGGTTCAAAAATTTAATGTCCGTTTTTTGGGGGTGAATATTGACATCCAAAACCCGCTGGGGAAGGGTAATGTTCAAAATGGCCAGCGGAAAGCGTCCGTTGGGAATCAAATCCCGATAGCCTTGCAACAGGGCTTTTTGTAAAATTGCGTTTTTAATCAACCGCTTATTAACCGATAAAACTTGTTTGCTTCGATTCGGAAACGTCAGGGTAGGGGCCGAAATAAGGCCCGAAAAATGCAGTTCGCCGATTTCGGTATCAATGTCCAACAGATGATCGGCAATGGATTTGCCAAAGGCCAAAATGGCCCGACTTTTCAAGGACCGAATGCCACTGGTGTTGAGGGCTTCTTGGTGATTATGGGTCAGTTTAAAATCGACCTCTGGGTGAATCAACGATAGGTGGAGGACGGTATCATATATATAGGAAAACTCGGTGGCGGCACTTTTAAGAAAGCCTTGGCGAACCGGAATGGCCTCGAATAGATTGCGAACCGTCACCGTGGTTCCTTTGGGATGGGCGGCTCGGGTGGGTTCCGAGATTGTTCCTTCAACCGCCGTAACCCGATAGGCTTCGCCGTCTTGGGTTGCCGAAATCAATTCCAATTCGGCCACGTGGCACATGCTGGCCAAGGCCTCGCCCCGAAATCCGAAACAAGACACATCATAAATGTCTTCCAAGCGGCGAATTTTAGAAGTGGCGTGTTGAATGGGCGCCAAAGGCAAGTCTTCGGGCAAAATGCCCGATCCGTTGTCGGTAACCTGAATCAACCGTTTGCCGCCGTCTTCAATGGCAATCGAAATTTGGGTAGCGCCTGCATCCAAACTGTTTTCCAACAATTCTTTAACAATCGACGCCGGTCTTTCGATGACTTCCCCGGCTTTTATTTTTGAAATGGTCTGAGAATCGAGTTGTTGGATGTATCCCATGGGCCAACAATACCAAACAATGTCCCCATTTTGAACTCAAAAATGCATCAAGAAAAATCTCTTGAAATTTTTTTCGGATTTTAGCGATAATAGTATAGAGACGAAGCAATTCGCTCTCATCAAGGACCGCATGGAGTAAGAGTTTCCCCCCCCTTAGCTCAACTTCATCGCGGTCCTTCTTTGTTTCTGGGCCAAGCCACCTGGTCTGCATTCGCCGATCTGTGTACACTAGACCCCCGAATGAATACCTTCCCCACCTTAAATTTTCTGCTAAAACACCAATCTCCAACCGCTGTTCTGTTTGATGCTGTTGGAACGTTGTATAACGAATATGGTCCTATTCCTGGGATTGGCAGATGTCTGACAGGACTCCAACAAACCACGCCCATCTGGGTGGTCACCAACAATTCCACAGATCCACAATCGTTAATGGTCAAGCGACTGGCCACCATGGGCATTATCATTACTGAAGACCAAGTCTTGTCTTCGGGATTGGCCTTGGGTCACGACCCTGTTTGTAGAAACTTGATTCAAAATAAACGGGTTTTTGTACTGGGCCCCGAGCGCTCTTATGGCTATGTCCAAATGGCCAATCCAGCCGAAATCGTGTCCCAAATCGAGGCATCAGAAGTATTGGTCATGACCAGCACCTTGGATACCTGGGAAGCGCATGATCCGCTTTTTGAAAAGATCGAAACGTTTATAAAGACCAACATCGGGTTTCCCATTATTTGCTGTAATCCCGATCGGTTTGTGATGGGGCAGCGGGGGATTAAAATTCCGGTCGTGGGCTATTTTGCAGAAATTCTAGAGAAATGCACCCCCGTGGTCTGGGCTGGAAAACCCCATGCTGCATTTTTAGGGTTGGTTCAAGAAACCCTATCCAAATCTGGTATTACAACCGATTCCAATGTCTTCATGATCGACGATTTGATCGAAAACTTACTGGCCTTTCAGACCCATTTGGGGGTGTCTGGCGTTTGGGTTAAAGACACTGGGCTTGGGGCCGAATTGGCTGTGAACGAAACCCGGCCCCCTTTTAATCAGCTGACTGCCATTCTGAATGCGGTTTCAGCCAAAGAAGAAATCTAGATATTTTTCGGGGGTTTTAAGCCGTCATTTGTTTGAGGTATTGATACACCGATTGACGGGTAATCCCCAATTCTTGGGCGATGGTTGAAACCGCGCTGCGTTGTTTGAAGACGCCACGTTGTTTCAAAATTTCCAACAATTTCTTTTTATCTTTGGGACGCAACCGGTGAACTTGCCAGTTCATTTCGCTTAAAACAGCTTTAATGGTCATGCTGATTTCTTGGGCCGCGTCGGTATAGTGGAAGTTTTCCCGTTCTTGCAGCTCGACAGGCTTGTCTGTAGAAACAAATTGTTGCATCACCACCATAAATTGATCGAAATGGCTGACATCCAAATGCATGCCCATGCCACCGATTAAATCGCCTTTTTGGTTGCGAATGGCCAAAGCTGTGGATTTTAGGCGGTTGCCTTTTGGGCTGGTGTTGGGATAGCCAATCATGCGATCGGGAATTTTGTTTTGAAGTCGAAGATGACCCACGTTGGTGGTATCGTCCCCAACTTTTCGTTCGGTAATGCTGTTGTTAAAAATGGCAATGATCTTGGTTTTTTTGTGTCGGTAATCCACAACCACGGTTTCAACCAGGGGTTTGAACATTTCTGCGACAACCTCGGCCAATTGAATGTAGTGCTTTAAAAGTTGATCGTCGTTCATAGGTAAAAACCCCTTGTGATTTGTGTAAATGTAAAGTCTTTATGCTTAGAATTATGTAATATTTTTTCAAAAAGTCAAATGGTTCCTTTTATGATCAGTTTTTTTAAACTACAAAGATCAATAATTTTCGATGTTTGCATTGGGCATCCTTAGGGCATATCTGCAGTATCACCCTGTTTTGAAGACACAACGATTTCAAGGAGAAAACCATGATTGAAGCCAGAATTGACCAAGCCACTTTGGTAGTAGACCCCGAGTTTGAAGAATTATTTCACTTGATCGAAAAAGAAGATTTTTTCTCTGATGATTTTAGATTTTAAGTAAACCTAAAAAAACGATATACTGGGGCATTCACTTTAAAGCCAAAGGAATTGCCCCAGATATGTCAGATCAGACCCCTTCTACACCTTCATTTAAAGACACCGTTAACCTGCCCCAAACCGATTTTAATATCCGAGCCAATTTATCCGAAAAAGAACCCGAATTATTCTCGTTTTGGGATCAAATTCAGTTAAGCCAAAAAATGGCTGATAAACCCAGCCAAACTACCTATACCCTTCACGACGGACCCCCGTATCCCAATGGCAACATCCATATGGGCCATGCTTTAAATAAAATTCTTAAAGACGTCATTGTTCGGTCCAAGACCATGGCTGGGGCAAAATCAGTCTATATTCCGGGTTGGGATTGCCATGGATTGCCCATCGAAACCCAAGTGATCAAAGCACTTAAAAGCAAGGGCGAAGAGCATAAAAAAGCCGATATTGCTTGGTTTAGAGAGCGGTGTAAAGACTTTGCTTTGGACTATGTGGCCACCCAAAAAGACGAATTTAAACGCCTGGGTGTTCTGGGAGAATGGGAAAAGCCCTATCTGACCCTACAGCCGGGCTACGAAACCGAGGTGATTCGGTTGTTTGGTCAAATGGCCGACAACGGATTGGTGTATAAAAGCCGAAAACCCATTCATTGGTGTATGCATTGCGAAACGGCTTTGGCCGAGGCTGAAATCGAATATGCCGATCACCGATCGCCTTCGATTTTTGTGTTGTTTTCGGTAAAAGAAGCCGGGGCACTTAAACCACAAGCAAAGCCACTGTCCATTTTGGTATGGACCACAACGCCTTGGACCTTGCCCTCCAACGTGGCCATTGCAGCTCACCCAGACTTTTCTTATGCCCTGGTTGAAACCCAAGACCGTGTGGTGTTGATGGCCGAAGCCTTGGTCGAAAAAGTACTGACGGGTTTGGGCTGGGAAGGGAAAATCTTTCAAACTTTGACTGGGGCTCAATTGCAGGGTCTGGTAGCCCAACACCCCTTTATCGACCGAGAATCCCCTCTGGTGTTGGCCGACTATGTGACCCAAGAAGACGGAACGGGGTTTGTTCACATTGCCCCGGGCCATGGTCAAGACGACGCGGCAGTGGGCCGAAAATACAATTTGCCAACGGTGATGCCCGTGAACGATCAGGGTAAATTCACCGCAGAGGTCCCTTTTTTGGAAGGGCAGTTTGTGTTTGATGCCAATAAAACCATCGGACAGCTGTTAGAAGAAAAAGGACATTTGGCGAAATTGGCCTTTATCAAACACTCTTATCCCCATTGTTGGCGCTGTAAAAATCCCGTTATTTTTCGGGCAACCGAGCAATGGTTTATTGCCATGGACAAACCCATGCCTTCGGGAAAAACCCTGCGCCAAGCCGCGCTAGATGCCATTGCCACAACAGAATGGATTCCTGCCTGGGGAGAAAACCGAATCCAATCCATGATCGAAAATCGCCCTGATTGGTGTATTTCCAGACAACGGTATTGGGGGATTCCGGTGCCTATTTTTACCTGCCAAGACTGTGGACACTCCGAAATGACCGGGGCCTTTAACCAAGCCGTTATCGACCATGTGGCCAAAGACGGGACCATGGCTTGGTTTTCAAAATCAGCCGAAGAACTGTTGCCCAAAACCGCGGTTTGTTCGGGTTGCGGTGGAAATCACTTTAAAAAAGAAGCCGATATTTTGGATGTATGGTTTGAATCTGGAGCCAGTTTTGGTGCCGTGTTAAAAGCCCGAGCAGGGGAGGGGGTAACCTTTCCGGCCGACCTGTATTTGGAAGGATCCGACCAACACCGCGGCTGGTTCCAATCCTCCTTGCTGATTGGGTTGGGGGCTGCCGGTCTTGCCCCGTATCAGTCGGTGTTGACCCATGGCTTTTTGGTGGACGACAAAGGCAAAAAAATGAGCAAGTCTTTGGGTAATGTCATCGCCCCACAGTCTGTCATCAAAGAATATGGGGCCGATGTGTTGCGGTGGTGGATTGCTTCGGCCGATTTCAAAGACGACATCAGCATTTCAAAACCCATTCTGAATCAATCCCGAGATTCGTTTTCTAAAGTTCGAAACACCATTCGGTTTTGCCTGAGCAATTTATTCGATTTTAATGCCCAAACAGATGCCTTGCCATATGCCGAATTAAGCAGCATCGACCAATGGGCTTTGGCCGAACTGAATGCCCTGATTCAAAAAACAAGAACCGCCTACGAGATGTTTCAGCTGCATGGGGTTACCCACGGCCTTCACGAATTTTGTGCGGTAACACTGAGTGCTTTGTATTTGGATATGGTTAAAGACCGGCTGTATTGTGCGCCAAAATCTGGCAAGGTGAGGCGCAGCACCCAAACCGTGCTGTGGCAGATGGCCGATACCCTCATTCGGTTGTTGGCTCCCGTTTTGGTTTTTACCGCCGAAGATGCCTATCAACACTTCGACAAGCCCAACAAATGCGACAGTGTCCATCTAGAAGCGCTTCCAAACCCCAATCCAACCTGGGAGAATCCAGACTTGTCGGCCAAATGGACCCAACTTTTGTCCTTAAAAGACGCGGTGTATAAAGACCTGGAAGCCCTGCGAAACGAAAAAACCATCAAAAGTTTTATGGAGGCCGAAGTTTGTTTAAACCCCAAAAATTTGCCGGACTTCGATGATTTTGAATCGCTGTTTATCGTAAGCCAGGTTAAGCAAGATTCGGGGCTTACCCTGCCTTTTAAGGTCAAAAAGGCCGAGGGATCCAAGTGCGAGCGGTGCTGGCGGGTATTGCCCATCTCTGATGTGTTGTGCGAGCGCTGCAAAGAGGCCTTGGCCCATGCTTGAACTGACCCAGTTGCCCTTGCTTCAAATCCTTAAAGCCCTGCATGTGGTGTCGGTGGTGGCTTGGTTTGCAGGGTTGTTTTATATCGTCCGACTGTTTATTTATCACACCGAAGCCAAAAACAAACCCGAGCCGGATCAAGGCATCTTGAAAGCCCAGTTCGCCATTATGGAACGACGGTTGTGGTATGCCATCACCTGGCCAGCCATGGTGATGACGGTGGCGTTTGGCGGAACCTTGGCCTGGAAAACATCGGCGTATTTGGAGCCTTGGTTTCACTTTAAATTGTTTTTGGTATTGCTGTTGGTGGCCTATCATTTTTTATGTGGCGCCATTCGAAAACAATTGGTGCACGACGTTTGTACCTGGACCTCGTTTAAATTGCGCTTGCTGAACGAAGTCCCAACGGTGTTGTTGGTGGGCATCGTGATGGTGGTTTATTTAAAAGACACGGCCAATACCCTGTGGAGCTTGGCGTCCTTGGTTATTTTGGCGGTCTTATTGGGGTTTGCCGTCGCGGCTTATCGAAAAAAGCGGTAAGTCCGTTGTCTCGTTAAGCAGCGCTTCGATGACCCGCTGATTGGCTTTTGGAAAAGGCAAGGTTTTGAGTTCTTCGGGTAAAATCCACCGAAGACCATCGCTCGACAAGGCCTTGGGCGTCCCCGAAACCAAGCTGCAGTGAAAGGCGTGAAGGGTGATTTTGAAGTGGGTGTAGGCGTGTTTGACCACAGCCACAGGCTGTCCAACAGCGATGGTTAAGTCGGTTTCTTCTTTGAATTCCCGAACGATGGTTTCTGCGATGCTTTCGTTCTCTTCTTGTTTTCCTCCCGGAAATTCCCAGAGGCCACCCAACATTTGGCTTTCTTTGCGCTTGCTAATGAGGAGTTTGCCATCGTGCCAGAGCACCCCAACCCCAATGTGATGATGGGGCGTTTTAGGCAACGGGGTTTTAACCGGCAAGGTCTGGGTGGCTTGATGCGCAGCCGCATAGCAGTTGGGTTGCAAGGGACACTGTTCACACAACGGATTTTTGGGCTTACAAATCAGGGCTCCTACCTCCATCATGGCCTGGTTAAACACCGAGGGCTTGGCCTGTTCGACGGCGGGTTTTAGGCGATTGAACAGCAGGGTTTTGGTTGTTGGGAGTTTGATATCGTCGTAAATGCCCCAAAACCGCGTAAAAACCCGAAACACATTCCCATCGACAACAGGAACGGGTTCTTCGAAGGCAATGCTGGCAATCGCCGCAGCGGCGTAAGGGCCAATTCCAGGCAGGGTTTGAAGCGCAAGATAGTCGGGTGGCAGCTGGCCATTCTGTTCGCCGGCAATAAGAATGGCCGCTTTGTGGAGATTCCGTGCCCGAGAATAATAGCCCAATCCCTCCCAAGCTTTAAGAACGGTTTCTTGGTCGGCCTTGGCCAGATCAAACACCGTGGGAAATTGGGCGATGAAACGGTTGAAATAGGGGATGACGGTATCCACTTGGGTTTGTTGGAGCATCATCTCGGACAACCACACGTGATAGGGATTGGCTAGGGCAGACCCTCTTGCCCGCCAGGGAAGCTGACGGGCGTTGGCCTCATACCACTGGGTAAGGGCGAGAATCCAAGAATCAGTGGGGTTTGGTGACACCGGGATGTGCTTTGCGCCAATCGATTAACTTGCTTAACAAAATGGCGGCTTCTGCACGGTTAATGGGGGACAGCGGATCGAGATAATGTTTGGGGTCTCCACCATAGCCCAATTCGTTC
This sequence comes from Candidatus Margulisiibacteriota bacterium, assembly GCA_050250935.1. Classification (GTDB taxonomy): domain Bacteria; phylum Margulisbacteria; class Marinamargulisbacteria; order JBFWNS01; family JBFWNS01; genus JBFWNS01. Next base: position 41,379 of record JBFWNS010000002.1, on the reverse strand, counting down.
ACATAAACGGGCATAATCGACAAATACTCTTTGGGAATTTTCTGGGCATCTTTGTAGAAACCAAGATCCAAATTGATTTTGGGCTCTTGGGCACCCCAGTACAATAGGGTTTTGGCAATGGCATCGATAAACTCGATACGACGCACGGGTTTTTTGGGATCAAACGTAGTGCCCGATTCAAAAATGCCAAATTGAACGGCAGTGTTGATGTAGGGTTTACACCAATAGTCGCCAGGAATGTCTTTGAAAGGCGCATCTGGTGCTGTGCTCTCGAACATCGGTGTTGTTAAATTAACCAACACCAGATCTCTTGTTTCGGTGCGAACAACCGGAGCAGTGGGAATGCTGGCGTCGGTGGCAGTCAACACAAAAGTATAAGTACCTTGATCCAATTTTTTCTTAGAAGCAGGATCGTCTCCTTCCCAAATCAGGGCATGGCTACTGGGTTTTTCCCGTCCAGACGCTAGGGTAGAGACAACGTCTCCGGATGGGGTTTGAACAGTTAAAGAGGTCTCGTAAAGGGCATTGGGTTTTCCGACCACGGTATAGTTGATGGTGGTGGTGGGCTCGTCGTAAATTTCGTCCAAAAAGGCTGTCAGAACCAACAGTTTTGTCATTTCGGCTTTGGTAATGGTAGCCCTGGGATCAAAAACACGTTGAATGCGAGAGCTGTAGATTCTGGTTTTAGGATCAAACGTTCGAACGGTTTCTTCTCGGCCATCCAGAATTTTCAGCTTGGTCAGCAACAGAACTTCTTTGAGGGCCCAGTGATTATCCATGTCTGTAAAGCGTGGGTTTTCGAAGGTGTATTGGTAGCGGTTGGAGGGTACTTTTAAAGCAACACTAAATCCATCAACCACTGGTTTTTGAACAGGGAGATCAAGTTTTACTGGTTGTTCGATGGGTGCAGCTTGGGCAAACCATTGGTCTGGATTTTTTATTTTTTGCTCAAACCCAAATCCAATAACCGTATCGGTTCCTTTTCTAAATTCACAAAAAGAAGCAAAGTCGTCGCTGCTGTTGAACCGAAGCCCAGCCCCGAAGAAAAAATTGGGGTTGCTGTTGTTAACGATGCCGGCAATCCCAGGCAGGGCATACAGTTCTGTGGTTGCAGAAATGGGGTAGCGGTACATGACATCCACGGTATAGCCAAACAAAAATTTATTAACCGAAGAGCTTTGAATTTGGGTCGAAATGATCGAACCACCGGCTTCCAAAGACCATTGATCGTTCAAAATATAACCCACTTTTAACCCAGCCTCTGGGCCACTGGAATAGGTTGTCGAACTAAAAAAGTGATACCCCAACCCTGGCGTGATGGAAAAGCGGTAAGGGTAGCTGGGTTTTTTGACGGTTTCCAATTGCTGGCGCAGTTTTTCGTTTTGCTCGATCAATTTAAGATTTAAATCACCCACATATTTGGATTGATTTTCCAAAGATTTTGAGAGTCCTTGCATTTCTTCGAGGCGTTCTTCCAGTTTTTGTTGGCGAGAGGCAGATTCTTTTTGGGCGCTCACATAGGCTTTTTCCATAACCTCGTTTTTCTTGGTTACCCAGGTTCGAAGCTCTTTAATGTATTCGTATTTGGCATCGAAATCGGCTTTGAGGGCTTCCATGTTGCCTTTAACCGAAGTCAAATAGTCCTGACGTTCTTTGAACAGGGAATATAACGTGGTCAAGGCTTGGGATGTTTTGTTGAGCTCTTCTTGTTTGGCGGCTTGAGAGGCTTCGTTTTTTTCCAATTCGGACCGCTTGTTGTCCAAGGCGATCTTGGCTTGATCCAAGGCAAGTTTGCGTTGGTTAAGGGCGTTTTGTTGTGCTTGGTTGCTGGCATCAGTTTTGGATTTTTGTTTTTCGTACTCCGCAATTTGGGCCGCCAGCTTTTGAGATTCTGCATCGTAAGCCTGCTTTTGTTGGGACAGTTGATTACGGATTTTATTGAGCTTGTTTTGCTCGAAACCAAGGGTCTTTTTGGCGGCATCGATCTCGCTTTTTTGCGATGATAACACCATTTCTTGGTTCTCAAGGCGCTTGTTGTATTCCCGAAGTTCGGCGTCTTTGTCTTTGATTTGCTGGGACAGGGTTCCCAGTGTGGCTTCTTTGGCAGTGATTTGGGTTTGTTTTTGACTTAGGCTTTCTTTTTCTTTTGAAATGCGTTGTTCCAACTCCCGAACCTGACGGTCCTGTTGGGTTAGGTTTTCTTCGATTTTAGAAAGATTCATTTCCCGTTGGCTGAGCTGCTCTTCGCGTTGATCCACCACAAATTGTTGCTGGGACAAACGGCGCTCGGCTTCGGTTAGACCGGTTTGCCGAACACTTAATTGGCTTTCGATTTCGGAAAGCTTTTGTTCCTTGGCCTTAAGGGTTTTTTCGGTGTTTGAAAGATCAAACAATTGTTTTTGATAGGCTTCTGTTTTGTGGGCCAATTCTTTTTTTTCGGCAGCAAGGCTATCTTGAAGCTGCTTTAAATTTTTGGTTTTTTCTTCAATATCTTTGATGGCTTGGCTTTGTTCAGGAGAGGCTGGCTTTTTTTCTGGCTTAGCATTTTTGAGATCTTGAAGCTGTTTTTGAAGATCTTTAATGCGGTTTTCCAATGTTTTTTTGTTTTGTTGAAGCTGATCAACGCTGGTTTCAAGTTCGTCGATTTTGATGTTTAAGTCCATACTGGCCAAAGACTTGGATTGGCCAATCTGATCGGTTGTTCCGCTGTCGGTTTTTGACGGATCTGACCCCACGGTGTAGGACAGGGTAATCAAAAATCCTTTTTCTTCCCGGGGCAAGACCACATACAACTTGGCAGAATAAGCGCCAGGCTTGGTAGAAGCCGGAACCAAATAGCTGCCGGTATACAGGCCTTTTCCAATGGCGTTTAGGCTAATTTTAGTGGTGCTAGAAAAAACAATAGAGGCTTTTTGAATGGGGGTTTTGGTTTGAACGGTAAACCGTAATTTCTGGCCAGGAACAGCGGGGTTCGGTGTGGTCGATACTTTAAATTCTTGGGCATTCAAGGACAAAGGCAAAAAGAAAAGAACAAATCCAAAGACCAAAAGACTGAGTTTTTTCATAACCGTTTACTGCGCTCCTGATAGTTCTTTGCAAACCAAATCGCCAATCTCTGAGGTCGAAAAACCCATTTGTGCTGCAGCCATGCTCTTCATTTGCATCACAGTACGTTGAATGGCACCTTCTAGCTGAACACTGGCAGCTTCAAATCCCAAGTGGGCCAACATCAACTGTGCGGCACTGATGCAAGCAATGGGATTAATTTCGTTTTTTCCAGTAAAAGCTGGGGCCGTCCCACCAATAGGCTCGAACATGCTAACCCCTTCTGGATTGATGTTTCCACTGGGCGCAACCCCCATGCCACCTTGGGTAACAGCGGCCAAATCGGTGATGATGTCGCCAAACATGTTGGTGGTAACGATGGTATCAAACCGCTCTGGGCACTCGATCATGTAAATGCAAACGGCATCGACGTGGACATAGTCGGTTTTAATGGTTGGGTAGGCTTTTGAAAGATCAGCCAAGGTTCTTTCCCACAAATCAAAAACGTGGGTCAACACATTGGATTTCCCGCAGAGGGTAATTTTTCCAACAAAGCCAGCTGCTTTTTCGGCTTCACTGAGCCCTTTCCAGGGAGCGTTTTTATGGCGTTTTAAAGTGTATTCAAAGGCAAATTTAAGGCAACGTTCAACTTGATGCCGGGTGTAAATCATGGTTTGGGTGGCGACTTCATGGGGCGTGTCTTTCATCATAACCCCGCCCATTCCGGTGTAGACGTCTCCGGTATTTTCGCGGACCACCACATAGTCGATGTCGTCTGGGGTTTTATTTTTAAGCGGACTGGCCACATTTTCGTATAACTTAACCGGTCTTAGGTTAATGTATTGATCCAGTCCAAAGCGCAGTTTCAATAAAATGCCTCGTTCCAAAATCCCAGGTTTTACATCGGGATGACCAATGGCCCCCAATAAAATCGCGTCGTAGGTTTTTAAATGATCCAGTTCGGCATCGGTTAAGAGCGTGCCTTCTTCAATATAGCGGGTGCCGTTGTAGGGCAGGGGTTTAAGGTCCAGTTGAAAGGAATGAATCCCCTGAAGGTGCTTTAAGACTTTAGTGGCTTCGGCAACAACTTCTGGGCCGGTGCCATCTCCACCGATAACGGCAATCTTCTTCATGTTTTAAATCCTTGATTTTTTGGGAATGAGGGTTGATAGTGGACCCAAAATGAGAGGTCCAAAGCGGTTTTTTAACCCAAAAAGTCTAGCATGATTCTTAAAGAATTTGAATCAATATTCGTTGGGGATACAGGATGATAAACAAGGCTGCACTACAAGAAGCCATCAAACAAGGGGACTATGGAAGCTTTCTGAAAAGCTATTTGCGAACGGCCGTCAATCACCCTGAAATTCCGTTACCCCAAGGCCGAGATCTGGCAACCGTTTCCGACGAATGGATCGGACTGATCGAGCCGTTATACCCCGCTTTCGATGCCGTGTTTATGGATCAGTTGTCCAAGCTGTGGCTGTCGATTTTTAAGCGCCTAGACCAAGAAAAAGTCGATACGACAGTGGACAATATGCTGGCTGCATTGGAACATCGCCCCCTTAAAAAAGCCGACGCAAATCCTCAAAAGGTAGCATCAAAATCCACGCCATTGCCAGCCACCTCGACCCTTCACGACCAAGATTTTAAGCTCGACATCAGTGCCTCGTATTACGAAGACAAAGCCTTAAGAGACGCCCCCATGCTGGAAGACGAGCTGCGTCAACGGGCGTTGATGATGGCCGTGGGGGCAGAGCAGGTCGAGTCGTTCTTAATTCAATATTTAGCCCCGGCAAGGCAAGGGGTAATGCCCGTTTGCCCCAAAGTATCAGAACGTGAGGCTGTCGAAAAAAGCTGGCGCAGATTGCTGGATGATCAACACCTGCCGTTTTCGGATCGGTTTCTTCAGGAACTGGCCAAGCAGTGGTTTTTTTTGGTGAATGTTAAAGGGGTTCCCCTGAAGCTAGACCAAATGGAAGGCTTATATTTTGATCTGTTGAAAACCCAAAAGAAAGAGGCTTCTTCAGAATTGGAAACCACGGTGTCCACTAAAAAAAGCTTCTGGAAACGGTTTTTTTAGTCTGGGGTTGGTAGATGTTCTGGCGAAAGAACCCGTAACAATTTATACGTTAACAAGGCCCCTTCTGCACGGGTAATGGGGTCGTCCGTGGGAATGGCTTCGTACCAATCGCTGGTATAGCCTATGGTTTTGACAAAGGTTGCCACCTGCTGAGGCTGGGGTTCCCGCTGCAAGGTATCGGCTAGCATGGGCGAGGTATACAGGGTATAAACCTGAGACAATAGCCGAATAAAAGAAACCTTGGTAATGGATTCTGCAGGGTTAAATTTAGACAAAGTGGCAATATTTTTGGTTTCCACTTCTTTAATGCGTTGGGGAGCCCAGGCAAGGTGTCGATAGACCGTTGCCACAATCACGGGTTGGGAGGTGGTAACCACTTCTGCGTCCGAAGAAACACGCAAGGTCATTTCATAGCGGCCCTCTTTAAGGTTGGCATAGGGTAGGGGGTTTTTGTAGGTGCCTGGCGAATAGCTGGTATCGAGCAGCGTCCAAGATTTAGGCTCTTGGTTCAAAGCCACATTCACCGAGACCCTGCGTCCATCTAGGTTTTCAACAACCGTGCTAAAGGCGCTTTCTTCTTTGGCGGCTTCTAAATAGTCCGTGGCCAAAATGGTTAAACGCAGCGCATCCAACCCCGTCATGAGGGTTTTGGGATAGAATCGTCGGTTTGGAGAATCAAAAATGCCAATGCTGGTCAGGGTTGCAATTTCCCGTCTGGCCCAATGGGTGCTGACATCGTCTGGGGTTCGGTAGGTGTAGCGGATATGAAGCAATTGGCTGGGGGCAATTAATGCTGCAGCTAGCCCCGTTTTTTTGGTGTTTTCCAGTTGAACGGGGGTTGAAAGAATGGGCTCAATTTTTTCGGCCAAAAGAATTTTTTGGAACTTGGTTTGAATATCGATGGCATAAAGCTGATCGGTACCCACCAAGGTTCGGATGGCGGTTGTGTCTTGCGGTTCTCCAACCAATTCAAACGTCAAACTGACATAGGGCCACACACCTTTGGCCGTGTCCGCAAACAGCCCAACCCCGATGGCCGGTCTGACCATAGAATTAAACCATTTTTGTGTGCCAAGCCCTTGTTCGTATCCGGCGGAAAGCGTAAAAAGGGTTAGGGCATTGCCATTTTCAAAGGCCGGGGAGAACCCCAAACTGCCAGTCCAACCTCTGTTTTCATCGAGGGCATAGGAAGCTCTTCCACCAATCTCGGCGGTTACCCCCATTTGTTTAGACGGTGCAAAGCGATGAAGGCCAACATAGGGCCCCAAGCTATATTTGTAATAAACAGGTTGTTCCGCCAAAAGCGGGGAAGCGATCAGAACGACCAAACATGCCAGTAAGAGCTGGAAACGGCTCATTCGGCTCTGTGCAGATATCGAGCAAGCAAGCTGGCTGCTTCTGCGCGGGTAATGGATTTATTCCAAGTAAAGTTTTGAATGGCTTTTTCGGAATAGCCGCAGTTTTTAAGCAGTTCTGAAGGGTCTTCATTTTTAATAACCCCTTGAATGCTGGCCAAAATAGCCAGGCGTTGCAGGAATTGCTTTTTGGTTTCGGGCTGTGTGCTGCGGGTTTGAGCAATAACCTCGGTTTCGCTGTGTCGGGTTAGGCCCAGCAAGTTGGCCAAGCGTCCAATCACAATGGCACTGCTGGCCTGAGAGAGGATTTGTTGAGGATTAAATTTATGGTCTGGCGATTCTTTAAACAAACCCAGTTCAGCCGTAAACTGAATATCGTTTTTCGCCCAATGGGTGGCGATATCTTCAAACACAACGGCGGTTTTGGGTGTGGCCAAAATATTGGCTTCGATTCGCTGTCTAGACGTAAGGTCTTCTGTTTTTTCAACTTCTTTGGTTTCGGCAATGGTGAGGTTGGACAGTTCGGGGCTATCGAAAGATGGCAATCGAAGTTGCTCGATTTCTACCCCAATTTGAAGGTCTTGGGCAGAGGAATAAGTCACAAAAATGCCGCCTGTATACCGTTCTGAAAGGGGTGTTTTTGCCATGGCCCCAATGCTTGCTGCAATGCCTCTGGACGTGACGCCATTAAGACCAACAACCCCATAAAAATGGGGAGACAATTTATAGTTTCCACGAACCCCATAGGTAACGCCAGGGAAAAAGGTTCCCTGTTGTTGGTATTGAAAATACCCCAAACTGGAGGTGATGCTCCAGTCTTTGTTATATTCGCAGGTCCAAACGCCACTGATTTCGGGCAGTGCATCAACCCCTTTGCCAGAATAGGACAGATAGGGAGCAAGGCGAAGACCAACGCTTTGTCCAAAGACTGGGGCTGTCAAAAAAAGACAGGCAAAAAGGGCAGATACTAGGCGTTGGTTCATAAACTTTACTCCATCCAAAAGAAAGTGTTGTAATTGGGCAAAACGGGTATCGTGGGGGGATGTCCTTGTTTCCAAGATAACACTGCGGAAGACAGATCGGCAAAATCGGGGTCTTCATGCCCAAATTCCCACCATCCGACACCGCGAATCACTTTACCACCGGCCAAAACAGAAGATGCGGGTAATAAAACCTTGTTCATCTTAACCGTAATGGCTTCTGGTGTATTCCACCAAACATTATTAATTAACACTTCCGCATAGAATGGATCAACACTTAATTGTGATTTTTGGGCGATATACGTAGACCGAATGCTGCTCCACGAGCTGTTATCGGAGCCATAAAACGGAATACCCATAATGAGTTTGGATTCTGGGAATCCTTTTGAAAGGATATAGTTTAAAGCCCCAGAGACAGAGGCATCGATGTGTTCGGTATAAGGCGCAATCCATTGCTGAGGGGGATTGTTTAGAGGTCCTTTTTGCAAAGGCCCATTGGCTGGGTTTTTCCAGTCATAGCCAAAATAAAAGGCATAGTCTGTGTAAAATTTAATTTGTGCCCAATCAACCATTGCCAATTTATCGGCTGGGCTTGCACCAAACATCACCACATGGTTGGGGTTGGCTTGTTTAACGGCGGTGTACAAGGCTTGCATGAGGAGGGTGAAATTTTGTTTGTCGCTTTCGGACTCTGGAAACTCCCAGTCGATGTCCACGCCGTCATAGCCCCAAGATTGTAAAGCCGTAACCACGTTGCCAACGAAGGTGGCGCGCAAGGCAGTGCTGGCGGCAATCGTTGAAAAATATGTCGAATCGAGGGCGCCGCCAATACTCATGATAATTTTTTTGCCATGTTGGTGGGTGGTCGTTGCCAATCCGGCTTGGCGATAGGTGGCGAAATTGGTTGTTTCCGAAAGGCTGCCATTGGCTTCGGGGCGAACAAAGCCGTGCACAATATAATCGATAGAGTCGTAGTTTAATTTTGAAATGGCGCTGGTTCCGCCTGTTCTTAGGTTTTCAACATACCCCATAGTAATAATGTTGGCATTGGCGGAAACCACTTCAACTGCGGCATTGGGCGTGCTAAAGCTCCCAATGTGGGTATTAAAATTTATGCTGAGTGTCCCCAATTCCGTGGTTCTGTTTTGGGTGGGGCCAGATAGTTGCGCTGCGGAGGTAAATGTATTTCCAAGTGTGGGCGTAGGTCTGGCTCGCAAGGGAGCTTGAGCAGAATTTGCAGAAAAGTCGTATTCGCCCCAACCCAAGCCCCGCACGCTGTTAATCGCTGCGGTATACCAAGCATAATCAAATTGAGATTGGCTAAAAGTATTGGCTGGCGCTGCCGTGGTAACTGCGAGAATATTAAACGATGTTACGGTGTTTCGATAGGCATTCAGGCTGTCCATTTTGGTTACAAACTCGCTTTGAGACTGGTAGCCGCCTTCTTTGATCTGAAAACTTTCAAATAAATAATAATCGGTGGCATTTAGTTTCGATGCGGTGCCAGTTGGATTGGATCCATTAACGGTGTTGCCAAAAACATCGTCTGGAACCCAGGCATTGGCCACCACACAAAGCCCTTGGTTGTGAATATAATCCACAACCTCATTTTGACGCTGACGGGTTACCCCAAAATCATAGCCGAAATCATCCAGGAAAATGCCGTAGATACCCATGGATTTCCAAGCATCCACTTTGGCCGCAATGTTGGAAGTGCTCCAATTGGAGCCTGGGCTAACCCCCAAATCAATATAACCAAAAAACTTAGTTGAGGGGGTCCCAACGATAATTTGTTGGGTGTTTAAATGGTCGCCATGGCTGGGATCTTCAAGACCAGCCCCCAGAACAGCATAGTGATAGTTTTGAAAAACAGCACTGGCATTGGCCGTGCTGAAAGTCCCATTAATGGCCGAAGGCCAGCCATAATAGACCAGTAGTTTTTTGGGGGATAAGGTTGTCCAAGTGTCGGGGTAATAGTTGGTTGTGACGGTGGTTTGATTGGGTGTAACCCCGGCCAAAAGGCGGTCGTACAAAACTTTTTGCAAGGCATTTTGGGTGGTGTCGCTAGGCAAAAAAGAATCCAAGTCCATGGCCCAAGTCATGGCACCAGCTAGGTTATTTTGAAGTAGAAAATCAACTTTTTTATTAAACGATTCTTGGTCATCATAGCTGACCAAAACACGGTCGGTGCTGTTGTAGATAAAAGGGGTTCCTGTGGCGTCATCAAAATATCGGACATAGCCATGGTTTTTAATGTAGTCTTCGATTTCATAATAGGCCAAATAGCCAGCAGATTGCGTAAATGGACCGGCGGGAGAAGACCCTGAGCTCGAGATATTAAAAGTTGGCGATGCAACCCCAGACCAGCCTCGTCCATAGGCACCAAAACCCAGGACCAGTTTGTCTGCGGGAACACCTAAAACGTTGCGGTAATGCGAGACGGTATCCGCAAAGGAAAACTGTCCATTTGGATCCGAGTCTTTGTAAAGGGGAGCAGTGGCGCCTGTTTTGGCATCAAAGCCGCCGTGATAGTCATAGGTCATGAGGCCGATCCAGTCGACATAGGGCGAAATGTTGTCAAAGTCGTAGCCGGCGGTATTGCCTTGTCCAGCCGCAACCGCAATGGATAGCACCAATTCAGGGCGATTGGTTTGAAGGGCTTCTTGATGAAACGCTTGCCGCATTTCTTGAATCAAAAGCGGATAGTTCACCCGATCGTTAAAAGTGGATGGAACCAGATTGCCATTCGAATCCAACATGGAATTTCGACCTGAAATACCGGTGTATTCCCAGTCAATATCAATTCCATCAAAGCCATAGGTTCGGCAAAAAGTAATCACATTCCGAATAAAGTCGGCGCGGTTTTCGGGTGTCGAGCAAATGGTGGTAAAAATCCACGCCGGGGATAACCCGTGGTGAGAAACATAGTCGGTATAGTTGGGGTCGTTAAAATTCCAACCGCCTACGGAAATCAAAACTTTAAGATTCGGATTTTCCTGCTTTTTGTTAATGACATCAAAGTAATACCCTTGAGGCGTGGTCCAATCCACACCCACTGTCCACTCTTTAACATCGTTCCATTCGAAAGGAACAAGACGAAAATTATAAGAATTGCTGGGGGTTAGGGCCGGTTTGTTGTTGACTTCGTTGTATAAAATATCGGCAAAGCCATAAACAATGTGGGTATAGAGTTTGGCATCAATGTTGGAAGGAAAAAATTTCCGATCGCCCTGTCGGTATTGGGCCCAATTGGTATAGTAGGAAATGACTTTTTTATCGGCTGCAAACGGGGTGGATGCATTTAAAATAGCCAAGACGGCTAACAGAATAAGACACAGCCGTTTAATCGGTTTCATTGCCACGCCCCTTTATTGAAATCCAACGATGCTTAACCCAAAGTAAGAAGTGCCATCATAATAAAATTGAATAATATCATTTTTGCCAATGGTTCCGGATAAAGTTGGAACTGTTCCCGATGGCCATTTAACATTTGCAGGCCAACTTGGGGAAAGGGAGCTGCTGGCGCTGTAGTACACAATTAACATCAACATGCCGGGTTGTGGGGGAGCGGTGAAGGTAAAGGTGGGATTTGTGGTTGCCAAGGTGATTTTTTGGCGGGTTGAACTTGTCCAATCTATTGCTGCGCTGCTGCCATTGTCTTGCTGGGTGATGTAGACCCCTTTTTGGGCCACAAGATTCCCTGTGACAACCAAATTATTGGTAATCAGGGCAATGTTGGATGTGGTTGAATTGCTGGTTGGGATGCTGGGTTTGTTGCTGATGTTGTCCCAATCCACAACAATGTTGCCGGTGATTCTGGAAATCGAAATGTTGCCCGTAATGTCGGCTTCAGAAATCACATTGCGAGTGGCCAAATTTCCCAAGCCCCCAATCATGGAAGCGGTAAAAAGATTTTGAGGGATTTGCTGGGCATTTAAAGTTCCACTGATGTCGCCAAGAATCAGATCTTGAGCCGAGATGTTGCCGCTGGAGAAGGTGGGTTTGCCACTGATGTTGTCCCAATCGACAACAATATTCCCGGTGATTCTAGAAATGGAAATGTTGCCGGTAATGTCGGCTTCAGAGATGACGTTGCGTGTGGCCAAAGCCCCAAACACCGGTTTGTCGCCAACGGAGTTCCAATCCACAGGCGGGTTGCTGGTTGGGATGACCGGTTTGTTACTGATGTTGTCCCAATCGACGACGATGTTGCCGGTGATTCTGGAAATGGAAATGTTGCCAGTGATGTCGGCTTCAGAAATGCCATTTTTCAAAGCCAAGGCCCCAAAGACAGGTTTGTCGCCAACCGAGTTCCAATCGACAGGCGGGTTGCTGGTTGGGATGACCGGTTTGTTACTGATGTTGTCCCAATCGACGACGATGTTGCCGGTGATTCTGGAAATGGAAATGTTGCCAGTGATGTCGGCTTCAGAAATGCCGTTTTTCAAAGCCAAAGCCCCAAAGACAGGTTTGTCGCCAACGGAGTTCCAATCCACAGGCGGGTTGCTGGTTGGGATGGCGGGTTTGTTACTGATGTTGTCCCAATCGACGACGATGTTGCCGGTGATTCTGGAAATGGAAATATTGCCAGTGATATCAGCTTCAGAAATCCCATTTTTCAAAGCCAAAGTGCCAAAGACGGGTTTTCCAGTAACCGAAGTCCAATCGGCACTGCCAGCATTCAAAGTTGGGAGGTTGCTTAAGGGAATAATGCCGCTAATTTGAGACGCGTTGAGGGTGCCGGTGATGCTTTCTGCAAATTGGGCATCGCGGGCGTAAAAAGCATAGGGGAATGCGCTAAATGGAATCCGGGTTAAGGTAACCCCATTAACCACCAATTCAATTTCGAGTCCGTTTTTAAGAAAAAGGGATTTGTTTAACGGCTTGGTATCTGAACCAATGGCCAATTTAAAGTTCCCATTTGTAAAGGTTGTCGAAATCGTATCGGTCCAAAGCACAGAGGTGTTGTCTTTTTCATACAAATTGATCACCGTTGTTTTGGTCCCTTGTAGGGGAATGTTGTGCTCGTCCTTAAGTGTTGCTTGTAAAACGAAGCTTGCCGGAAGGGCCAAAAGAACGGTGGGCAAAAACACAATCCATGCGATCAGCAAACACTTTAATAAAGATAAAAATCGATGCATGACACTCTCCTCTGGGATATTAATTAAGGGGCAAAATTAAAGGCAAAAGACACGTAGTAGTGATTATCATCAACCACATAATCACTTTTCTCGTAGGCAAAATGAAAGATGATGGGAGAAACGAATAGCCCAACGCCCAAAGCGCCCCGCTGTTTGATGCTTGATTGAACATGCCGTTCTTGCATGCCAGCGCTTAACACCAACATCTTGGCCAAAAAAGTAGGGGTAAATTGGATGCCGCCTGCTTTTAAAAATGGACTATTGGCTGTTTGACTTAATTGCCCAAAAACCGACCATTCCGAAGTAACTTGCCATTTAAAACCGCCAATCAGTCGAATGGGAAGGGTTTCTGTTTTGCCGCTTTCAAAGGTTAAGGGCGAAAGCGGAACAATATTTTTTCCGGTTAAAGAAAGGGTAAGGGCGTCCAATTGGGTTTGATAGCCCAGGTCCAAACTGTGGGCTTGGGCATGGGTTGTGTATTCATCCAGAGTGGTTAGGTTGTACACAATGCCAACGCTGGATTTAGCAGATAAGGGCAAGCCATAGGCCAATTTTAAAATAGATAGCTTATAGTCGAAAGAATCAGCTTGATAAAATTCGTCGCTATCGGTTGCTCCTGTAACCGGATTGTTCGGAATGCGGGATTGAAATTGTCCAATGCCGAAGTTGCCAGGGCCAAAAGGAAGGCTGAAGCCAACCGTATAAAATTGGGTTTCTTGGGCCATGGTTGTGGTGTAAAACGTGGTGATCGACGGGGCTTTGTTGCGGGAAAACGCCGCGGGGTTTTCAAAAATACTGTTGGCAGACTCATCGAACCCCACAATGTGTCCAATGGCAATCATGCCTGCAGAATTGCCGACGGCCTCCATATCCATACTGGTTACGGCCAGCGCAGGTTTTGCAAAAAGCACGATCAACAGGACTCCTAGGTAAAACGTAAGGTGTTTCATGGCTTCACCGCAAATTTGTTTTTGCCAAGGACAGCGTTGTTGTACAGCAGAACATAAAAATAAATGCCGGCTGGCAGGGTGTCTGTAAAATCGCTGCGGTAGACGGGGACCCGGTTATACCCGGCTTTTCCGCCTTCGGTTCCGGCTATCAGGGTCCGACGATGCAGTTCCGAACCAAATGGATCGTAGATGCGTAATTCCACCGTCATGTCTGTCGAGAGCAAATAGCCAATGCGGGTGCCGGTGTCCCATGAAAACGGATTGGGGTAATTCAATGGCTTGCCCAAGAGTTCGGGTTTGGGGGCCTCTTCGCTAGAAAGCAGGGTATCCAGAACAGGTTCAACAGAAAGAATCGGCGCTTCGACCATGTTTAAGGGTAAAATTTCGGCGTCTTGATTAACGCTTAAATTCCCAAAAGTGATGTTGGATAGGGTGTAGGTGGGGTCTGCAAAACAAGGGGAAAACGATGCCAAAAGTAGTAGTCCCAGGGCTGTAAAGATCTTAACGAATCTTGTGGTTTTTGATTGAAAATTGAAGGCCATAGTGGGTTTTATGTTAGTTTGTTTCCAGTTTAAGTGAAAAAGCTTTATACAATTACATATTTATCGAGCGCGTTCTAGATAAATTTCAAAAGACTTGTTTAGGCTGTTGTTGGAATCCAGAAAGGGTCTAAAGCCATGCTTTGAATTTTTGGGGAGATTTGATACAGTGACCAGGCTTATGTCATTTCCAAAAATTAGTATCATTATTGGGACGTTCAACCAGTGCGAGGTATTAGAGCGCGTTTTAACGGCCTACCAAACCCAAACCATGGACCCCCAGCATTTCGAAGTGGTGGTGGTGGATTCTGGATCTTCAGATGGCACCCATGCCTTGTTTGGTCGCTTTAAACCGGCCTTTCGTCTTAATGCCATTATTCAACAAAACAAAGGCAAAGCCGCTGCCCGAAACCGCGCTGTGGCCGAGGCTTCTGGAGAAATCATCATCATCACCGATGCCGACATGATTCCAGACCCTAACTTTGTAGCCACCCATTGGGAGGCCCACCAAAACAGCGCAAAGGTTCAGTGTTTTGAAGGACGAACCTTTAATATGAACTATTTGCATTGGCCGCCCATTCCCAACGAAATTTACCCTTATATCAAACGCAATTACGCCGAAATGGCACCCTTGGGCTGGTACTACTTTTTAACCGGCAATGTGTCGCTGCCAAAATCGGTGTTTATGGAAGAGGGTGGATTCGACACCGATTTTACGGGCTATGGCTGGGAAGATTTGGAGCTTGGCTACCGGCTCTTTCAAAAGAAAATTCCCTTAAGCTATCTGAAGTCCGCCGTGAACTACCATTACCATGTGGTCCACGATCAAGACGAGATTGCCCGCAACGAGAAAAAGGGCGAATCGGCCTTGGTTATGCTTCAAAAACATCCCGAGCTCAAGTGGTTTTTAGGTTTGAACCCCTTGTCTGTTGTTGTGTTTCGTTGGCTAGAAAAACAGCCCAGTCGCTTAAATTGGTTTGAAAAGTCGGGGTTAGCCTCTTCAAACCCTTGGGTTAAACGATTCAGTCATTGGTTGTTGGGCGAATTCTCCTACCTTAAAGGATTGTTGGGAGCACTCGACCGGACACAGGCATGACGGTGAAGCGGTTACTGTTGGTAACCGGTTTGGCCCTGGTTTTATGTGGCTGTGGTCCAGCCCCAAGTACAGAGGTTATCTCTGCTGTGGTGGCCAAAGACGATGCGGTGGTACATACCCTGAATGCATCTGCTTTGTTGCGTGTCCAAAAAATAGCTGTTACCAGTCTTACCTTCGATGTCCGGGTTCCAACCAAAGTGAACAACAAAGAAACCCTTCCCGGGACGCCTCCTAAAAATGCAGCTGCGTTTTTGAGTGAAGAAGAAGAAGGGTTTGTCAGCGATTTTCTAGAAGATTTAATTCTGACCCTGCAAAAAGAATCGGCATTTCGCATTCAAGATGCCCGGGATTTTGCTAAGCAACCAGTGTATGTGCAATTGCCAGACCAAGAAACCCCAAGCTATCTGTTTGTGCCATCGCCTTTTCGCAATAAACGCCTGGAGGTTGCAACCGCAAATGCAGCTTTGGCCGAAAGCCTCGGAGTGGATGCTTTTGCCAGGCTGGCCTTTCAATTTAAACAGATCAAAGATACAAAAGGGACCCGCTTGCAGCTGGTTGGCGATGTTTGGGTTTACGATGTTTCAGGAACCCTTTTGCTTTGGGCAACCCAGTCCGGAGACACCACGCCTCTAAAAGGAACAATTACCGAAATGGGCCCCTATTTGAAGGTGGATTATAAGCATTTGGGTGTGTATCAAGAAGCCGTGGATCAGTTTTTAAACCACCTGATCGCTGTCTTGAATCGGGCCCGACCCAAAGCCAAATGAACACGTCGGTCTTGGTGGTGTCCCAGCTCTTTTATCCCGAGTTGATGTCGACTGGCCAAACCTTGACCGAACTCTGCGAAGCCCTAGCTGCAGAGGGGATAGATGTCGAAGTCTGGGCGGGACAACCCAGTCTGCAAAGTCCCAAAATCACCTGCCCAAAATACATGAGCCACCAGGGCATTGCCATTCGACGGCTGCCCACAACCCAGTTTCCCAAACGGTATTTTTGGGGGAAATTTATCAATCATTTGGGGTTTTATGTAAGTTTGGCGATGGCTTTGATACTAGATCGCCCCAAAAAGCCGATTTTGGTCTTAACCAACCCCCCTTTGGCAGCGGTTGTGTGTGCTTTGTTGAACCGACTTTTGGGTCTTAAATTTGTTTTGCTCTTGTTCGATCTGTATCCAGACACCGCCGAAAATGTGGGGGTATTAAACAAAACCAGCCTGTTGTCTCGGATTTGGCGTGCCTGTAATCGACTGGTGTTTTCCCGAGCCGAGCGCGTGATTGTGATTGGTCGTTGTATGCAAAACAAAGTGATGTCGGCCTACCATTTGCCAGCCCAGAAACTGGCCATGATTCCCCTCTGGGCGGATACCCAGCTGTTGAATCCAAAACAGCATGTGCAAAAGCCCATCATCACCGTCGGCTATACCGGAAACATGGGGCGTTTTCACGACATGGACACCATCATGAAAGCTGCGCTCGAGTTAAAGGCGAACCCCGGCATTCAATTTTTGTTTGTGGGCGATGGGTATCGGTTACCCGAAATGAAGGCCTTTGCTAAAAAGAACAGCCTAGACAATTGTGTGTTTCAAGATCATGTGCCCAGGGCGGCGCTACCCCAGCTTTTGCATCAGCTTGATATGGGCTTGGTTTCCCTGATGCCCGGCCAAGAGGGCTGCTCGGTTCCCTCTAAAACCTTTGGATTGTTGGCTTCTGGGCTTCCGGTGGTGGCCGTGATACCTGCTGCCAGTGAAATTGCCCTTATTTTAAACGAAAACGAGTGTGGTATGATCGTGGAACCTGGGGATGTCTCGGGTCTTTCTCAAGCCATTTTGCGGTTGGCTTCGGATGTCGAGCTGCGCCAGAAAATGGGAGACAAAGGGCATCGCTGTGTGGTGGATTCATTTCGGGTTTCGGCTGCGGCCAAAGCCTATCATCAGCTTTTAAAGGAAGTACAATGAAACGAGTCTTGGTTACCGGTGCGGGTGGATTTATTGGGCATCAATTGGTTTCTTTTTTAAAGGCCCGAGGCTATTGGGTTCGTGGTGTTGATTGGCTCGAACCGGAATACGAAAAAACCAAGGCCGACGAATTTTTGGTTTTGGATTTAAGACGCTGGGAAAATTGCCTTAAAGCCGCCGAAGGGGTGAATCAGGTCTACAATCTGGCTGCCAACATGGGAGGCATAGGATTTATCGAGACCCACAAAGCCGAGATCGTCCACGACAATACCCTGATTAATGTTCACATGATCGAAGCGGCCAAACAGCAGGGGGTTGGCGAGTATCTTTACACTTCTTCTGCCTGTATCTATCCTGGCTATTTGCAAAACAAGCCCGACGTGACCCCGCTTAAAGAAGAAGCTGCCTATCCTGCCGACGCAGAAGATGGTTACGGCTGGGAAAAGTTGTATACCGAACGCCTCTGCCGCCACTACCGCGAGGACTATGGCCTGAGAACCCACGTGGTGCGGTTCCACAACATTTTTGGGCCCCTGGGCACCTACGATGGCGGACGAGAAAAATCCCCAGCCGCCATTTGCCGAAAAATTGCACTGGCAAAATCTGTGGACGAAATCGAGGTCTGGGGCGACGGGCTTCAAACCCGATCCTATTGTTATATCGACGATTGCGTGGAAGGCATCTATCGCCTCATGCAATCCGATTTTTACGATCCCATCAACCTGGGCCAAGACCGCATGATCACCATCAACGAGTTGGTGGACATGGTGGCCAAGATTGCACAAAAAACCATCACCCGTCGCCACGATCTTTCCAAACCCCAGGGGGTAAGAGGCCGAAACAGCGACAATACCTTGTTGCGAGACACCCTCAATTGGGAACCGCAGATCAGTCTAGAAGCAGGGTTGGAAAAAACCTATCATTGGATTCAAAGCGAACTCAAAAAAGCAGGACGCCTGTAAAAAGTTAAGGCGTCCTAGTCTATTCTTTGTTCGGTGTTTCCGAGGACTGGGCTTCGGAATTGGATTTGTCTTTTTTAACAATTTTGTCCACATCCACCTTCAACAAGATCTTAACCCGTCGGTTTTTGGCCTTGTTTTGGGGGGTGGTGTTGGGAAGCAGTGGGGAAAATTCGCTACGACCAATTACGGTAAAACGCTCGGGTTCCACATCGGCGCGAATTAAAAATCGGGTTACAGAACAAGCTCTTTCTGCAGAAAGCTCCCAATTGGAAGGGAATTGCCCCGTGTTAATCGGCAGATTGTCCGTATGGCCCTCAACACTAATGAGGCTGTCGTTTTGATCCAGCAAGCTTGCAATCTTATGTAGAATTGGGCTGGCTGCAGGTTTTAAATCGGCACTGCCCAAATCGAATAACACCGATTCGCCCAAATTGAGTTCCAATTGGCCTTTTTTATACGAAACAGTAATGTCGTTTTCAAGGTGATTTTCGGCAATGAAGGTATTGATTTTTTTCTTCATTTCCTCGAGCTTTTTTTCTTGAAGTTCAATTTCTTTGATGGCGTTGCTGACTTTGAGCTTGCCCGTAACATCTTTGGGGGGATGTCCGCCGGAAAGCTCGTTTTTGATCGAGGTCGTGGCTTCGATATATTTAACAGGATCGAAATCGGAAATCGAACTGAGCCAGACAAAGAAAATTAACAGCAGTGTAACCATGTCCGAATAGGACACATAGAAATTCTCGATTTCGGTATGCATTTTGCCCATAAAACGTGATCCTTTTCGGTTATTCGGTTTCTTGAGCTTTGAGGAATTTACGGTCTTTTTCAGTAACGATCATATAGATTTTATCGCGAACCAAATAGGGTAATTCGTCGTTGGCAATGGCGATGATACCCTCGATAAGCATCTCTTTATGAATGCGCTCGTTATAGCTGGCCACGCGAAGTCGGCTGGCCAAGGGCAAAAACACCAAGTTGGACATGGCGACCCCGTAAAAGGTCGATACCAACGCTGTTCCCATGTGCGGTCCAATGGTTTTGGGGTCGCTAAGGTTGGAGAGAAGCTTGACCAAGCCAATCAAGGTTCCCACAAGGGCAAACCCTGGGGACAATTTGGCCAATTGTTCAAAATAATAAATCCCTTGCTCGTGACGGCTTTCAGAGTGCTCGATCATTTCTTTAAGCAGGGCTTTAATTTGTGCTGGATCCACTTTGTCCATCACCATTTGCATGGCATGGCTCATGAAGGGATCTTTAATGCTGGTGATTTCGCTTTCCAAAGAATTTCGGCCTTCGGTATGAATTTTTTTGGAAAGACGAAGTAGTAAAAGGGTATCTTCTCGGTAGTTAAGTTTGTTGTTGCTGAACAAGATTTTGGCTTTAGAGGCCAATTCTTTAAGTTGTTTCCAAGGGTTTTGAATTAAGGTTGCTGCGATAAGACCCCCAAAAATAACTTGAAAGGCTTCTGGGCTAACAAACAGGGCTGCGCTCTGCTTAATCCCAATAACATTAAGAAAAATTGCAAGTAACAGGGCCAATCCAACATAAATGGTAAGATCCATACGTGTCCTTTTCTGCCTGAGTGTGTTCTGAAAATCGTCCACATAAGGTAGGGGGTATTTGTTAAAAAGTCAAATTAGAGCTCGTTTTTTATGGGGCTAAAACCATATCGTAAAGGGCTTTGTCCAAGGCTTCAAAAAAAGCGAAGGTAAATTTGTTTTCAACCACGACATCCCCACTGTTTTGAAACGCTTTTCTGGAGCGTTGATGGGGCGAAACCCGTAAAAACTTGTCTTTGTTTCGGGTACAAATGGCCTCGTCATCGGCATCGATCACCATAATGCCGAAGCAAACGGCGTTTAAATCCATTTCTTGAATCAAGGACCCCACCAAGAGCGAGGGCTTGCCCCGTTTAAGGTGTTTGAGAACCTCGGTTTTCATCCAAGGGTGAACGAGTGCATTTAAAAAATACAAGGCTTTGGAGTTCGAAAAAACCAATGGACCCAGGCTGGGCCGATGAATATCACCTTGTGGGGTTAAAATATCAGGGCCAAAATGGGCCACCAATTTTTGTTTGATGCCCGGGTTTTTAAGGGCTTCATGGCCAATCAAGTCCAAATCGATAATGGGAAGGTCATAGGTCTTGGACAAATAGTCCGCCGCCGCCGATTTTCCAGAGCCAACCCGCCCTGTAATACCAATGACAACCGGGGTTTTGGGTTTCGATTCCGGAGCCGAAAACAAGTGGTGCAGGGCAATATAGCAGCCAACGCTGTTGGGGACCTCGGGTTTAAGGGATTTGCCGTGTTGGGCCTTGGAACGAATCTCGGTCGAGGAAACCGGCCAATCTGGAATCGCAAGAGGGTGTTGGTTAATGCCATTAAGGCTTGGGGTATGGTGACGATTGGCCACCCAAATATGAGCCAAAGACTGCAAGGTTTCGGGATCTTTCCAGGTCGAAAATTGCTCCCATTGATCGGCGCCAATGATCAGATAAAGTTGATCGTTGGGAAACAGGGCTTTGAAATGTTGAACTGTGTCGATGGTAAAAGAGGGGACAGGGCGGTCAATTTCGAAGGTGCTAACTGACAATGGAATGGGCAAATCCAGTTCGCGAATGGCCAATTGAAGCAGTTGCATCCGGGTTTCCGTGTCCAGATGTAGCTTGGTTTTTTGTGCGGGGGTTCCACTGGGAATCACAAACAGGTGCTTGATGCGTCCGCTGGCTGCAGCGGCTTGAATGATGGCCAAATGCCCATTGTGGACGGGGTCAAAGGTGCCGCCAAAAAGACCGATTCCCGGGACCATCTAGTACGCTTCCTCGCCGCGAAAGACCACCAAAACCGTTTTAAGCAAAATTTTAAGATCAAAAATAAAGGAGGCGTTTTGGATATAATACAAGTCATATTTAAGCTTGTGTTCGGGTTGGTGGGTCAGGGTGGATCGGCCATTAATTTGGGCCCAACCCGTGATGCCGGCCTTAACCACATGCCGGTGTTTAAAATGGGGCAATTGTTTTTCGAATTCTTGAACAAAAAAGGGCCGTTCAGGTCTGGGGCCCACCAACGACATATCGCCTTTGAAGACGTTAATCAGCTGGGGCAATTCGTCCAGAGAGGTTTTACGCAAAAAGGGACCAAAGGGCACATAGCGATCATCACCTGCCGTGTTCACCATGGTAGGACCTGTTTTGGCTTCGGCATTTTGAACCATGGTACGGAATTTAATCATCTTAAACACACGGTCGTTTTGGGTGACCCGTTCTTGGGTGTAAAACACTGGACCTTCAGAGCTTAATTTAATCATCAGTCCGATCACACAAAAAATGGGGAAGAAAAACACCAGCAAAAAGGCCGACACACAGAGGTCAAGCCCCCGTTTTAGAACCCCTTCAAACCAAGGGGTATGGTGGTGTTCGTGGCTAATAAAGGGCATGCCATCAAAATGATTAACCGTTAACGTTGAAAACGGATAGGCGTCGAGGTTGGACAAAATGCGTAAGTCGATGCCCCTGTGTTGGCAAAACGAAAGCAGATCGCTTAAAAAAGGCTGGTTGGAGTTTTCGGAGGTCACAAAAATGGTTTTAATGGCTTGGCGCTTAACAAGCTCGGGGAGGGTTTCTTTGGTGCCCAAATACTTCAATTTGTCCCGAAGGTGGAAATGGGTTTGAGCCGGTGGCGCTTCGTCGAGGGTTCCCACGTAATGGAAGCCATAGGTGGGTAGTAAGATCATTTTTTCGGCGATGTCTTGTCCGAGGGTGTCGGCGCCGATAATCAGGGTGGGCTTGGAGCCGATGCCCCGTTTGAGCAAGCCAACCTCGATGTGGTGGATAATCAAATGGGAAATGGACAGCAGAAGAATGCCAAATCCCCAAGCATAAAAAATCACAAACCGAGAGCCTGGAAACGCGTGATACAAAAACGAAACAGCCATCATTTCCAAAGCTGCCAAACTAACCCCTTTAACAACGCCGGTTACTTTATCCACATCGGTCATAACCCCGGTGCTTGGACGGTAGACGCCCGCAAAATAAAAGGCGATGACCCACAGCACGATAATCAGACCCGATGCGTTTAAATAGGGTTCGACTTGCGCATGGTCGTAAATGCGTCCAAAAGGCAGGGAAAAAATGTGCTGAAAAACCCATCCAACCTTAAATTTTAAGCCGTAAGCCACCACCACAATAAAGGGAATCAAGATGCAGTCCGTTACAAAATAAAGCCCGGAAAAGAGGCTAGAGAAACGGTGTTGCTTCATTCGTGCCTCAGATCTCGGCCCATCCAACTTTGAATGACCTCGAGGGGATTTTGTTGTTTAAAGAGTACCGATTCCAGGCCATACAAAATGGGCAAATCCAACCCCGCTTCGTGGCCAATTCGACTTAAAACAGCGGCGGTTTTAACCCCTTCGGCAATGGGGCCGTTTTGGGCATCTCGGTTGGCTGGTAAGGGAAAAGTTCCCGAGGCAATCCCATGGCCGACCTGCCAATTGCGGCTTTTGTCCGACGAGCAAGTGGCAATCAGATCGCCGATGCCGGATAGCCCATAAAAGGTGGCGGGTTGGCCACCCAGATGGGTTCCCAAACGAACCATTTCGATCATTCCTCGGGTTAAAAGCGCGGCTTTGGCATTGGAACCCAGTTGAAGGCCGTCGGCCAAACCCGCTGCAATAGCCAGGGCATTTTTAAAAATGCCGCCCACCTCGACCCCACGGGGATCGTCCGAAACATAAATGCGAAAATACCGATTGCTAAGCCAGTGTTGAAAACGATGCGCGGCTGCGGAATCCCCAGCCACTACAGAGGCAGCGGGTTTTTGAGAAGCAATTTCAAGGGCCAGGTTGGGGCCCGATAGGGTACAGCTGTTGGTGGTTTCCAGAACCCGGTTCAAATAGGACAAGGCAAAAGGCGGATTTTGTCCGGTCACCAACCCTTTGCATAAATTCAAAACGGGCACTTCTGCCTGGAAATAGGGTTTGATGTGCTCGACGGTGTGCAAATGAGCCGATGCCAATCCAATGACCAACCCCTCGGCTTTGGACAAGGCTTCCCCAAGGTCTTCGGTTGCGTTCAGGGAAGCTGGAAGGACAACGCCCGGCAAGGCCTTGGTGTTCTCGTGTTTTTCATTAATGGCTTGTGCATATTCGCTGCGATGGCACCATTGGGTAACGGCATGACCGTTTTCGGCCAAGACTTTTGCAATGGTGGTTGCCCAAGCGCCACATCCAATAACCGTTAAATGGTTCATCTAGATTCGATTTTCTTTGCCTTGAAACAGCCGAACAATGTTGCTGCGGTGCCTGTAGATAATAAACAAACAAATCAGGGTTACAAACGCCACATATTCCTGGGCATACCCAAAAGCCCAGAGCAGAATGGGGGTCAGAACGCTGCACAAAATGGTCACTGGGGCCACATAGCGAAACGCCAAAATCAGAATCAAGGCCACAGCAAAAACGAGGCCACAAACATCGGGGCTAATGGCCAACAGAACACCCAGTCCGGTGGCGGCCCCTTTGCCTCCCTTGAATTTCACAAAAGGCGAAAGGCTATGCCCCACAATGGCGCAAAACCCAATCAAAATATGCACCCAGGGCGACTCGAAATGATTCAAAGCAATCATCACCGGGATGTAGCCCTTGATAGCATCCAAGCCAAAGACCAATAGCGCGTAACCCAAGCCCATGGCCCGATAGACATTGGTGGCACCCAGATTCCCAGAGCCAACTTTACGCAAATCCACGCCCTTGGCCCGACTCACGATCAAGGCAAAGGGAATTGATCCCAGCAGATACGAAAACAAACAGACGCCCAAAATGGGGTTAAGCAACGGTGTAAGCAAAGGGATTTTCCTTTCCATGAAGATCATCAAAAACGTGTTCGGCCAAAAACGAACTGCGAACCAAGGGGCCAGAGAAAACATAGCGAATGCCAGCGTTTTCGGCAGCTTTTTGCAAAGATTTAAATTCGTCTGGGTGGTAATAGCGAACCACATCCAAATTGTTGCGATCGGGTTTGAGGTATTGGCCGAGAGTCAAAATATCGACGCCTGCAGCACTAATGTCGGTAAACACGTCTTGGAGTTCTTCGGTGGTTTCGCCAAGGCCGACCATCAGCCCGGTTTTGGTTAAGAGGGATGGGTATTGTTTTTTGGTTTCGGTCAAAACAGCCATGGAACGGTGGTATAAAGACCCTTTGCGAACGGTTTTATATAAGGAAGGAACCGTTTCCAAATTGTGATTCAACACATCGGGCCCAGCTTCAACAACGGTTTTGACAAGATCCATATCGCCTTGAAAATCGGGGATCAAAACCTCGACTTTGACGGCTGGAAACCGAGATTTAATGGCGGAAATCAGCTTGGCATAGTGTTGAGAGCCCCCATCTTTAAGGTCGTCTCGGTTGGGTGAGGTTAGTACCACAAACCGTAGATTTAAGGTTTCGATGGATTTTAAAATTTGATCAATTTCCAAGGTGTTGGGCGCCAAGGGCATGCCATGGGCCACGCTGCAAAACCCACAATTTCGGGTGCAAATGGTTCCCAAGATCATGAAGGTAAGAACCCCTTTGGCAAAGCATTCGCTGCGATTTGGGCAACGCGCCTCTTGGCAAATGCTATTTGGAACGTCCATGTTGAGTTTTTGAGACAGGGCCAGTGTGGCTTGTCGTTTGCTTCTGGAGGGCCGAAGCCATTCGGGGAGTCGTTGTGAAGTCATGGCCTTTGATTCTACCGGATGACAGGCTTTTTTTGAACCATTACAATGGGGCCATGTCAGAGTCCCACGAACATTACGAGGCCATTGATAACCCTCAAAAATGGCTAGCTAAAGCCCAAGAACGTCTCGAGTTGGGCGACTATGCAACGGCCTATAAACGCTTTATGAGTTGTTTGTTTGGGTTTCGAAAAAAAATCGATTTGTTACCGAGCCTCGAATTTAGAGAGGGATTGGCCCAGGCTTGGACAGGCATTGTGGCGTCCTATCCGATTCCCTTTTATTTTTCCAAATTGGTGCCCAATCAAAAGGACTGGGGCAAGCGCCATAACAATGCCATGTTTGTTCAAATCAAAACCTTTTTGTTTGACCATTTATTGGATGGGGATTGGCGCATTCAATACGAGGGTCGGTTTGGGGCCGAAAAATCGGTTGTTAAAACCTGGAAGCAAGCTTATTTCGAAAACGAAGCACAATTGAATCAGTGTAAAACCCCCTTGGAAAAGCTATTGTGGGCGGTCAAAAAAGGACATGGAGCTTTGATTCACTACATTTTGGCCAGTCGGGATACGGCCATTTTGCAAGGCGAATCTGCAGAGGAATCCCCAGTTTATTTGGCTTGTTATTATAACCATCCCGACTATTTGCCCTTGTTGGTGGACCGGTCTTTTCCAGTCAATGTTCAAGGCCAGGGCGGGTGGACACCCTTGCATTGGATGGTCTATTACGGCAACACCGAAATGGTTTCTTTTCTTCTCGAAAAAGGGGCAGACCCCAATGTCGCCGATAACCAAGGCTTTACAGCATTACACTGGGCTATCTATCGCGGTTCTTTGAAGATTTTTTTGCTGCTGCTGAATTCCGGTTCAGACCCCCTCCGAAAAGAAAGGGAAGGGGTGGGGCCTTTTCATATGGCGGTTTCTCAAGGTCGTTTCGAGATGGTCCAAATCTTGGGAGAAAACAAAGAAGTCCTGACCCAAAAAGACTATTACGGTTGGACGCCCTTGCATGTGGCCGTGATTTTTGGGCATTTTAAAAGCGTTGAATGGCTTTTAGGGACGGGTGTCGAGCTTAATGTTTTGGATGTTTTTGGCAGAACCCCTCTCCATTGGGCTGCCCAAACCGAAAACGATGAGATTGCAGAATTGTTGGTTCATCGCGGTGCCCAGTTGAATGTCGGGGATCAGTTTGGAGACACGCCCTTGCATTTGGTGGGCTTAAGAGGGCATTCCAGATTGGCCAGCTTTTTGTACGCGCAAGGGGCCAAATGATGGGGCTATTGAAGCCCCTTTTTCGCCTTTGTATTGGCTTTGGACTCTGGATGTTGGTGGTTCCCGCTGTCCAAGCGCAGGAGCCTTTAAACACGCTTCCGGTTGTGTCGTTGTCCGTCACCATCAACGAGACCCACATTGTGGGAACAGAGAAAATCACCTGGATTAACCCGTTTAAAAAACCCGTCAAAGAGGTGTATCTGTGGGTGAATAACCAAAGCGATGCCCCAAATCCCTTTAATAACCCCGTCCTAAACGATGCTGGCTTTGAGGGCGGCTTTCAATCCACGGGGGTAAAGATTTTGTCTTGCACCAGCGAAAAAGGGTGGTCTTTGCGCTATCAGAGTTTGGATGAAACCCCGTTTTTAAAGCGACAACGCTTTGCCAATGCTGGGAATCTGGTCAAGATTTTGTTGCCCGAATATGTGTATCCTGGGGATTCGGTTTCCCTGCAAATTGGGTTTACAACGGCTCTGCCCAAGGTGATCGATGTTTTTGCCGCCAAAACCCCTGTGTGGCGATCCTCTGCGTCTTGCGGGGCCATGCAAGATTGGTATCCCACCCTTGCGGCCTACGACAAAAATGGGTGGCGGCTTAACGAAGCAGTCACGGCCGGCCAAGCGTTTGAATCGGTTACCATGGTCTATCCCAAAACCTTTCAAGGGGCTTTCCCTCTATTCCCAACCAAAGAAACCGAAAAAGAAGGTCAAATCTGCCAAGAATTTCGTCCCCAAAAGCCCTTTGTGTGGTGGTCTTTTGCCCTGTTACGGGGATACCAAAAAACGACGGCAATGTCGGCAGGAATCACGCTACAGTTGTTTTCAAAAGACAAGGTCCATCCCGACCTGTTTGTGGCTGAAGCCAAAAAAGCTCTCAACTATTACCAATCGCAATTTGGCCCCTATCCCCAAGAACAATTGACCTTGGTTCAAGTACCCGGCGAAAAATTTGCCGGCATCGCAGAAGATGGCATGATATTTCTGGGGGAAAGGGTTTTTGATTGTGCCGATTTTACAGGGGTTGGCGTTTTTGAGCGTTTGTCGCATTGGGAAATTGCTAGGTCCGTAGCCCATCAATGGGCTGGGGTATCGGCCAGGGTAGATGCGCAAACCGAAGCGGCCTTGTCTGGCGGTTTGGCGTCCTATATGGCCCATCGTTATTTCGAATACACCTATGGCCCTACAGCCAATTTGTGGGTTCCAGAGACGGGTTTTTCGGGTCAGTTGGTTTTGGCAGGAGCCGATTTTACGGGCATTCCCGCCGTTTGGAATGATGTCGATGCCGCCCAATGGGAAGCCCTTAAAGTTGCGCAAGATGGTTGGACAGAGCCCTTGGTTGCCTTAAACGAGGATACTTATACGCGCCATCGGTTTTACCGCACCAATACCCAAGGATTTTTGGCCTTTTTGGCTTTGGAAAACAAAGTCGAGAGACCCCAATTTGATCGGGCTTTGCGGCAGTATTTTTCAATATACGACCACCAAGAAGCCCATCTCGAAGGGTTGCAACGTGCCGTTGAACAACAGTCTGGGCAGGGGTTAAACGGGTTTTTTAGAGAGTGGTTCTACACAGCCCCTAAACTGGATTTGTTTATTCGTCGTATTGATCAAAGGGCCTATAAATCCGATTTGTTTGCCAGGGTTGTGATTGGTAAAAAGGGATTTGCTCCCACCACTGTGGTGGTGACGGTTGTGCATCAAGACGGAAGCCGTGAACAGCGAAAAATTTCCGATGCCCAAGATGGCGACGAGGTCTATTTTTCGGGGTCATCTCCGGTTCAATCCGTCAGCATTAACGACGACATTACCTTTGCCGAAACCAACCGACTCAACAATGGCACTGAAACTCCCTTCCGATTTAATGGGCTGGGGTTGGGAAATTTAAAAGACAGAAAGCCAGGCCAAGAAACCTTACTGGGCGTTTACCCTTTCTGGGAGACCCTTGGCGGGGGCATGGGGACCATCACCGGGCTTCAGCTTAGGCAAACCAACGATTTAACCTACAAAGCCCAGCTGTTTTCGGGCTTGTCTGATACCGGAACCTCGGCATGGGTGGTTGGGGCCAGCTATACGGGTTTGTGGGGCAGGGGGGCAAATTGGTCTCTGAGCCAGGTCTATGATTTTAGGCAGTGGTGGGATACCCAATTGTCCACTCGTTTGCCCCTGTGGCAGGCCATCGAATCGGGGCACTATGGCAAAACCATGGCAGCCTTGTGGACGCTGGATCTGGGCCTAAGACGCTTGGAAAGCCTGGGAACCGATCCCTACTACGGTGGCTTTCTGGCCCTAAGCTATGACCACCCCTTAACCTTGGACCGGGGCTATCTTCGTTTGGATGGGGCATCCACCCCCCAGGGGAAAACCTTTTTTCGTGTGGAGGATCAAGTGGATGCGGTCTGGCGGTTGTTCCCCAACCTGTGGTTTTTGCCTCACTTCGAAGCAGGTTATGGCCAGCGATTGCCCAGTTATTTGGCCTATAACGAAGCCGATTTTCGAGGGCTTTCCAGATCCAAATTGGGGAATAAAAAGATCGCGGCATCGGCCATGGTGTTTATGCCGTTTGAATATCGCCAAGAGGCTGGTTGGATTCAGTCCCTGCTACGCCAAAATTTGGGCCTAGGGGTTTTTGTAGAATCCGGTTCGGTCTGGGATGGGGATTGGAGTGTGGCTCGGTCTGATGTGTTTGTGAACGCCGGCATCGAGATTCGAGCGGCCGTGTTGGTAGGGCCTGTTCGGTTTCCAGTGACCATTGGCTATGCCCACAATCTGCGTCATAATGGGGCCTCCGGAACGGATTCAGAACTATATTGTCGTTTTTTTGAACGTGATTTAATGGGGCAAACATCGCAATAAAGGACAACTCGACCATGACGCACTGGCAATCGGATCAATGTTCCATCGTCCTTGATGAATCGGCTCAAACCGCGACCTTTGTTGGCGAGCTTGGGTTTCCATCTCAAGATCAATATCAAAAATTTTTAAAACCGCTTAGTGACTTTTTGCCGGGTCGCACACGGGTTGTTTTGGATTTTACCCAGTTAATCCAGGTAAATCTGAACGGCCTTGTTGCCTTGGCCCGGGTTATGATTCTAGCCCGAAGTCTGGGCATTACCCTGTCCATTTTGGCCAAAAAAGAAGTGGACTGGCACCGAAGTTCGCTGTTGCAACTGTCTCGTTTGGGTTCAACCATCAAGTTGGAATTATTATGAGGCTGGCCCTGATCATCACCGCCGCTGGCAGTGGAACCCGGTTTGGGGGCGACATTCATAAACTGTTGTTGCAGTGGAAGGGGAAGTCGGTTTTGGCTCACAGCTGTTCGGCTTTTTTTGAGTTCCCCTTTGAAGAAACCATCGTCACCGCCGATGCGGATCGGGTAACCCAATTTCAATCGCAACTAAGCGATTTAACCTGGCCCTTCCCGTTTCGGGTTATTTCCGGTGGCACCACTCGGTTTGAATCGGTTAAAAAGGCAGTTCAAACCCTATCGCCTGGCATCGATGGGGTGTTAATCCACGATGCAGCTCGTCCCAATGTTTCGCCAGATCTTATCGACCGAATTGTCCAAAAAACCGGTCATTGCCGGGCCCTCATTCCCGTCAGTCCTGTGGTGGATACCATTAAACTGATTGAAAACGGTATTGTTAAAGAAACCTTGCCTCGCGAAAAGCTGTTTCATGTCCAAACCCCACAAGCTTTTCATGTGGCCGAACTCAAACGGGCCTATCAAACCGTTCAAGGGGATTTTACCGACGAAGCGGGTTTATTGGAAAGGGCAGGGGTGCCTGTGATTGCAGTGCCAGGCGATGCTCAAAACCTCAAAATCACCTATCCCGAAGACATCGCCCGCCTCAACGCCTTTTCAAAATAGCCTGATCTGGGCTATGATGTGCATCCCTTTCTTAAGTAGGGGCGGCATAGCCAAGTGGTAAGGCAGAGGTCTGCAAAATCTCCATCCCCAGTTCGACTCTGGGTGCCGCCTCCAACGATTTTAAACAAAAATGCACTGCATTTTTGAGTCGCAACATTGGAGTAAATCCAAAGCGGCTCGCTAAAGATTTTTAAACAAAAATGACAAGCATTTTTGTATCGGAAAGCCAAAGCAAGTTTGCCTTTCCTCCCCGCAGAGGCCTAAAAACCCCGTACAATCAAACTGCAATTTAAAAGCAAGCATTCCGATAACTAACAAAAATAGAAAAACTGGGGAACCATGGGGTTTTTTGTTCAGTATCGGTTTATTGCGGTTTCAGCGCCCTTTGTTTTTCCAACGTTCGAGGGGCTTCAGCTGCCGTCTTTTGCAGACTATAAAGCCCTATCAGCCCGAAATGTTTTTTTTCCACGATCAGCACCCTTGAATGAAGCGGATGACCTGGTGAAGTCCTGGCTGCACAGGTTGCCGACGATTGCCCAGAAAGCTCTTTCGGGCCGTTTATCGCCAAATGAGTTTGAAAAACATCTAAAGTCTATTCGTCAACTGATGGGCAATGCTTTGTTTGTCGAAGCGCAGCGGTATGAATCACATCATCCAGCGCGAATCAAGGGGATGACCGAATTTTTGAGTCGTTTGGATGCGTGGATGTCGGATTGTCTGAACCGGATGCAACCCCTCCAGATGCTGCTTGCAAGTGAAGATCAAATCATTCAAGCTTTCAGTGACGTTCAGAAACAAGAAGCACTGGATACTGCAAAAAAAGAGTGCCAAGTCTTTTACGCCAGACTTTTCGTATCGGGTGTTATTCCAGATACTTATATCGCGAACCGAAAAGCAGATCTGGCCGTGGAAGAAAATCGAGCCCAAGAACGCATTCGATTGTTGCAAAGAGGTGTTCCCTTTGGCCTGGATGATGTTTTGACAAACCCCGCCGCTAAAGTCATAGGTCGACGTATTTTTTTGGCCGAGAAAGGCGTATCGGTTTCGGAGTTGATGCAGCAGGTCGATTTTAAACAAACTCAAACGACCCTGTCTGAACGAATTGGGTTTGTGGTTTGGATGTCCCAAAACAGTGTCGTTGAAGGGAAGTCCACCCTTTGGAATTTTTTGCAAGGCAGATTCCATACATCGGCAACCATCCAGAAGCTGGGGTTTGGTCCTGGGTTGGGCATCGGGTTTTATACAGGTAAGTTGGTGTTTCATTTGGTCAACAGTCTCTTGGGAGGCTATCGGCCATCATCCGAAGCCGAGCGAGAAGAATCACATCATGTTTTGGGTGGCTTACACTTAATTCGATTAATGGCGCATGCTTTAAACACCTTGCCTTCGAAACCAGGGCGTAGCTATCGAGGGACCACTTTGACCGCAGAAAATAGAAACCGGTATGTGCCGGGCGCTGTTGTGCGGGAGGCAGCTTTTTTTAGCACCTCACGAGACCCAAGGGTTGCATCCAATTATGGAGATCTCCGTTTTAAAATCGAAGGCCAAAGTGGGGTGGAAGTTTTCCCTTTTTCAAAGTACCCTCGAGAAGAAGAAGTTATTTTCCGTCCAGGAACAAATTTTAAGGTTCTTGCTGTAAAGCAAGGTCGGCTAGTCTTAACCGTTAAATTGAAAGAACAAGCTGAGTAATCAAAACACCCAAGAACACCCAATAAGAAAGCCCTGTTTAATGAAACCCTTTGTTTATTTCAAAATCATTGCAGTCCCGGGGCAGGGAAAACCTCAGGGGCCAAAATCTTTAGGGCGAAGTATGTTGTCGAGACTCGACTTCGATTCTTTTTTGTCTGCAAAAAATACCCCTGCCAACCGATTTACCATTGACCAATGTTTTGATCTTGATGGCGAAGAAACACGCCAGAGATTGCGAGAAGCGGTGTCGAAAAAGGTACCTAAAAATGGAGGCCTCCAACCAAAAGAAGGTACGCTATTACGCTACGCTGCTCAGAAATTTGGGCTCATCTAGCCCAATCAGGCCACACGCAAGCCCCTGCGACTATTGAATAACCAGCGAGGGGTAGTCCTGTTTTAACCGATTGATAAACCATGACAAGGATTGGCTGCGAAACCGCTTTTTGGCGCAGAGTGTCACTTGAATAACCGTGGTCGTCTCGGCAGGGAGGACTTTTACCGTACTCAAATAGGGGCTGCTGGGGTTAAAAACATCGTGCCTGCCCAATTCGAATTGGGGAAGAACAGTCATGATGCGAGCTTTGGAATCGGCGCTCAAAATGGCCCAAGACAAGGCTGCCGCCCCCAGCGTTTTGGCAAAGGTTTCGTCTAGCGTTGTGTCTTTGGGAACTTCAATGGTGCAACTGGTTGTGGCAGGACTTTCTAAAAATTCCATAAGGGAACTGATAGCCGCGGTTTCATTGGCGGCATTCTGGACTTGTTGCATCCGCATCGCAGTGTAGTCGATGGCAATAGGTGGCGAGTAGGAAAAGGCGAAAGTCAGGGTTGGGCAGACCAGAAACAAGACACAGCAAATCCAGCGACATCGGGAGTTCATTAAGGTAGCCTCTCTGGGGTTACGCCAATGGTTTTGTTCAAGGTTTCAAATAGCCTGGCATAGTCCCCAGTCCCAGAAAACTGTTTGGGTTCAAAGCTAAATTTAACCGTTTCCACGGTCACAATGGTGCTGTTTTGAGACGGGGTAAGCCGAATAACAGCTTGAGCCGGAGCCACCCGGTTGGTGTTTTGCAAAATAAAAAGACCGTTTTCTTCCTTGATCAAGAGCGTGTTCAATCCAACCTGCTGAATCGTGGCCTTAAAAGACGAAACCAGGGTTTCTTTCGAAACAGTGGAATATTTGTATCGAATGGGGGCTTCGATAGGCCCATCCCCGCACCCAGACAAAAGGGTTGTAACAACAAACAGACTTCCCAGCAACATCCGGGATATAAAGCGATTCTTAATATTCGACATCAATAGGGATTAAACCCCAATTGCTTTCCGGTGGTCAATATAAGTATCAATCGCTCAAAGTTTAGGGAGGTGGCAGAAAGATTATTGATATAAAAATAAACTGCTATTAAAATTTGCATTGAATAAATTAATATTGCATGTTAAAAACTTACCTAACTAAAATTTATGTAAGGAAAACGGAGGGCTAATGAAAGTGAAAATGGGTGTGTTGGGCGTGATGTGCCTTACCGTAATGTTGATTTCTGGGTGTAATCAAGAGTCTCGACTTCCTGATATTCGAGCTAAAAAGATTGCGATTGTATCGGCTACAACTCGAATTGATTGGCCCTTGGTTGGCTGTTCCCCAGAAAGAGAGGGGGAGAGTTTTAGTTACTACGAAATTCAAAGCGGACAACATTTTGATCCGCTGGGGATATTTAGAATTGCCTCCGAAATCGTTGACGCCCCTGCAGAAGGGAAGTCGGTATCCGAGCTTAAGGAAGTAGAAACCCACTTTTTGTTTAATCAAGAGCAGGGTGTGATCGCTGCGCTTACACAGCGGTTTCCTGGAAAAATTGTAACGATAGATCAGTTTTATAAGAATCCGACGTATAACGCAATCGAAGGTATAAAGGAAGATCCTGTTGTCTTTATTCCGCCCCCTTATCGTCGCATTGCCATTAAAGACAAAAAGATAGCCAAAATTCTTTGCGACGAGCTGAATGTAGAAGCAGTAGGGGAGCTATGGTTTTCCTTTAAACGGTACCGATACCGCAATCCCTTTCAGTGGCCATTTTCAGGTGACCGCGAAAAAGTGAGGGTTTTTGTTGGCTTAACCCTTGTGAATTCAAATGGCGAGATAGTTTTTGATCAGTATTTAACCCGTGTCTCTCAAGATGTGGATTATGAGCCGAATACCAATCGCTTTAATTTGTCAGGAAAAAACCGAGAGGTCATAGAAAAAACTGTGTCCGAATTACAGACGGATGTGGTGGCGATGCTCAAAAAAATCGAAATGAAATAGGAGAGTATAGATGAAAAAAATATTGGGAATGGTTCTTTTGATTATGTTGGCGGTGACCCCGATTTTTTCGCAATCGATTGCCCCAACGGAAAATCCTGCAGCAGCAAACACAAAGGACAAAGACTACGAAGAGTTTCTGAAGTATCGAAAATTTATGCAGTATTCAGAAGAAAAGGAGAAATTAAAGGCTCAAACACCCACTCAAACGATCACCTATACAAACAAACTTGAGCAACAAACCCTCAAATACGGATACAAGGCCGGTCTGGCTATCGGGTTAGCGCCAGACACTGTTCGTAATGCTGGGACGCTGGGCACGGCCTATTTGTCCTTATTTGCAGAACAAAAGTTTTCCCCTGAGTGGTGGATTGATGCCGAGCTTGCGCTTTCTGGTAAGGGTTTTAGCTATACGGTTAATGGCGTGGGGGTTAATTATAGCTTTACGTATATTGAAGTTCCGCTTTTATTGTCTTATCACACGGGATTTGGTCCGCAATTTTTGTTTGGCCCTTATGTGGGCTATGCCATTAATCAGTCGGCAAGTTCGGGGGGCTATTCTGTGACGTTGAGCAATGATTTTAACAAATTTGATTATGGCTTAACGGCAGGATTGGCCATTCCCTTCCAAATTGGCACCCATGAATGGAAAGCAGAAGCCCGCTACTCGAAAGGGCTGGCAAAGGTTTTGGCGGACCCAGAAATTTACAATGGTGTCGTCTCGATTTTGGTCAGTTACGCGATGTAAAACAGGAGCAACAATAATGGCAATCAATAGCAATCAACCCGAAAAGTCAGCATCACGCCCAAGTCAGTCTACGGTATTTTTAGAGAGCGAAGGGGATGGCTGGTTTGAACGAAACAAGGCAGCAGTCAATGGAAAATCGAGCTTCTACGAAACCGATGTAATCAAGCGAGTGCTTCAAAACTTTCAAGCGGATATCAACCACATTCTCGAAATCGGATGTTCCAATGGTACAAACCTGAACGATTTATGCGCCTTCTTTAAAGCCAAGGGCTCGGGTGTTGATCCTTCGCCGGCTGCCGTAAAAGACGGCCGGGACAAATACAAACAGCTAGATCTTTCTGTGGGAACCGCAGCCAAGCTTCCATTTAACGACGATGCTTTTGATTTGGTCTATTTTGGCTTTTGCTTGTATTTGGTCGGAAGAGAAGAGGTGTTTAGGGCCGTCTCCGAAGCAGACCGGGTGCTAAAAAACGGTGGCTTTCTTGTGATCCTCGATTTTGACCCCAAACAAAGACACCAGCGCCCTTATCACCACAAACCAGGATTGCTTTCCTTTAAAACGTCTTATTCCGATTTTTTTACAGCGGGTGGACATTATTATCTAATTGCAAAAGAAAGTCTTTCCCACAGCGACACTCACTTTACGACCGATAGCGACGAGAGGGTTTCCATTTGTATTTTGTATAAAGAGCCAGAAGCCTATTCATCGTAAACAGGCATTTCTGGAAGGCTGATGGTATGAAACTGGTTTCTGGAATAACCCGGTTTTTGGTGGGACTGTTATTGGCGAATGTTGCGTCTATGATGGCGATGACGGTAATGGGATTTTCGTCAGATCGTTTGGGTTTGGTTTTTGGTTTTTTGTTTGTTTGTAGTATTGCAATGGCGCCGCTTCCACGCTTTGAATTGAGATGGCGTCCCTCACGTAGGGACTGGCTCTGGTCTTTGTTGATTGTTCTCTTTTTGATGATAACTGTGGCTTTTGCTCGATTCCCCTATTGCTATGAGGGGGTTGTCCACCAGGTGTCGGCTGGTGTTACTGGCGATGACGCTTGGCATATCCAAGAAATTGTTTCTTTGGTGAAGTCCAGGCAATTTCCACCCCTTTATGGGATGTTTCAGCGGGATTATTTGTTGTTTTATTATGCACCGTGGATGATGATGGGGGCACTTTTTTCCTGTCTTCCTTTGTCTTGGGCTTCGGTTAAATTGGCCTATGCTTTGGGGTATGGGGCCTATGCGCTATTGGTGGTTCCTTGTGTATTTGGGTTGATTGGTGCGACGGCAGGGTCTCGGAGCCAGTATTGGGCAATGGTATTTTTGGTGGTGGGTCATGCTGGGATGCAGTCGTTTAATGTGCTCTCGTTTCCCTTGGTCTCTCATGAAAACTGGATGGGGCATTATCATATCTATGTCCAGTTTTCTGCGTTTACGACGCTGTTGCTGTGGGTGATGCACCATGTTTTGGCCGCCCTGGCCTTGGTTTTGGCGTATCGCTATCTTCGGCAGGCCGATCCGTGCAAAATCTTGGCCTGGCGAGAGGGTGTTTGTATCGGTGGCTTGGCAGCTTTTGCCTTAATGAGCAGTCCCTTTGTTTGTTTGGGGGCGGCTCCTTTAGGCGTTTATGCCCTGTGGGTCCACCGAAAATGGGCTTTTCGACAAGGATTACTCAGTGCTTTTACAATGCTTGTTTTGGTGTCGCCAATGATTTGGATGTATCTGCAAAAAAAATCCGATTTTCGATTCTTTTTCAATATCTTGGCTATTTTTCCCACAGGGTGGACCGTCTCTAATTGGGTGGTCAGCGGCCTTGTTTTTTTAATTTTGGTGGTCATGGAATTTTCTGTTCCGGTTGCTTTGGGGGTTCGGATGTGGCGCAATAAAATTCAGATTCAATCCGAAGATCGGGTGTTGCTAACCCTGGCGGTGCTGATGGTTTTAAGTACTTTTTTTGTTGGCTATGGCATTTACAACAACTATGCCATGCGAGCCTCGATTTTGCCTGTTGCCATTGGGCTAGTCACCTTGGGTCGATACAGCGACCAGTTGCCCGTGATTCCCCCTGGAAAATTGCGAAAATTTGTTGTGTTTTGGTGCGCCATCATGATTTTGGGGAGCCTAAATGAAATTGGAGCTGTCTGGAAACAGTCCTACCACGAGTGGCGGTTAATGCAAACGCCCCAAAGTGTAAGGGCTATGGTCTATCGGGTAAACCACCAAGGCGAAGCAGGAGATGACCGATTGAGATGGCGAATTGAAACCACCAATGCCTCTTATTATCATTTGGTAGAACGCCCTTTGGCGTTTCAGTTTCCCTATCACGAAAACGATCTGGATTTAGTCGGCCCACCACCCAAAGGTCTCTGGCATCGGTTGGATTGGCAGTATAGTCGGTAAATTTAAAGGGGTACTAAGGTGAGTAGATTAACTTCTTGAGTATATGAATTTATGTTATACATAGTGTCAATTAATATTTAAAAAATAAAGGGGAAATTATCAGCCATATGAAGTACTACAGCATTACAAAAGAGCAAGTATTAGCACTTTGGGTGTTTGGTGTGATTTTTATACTGGGGGATTCGATTTTTTTGATGGATCAAAACTGGCCCTCTGGTTTTCCTTTTTTATTGTTATGGCTTGTTCCAGTCCTTTTATTTTTTTATACACTGGGTTGGTGGGCTAATAATCCTAGTACAAAACAGCCTAGGGATGAAAAAAACGCTTTAAATGTAACAGAAGAGAATCAAATAAAAGAAGTGGAAGTAAAGTACTTTGGTATTTCACCCAAAAAATTGGTGTTTCTGTTAGTGATAACTTCGGGAATCTACGGAATATTTTGGTTTTATAAAAATTGGGAAGCTGAAAAAAAGTATGAAAGTCCGAACATCATGCCAATTATCAGATCATTATTTTACATATTTTTTTGCTATGACCTATTTAAGAAGGTATTAATGCGGGCTATCGGGAAGGGCTACTCTCAAAAGTATTCGGCAAGATGGTTAGCTTTTTTATTAATTTGCAGGCTATTTTTGAATAAGGTTTTGGAAAGGGTTCCATCACTTGAACAACATACTGGTCTTTTCATTACTATTTGTATTGTTACCCTAATTTTTGGGATTCTGCCTTTATATACGGTGCAAAAAGCGATCAATTATTATAACCAAGAAGCTAATGGGCCGGATTTTAAGGCGCATAAGTATAGCTTTGTGGAAATTGTTGTGATTTTGATAGGGGTTTTAATCACAGCATTCTCCTTTGTGACTGGTTTTATCGGTAGTTGAATTGGTATGTGCCATTGCTTTTTTTTGAACCAGTTGGGTTCTGTTTCCCGCCGCATCGAAGCTGTAGGTTTGGGTGAAATATACGAGGTTGTTGCCGGTAACCACCGAATTTTTTTCAAACTGCGGCAAGTTCAAGGGCTTATCTTTCCTTGAAAACGAATGTGATTGCGTAATACAGAGCCGCCGCTGGGAAAAAGACCATATATGTTATGCTAACAATAATAAAAAATTTGGCAGACATAAGAAACGTGCCGGCAAAAAGAACGCCTGATGTTAACCCATATATAACTACTGGTAAAAAAGCGTTTTTTTCGGAGGCGCTCTGCTCTTTTTTTAGTTTGTATAGAACTCCAAAAAAAATCCCATATATGAAGTAAAAGATCGCAAGCCAGGGCACTATATAGTAAGTGCCTTCTTTTTTTGGGAAAATGGGGAATGGATCAAAATCAAGTTCAAGACAAATCCAAAAAAAGAAATATGCCAATACATATGCAATCCAGATATATTTTTTAGCTTTATCGCATTGCCTATTTTGCATTTACAGGTACATCCATAGGTGGAAGAAGATGCAATGGTGCAAATTTACTCTGTGTAGGCAAAAACTGATAAACGGGAGTCAGGTTGCCGGCAGGATTTTGGAGGTAGACTTCGTAGGCAGGAAAACCATCATGTGCGCCAGAGAGATTGACGACGGGTGGAAGTCCATTGCCTCTAGGGGTAATATCCATAGAAAAATTGTAGTCGATGGCAGGAGAAAAAGGAACAAGTGGGTTAGAGCCATGTCCTGTGACGTCGATGTGTACATTGTCACCGCCGTTAGCCGCGGTACGACTGATGGCGTATTCAAAAATAGGTGTGGCTACGGCTTCGGCTGTTTTTCCGTTGTCTAAATACTGGATGGTTTTTCCGACAATGACGTTGTAATGAACGGTTGGATTTTCAGCGATTTTCGGATTTGTTTCAATATCAATTGCTTGTCCAATACGAGAACTTCCATTTTGAAAGGGGAGACGATGGTCTCCGTGAAATAACCCTAGGCCTGGCATTGAGAGCGTTTTATAGGGGATAAAAGCAGTGATAATAACTTTATAGGCCTCCCGTCCATCTGGATCCACATAAGTGGTGGGGTTATTCAACGCATACAAATGCTCATTCAAACTCAACGGCGAGGTGTAGTCCGGCGGCACCAAATCCTTGCCAATCCAAGTGCCGAGGAGGGAGTCGTAATAACGGAAACCAAAGTCGTAGAGGTTGGAGAGGGTGTCTTGTTGTTTACCGGTAAAGTCTCGAACGGGGGTTTGGTTGAACAAGGTACTGCCCATTTCGTTGCCCCACGGATCGCGGCGGTTTTGGCTAATAAGCACCGGCGCATTGGGAGAGGCCGTGTGCTCGTAGGTAATCCAAGCGGGTGTGCCTAGTGCATCATTGAGGAAATACGAGATTTCATCCTTTTGCGTCACCACATTCTTAGAAATCCTCGCCAGCTTCTGAGTCCCTAAATACACATAAGCATAACTTTTCTGACCCTTAGCATCAGTAATCTTCTCACTCAACAACCGCAAGCTGTCATCGGGGTAAAAGCGGGTTGTTTCGGTTCCTTCCGGCGAGGCTTCTTTTTTCTCATACCGCGGCCCAGAAAACTGGTATTTGTTCGTCTGAGTAATACCGTTCAGGGTATACCGCGTCATGCGGTTTTGGGCATTCCAGCCATAAGTTATGTCCAAAAGGAGTTCATTTTTCGCTGTCTTCAGTTGTTTATTCAACCTGTTTCCATTCTTGTCGTACAAAAACTCAATATGGTTTTCGTCGTTCTTTTGGGCACCGAACCAATACCCATTGGGTTTGTTGGTGGTGGTGTCAAAATCGGTGGTGAGGGTGGTGCTGCCTTGCATCAGTTGGGTGCGGTTGCCTTGGGAATCGTAAGTGTATTTAAACTCAACGGGATCGGCGTTGTTCACCTTCATGGCATAGGAAACCAACTGGTTCATGCGGTCGTAGTCGTAGGTGAATTGGGTGGTGTCGGCGGCTTCTTTTTGAACCAGTCGTGTGCGGTTGCCAGCGGGGTCGTAGGTGTAGGTTTGGGTGAAATACGGCAGGGCGTTACCCGTGACGACGGGGTCTTGGTTAAACTGGTGCAAGTTCAACTTGTTCATTTTCTGTAGGATAGCAGCGTTTTGCTGGTTCTTGTAAGACAGGTAGGTGGGACCGGTGAAGGCGATGGATTTAATGCGGTCGTTTTGGGGGTCAAAGACCTGGGTGGCGGTGATGTTCGACAGGGGCAAGGCATAACCCAACATGAGATTGGCTTTGTTGTAGCGGATGTCATTCACAATCGGCCGAAGGCTGCCGTTGATGGGGAACTGAATTTGGGTGAGTCGTCCCAAGCTGTCATAGCTAAATTCCTGCCAATTCCCAGAGAGCGGGTCTTTTTGTTTTAAAAGAAGACCGGAATCGTCATAAAGGTATTCCAAGGTAAAGGTCTCGTTGCCCAGCGACTTGGTTTGTTTGATGATGTTTCCAAAAGGATCGTAGGTATAGGAAATAGTTTGGGAATCCGGCCCGGAAACCGAGATAGCCGAGACCTTGCCTTTGAAGCCGGCATCATAGGCATAGTTGACCAGGGTGCCATCGGCAAACGAAACGGTTTTGGGGCGTTTTTGGGAATCGTAGCTGTTGTAGCGGGTGGTTTGGCCGTTGGGGTCGGTGTGGGAGAGCAGGTTGCCCAGTACGTCGTAGGTGTTGGATTCTTGGGTGCCGTCGGGAAACGTTGTTGAAACGAGATTGGCATTGGCATCGTAGCTAAACGTGGTTTTTAGGCCCCGAAGGTCGGTGACGCTGAGTAACGTGCCCAGTGCGCCATAGACATACGAGGCGGGTCGGTAGTTGGGCAGGCGGACTTGGATGAGGTTGTTGCGGCCGTCGTACATATACGTCGTCACATTGCCGTTTTCATCGGTGATGGCTTTGGCGTTGGCGTTGTCGAAATACTGGATGCTTTGTCGAGAGCCATCGGGTTTGGTGACATCTGTTAACCGGTCTATTTCGTCATAGGCATACCGAGTGGTTCGGTTTAGCGGATCGGTAACGGTGAGAATTTCCAAGGTAGGCGAATACGTGTATTTGGTTGTCAAAGATTCAGCCCCTTTTGGGGAAACGGTGAGCTGGTAGAGTTTGCCAAAGGGATTAAACTTGCCCTCGATGGCTTTGTCTTGGCGGCCATCGCTGGTGTGGATCTGCATGGACAAACTGAGGTTATTCGGGTCGTCGTTGTATTGGAACCGGGTTTGGGTGATTAAATTGTTTTAGTCAAATTTTAGACCAGTTGCGCTTCTATCAATGATGAACTTTATGTATTCATCTAATAGGGCATCTTCGTTTTCAACAAACCAAGAATTACAGATTCGTCCATAGTCTTGT
>JBFWNS010000001.1:0-576121 GCA_050250935.1 Candidatus Margulisiibacteriota bacterium | reverse complement strand
ACAGCTCCCGTTCTCCGCTGCCATCGGCGTTCATTTCCACAATGCTGTCTCGGCCGCCGGCAGGTTCGCTGTTGCTGATCAGGGTCTTGCGGGTTTTAACCGTCGATTTCCACGCGATGATCTTGCCTTCTGCCGTCCAGTTTGGCACGTGGTATACCGTTGATTCCGAAATTTGGTCGCCGCAGCCCACTAGCCCTAGCGACATCAAAGCCAACAGTAACACTCGAATAACCAGATGAAGGTTTGTTTTTTTCATTCAAAAGATCCTTGTGCGCACGGTTCGGGGGGCTTTTCTTTGTAGTCTACCACAGAGCCACTCCATCACCAACGTGATTATCTATAGAAAATAAAACAAACCTTTACTCTTCACCCGGATCATAGAAAAACCAAGCGCGCAGACCCTACGATGAAGCAACAACAACTGGCGACAGTCGACTTCCCGATTGGGAACGGGTCAGCGAGGAAATCGTTCGAAGACGTTCTTTTGCATCGGATAACGCCTTTTTCGCTTCTGCAAAATCGCCACTCGTGGCTTCTGCCGTTTTAAAGGCAGCATCAATCTGTTGAAGAGAGAATTTTTCCAAGTAGGAAGTCAAAAGTAGAGTCAGAACCGTCACATCGGGGTGCCCATCCAACGTAGTCGCAACCGCAGCAGCGTCTAGAAGGGTTTGGCCATGGATATTGCGATGACCAAGATTTACTGCGACACTAGGAATCAACTCTTTTGCCAACTCGATATGATGGTTCTGCAGAGCCAACATGGGCACAGAATTTCGCTCTCTGTCCTCGGCATGTACATTTAAACCCCACTCCGCAACAGCTTTGGCAACAAACGCTGATTGATTGTGAACCACAGCAACCGCCAAAGGCGTTAAACCCTCATTGGTGTGTTTTTCTTTAAACTGAGGATAGGTCGAAATTAAGAGTCTCCCTGCAACAACGTTGCCCAAACGCGCCGCCACGTGCAGGGCTGTCGAACCCTCTGTCCTCTCAGATTCCGTGGCATCTGGTTTAAATTCGGCAATAAAATACTCCACAACAGCCTTATCCCCGGTGTTTTTCATCACTATTTCTAAGCCCGTTAGGGTATGGTCGTAATCGTATCCCCTTGCGACCAACTTTTGCAGTGGTCCCAGGTTCCCTCTATACGCAAGACTCAGACAATGGTTCAAATAGGTCTGTTTGTCGTCACCCATCGTCTCGACAACAAGCGTTGCTTCAGTACCATTAGGCGTTGGGGCCTGTTCAAAATAGAACTCTACAACAGCAGTCTGGCGCAAACGAATG
This sequence comes from Candidatus Margulisiibacteriota bacterium, assembly GCA_050250935.1. Taxonomy (GTDB): domain Bacteria; phylum Margulisbacteria; class Marinamargulisbacteria; order JBFWNS01; family JBFWNS01; genus JBFWNS01. Next base: position 574,834 of record JBFWNS010000001.1, on the reverse strand, counting down.
GCAGAGGCCAACACCGATTCAGGCAACGTATGTCCTGCATCAACCAACGCCCTCAAGCCCGCAACATTGCCAAAACGAGTGGCTATTTCAAAAGCCCCCTCAACATTAAATCTACCTTCAGGGACTGCGCGTACAACGCTAAATGATCCTGTCCGAAGCTTCGTTTGTTCATCCTCATCAGTTTGACACAGCGGCTCCAAGCACCGGATTAAAGCCGAATTTTTTGTTGCATAGGCCTCGGCATAGGCCATTGGGGTTCGGTACTGGGGATATTGCCCAAAAGCCCACCCGGCCAAGTCGGTCGCTTGATTTCTGCACACCGCTTCCATCACATTCGAGTAAGGTGCAAACAAGACTACCATCGCCTGATTGCCCGTCCCAACGGCGACATCAAGTGCAAACTGCTCAGAGACGTTTTTCGAATTCAAATCAACCTCTTTTTCGATAACATATCTTGCCCCTTCAACCCACTGTCGTTGGCAAATCCGATGCAAAAGAGGCGTGCCGCCCCACTTAAACTGAAAATGCAGTTCCACAATTTGCTGCAGCATCGCCATATCGTTTCGTTTTAGCACATCTTCCATAACGGCACTCACCGTTGCTTCATCATCCATGGCAGCCATAACCTTCAGCCCGACACTGCCAATGGCAAAACAATCCTGAAGCAGCTTCCCTTTAAGCACGGCCAAAACCAGAGCCTGTTTATCTTCGATCTCCTCTATCTTTAAAGCAAACAAATCCAGCATGTCGCGAAAACCCTTTTCCAAAACAAATATCAATGGATTCTGACCTTGAACCTTAAAATTGGCACCTGGCCAAATCTTCTGAATTCCGGCAACAATTTCAGCATGCTCCCCATGCATGGCCAACTCGAACACCGACAAACGATCTTCATTTTTTGTTTCAAAAACATCCCTGAATTGCATAACAACAGAGGTTTTCAGATCAGAATCGGTAAATAACATGGCTTGACCGACTTGGGCTGCGTGGTGAAGGGCGGTATTTCCCGTATTGTCCGCCTCAAAAAACAAAGCTTGACTGGCCTTGTAATACAACTCTTTTAAGCCCTCGGGCGGCGGCATTAAGTGCGCCAAAACATGAAGCACATTTTGACCTGCCTTATTTTTAACGGCCAAAACATCGGGAACGCCCAAACACCCCAGCGAACGCAATCGTTGCAAGGCCTTGATCTCTTGCTTACTTGCCAACCGATGGGCCACTGTATTGCCATCTGCATCAGCCCGGTCCGGGCTGACCTTAAAAAGAACCTCTACCCACTTGGCGTTTTCGCGCAACGCCTGCACTTTATAGTTCTCCATCAAATCCCCATTAGACTTCAATGCCGCCAAGACCTGTTCCCGAGCCACCGAAGAGCAAGCTTCAATATCCTCAAAACGAGGTTCAGGAAACTTAGCCACAACCAAGGCCAAATGTGCAGCCACAAATCCGGATCTAGGCAACCGGCTTGTCACTTCTTTAAACGAAAGGGATTTATTCTCTAAAAGAAAAGACAACGCTTCTGAGCTCTCTTGTCGAAGGGCTTCGCTAACCAAATCGTCCGAACACCGGCCCAAACAGAAACAAGCAATATCGGTCTGCCCCGCTTCCAAAGCCACCAAAAACGGAGACTTGGAATTCACAGATCGGCCCGCAAATTCGGTCAAAACAAACGCAACCGCAGTCTGAGTTCCGGCTTGGATGACCTTCAAATAGACCCGTTGCTGCTCTTCATAAGTCATTTGGGAGAATGCTTTTCTAACAAGTCTCTCATTATAAGGCGTTAAGGAACGATCCAGCGTCTCTAGTGGGTTTTCTAGCAATTCGGCCTTCAACGCCTTGCGTAGCTCTACTTTTTCCGCCTTTAAACGGTGAAAGGCATCCAAAGTCGAGGTAGAAGTTGAAAGATATTTAAAAAAACAAAAGCGAGACATAACGGCTCCTTAGTCAAAAAATTGGAAGGTTAAATAGATTATTGTTCCAAAAAAAGCGGCCTTTGACCAGAAAAAAGGGCTGACGAACCAATTTTGTGGCGTCTGAAGCGGCAAGAAAAACAGAGATTGTAATTTTCCAAGAGCATTTCCAGCAAAGCCGGACTAGGACTGGCGTTTGTTGCAAAGGCGGTAGAGGGCTGTGGTTACCTTATAAACAACTAAATAGGCTCCGTCCCCTGACTCAAAATTTCAAAATAGTCGTGATAAACAAAAATGCGATGGCGTTTTTTTCCTGTAATTTCGCGAATGATGCCTTGCGTTTGCAAGAGTCCTAGGGCCCTTAAGATGGTTGGCAATGCGACTTTAAGGGCTTTTGTCAGGTGAGAAGTGGTTACCACCGGATGCCTTTGCAAATACGCATGCACCTGCAAAGCTGTTCTCGAAGCCTTTGCTGAGGTAGCAATTTTATGATGGTCTTGTTGGAACAGCGCCAAAATACGCTGAGCCGTTTCTGTCGCTTGTGTTGCTGTTTCAATAATTCCTTCTAAAAAAAAGACAATCCACCCTTCCCAATCGCCTGTTTCCCGAACCTGTTGAAGATGATCATAATAAGCCTGTCGGTTTGATTTAAGATACAAACTTAAATAGAGCAACGGTTCTTGTAAGACCCCTTCGGCACAGAGCATAAACGTAATTAACAAACGACCCAGACGTCCATTTCCATCTAAAAAAGGGTGAATGGTTTCAAATTGAACATGGACCAAAGCGGCTTTAACCAACACGGGTAATTGTATGGTTTCATCATGAATAAAATTTTCAAGATCCCCCAATAGTTCCAGAATATATTCAGGTGGAGGGGGAACAAACCGGGCATTTCCAGGACGGGACCCCCCTAACCAGTTTTGAGATCGCCGAAATTCACCAGGCGCTTTATGCCCACCGCGGGAATGGGTCATCAATTTTTCATGAATTTCTCGGATTAACCGCAAAGACAATGGAAACGCTTTAAGCCTCGCCAATCCATAGTTCATCGCAGCTACATAACAAGAAACTTCCGTCACATCCTCGATAGGAACGCCTGGCATTTCTTCTGCTTCAAAAAGAAGCAGATCAGACAAAGACGATTGGGTGCCTTCAATTTGAGAAGACAAAAGGGCCTCTTTTCGGATGTAGAGATACAAAAATAAAGACGGGTCTGGCAGTACAAATCTCATCCCATCCAAACGCCCCAACGCTGCGTTCGCCTCATCCAATAGTTTGTAAAGTGGCGCCAGCTCTAAATCGGGTTTTGGAGGCAGTTTTTGTGGGATATACGCCTTATACGATTCTGTCTTTACCACACACTGGGCATAACGCCCTACACGGTCCTTCTTATTCATAACCACTTCCTTAACTAACGAATTTATTAATTTATGTTATTTAAAAAAGTGTAACGAACATCCGCGTTAGTTACAATAGACTAACTTACATAAGATCGGATTTTCGTTAGTTAGATGGCTGAGCAATGTAACCAACGATTTAACTGTCAACCAGCCCAGCCACTTCCAAAAACTAGCTTGAAACCGCTTTTGAGCTTAAGTACAATAAAACGAGCACTGGGTTCTTAAACACACCCACAAACAGGCAGCCTTTTGACATGAAAAAACAAGACCTCCTTAAAAAATATTCACAACTCAATCCCCAGTTTGTTTTGGATCAACAAGGGAATAAAAGCATGGTTTTGCTAACCTTCGATGTGTACCAACATTTGATCGAAGATCTAGCCGATCTAACCATTTTGGCTGAAAGAGACCATGAAGAAACCGTTTCTATAGACACCTTGCAAAACAAACTTAAAAAAAGTGGCCGCCTTTAATCTTTCGCTTAGAATAAGCGCTGCCAAAGAACTAGCCGGAGCGTCCAAAGCCTTTCGCATTCGAGAGGGAGATTATCGAATTTTGTACACCGTTGAAGGAAGCCAAATTATCGTTTTCAGAATAGCCCACCGCCGGGACGTATATCGTAAGCCGTTTTTTTAGACATACCACTATGCGCATTGGATCACTCTACTTTCATCCAAATTATCTAAATATCAGCGGCCTATTAATCTTTGCTTTATGTTTTTTAACAGCTTATATTGTCCGAAAAAATACCCGGCGACCAGATATTTTTTCATGGCTACTATTTGGACTTTTTATAGGGCTTTGGGGAGTAGGTATTTTTTGTGCCTTTACATTTAAAAGTAAAACAGAGGTATTATTTTGGGCTCGGTTTTTAAACCTGGTTGCAATTTTCATACCCATTTTTTTCCTGCAATTTGTTTTTAATTATCTCAATATTCAAAAAAGAGCCATACTGAAATTTTTTTTTGCGATAACCACAGTTTATTTCTGTATATGCCTGCTTCTACCCGCCTATTTTGTTTCGGATGTTAAGCCGGCTGCTTGGTTTTCACTTTATCCAGTGGCAGGACCACTTTATTTCTTTTTTCCATTACAATTCTCTGCGCTGGTTTGTTTTGGCCTTTTTTTGCTATACAAGGCCTACCTAGAACGTGATGATTTACCCAAAGATCAAATGAGACTTTTATTCGGGTCAATGATCCTTGGTTTTACCGGTGGCGCAACGACTTTCCCTTTGGTTTTTGGGATAAAGCTATACCCAATTGGTGTAATAGCTCCTTCTTTATTGGCTTTAACAGTTGCATACAGCATCACCAAACACCAGCTCTTTAATATGAAAGTGGCTGTCAGCAAGACCTTAGCATTTACCATCACCTTTTGCCTTTTTTCAGTAATAACCATAGGTCTTCAATTTAGCTTGTGGCAGACACATATACTGGACAACTTATTTTCACAAACCATTTTCTCTATACTTCTCTTGGGAATCTTTGCGTTTGCCTTCGACCCCATCCGCACCCACCTCCAAACCCAAACCGACCGCCTCATTCTCCCCATTGAAACCGCCGAAAAACTGGCCAACGAAGCGGCCTTTGGCGCCGCCAGCAAAAGCTTTGCCCACGAAATTCTAAACCAAATGAGCATGATTCAACTCGGCAGCCCCGCCGTCGGCCACGAAGACCCCGCTATCGCCAAAAAGTTTGGAGACATGGTTCTGAGCTGTGTAACCCGGCTCCATCACCTCAGCGAAATCATGCTCTACGGCAACAAGGGCCAAGCCGAACAAACCTCCATTACCGTCCACGCGCTCTTCACCAACGTCGCCGAATTACTCATTGCTCAAACCCGAATGCTTCAAATTGAAGTCGCCATCGACTGCCCTCAAACCCTGTCTTTCAAAGGCAACGAATCCGAATGGTTCCAGGTCTTTTTGAACCTAGCCCTCAACGCCATCCAGGCCATCAAAGAAGCCCGAGAAGCAGACCCCGAACGCCCCACCGACACCCTCCAGTTTCGAGCCACTCAAAAAAACGACACCCTTGAACTCTCCATCCAAGACTCTGGCCCCGGCATGAGCCCAGAGGTCCAAGCCAAACTCTTCAGCCAATCCTTTACCAGCAAGGCCACGGGTCATGGATTGGGAATGGCCTTTGTGGGAAAAGTCGTTGCCAGCTCCGGTGGACGCATTTCTGTGGCTTCTGAAATGGGTCGGGGGACTGGGATTGTAATTAAGATAAAAGCGCTCTGAAAATGCAAAGCATTATGATAGACTGAAGCCAATCCATTCGCTTAGCTATTTAATTAAGGGGAACTTCCTTCCAAGGAGTTTATTTTGCCTCAGGAAAAACCCACTTCTTTTTCTTATAAAGATGCCGTTTCTACGGATTTATCAGACCATCTAACCAAAACTGAAGCGACTCCAGACTTAAATCATTATTCTGGCCTTCATTTTTCCAATGTCGACCAAAAACCGTCCGATACACCTGCCCCTACAAAACCCGTTTATAAAGCAGAACGACTAGCCTTTCCAGGTATTTTCGAGAGCGTCGAAACCAGTTTTAGAATTAAACTGGAAGCAATTCTAACCGATATTTACACAAAAGCTGCTACTGAAAACCTGTTGCCTTCTTTGGAGTATCTTTATACGCAGTTAAATCTCCTAAGGAAAGAAACTCATGAAGAAATATGGAAATCAGCAGCAAAAAAGGTCATTTTATCTCACCCCATTTCTAAAATAATCTTTAGAGACCCCTGTACAAAACACAGTTTCGATAAACCCAGAGGCTACCCCGGTGACGCTGCTTTATTGGATTATTTTTATCAAGATACCAACTCAACAAACCCCATCCAGGCTTACACAGTTACCCGCCCGTCCGGAGAAGCACTTCGTGATCGAATCAGAATCATCGCCTCTAGAATCGACGAGATAACCGAAAATGCGCCTAATTCTACCGTCCTTTCAATAGCCTGCGGCCACCTTCACGAAGCTGAATATTCAAAGATGGTTCAAAGCAAAAAACTAAGCCAGTTTTTGGCCCTTGATCACGATCCCGAAACCCTAAAGAAAGTCCAAGAAAAATATTCTTCCCTTAATATTACAACGCAAGAATTATCAGTTTTTAGTCTCATTAAAGGACATTCTCACTTTCAAGAAAATTCTTTTAATTTTGTTTATGCGGCTGGCTTGTATGACTACCTAAGCCCAAGAATGGCTCAAAAGCTAACCTCCATTATGTTTAAACTTTTAAAACCAGGGGGATACCTACTGGTATCTAATTTTGTACACGACACCGTTGATCGAGGGTATATGGAAACATTCATGGATTGGTTTTTAATTTACAGAGAATTTCCCGAAATGGAGACCTTATCACAGGATATTCCGTTTGAGCATATGAAAAGAAAGACCTTATTTAGAGGAGGAAACAACACCATCCTCTACTTGGAAATCCAAAAAAAGGACTAGTGACATGAATTTTTTTGGGATTTCTGCAGCTGTAAACTGTATTACAGCATTAGCTCTCGCAGCTATTTTTGCGCACAATAAGTCAAGGTATAAATACTATATCCTCTACAATTTAGGAATAGCTTTTTGGAGCTTTTTCTATTTTTTTTGGCAATACAGTACAGATTACAACACCGCTCTACTTTATTGTCGATTATTGATGGTCGGGGCAGCCTTTATCCCCTTCTTTTTTACTAACTTTATTTATGAGCTGGTTGATAAATCTTCAAAAACCCAGTCCATTTTATTTTATTTTAATCTGGGATGTAGTTTATTTTTTAGCTCTCAGCTCCTAACAAATACACTCATATTAAAGTTAGAGCCTGTGATGATGTTTTCCCTTTGGCCAAAAGCCGGACATCTATTTTTTCCATTCTTAGGCTACTTTCTAGGGAACGTTTTACTGGCCCATGTTTTATTGTGGAAGGAATACCTCAAAACAAAAGATAGAAAATTTTTACTGATTTTTTGTTTTACTCTGATCGCTTTTTCAGGCGGCAGCACCAATTACTTTTTATGGATGAATATACCCATCCCACCTTTTGCAAACTTCTTTGTTTCTATTTACACAATTGCGATTGCCTACCTCATCACCAAACACAACCTAATGGACATCAAAGTCCTAATCGCCAAACGCGACTCCAAGATCATTACAGGGGTGGTGGCGGCGGGGTCGTTTGGGGTTTTGTATGGGGTGTTGACGAGTTTGGGGGTTGGGTTTTCGTTGCCGTTTTACATGCTGCTGGGGTTGGCTTGGTATGGCTATGGGCAGGATATTCAGCGGCTGATTCAGACCCCCTTGGAAACCAAGTTTTTGAAGGGCTTTTACAACGTCGAAAAGGTTGTTCAGGCCATTTCTCAGGGGTTGTTTATTGCCAATTCCAGGGACGATGTCATTGCCGTTGTCACTGGGGAATTTGCCAATACCATCCAAATTAAAAATGTCATTACCGTTTTGGCCTATGAAAACGAATTGTCCCACCGGGTCGAATACCACTGCCAAGAACTCTCGGCGTCCTTGGATGCCCGGGCCCATACCGAACACGTCCTTCCCCCCAAAAACCTGCTGATCCAACGCTTTCACGCCGATGGTTCGATCGTGTTTTGGGACGACCTGGACCCCGAACTCAAACACCGTTTCCCCTTGTCGCCGTTTAAAGGCAGCTTGGTCATTCCCTTTCATTCCAACCTCTATTTACAAGGCCTGGTGATTTTAGGCCCCAAACTCTCCGAAGAACCTTGGACTCAGCAAGACATTGCACTCTTTGCCTCGGTTATTTCGCAAGTGATGATCGTTTTTGACCGCATTGCACACCAAGAAAAACTCAAAAACGCCTACGACCAACTGGACTCCCTCAACCAAGAACTTCAAAAACGCGTTCAAGAAGAGGTCCAAAAAAGCGAAACCAGCATCCGCATCGCCCAAGAACTCTCCCACAAAGCCTCTTTGGCCACCTTGGCCACCGGCATTGCCCACGAAATTCGAAATCCCATGAGATTTCTTTTGCGGATATGCTAAACTAACAAAAATTCATTCCAAAACGCGTTGGCTTGAGTCGGGGGAAATCTTTTCCTGTGAAGGAGACTCTTTATGACGACGAACGCCTCGTCCTCAGAAACCCTTGTGAACTCCTCAACCCCATCACCTACAACCGAAAATGGTCTCCCAGACCACCCTAAAACCCTATCTGAACAAGACCGCCAAACCCTAGAGAAGAACCCCTTCTACCAAGACCTCGCCGATAAATCTGCAGTCGTTGGCGTCACGGAAGATGGAAGACCGGTGATTTCACTATCCAACTTAGCGTTCAAAACAAGATCCCCCACTGCTCCATCTTTCTTAGGAACTAAACCTCAACAGCCCATTCTTTCTTTCTACCAAGAGTTGTTAAAGGCCGATGTCCCTCTTAATGAAATTGCAACTGAGTTAACAAAGCATAAAAACACCCAAATTCAAGAAGGATTATTTTCTCAAAATTTTTTTACTGTTAGTGGTAGTTCAGTAGAAGGGATTGTCCAAGACCCAAATACTGGAGCACAAAAAAACGCCATTCTTTGGTGCATCAATCACTACACAGGGCTTAATCGCGATCCTCGTGTGATCCAGGCTGCCCAAAAAGCCCTTGCCCAATATGGCACAAGTGCAGGCACCTCCGCCATGTCTTGTGGGCACAATAGCCTTCACAAACATCTAGAAATAAAGCTGGCTTCTTTAGTAGGCAAAGAAGATGCCCTTTACTTTCCTACCGGCTACAGTACAAACCTTGGCGCCATATCTGGCTTGGCCACAAAAAAAGATTTAATCATTTTTGATCGAGAAAGCCACGCATCTATCATTGATGGCATTCGACTTTCCGGAGCAACTTTTCTTTCATTTCGCCACAATGATGTTAACGATCTAGAAAAAAAACTCTCTTCCATTAAGGATCAATTTTTAAATGTTTTTGTTGTGGTGGAATCGGCCTATTCTATGTCAGGCGATTTAGCCCCGCTTCAAGCAATTTGTGAATTGAAAAAACAATTCAAGTTTTTTTTATATGTTGATGAAGCTCATACCTTCGGTTTTTACGGACAGCGCGGAGCAGGGCTATGCTCTGAGCTAGGGGTTACGGAACAAGTGGATTTTTTAATGTCAACTTTGTCAAAAGCAACGGCATCGGTAGGTGGATTTATCGCCTGCGCTAAAAAGTTTCGGGCATTGTTAGAATGGGCTGCGAATGCTTATATTTTTCAAGCAGCTTGCAGTCCTGCCGATACAGCAGCAGTTATTGCATCTTTAGAAATTTTAGAAAAAGATTCTAGTATTACAAAACGTCTTCACCAAAATAACATCTACATGAGAACGCTTCTTTTAGAAAGTGGCTTTGAACTTGGTCACTCTAAAAGCCCTGTAATTCCAATCTTTATAGATAATGAGGAAGCGCTACTAAAAGCTTCTCAAAGCCTCTTAAATGCGGGTATATTTACAGTTTCTGTTGTTTACCCTGCTGTTAAAAGAGGGAATGGGAGATTAAGATTCATTGTTACTGCGAATCACACCTTTCAGCAAATTGAAAAAACAGTTCAAAAACTGAAAGATCTTGTGCTACCAATAGCAAAGAAAAGAATTTAATCAAAAAGGATTCAGTCCGTGCTGCATCTCATCATAGAAATTAGCCGCCTGTCTCCATTAGTCTCTGGGATTTTTACACTTGTTTTAGGGATATATGTTTTCACAAAAAGTAACCAAAGCACACAAAATCGAATCTTTTTATGGTTTTGCGTTTTGTTATTTTTTTGGGCAATGGGGTGCTACGTTCAAAGTAATACACATTCCTATCAACTTGCATTTTTAACCGATAAGCTCATTTACAGCGTTGCAGTTATATTTCCTATCTCGCTTGTAGCGGTGGTAAACACTTTTATTTTGAGCAACTTTATCGTCTATCTTTATGTAAGCGGCATTTTAGGGGCTCTATTATTTTTATCGAATTGGTTTTGGAAGTTTCGTACGGGCGTAACCCTGTACTTTGGGGCTCGATTTGTTACCACACCAGATTTTTTTTGGTACATCTATTTAATCTTTTTTTCTACTATTTCCATTTTAATGTTCTGGGAACTTTTAAAAAAAATTAAAGCCACTCCTGCAATAGCCGAAAAACAGAAATTTTTCCGCCTACTAATCGCCTTAAATATTTTGATACTAGCAGGCCTATGTTACTTCATTCTTATCCTTTTTAAATTTACACCTTTCCTGGCCAGCCTTCTTAACCTAAGCTCCTCGGCTCTTCTTGGTGTCTTTGCTCTAATGACCTCTTACCTCATCACCAAACACAACCTAATGGACATCAAAGTCCTAATCGCCAAACGCGACTCCAAGATCATTACAGGGGTGGTGGCGGCGGGGTCGTTTGGGGTTTTGTATGGGGTGTTGACGAGTTTGGGGGTTGGGTTTTCGTTGCCGTTTTACATGCTGCTGGGGTTGGCTTGGTATGGCTATGGGCAGGATATTCAGCGGCTGATTCAGACCCCCTTGGAAACCAAGTTTTTGAAGGGCTTTTACAACGTCGAAAAGGTTGTTCAGGCCATTTCTCAGGGGTTGTTTATTGCCAATTCCAGGGACGATGTCATTGCCGTTGTCACTGGGGAATTTGCCAATACCATCCAAATTAAAAATGTCATTACCGTTTTGGCCTATGAAAACGAATTGTCCCACCGGGTCGAATACCACTGCCAAGAACTCTCGGCGTCCTTGGATGCCCGGGCCCATACCGAACACGTCCTTCCCCCCAAAAACCTGCTGATCCAACGCTTTCACGCCGATGGTTCGATCGTGTTTTGGGACGACCTGGACCCCGAACTCAAACACCGTTTCCCCTTGTCGCCGTTTAAAGGCAGCTTGGTCATTCCCTTTCATTCCAACCTCTATTTACAAGGCCTGGTGATTTTAGGCCCCAAACTCTCCGAAGAACCTTGGACTCAGCAAGACATTGCACTCTTTGCCTCGGTTATTTCGCAAGTGATGATCGTTTTTGACCGCATTGCACACCAAGAAAAACTCAAAAACGCCTACGACCAACTGGACTCCCTCAACCAAGAACTTCAAAAACGCGTTCAAGAAGAGGTCCAAAAAAGCGAAACCAGCATCCGCATCGCCCAAGAACTCTCTCATAAAGCCTCTTTGGCCACCTTGGCCACCGGCATTGCACACGAAATTCGAAATCCCATGGCCGCCATGCAAGCCCACATGTTGTTTTTGGCCGATAAATTGGGCGGCACCCACTACGATGTGGTCGACGAAAACGACGATTATCACCAGCGGCTCTGGCGGTTTTTTGTGGGACCCGAACAGTTTTTATGGGCTGTCGGTGGAGACAGAACCCAAGCCCGCCTGGTGGTAGAAGCCCTGCAAGCCGAAGGCTACCTTACAGAAGCCGGGGAACTGACCACCAAGCTCAATCCCTTGCTGATGGACGCCTCGGAGCTGGATTTGGGAGACGCTTTTAAGGACCACATCGTCGCCATCCGAGAGGCCATGAAAACCGTTCTGCAACTGGCTGGGGTCTATACCTATCTGAACACCGCCGCCACCCAGTACACCCGCATTTTGTACATCGCCGACAACATGATGCGCTATGGCATGTCTGGGGGTGGAGTCAAAAAAGACAGCTTCACCCAAATCGAAGGGATCTCCGAAACCGACTCCGAAGCCTTGTTCGACGAGTTGGTCGAGAAGGGCTATTTGGACAACAAAGGCTATGCCTTGGAGTCTTTTCAATACGAATCCCCCAACTTCAAATTGAATGTATCCCCCCGATTTTTGCCCGTCGAACATGCCGTGCAATGGCACATTCAAAACACACCAGGTGCGGTCAAAACCAAGGTCGACGTCGCCAAAATTCTTAAAAGCGCCCAAAGCATTTTGGCCGGCAGTGCCCACAAGATTGCCATTACCCTAACCCTGGATCTCGATAAATCCCTGCCCCAAATTCGCGGCGACGAATTGCGGCTTCAGCAAGCCGTGTTTAATGTGATGTTCAACGCCATTCAAGCCCTAGAACCGCTGGAAAAACCCGACAAATCCATTGTCGTCACCGCCAAAAAGGCCACTTTTCTGGGCCACCAGGGCCGCCAGATTCCGGGCATCGAAATCAATATCGCCGACAACGGTCCCGGCATTTCCGCCGAAACCAAAGAAAAAATCTTCCACCCCTTCTTCACCACCAAAGGCCCAACCGGTGGCAAAAACGCCGGCCTAGGTCTTTCGATTCTTCAAGACGTCATCCTGGCCCACGGCGGCACCATTCAGGTGGACTCGGAAGTGGGAAAAGGAACGGCGTTTCGTTTGTTTTTGCCGGTGGGGTAGACCAAAATGAAGGGTTTAAAATAACCAATATTGTTGGTACTATTACCATTATTATTGGTACAAGGAAAGCTTGATGCTCGAACGCCTATTTGGAAACCAAACCACAGAAAAAATACTGTTTTTCCTTCTCAACAACACAACCTGTTATGCCAAACGCCTATCCGACCACTTTAAAGTGTCCTTATTTACCATGCAACAAGCCCTTCTTAAATTGGAAAAAGCGGGGATTCTGATCAGTTTTAAGGAAGGAAACATCCGATACTATGATTGGAACCCACGCTACCCGTTGTTAACCGAACTTCAGGCCTTTTTAAAAAAAGGGTTTTCCTTTCTCCCCCCAAAATATCAACTTCTTTATCTACCCAAAGAACGAACCCGCCCCCGTCGAACCGGAAAACCCTTTTCTTTACCTTAAGTCCTATGCAACCTCTCGATTTTAAAACCCTTTCCATTCAAGATCTGGCAACCGTAGTCGCAACCCACCTTCAAAAGAACGGAATTGATGCCGTTTTGGTGGGCGGGTCTTGTGTTACCATCTATGCCCACAACGAATTTATGTCCTACGACCTTGATTTTATTTCGTACGATCCGATTAAGGGAACACTAAAGGCAATGGAAACACTTGGATTTCTCTTCGATAAACGAAAATATTTTACCCATCCTGACTGTCCCTTTTTTATTGAATTTCTAAACCCTCCCATCGCCATTGGAAATACGCCTATCGACACCTATCACAACCTAAACTCGGGATTGGGAGAACTAAAACTGCTAACCCCAACAGACTGTGTTAAGGACCGGTTGGCCGCCTACTATCACTGGCAAGACAAAACCGCACTCCACCAGGCTATCGCTGTAGCCAAAGCACAACCCATTGACATCAAAGATGTCCAACATTGGTCCCAGCAAGAACATCAAGGCCATTTGGTTAACGATTTTTTAAAGGAGCTCGGGCATAGAGTTTAAAGCACCACCCGTAAACTACCCCTCCACCAACACCCAAACCACCTGAACCACCACCCCAATCAACAACTCTTCCCGATTGTCATGAAGGGGCTCTACCCAGTGATCGCGACCGGACTCCAGGCCCACAATGGCTTCTTGGCGTTCGAAAAAAGTATAGCGGCCTAGTTTGGCATCGACGCCGGCTGTTCGCATCAGCACAAAGTCGCCGTCGTTGGGCTCGAGCTCGGGGTTAATGAGGGCCAATTGGTCGGCCATAAAGGGGTATTGATCCCGGTCGAGTCGAACGGCAAACACCGTGTCTCCTTGAACAGGCGTTGCCAAAAACGAATAGGCTTTTTTACGCAAAAAATCTGGGGAACTATTGCGATTGGCATCCCCCAACTGAACCACTGGCACCTGCTGGATCGAGGCCGAAACCTCTGTTTTTTGGAGCATTGGAACCTGTTTTTTGGTGGGCAAGGCATCCATCAACACGTGCACATTCAAATCCAAAGCACCGGCCAAAGCAACCAAGGTGTCGTAGGACGGATTTTTGGTTTTTCCATTCAAAATCTTGCTAAGACCCGATTTGGTGACCCCGCTTTTCATAGCCAATTCATAGTCGGACAACTGAAGCTTTCGAATCTGAATGCGCAACACCGTGGCTAAATTCATGATGGTTTCCTGCAATAAACTTTTTTTGATTTTCGGATAATTATTTAGTATACCCGTTTTTTTCAGGCTTTACACGGGTATAAAATTGGTATACCGTAGGAAACAATATAGGAAACTAACAATAAAGTTTCTTAATAAAAACCAAACAAGGAGGCCTCTGGATCATCAATCAGGAAACCATCCAACGTGCTGCTGTTCATAGGATGATTTTGTTTAAACAAAACCAAAGGGAGAACTGTTATATGAAAAAAAATATTTTGGTGATTTCAAAAAGCGCCGTAGCCCCAGCATTAATTCAACTGGTAGCCCATCCCCACCAAGTTCACCACCGCCCCAGCCTATCCGAAGCCTTGGCTTATGTTCAAAACGACGAAGGCCAGCCCGATTTATTGATTATCGAAGACACCACCGTGATTTCACCCAGCCCCATTTCGCTTCGCCATTTTAAGGCCTCTTACCCCCAAACACCTATTATGGCGCTGATGACCCACAACGATCCGTCTTGGAAAGGCTGTGTCGACCATGCCGGTGCCACCCATTGTTTTTATGGCAGCATCGTCGATGACCGAAAACTAAAACGAGCCATTACCAAACTCATCAAAAATGTTTTACCATTAAGTTAAACGGGCATTACCACCCAGTCCTTCACCGAAGGTATTTTACAAAAATAGGGGAACCGAATGCGTCAAACTCAAGTACTGCTGGTCGAAGAAACGCCAACTGAACTTTCTTGGATGGAAACCGTCTTAAAAGAAGAGAATTTCCACGTCCTAACCGCAACCTCGGCCAAAGAAGCACTGGAAACCTTGGAAACCAATCCCGTCACCCCCTTGATTATTTTGTCGGCCACCCTGCCAGACGCCTCACCCACCGACCTGATTCCCAAAATTGAAGCTTTTTTAGGACTACCCCACATCTTGGTTCTGAGCAACCATCTGACCGCCAAAACCGCTGTGGAATGGATGAAAATTGGGGCCGCCGATATTCTTCAGCGTCCTTTCCATGACCTGGAATTTCGCATTGCCGTTAAACAATCCTTCGACACCCAAGTGGCCCACGAGGTTCTGAATCGGGAGCTGGAACGCAATACCACCTTCGAAATCGAAGAACGCCTTGAAAATTTCAAAAAATTTCTGGCTCAAAAAAAGGAATCGGGAAGCCCCATTCTGCCCAGCGAAATCACCCTGTATTTTCCCTATCACGACCCGTTTATCGACATGACGCAACCCGAAATTTTGCAAGCCATGGAAACCAAAACCCATACCAAGCAATTGGGCAATTGGCCCAAACCCGTCATTTTGGCCATCGACGATGAACCCCACATGCTCGACGGCATCGAAATGGCCCTCATCACCGAGTTTACCGTTCTCAAAACCACCTCAGGGGAAGACGCCCTCGAAAAAATTACGGCCACCCGAACCAGCGAAACCAGCATCGATTTAATTTTGCTAGACATCGGCATGCCCGGCAAATCTGGGGACAAATGGGTTTCGGAATTCAAAGCCGCCAACCCCAACATCCCCATTGTCATGTTAACCGCCTTCAAAGACACGGACCTGATCGTCAAAACCCTGCGCTCTGGGGCCACCGACTATGTCACCAAACCCTTTTTAAACCACAAATTGGTCGAGAAACTCTCCAGCATCGTCCAAGCGAAACTGATGTCCGCACGCCTGCTCAAATGGATGGGCAGACGGGCCAGTTTGCCCTCGGAAGCCACCAGCCTTTAGGCCCCCGGTCTCCAAGCAAACCCCAGCCCTTTTTTATTTTTTCGTGCAAATGTGATTTACTAAATGCCAATTTCAATGGATGCGTTTACAAACAGAGCGGTGTCATTAGCGGGACTTCATGAGCACTAGGGTTGGCAAACCCTGGCTTTATAGGATCTTGATGGTTGCCACAGTTGCCACGATTGGCCTCTGCAACGCACCAAATGCAGTCGAACCCCCCGAAATCCCCCCCACCTTTAATTATTTCGAAAACCAAATCAAAACCCCAGCCCTTCAAAACGCCTCGGATTTTATGGGCTATCTTGGCTCTCCTTTTTCTTGGGATGGTGAACAATGGAAAACGGCCGGAACCGTTGCAGCAGCAACCGGACTCCTGATTTTGGTCGACAAACCCATTTTCGATTACTTTGACCGCAGAAACCTAACCACCTTTAACAATGCAACCCAGGGCTTTCATGGCTTGGGCAAATCCACCACCCTGCTCTATGCCTTGCCCGCCATCTATGCCACGGGGGTTGTTTTGGACGATTCCAAACTTCAGCACGGCACTTATATGGCCATTAAAAGCTTTGGGTTTCAAATTATCACCACCCAATTTTTAAAGGATCTTTTTTTCAGGAAACTAGAAGGGGATCCCTACGATTTCCAAGGCCCCAAATGGAAATTCCCAAGCGACGAAGGGGCCCTTCCCTCTGGCCACGCCGGCTTTGCCTGGGCCGTCCTGACCTCGTACGCAGAAGAATACCGAGAAGACCAGCCCTGGGTCACCACCCTCTGCTATTCCTCGGCCATTCTAAGCTCCGCCACCCTCGTTACCCAACAAAAACACTGGATTTCGGACGTCGTCCTGGGCGCGGCCATCGGCTATTACACCGCCCTATATGTCCGCGACATGGACCAAAAAAAACCAGCCTTTAGCGTCTACCCTCTTGTCGTCGGCGGGGGGTGGGGAATTGGGATTTCGGGGCGGTATTAACGCCGAAAGCCCGAAACAAGCTGCAAGATATTCGCCCGTGGAAATAAAGGTTGACAAACCCCTGATCTACTAACGTAATATTGCATTTGCATTTTATATTTTTTATAAAAGAGGATATTTAGTTTGAAAAAGACGATTTATATACTTCTTTCTCTATTTTTTCTAAGCAACTCTTTGCCTGAGATGCCTTTGATGGCTCAAACATTGAGTGAAGATATGCAACAGATATTGCCTTATTTAAGCTCTACAAATGTATTGACCGAAAAACCAACCATTCGTACTGGGGAACAAAAAACTTCAACTGCACTTATGGGCGCTTCATTATCATTTTCAGAAGCTGATGTTTCTCGTCTAAATCTGAATCTTGGCGGACCTGCCCATGAGGAAGTGGATTTAACACAAGGTAAGTTGAAATTTTCAGATATAGACTTAACCTTACCTGGAATTGGGGGCCATGATTTGGTGTTATCCAGAAGTTATAATTCATCATTTTTTAAAAGCAAGACTCTTCTATCTCCACTATCTTTTATGGGCAAATCAGGGCAGGGCTTCGGGCATGGATGGGGGCTAAATCTCCTGATGCGTGCCTACATTATGAATAACGGGCAAACCACTTCCGGCAATGGGCTCATAGCAAATCGAAACTATCAAAAGGTAGTAATAGAAACCAATGAAGGCATTTCAGAGTATTTCTACGATGGTAACTTGGGGGCCTTCGTTTCAAAACAGCCCGGCAATTTTAACAGAGTTTATGTTTCTAATCCGATAACTTACTTTGCTATAAAAGAGCCCTATGCCCGATCGGATTCCCCAGATACCTTTCCCCAAGACATTCGCTTGGAAACTCCAGATGGAACAACCTATATTTTTGGACAAAATTTCTTTTACTATTGGGGGGGCGACAAAAACAGACTGTCTGGGGCAGAAAATTTACCCTGGGTAGCCATAATGGGAAAATCATTGACCAAAATTTGTAAGGGCTATCAACAAATTACGCTTGAGTATGAAAATGGTGGCACTACAGATTATAATTTATTAGCAGCCTATTTGTTTCCTATTTTGGGCGATGTTATTTCAGAAGCGGATTTCTATTTTCACTATCAAGTTGTGGGATCCGACCGATTTATAAATGGTGATAGTGTTCAATACGTCCGGCTAAAAAAAATCACCGACACATCAAATAGAATTATAAACTTTGAATACGTTTCGTCATCCCCCGGGCTAAAAACAGAACAAGATGGCCAAATCTCGAAAATAACCTACACAGGGCCAAATGGGGCACCAATCCGTATTCAGTATGCTTATGATTTGAACAACAACCTTTCAGAAGTCACTATCGGAGATACCTATAAAAAAACCTATACTTACAGTTCTTTTGATTATGGGAGAGGAGCAAATGGTTTTTTATTAAGTGGTGTTAAAACAGCTTTGGGGACACAAATTGCTTATACCTATATCAATGGGGGCGAGAACAATGGAAGTTATATACCTATTGAGACACTCTCCCCTTTGATTTCGAGTAAAAAGATCACGGCTGACGGGAAATCCTGGATAACGCAGTTTCTATACAACACAACAGGATTGGGCGTAAAGCATCAGCAGTTTAAACCGACATGGTCATCCAATACCATCTATTCCTTGGACGGAGTTACAATCGACAATCCAAGTTTTATCGCTGATGAAGTTTTATCATTTACAAATGGTTTAATAGCAAAAAAAACGATGGGGCCTTTTGAAACAGTTATGGAATGGGATCTGGATAAGCGTATCCCCAAAAAAACGATCTTAAAGCGCAATGGTCAAATTCAGGAAGAAACCCTTATCAACGACTATGATGATTACAATAATCCCCTGTCTATTACCCACAAAAAATCTGGGCTAACAGACCTTCAAACAACACTAACTTATTATTATCCTGAGCCTGGGGTTGGGGATTCGTCTATTGTCGATTGGAATTTCAATCGCCGATATATTTTGGGTCGAATAAAATCTAAAGAAACCGTTTCTCCTGAAGGGAGAACAAATGCCTTTTTTTATACCTATTGGAACAACAAAATAGCCTCTATTTGTGAAGGAAGGGATTCCTCGGGAAAACTTCTCAAAGAAATGCGATATTTTTACAACGGTCGAATCCAAACCCAAACCCTATATGGCCCCAATGGACCGCTCACCACGCAGTTCAACTATATGGATGCTCCTTCAAAACAGACCATCACCCAAACCACGAACGGAAAAACCAGCACCATAGAACTGGAAGGGTTTACCGGAAAACCCATCAAAATAACGGGCATTAATGGGGGCATCACCACCTATGCCTATGATGCCTATGGACGTGTCATCTCCGCTACTGGACCCGACAACATCCCCATAACCTACAGCTATAGCTCCGATCTAAAAACCACCACAGTCACCGGAGGTGGTCGAACCGTGGCCAGCACCGTGGACAGCATGGGACGCACTATTTTGGTGGACAACCCCAGCGGAGAAGAAGACATTAAAACCGACTATTATTACGGAGACCTCCCCCTAGCCGTTTACACAGGCACCAACACCTGGACTTTGAAAAAATCCTACACCTACGACGATCTTTTAAGAAAAAAAACCGTCACCAGCCCAGATTTTGGCACCACCACCACCAGCTATGACGATGGGTCCAACACCGTAACCGTGACGGATACCAAGGGGCGTCAAACCGTGTCTTACCAAAACGAACTGAACCAAACCACGAAAACGGTGTTTGTGCCAGACAACAGCCAAACCCTGTCTACCTACGACAATTTTGGCCGAGTGGCCACCACCACAGACCCAAGGGGGCTAATTCACAAGGCCGACCAAGATGCCTACGGAAGAATCACCAAAACCTACTTTCCGGGAACAGGAACCCTTCAAAGAACCATCCCCACCTACAGCCAACAAGCCCCCAATGTGGTCGAAAGCATTGCGATCTACGACAAAACCGGAGTACTGTCTAAAACCTATGCCTACGCCTACGATGTCGAAGGCCGGGTTACCCAAACCAAGCTCAATGGCACGGTTCAAGAAACCCTAACTTACGACCAAGGCAGCAATGGCAAAGGCCATCTGGTGCAAGCCGAAACCCCAGATGCCCTGTCCACCTACACCTACGATAGTGCCGGTCGTCCCATTCAAACCCAAACCACCATTAAAGCCTTGTCCAAAACGGTTCAAAGCACCTATACCTACAACCCCACCAACGGCCAAGTGGCCAACTTAACCTTTAACGACGGGAAAGCCCTATCCTACACCTATGATTCTAACCAAAAACTCCAATCCCAACGCTATAACGGACTCGCTTTGGCAACCTACAGCTACAACCCCAACGGAACCATTGCACAGATTACCCTGGGTAATGGCACAACCCTCACCTACACCTACGACAAACAGATTTTGCTCAAATCCATCACCGCCAAAACGGCTTCGGGAACCACGCTGTACACCCAAACCTATGCCTACGATGCCCAAGGGATTCCAACCGCCACCCAACACAACGACTATCTCTTCAGCACGGGCAGCACCATAAACCGTGCTTGGACCTACGATGCCAAAAACCAGCTCACCCAAGTTCAGCTGAATCAACAACCCCAATACACCTACCAATGGGATAAAAACGGCAACCCAACCCGGTTTGAAAGCCCAAACAACAAAAACCTGGGCCAACCGAACATCACTGTGGCCAGCGACCAAGATCAAATTGTCCGAAAAAATCAAGCCGATGGCCGCTACACCCTCTATGCTTACGATGCCGAAGGCAACCAAATCTCTCGCACCCGGTACAACCCAACCAACCAACCCCAGACCCAACGCACATACACCTACAACTACCAAGGCCAACTGGTTCAAGCCAAAGACGACGGCACCACCATTGGCACCTATGGATACGACGAAAACCGCCAACGCATCTACAAAAAAACAGATGCCACGACAAAATGGATCCAATGGGACCTTGCTGGAAACCAAATTGGAGAAGGCCTGGCCACCAGCAACACCTACGAAGTGAAATACCTCTACAGCGGCAACCAAAAACTGGCCATGATCCGCACCGAAAACGGCCAAGAAAAAACCTACTACTTCATCAACAACGCCCAAGGCACTCCCGTCATCATGATTGACACCAACAACATGGTTGTCTCCAAAATCAACCTCGACGAATTCGGCAACCTAGGCCCCTCCATAAAATTGAATGCCAACTCCCACGAAATCAACTACACCGGCAAAAAACGAGACCCCGAAACCGGCTTGTATTATTTCAACCAACGCCACTACGACCCTGAAATCGGTCGCTTCCTCACCGAAGACCCAGCAGGACAATGCCTGAATCCCTACCTCTACGCTGCCAACAGTCCTCTGGTCTATGTCGATCCGGATGGGGAGTTTTTTCAATTCCTAATCCCACTTTTCGTCTCTGCACTTCAAGCCGGCGCCACCAGCGCTGCCATTAACGCCGGAATGCAACTCGCCTTAACCGGAAAAATTGACGGCCAGGGCGTTCTTAATGCCTTTGGTTCTGGAGCCCTTAGTGGCGCTCTCAGCTTTGGCGTTGGCGAGATGATGGGACATGCCACAGAAGGACTTGGAAAAACCCTAGCACATGGGGTTTCGGGCGGCCTACAATCCATGACCAGTGGCGGTAGTTTTGGCTCTGGATTTGTTGGGGGCGCTATAGGCAATTTGGCAGCCGAAGCCAGCAATGGGGCTGGCATGCTAGAGCAAGCCGGCATTGCAGGTATCGCTGGTGGCGTCACCAGCATGGCTGCTGGCGGAAGCTTTGCAAACGGGTTTCAGTCTGGCGCTTATAATGTTTTGTATAATAAGTTTGGGGAAGGGTTGAAAGAACGCTTAACTGGCTTCACCGGAAAACTGAGTCATGGACTCTCTAATTTGGATGTGAGGTTAGGTGGCTCAATAGATGTTTGGCAATTTTCATTAAATTACGACAGAGGTAGCGGTTTTCAAAAATCGGCTCAAGTCATTCCATCAATTGGCGCCAGTTTCTATGCAGATATGGTCTCAAAAGGGATAGACGAACGGAGTACAGTTACTGCAGGTTTTAAATACCTAGGACTTCGTGTTATTAATGGAAAGAGCACGAAATTTGGTCTAGGTCTTTCAGCTGGGGTTGGAATAGGACTACCTATTAATTATTCTGTACCCGTGAGATAAAAATATGTATCTTGTTCCACTCGGATTTTCATTACTATTTGCAGGTATTTTACTTTTTGTCACCATACTCATTATTTATGGCATGATTTTTAAAAAAGACTGGTTTTATGATGCCCATTTTTTCAGTTTTTTTCAGAATAACTATTTTTTAAAATCTGAATTTGGGGAAAAAGGGGTAACTATAGGAAACATTATCTTATTGTTTATTATATGGCTTGCTTGGGGATGCGTATTTCTACATTTCAAATAGAATTTTAGGGATTTGAAGATCTGCACTCAAAAGCCCAACCCTCTGAAACACGATTCTCAGAATGTAGATAAAATTTATAATCGAATGGATCGGAAAAGCCTACCTCAGCAATCATCCCCAAAAACTTAATCCACTGAAAAATATAAGATACGCTTGCAAAAGCAAAGTTTAAAAAGGAGTGGAGAATAAAGAAATGTCGGTTCAGCGAGCCGGATATTTTCAAGTTATTGAAGGTCTTGCCACCAGCAACACCTACGAAGTGAAATACCTCTACAGCGGCAACCAAAAACTGGCCATGATCCGCACCGAAAACGGCCAAGAAAAAACCTACTACTTCATCAACAACGCCCAAGGCACTCCCGTCATCATGATTGACACCAACAACATGGTTGTCTCCAAAATCAACCTCGACGAATTCGGCAACCTAGGCCCCTCCATAAAATTGAATGCCAACGCCAACGAAATCAACTTCACCGGCAAAAAACGAGACCCCGAAACCGGCCTGTTCTACTTCAACCAACGCCACTACGATCCTGAAATCGGTCGCTTCCTCACCGAAGACCCAGCAGGACAACGCCTGAATCCCTACCTCTACGCTGCCAACAGTCCTCTGGTCTATGTCGATCCGGATGGGGAGTTTTGGTGGTTTGTTGGCATGGTTATTGGCGCAGTTGCCGCAAATTGGGGAAAAGATTTAAGTCGACAGAACATGTTATCTGAAACCCTTTTAGGCGCCGCTATCGGTGCTGCTGCTGGGTTTGGCTTGGATACTGCGCTTGCAAATGGATGGCTAAGCAGTGTTACCATGGAAGCCAGGGCAGGCCTCACAGGAAGCCAGTATGCCTCCATAGGGTTAACGCAAACCCAGCAAGCCATTTCTTTGGGAGGGTCTATTTTGGGTGCAGGCTATACACTTTACAGTGTTGCTACCCCCTTGTTTAAAGAACAGCATGGTCCTGGGTATGGGGCATATAACCCCTCTACTGAAAGATATCCGGTGGTGGTACAAAAATCCTTGGTGCCAGGGGGCTGGTTTGATACCAATATTATTGATCCTATGGCAGGGCATACTCAGATTATTGAGCCGGGATTTAAGAGTGACGGAATTACATTGGATCCTGACAACCGCAAATCTTGGAGTTTTGGTGGGGTGAATCAAGACGATCGTAATGGATTGATGGAAAAAGAAGATTTAAGCAAATATGAAGGAAATCGAATTTTATACCGATTTACCGATGTTGAAAAATACAAAACCGCAAAAGCAGCCGTTCAGCCGGTTTATGAAAATCAGCTGTATAACTTTGAAAACTTTAAATGTCACAACCCGGTTAGGGATATGATCAATGCAACACGGTAAAATAATAGGGTTTATTCTTTGTATCGCGGTACTTGCTTTAACAAGGTCCATTTATGGCTACCCCATGAGCGGGTATTTAGTATATGGCGGGTATATTGAATTTAATTTGTCTGAAGAACGTAATCAAATCAATTCCTTCCTTGCAGATAAATATGCAGACAAAAAACTACATTTTTTGAGAGAAGAGGTTATAGGCACAACGTTGCTATACAGGCAGTCTAATGCATCAAAAGAATGGTTCATGATGTATGATTTTAAAACCAAAAAAGAGACCCCTATTCCTTCCGCATCATGGTATTTTTCAGACAAAAAATGGCTTTTCACTGGACAGGGGAGGTTCAATGACGAAGCACCCCATAAAGATTTTGATGGAAAAATAGGAAAAGGCCGCTTTGAATGCTCATACTGGATCTATGCATTAGACGATCAACAAATGCATCTGGCTCTTCCAACAGACAACAATGCTTTTCAAGGTATTAAGCCCCTAGATCCCGTCTGCTCCTATAACGGAGCCTATATTTACTATATTGATAGAGCAGGGAACCTGGTAGAAAGAAACATCGAAAATATTGATAAGCCCCATAACAAAATTCTTTATGATCTATCAGATTTTTTAAATAGCCGCGCTTCAGCAAGATACTTTGAATTAAGTCCTCCGTCCCCCAATAGAAAATACATCGCTATCCAGGCTGAAAGTGAACTTTATTTGATCGATCTTGAAGCCAAAACAATGCGCCACATTGCCGGAAAAACCTTTGGGTTTTTCGGAGGAGGTGTGGAGGGTCCTTTCTATTGGGATAAAGATTCAAAATACCTGTTGTTTGGCGCTAATTTTGATTGGATAGCTTGGGTTTATGATCATGATGTGTATTACTACGACATCGAACAAAAATCCATTCATCAAATCAAAACAGGGGATAGGCTAAATGGAAATTTTGGGTATCGGTGGGAATAGTGCCCTAACCACCCATCCGGCCAATGCCTGAATCCCTACCTCTATACCGCCAACAGTCCTCTGATGTATGTCGATCCGGATGGGGAGTTTTGGTGGTTTGTTGGCATGGTTATTGGCGCAGTTGCTGCAAATTGGGGAAAAGATTTAAGTCGACCGAACATGTTATCCGAAACCCTTTTAGGAGCCGCCATCGGTGCTGCTGCTGGGTTTGGCTTGGATACAGCGCTTGCAAATGGATGGCTGAGCAGTGTTACCATGGAAGCCAGGGCAGGCTTCACCGGAAGTCAGTATGCTTCCATAGGGTTAACGCAAACGCAGCAAGCCATTTCTTTGGGAGGGTCTATTTTGGGTGCAGGCTATACACTTTACAGTGTTGCAACGCCTTTGTTTAAAGAGCAACATGGGCCAGGGTATGGAATATATAATCCTGCCACTGAAAGCTATCCGGTTGTGGTAGAAAAACCGTTGTTTAATGGCTCCAATCTTATTGATCCCATGGCAACTCATACCCAGATTATTGAACCGGGAGAATATAACCCCAAGAAACAAATAGATAACCGCTCGTCCTGGAGTTTTGGTGGTGTGAACCAAGACGATCGGAACGGATTGATGACCAAAGAAACGTTAAAAGACTATGAGGGAAACCGAATTTTATACCGATTTACTGATGTTGAAAAATACAAAGCGGCAAAAGCAGCAGTTCTACCGGTTTACGAAAATCAGGTGTATAACTTTGAAAACTTTAAATGCCACAACCCGATTCGGGATATGATCAATGCCACTCAATAGTAAAAAGTGTCTTACAACACTTATAATTGTTAGTCTTCTTAATACAGCCATCTTTGCATATCCCATGTCTGGATATATTGGCTGGGGGCTGGCTTCCTTTAATCTAAAATCTGAGAAGCATGAACCTTTAAAGGAATCAACGCTTTTAGAAAATGATCATTGTGGAATCTACCGTTTTCTTAGATTTTCAAATGTTTTTTTTGTACAGGAAGAGGATTTTTCAAAGCGATATGGCGATATTGATAAAGATATTACGTTGATGTACAACAGCCAAACAGGTGAAAAAAGAAAATTTCCTCAAGGCATGTGGGTTATTTGGTATTTTCAAGATAAAAATTGGATTGTTTGTTCATCACCTAGTGGCAATATAGACCCTATGGGCACCTTTGCTAAAAAAGACAAAGCCTCTTCTCAAACACCCAGTGTTTGGATTATTGAGCTGAACACAAATAAAGTCAGAGAAATTGCCAGAACGATTGAAGATAGTGGAATTAAAAAATTTAATAATATATGGGGCTCATACTCCTATTCTGGGGCTTTTATGTATTTTGTGGATCAAGCCGGTAAGCTTATTGAACATTCTGTAGAGCCTATTGAAACATCTCAGGTCATATTTGATTTAGCGGATTTTTTAAGGAGCCACGCTTCAGCAAAGTACTTTGAATTAAGTCCTCCGTCGCCCAATAGAAAATACATGGCTATCCAGGCTGAAAGTGAACTTTATTTAATCAATCTTGAAGCCAAAACAATCCAACACATTGCGGGAAAAACCCTTGGGTTTTTTGGAGGAGGTGTGGAGGGTCCTTTGTATTGGGATAAAGATTCAAAATACCTGTTGTTTGGCGCTAATTTTGACTGGGTACCATGGGTCTATGACCATGACGTGTACTACTACGACGTTGAACAAAAATCGATACATCAAATCAAAACAGGGCATCGCCTCAATGGGAATTTTTGGTATAGTTGGGAGTAAGTCTTTGTAAATATGCCACCACAAAATGGATCCAATGGGACCTTGCTGGAAACCAAATTGGAGAAGGCCTGGCCAGCACCAACACCTACGAAGTGAAATACCTCTACAGCGGCAACCAAAAACTGGCCATGATCCGCACCGAAAACGGCTCTTTACACAACCCCGTTAACGATGAATCAAATCAAAACTATGGGCAAGCCAAACAAGGACATTTTGACCTTGGTAAAAATAGCCCTCTATCTCCCCAACCTAGCCTCAAGAGCCGCCAAGCGACTCTCCAGAGTTTTTTGTCGGGACTCCAGCGCTTTAATTTTTTTGTTCTGAGCAATGGCATACAAGGTAAGCTCTTCAATTTTTTGCATGTGAATACGTTGCATATCACCCAAAGACAACCCTTTAGCTTTCAATGTGGCCTCGGAAGGAACACCAGGCAAATGACCTTCTTTTAAGATCGTGGCTTCCACCGAATCCAATGGGGGCAAAACATAGCCTTTGTCAAAAACAAAATCCGCCCATGTAGACGCCGTCATTGTAAAATCACTGGCCTTTACAACACCATTTATATCCAATTTAGTCGCGGGGGAATTTGTGCCGATTCCCACATTACCATCCCCATTAATGCGCATCACTTCGGTATAGACCTTTTGAGTGCCATTCCAAGACAATTTTCGAAAAATATGATTCCCGTAATTCGCCCCAGAACCACTGTCCAGCAATAAATTCAAGGCCGTTCCCCCACCAACAGACAGCCACCCCGCAGCATTGGAATAGGCTATCCCAGCAAAATATTGCTCATAAAAATTGCAATGAGAGGGATGAAAACTAACCTTGCCCAAATTAAAATCGTTTGAATCCAAACCAGCCTGAAAATACCCACCGACGCCATTAACCACGATACGACCATCCTGAACATGGAGCTTGCCCTTGGGATCGGTGGTCCCAATACCCAAAGCCCCTCCAGGCAAGAGCCGCATCCGTTCATTCCCCGTCAAATCAGGATACTGGCAAAACAACAAAGACCCTTGCGTTCCTGCCGCCCCCGAATACCCCATCGACCACTTGCCCGTATTGTTCTCTGTTAATGAAACCCAGGAACTCCCACCGGCAGCAGCATTCACCACCAGTCTCGATCGCTCAGCCAAACCGTTTAAATAAATCGTCGGGTTATTCCCAGTGATTTCAAGACGTGCTGAAGGTGCCGAAGTACCAATTCCGAAATTGCCATTGTTGTAATAAATCTGGCTATCCACAAACTGCGCCTGAACAGAAGACGCCAAAATGACACCCATCATAACCGCCCCAGCTGCTCTGTAAAAAGTCATACCCAACTCCTTGTTTCAAAATGATATATTTTAATAAATTTATTCTTTACATGTTTATATTACGTTGTTATAGTTTTGTCCACTCTAAGGATTATCAATGAAAAATATTTATTACATTGCGTCATTATTATTAATTGCTACCAGCTGCGCCTTTGCAGCAATCCCGGTAAAAATTGTCGACCTCTCAACCGCCGTCGAAAGCACCCCAGTCTTGGTTCTCTCAAACGGTGTTTTTCAAACCACAAAAAACATTCAAACCCTAGAATTTCCCAGAGATCTTTACCCGGAACCTCTTGGACCCTACATCACGGACCTTAGGATTCAAGGTCAGACCATGAACAAAATTGACTATGTATATTCTGACTCTACACTTTCATTTTTAATCAGCGGAAGTTATTCCACAATTTCAACTTATAATATTGACGTCCGAGGCCCCTCTGGAACCGTTCAGTCTTTTATGGGTGAAGCCACTGAACCCGCAACATCCCTGACCATCACAAGACCGCTTAACCTTGAGGACGGAACCTACTCAATTCGAATTAGGGCAAGCAACCACGATGGGAATACCGCTCTCTTTGAATCCCAATCATTTACGGTTACCTCAGCACTCAAAATCACAAACCTCCTAAATGCACCAAACCCCTTTAACCCCAACCAAAGCGTCTCTCACATTCAATACTCCCTCACCAAAGACGCCGCCGTTTCTGGCTATTTACACAGTATTAGCGGAGAACGACTCTGGCAATTTGAGGCCCTTCCTGGAACTGAAGGGGGTAAAGCAGGGTTTAACTCCGTCACCTGGTCTGGAACCAATAGCTTTGGCGAACAAGTAGCCAATGGGGCCTACATCCTTTATTTGGTGTTCCAAGCCGATGGTCACAAAGAAATCAAAAAAACCAAAATTCTGGTGTTGAAATGAGAATAAATATGAAGATAAAAACCCTACTAGGACTGCTATTTGTCACCCTATGTATCCACACTCAAGAATTCAAAGCAGCGGACAACGCCGGAGCCTTCCTTGAAACTCCTGCATCAGCATCAGCCGCTGGCTTGGGACTGGCCTACACCGCTGTCGCCGAGGACAGCCATGCCGTTCTCTGGAATCCAGGAGCACTGGGATTTATCCAAAAAACAGATATAGCCGTAATGAGCACCCAGGCCTTCGAGACCACTACTTTAACCGGGCACCTAGCATTGCCAGTTTGGGGATGGGGGTTGGGCCTGGGGTACGTATCTGCTCAAACAGGCGATATTGCCCGGGCAACCTATTCATCAGATTCCGGAGAGGGTCTTTTAACCGGAGACACGCTTTCCTACCGGTCCTCAGCCCTCTTTTTGGCAGCGGGAAAATCCCTAACCCAAACGATTTCTCTTGGGATTTCCCTCAAAATCCTTGCCGAACAAATCGAAGCCGCACATGCAAACGGCATTGGCGTTGATGCCGGGGTTTTATTTCGCCCAATACAACCCCTTCGATTCGGACTTTCTGTTCAAAATCTGATGGCCCCCAAAATGGAATGGACAACACCTTCAAAAAACCTAGAAACCTACCCCTTAAATTGGCGAGCAGGCGTCGCTTATTCCTTCTGGGATACCATAACCCTTTCAGCAGACATTAACAGCAGGGCCAATCGAACCAGCTCGGTCTATCTGGGCGCTCAATACCAACCGACCCCCTTTTTGGCCCTCAGAACCGGGCTGAGTGACGGTATATTAAGCCTTGGAACAGGGTTAAAAATCGCCCCTTTCACCATGAATTTCGCGTACTCTAAACCCAAATTTGACTACCTGTCTGACGTTTACAAACTCTCTTTTGGCATGGTCTTTTAACCCCATCAAAAAAAAGAGCTTCTGCTTAGACAAAACCCCCTGGGTATGATTAAATTTATGCTCACCACACCCACTCCTATTTAAGGGCCCTATTTAAGATGAAAAACCGCTTAAAACTCCAACTTTTACTTGTTCTTGCCGTGTTTGTGGCCACCGCATTTGTGTTGTGGCGTTACCCCCTCAATTTGGGATTGGACCTTCAAGGGGGAACCCAACTGATTTTTGAAGCCGAAGATACCCCAAAAGTATCCGTCGACCACGATGCCATCTTGGGTGTACTGAGTGTTATACGAAACCGAATCGATGCTTTGGGGGTTACTGAACCCACCATTCGGGCCAAAGGACAACGCCAAATCGAAGTGGAATTGCCTGGGGTTAAAGACCCAGACCGCGCCATCAGCATTATTGGACAAACCGCTTTAATGGAATTTGTTCAGGCTGAATGGGCACCCGGGGATGTCAGTTCTTTGACCCCAGAAAAACTTGCCCTCTTGGCCGGTGAAAACGCCAGACTCGACAAGGTGATCGAACGCAACGAAAAAGGTCAGGTCATCAGCGAAAAACCCATTATCCTAAAAGAAACCGCCTTAACCGGCGCAGACCTTAAAAGCGCCACCCCAGGAACCAACCAATATGGGGAACCCATCGTCAACATCGAATTCACCACCGAAGGGGCCAAAAAATTCCGAGATGTCACCACCGGCTGGGTGGGCAAGCCCCTGGCCATTGTGTTGGATGGACACATCATTTCCGCACCCAATATTAACGAACCCATTGCCGGTGGCCGCGCCCAAATTTCGGG
The DNA here is from genome assembly GCA_050250935.1 of Candidatus Margulisiibacteriota bacterium. Taxonomy (GTDB): domain Bacteria; phylum Margulisbacteria; class Marinamargulisbacteria; order JBFWNS01; family JBFWNS01; genus JBFWNS01. The sequence goes on along the minus strand of JBFWNS010000001.1, from coordinate 544,395 downwards.
TCATTTTTCGGTTCAAGAAATGCGGGATTTGGTGATTAAACTAAAAGCCGGAGCCCTTCCTGTTCCAGTTAAAGTGCTCTCCAACAAAGTGGTGGGGCCTACCCTGGGCAAGGACTCCATCGACAAAAGCATTCGCGCAGGAATCGCGGCCTTTGTGGTCGTAGCCATTTTTATGGTGCTGTTCTACCAACTGCCAGGTGTGGTGGCAGCAATCGCCTTGGTTGCCTATGTCTTGATTACCCTGGCCTGTCTTAAACTGCTACACGCTACCCTCACGCTCCCCGGAATTGCCGGCTTTATTTTGACCATCGGCATGGCTGTGGACGCCGACGTGATTATCTTTGAACGGATTAAAGAGGAAAAACAAACCGGCGTTCCCATGTTAACCGCCATCGAAAATGGCTTTAACCGAGCTTTTATTACCATCTTGGACTCCAACATCAGCACCCTGATTGCCGCGGCGGTTCTGTTTTGGCTGGGATCTGGCACCGTTAAAGGCTTTGCTGTCACCCTCAGCATTGGGGTGATTGTCAGCATGTTCACCGCCATTACCCTGACCAAACTGATGCTGGAAATGATTGCCCGATTCGCTTTGCCCAAAGACGGCATTCTATTTAGAACCTAAAACGGAGACCCCCATGTCAAAACGCATTTTTAAAATCATCGAGAAACGCAACCTTTGGTTTTCCATTTCCATGCTCTTTACCCTGATTGGCCTCGCACTGATGCCCATTCGCGCTTTCCAATCCAAACCCATGTTGAACTATGGCATCGATTTTGTTGGCGGCACCACCATGACCTTCAAATTTGACGAGCTCAACAACCGCCACTTAATTGCCAAGCAAAAAAATCAAACCCTCAAAGAGGTCAACACGGCCTTTTTAAACGACATTCGCGAAGCCCTAACCCCCTTTGGGCTTGAAAACAGCGACATCCAAATCTCTCAAGACCAAGAAGTGATTATTAAAACCGTCAACATTAACCAAGCGAAAACCATTCAAATTCGCGAAGCCCTATTTCAAAAATTGGGGAACATGGAAACCCTGGAAATAGACGCCATTGGCCCTTCAATGGGCTCAGAACTGCGCCAACGTTCCATCTGGATTCTTTTGATCGTGTTTGTGGCGCTAATGCTGTACATCGCCTGGCGGTTCGAATGGACCTTTGGCATTGCGGCCCTTATTTCTTTGCTTCACGACGCCCTCACCACCCTGGCTTTTGCTTCGATGTTTAATTTGGAAATCAACTCGGCCTTTGTGGCTGCGATTTTAACAGTCTTGGGCTATTCGCTGAACGACACCATCGTATTGTTTGACCGAATCCGAGAAAACATTAAATTGCTTCGGAAAAACGACCATTCCCTCACCTTCATTGCCAACCTATCCATCACCCAAACCATGAGTAGGACCATTAACACCACAGCCACCGTTTTGCTGGTGGTCTTGTGCCTGATTGTCTTGGGCGGCACCACCATTAAACCCTTTGCCGTGATTCTGTTTGCAGGGGTGGTCTCTGGCGCCTATTCCACCATCTTTATTGCCAGCCCAACCTTGGTGAGCCTAAAACCTTCGACCACAGAAAAGAAAGTAACTTCTTCAGCCCCAAAAGCTTAAGCGCATTAAATAAACTCCCAAAAAAACCCAAAATTGAAATCCCCCTATGTGGAAAGAGAGGTTGGATTTCTATTCTGGAGAAGCGTCAAACTGGCCCATGGCCCGGAATTTGGCGTAACGTTCGTCCAAAAGTTCTTGGACCGAGACTTTTTGATAGGCCAACAGATCCCGCGTCAGCACCTTTTTGATGGCTTCTGCGGTGTCTTTCCAATTGGTGTGCGCCCCGCCAAAGGGTTCTTTAATCAGATCGTCAGCAACTCCCAATTGGCAAATATCTGACGCTGTCATTTTAAGTTTCTCCGCGGCGATATCGGCTTTCTTGGCGTCCCGAAACAAGATCGATGCACAGCCTTCGGGCGAGATGACCGAATAAACCGAAAATTCGAGCATGTAGACTTTATTGGAAACCGCAATGCCCAAAGCACCGCCAGACCCACCTTCGCCAATCACAAACGTGATAATGGGCACCGTTAACCCCATCATATCCCGAAGGTTACGGGCGATGGCTTCGGCCTGCCCCCGCTCTTCGGCACCGATACCAGGATAAGCACCAGGCGTATCAACGAAGGTGACGATGGGCATTCTAAATTTATCGGCCATTTGCATGAGGCGAAGGGCTTTTCGGTAGCCTTCTGGATGGGGCATGCCAAAGTTGCGGTAGATATTTTCTTTGGTATCGTGGCCTTTTTGGTGACCAATGACCATGACGCGGTGCTTTTTAAGGGTGGCAATCCCACCCACCATGGACGGATCATCCCGAAATTGGCGATCCCCATGAATCTCCATAAAAGGGTCAAAAATCAACTTGGCCAAACTGATGGCATCGGGTCTGTTGGGATGACGGGCAATTTGAACCACCTGATTGGGAGACAAATTGGCGTAAATGTCTTTTTTGACTTTTTCGGCACGCTTTTCGATTTTTTCAATTTCAGCAGACAAATCGATGTCCCCCTCGATGGATAATTTTTTAAGCTGATCGATTTTATCGCACAACTCAACCAAAGGTTTTTCGAAGTCCAACGCTCGCTGCATTTTCATAGGTCTTTTGTGCCTGATTCTCTGGGATCTAGAATAGAAATAAGGGTGTATAGGGTTTGACGAAGCTCTTTTCGATGCACCACTCGGTCCACCATGCCATGCTCGAGCAAAAATTCACTGCGCTGAAAGCCATCGGGAAGTTTTTGACGAATGGTTTGCTCAATAACACGGGGGCCTGCAAAAGAGATCAGGGCACCCGGTTCGGCCAAATTAATGTCGCCCAACATGGCAAAGCTGGCCGAAGTTCCACCCGTTGTGGGATCGCACAGAACCGAAATATAGGGAACCCGTGCTTGGCCCAATTTATAAAGGGCCCCGCTGGTTTTGGCCATTTGCATCAAACTTAAAATACTCTCTTGCATCCGTGCACCGCCCGAAGACGTGAAGATGATAACCGGGTTTTGATTTTCAACCCCCATTTCGATCAGTTGGGTTAATTTTTCCCCAACCACAGAGCCCATGGACCCACCCATATAGCCAAAATCCATCACCCCAACGTTAACCGGTCTTTTTTTAAGCGCGGCTTGGCCGATGATAACGGCATCGTTGCGGTTGGTTTTTTTCTGAGCTTTTTTAATTCGAACACTATAAGGTTCGGTATCTTCAAACAATAAAAAGTCGACCGGCCGAATGTGGCTGGCCACTTCGGTAAAAGAGTCTGGGTCGAAGATTGCCGCAATCCGCTCATCGGGGGAGATGCGGAAATGGTGGTTACATTTGGGACATGTTTTGGCATTTTCCTCGAGATCTTTGGTATACAAGACCTCGGAACAACCATCACATTTGATCCAAAGATTTCCAGGTATGTTGAGCTTTTCGCTCGCTTCGTTCGTTTTTTCGCGCTTGGCGAACCAATCAGAGATTGACATCGTTTTTAAGGGTGAGCTAAGATTTGAGTTCGCATCATCCTAGCTTAGACGCAGGTAGGGTGTCAAATCACGACCAACATGGGAGTTTTACCTTGGCCAATATTAAATCTTCAAAAAAAGACATTTTAAGAACAAAGCGCAACCACGACCGCAACGTCGCTTTGAAAAGCAAAATGAAAACCGTTGTTAAAAAAGCAGCCTCTGCCATCGAAACCGATGCAGAAACCAAAGCAGAATTAACCAAAGCCGCCTTGAAAACCATCGATAAAACAGCTGCAAAAGGGGTTATTCACAAAAACACCGCAGCCAGAAAAAAATCTCGCCTGGCTAAAAAATTGAACACCACCGCCGCTGCCCCCGCAACTGCTGAAGCAAAACCTGCAAAAGCTGCTGCCAAGCCCAAAGCTGCCGCAAAACCTGCAGCCAAAACAGCCGCCAAAAAACCAGCTGCTAAAGCCGCTTCTACCCGTAAAAAAACAGCCTAAATAGCGTTGTTCAAAAAGCATGTTGTCGCCCTTGTTTTGATGGGGGTCTTGGCCTGGGGAACCCTGGTCAAGGCCAGCGACATCAAAACAGTGACGGTAGGCCGCCAGGTCTTTGCTGTCGAATTGGCCCAAACGAGTGCCGAACGGGCCCAAGGCCTGATGAATCGAAAATCTTTAGCCAAAAACAAGGGCATGCTCTTTGTTTTTGAGGCCCCTGGGTTTTATCCCTTTTGGATGAAAGACACCCTGATTTCCTTGGACATGCTTTGGATCGACGATCAGTCCAAGATTGTCAGTATTAAACACGGGGCAAAACCCCTGGATGAAACCCCTATTTTTCCGTCGGCCAATGCCCGCTATGTACTCGAGATCCAAGGGGGATTGGCCAAACAGCTTCACCTTCAGGTCGGGCAAACCGTTCAGCTAGGCCGATAAAGCATCCTGCAGTGCTTGGGTTAGGACCTTGGCTTCGGCCAACTGGGCATCCAAAGCGGTGATATCCAACCCATAAAGGGTCATCTGCGCTCGGATCTTTTCAAAAATGGGTTCTTGTTGATCTTCAATCAGAAAAAACGCGGAAGGACGTTGATCGTCGGCCAAATAATACATCTTAAGCCATGGCTCTTGCCAAACCGAATCGGGCCATAACGACGCCAGGGTTTTAAGCGCAGCTTTGTAAAAACGCCGTTCACACAACTCGCCCCAAGCGCGAATATAACGACGCCGTTGTTCAATGGGAAAGGAGGCCACGAGGCGCTCTTTAAGAAAAGCCCGCTTGTGGTGGGTGTGGGAATTGTTGCCATAAAAGGCATTGATGGCTGTAATTAAGTGGGATTGCTGGGACTGAAGCTTCGCAAAAAAGGCATCGTAACCCCTAAAAAACGTGGTCATTTGGGCCAAAACCGTTTCAAAAGACCCAAAAGGAATACAACTGAACTCATAAACCCCGCCTTGAATGTATTTTTCGGTCCAAAATTCATTGTCGTCTGCGAATAAAAACGAAATATCAATGGGCAAAATCTGGTCGTTTCGAACCATATAGTTTTCGCCATGGCGATCGCCGCGGCCAAAGACATCGCCCAAGGCCGCATGGTTGGCCAATTGCTCGAGAACACCCGGCAAAAGGCCTTGTTCGTCGATCAGGCTGGTCAGAAGGCAATCGCCGAGACATTCTGTGAGTTCCCACATTTGGCCTTGGGCATCGTGGACATGTTTGGCAAAAAAACTGGGCAATCCCAATTGAGGCAACAACTCACAAAAAAAGGTCTGATTCACCAGATTTTCGCGCTTTACAATAATATCGGTCTGAACCTCGCCAACAGCCAAAGAAACCCGGTATACGGAATGCCCCATGCCCACATCGGTCAGGTCTGTCACCCAATCAACTTGAAACAGAGACGGGTCTGGAATGACCCCAGAATCCACCAAATAATCGGCGATTTTTTTAAACAACCCAAAATGGGCACATTTTTGAAACATCACCGCCCGGCGAACAGGTTTCGGCAACCCATTCAGCAAGGAGCGCCGAAGTTTGGCATGGGCCAAACCATAGAGAACATGCGCCTGTTTGCGGCGGTTTAGACTAAATTCAAACACCGATTCGGTAAAGAGGAAATCCAAAATATCGGTCAAGGCAAAAGGGCCAAACCCAAAAGCCTCGGTAAACATCAAGTCGCGGCTGGCATCGATAAGGGCAAAAATATGGCGGCGAAGCTCGGCAAAAAGGGCCAAATCGCCAGCAACACCCAAAGCATCCCAAACCGCTTGAAGGTCGGCTTCGGTGGGATTGGGATGAATGAGGGTCTGATAAAACCGGTTCAAAACAGCTCTACCCCAAATTGAAACTGCGCTTGCTGCATCTTCCAGCGCACAATGGTCCGCCAACAATGATCGGTCAATTTGACCCCGACATCAAAATTTCGAAAAACCTTGTCATCCAAACTGTAGTCGCCTTCTGAAAAAACCCCAATAGTCCCAAAATCGTGGGACACACCAAACCCAATTTCATCCCCCACTTGGGCATATTTATTCTCGAATTCAAACGGAGACATTCCCCCCAACCCCAAACGCTTGGAATAGGACACCCTGGGATTCAGAACCGGCCAATACCAATCAAAGCCCACCCGACCAAACAGTCGCTGCCAATCGGAGGCATCGTACCAATACCCATAATAATTCAGATCGGCCGTAGCGCCCCAAGTTGCATCTTTGAACAACTGTTTGTGGAAATTGGTATCGGAACCCTTGCGTGACGATCGAATAATGGCTCTTTGAGGGGTTTCTTCTTGCAACTGGCCAACCAAAAAGGTATTGGTCCAAAAAATCTCAGAATTGCCCAATTCGACCCGGTTCAAATCCAACTGGGCTTGAGGCCAATAGCTGACACGAGAATCGTTATTCAATTCCCGATAAATGGCCTGCAAGCTTAAGCGTGATAGGCGAAAAGCGTCTTCGTTTAACGACGAAAACAGGGAACCAAACAGGTTTTTTTTGCCTGTCGTTGGCACTGTATTTAAATTGATGGAATACACCAAAGCACCTTCAGTTCCATCGTAGCCCAAATAGTGCCAGCGAAGATTAAGCGCCTGGTTTTCGGTTAACAACTGGCCATGATTAAACCCAAAATACCAGGTCTGATTTTGGGTATAGCCCAGATCCAAAGTCCCATTGGAGCGGTTGTCAAAGAAATAGGCTATTTTTTGTTTAACATACCCCCCTTCTCTGGCATTGGAGCCCACATCGGGAATCGGGCTGGCAGACGCCAACAAACTATAGCGCTTGGACCCATAGATATAGGTCGGAACCCAGAAAGGAAAGGGAAGAACTGGGGTATGCAAGGTATTGTCAAAAGCCACCATAAACCCCCATTGGGGGTACAAAATCATTTTTCGGGATTCCAAATAATAGTGTTTGTTGTCTGGCAAATCGCAGGTGGTAAAAGAAGGACTGGCAATGGTGATAAATTCGGGGGTAAAGGCAATCGCCCCCCCTTTGATGATGAGCCGATCTAATTTGCCCTCGATGCTATCGGCTGCGCCTTCGTAGGTCTTCATGGAATAACTTAAATTCGTCACTTGGACCCGGCTGTTTTGTTGGGAGATCGTCATGGTTTTGGGAAACCACAACAACTCGTTTTCATAGTCGAATTGGAAGGCATCCCCAAATACCTGATTGTCGTCGTAAAACACCTGAACATTGTCCGAGGCCGTCAGAAGGTGCTCTGACCGGTCATAGACAATGGTATCGGCTTCAATCGTCAGGGGGGCATCCATTTGAGCAACCAAGGGACCCATCATCCCCAACACCATCAGCACAACCGCCCAAAACCGCTTGTTCAAAGAGCTTCCCCTATTGAAACGACGGCGGCAAAGACACCGCTGTTTTTTCTGCTGATAAGAATTTCGAAATGTCTTTTTTAAAGACCAAATCCACCTTGCCCGTCGGGCCGTTACGTTGCTTGGAAATAATCAGTTCGGCCTTACCGGGAACCACAGGGGCTTGGCCTTCGCCACCAGCACCGTAATAGTCGTCGCGGTGAATAAACATCACCAAATCGGCGGTTTGTTCGATTTCCCCCGATTCCCGAAGGTCGCTGAGTTGGGGCTTTTTGTCCCCCCTTTTTTCAACTTCCCGAGAAAGCTGGGACAAGGCAATGATGGGAATTTTGGATTCTTTGGCAAAGGCTTTGACTTCGCGAACAATGTCCGAAACCTCTTGAAAACGGCTCTCGACTTTCTTTTTAGAGGAGCGCATCAATTGCAAATAGTCGATCACAATCAGCTTGATATCGGCCTCCATTTGCAACCGACGGGTTTTGGCCCGCAGATCCATGGGGGTAATCCCTGGGGTATCGTCGATAAAGATCGGGGAATCGGACAAGGCCCCCATCGCATGCATCAACCCCCGATATTCGTGTTCATGAAGGTTGGAAGTTCGCATCCGTTTCGAGTCGATTTTGGCTTCCGAGGACAACATCCGAAGCGCCATCTGTTCTTTGGGCGTTTCCAAACTAAAAATGGCGACGGGGAATTTTTTAAGGGCAGCATGAACCGCAAAGTTCAAGGCCAAAGTGGTTTTTCCCATCGAAGGCCGGGCCGCCAAAATGACCAAATCGGCTTTTTGAAAACCAGAGGTCATGGTATCCAAATCGATATACCCAGTGGGAACACCCAAAATTTTATCTTCGCTGTCGTAGGCGGCTTGAATGTCGTCAAACACTTGTTTGAGAACTGAATCGAGTTTAACAAAATCATCGCTGACCCGTTCTTTGGAAATGTCCATGATGTTCTTTTGGGCGATATTCAGCACATCGTCCACATCTTGATCGTCTTGGAAGGCATCATTAACAATATCCGAGCCCACATGGATGAGCTTTCGGAGCATGGCCTTTTCCACCACAATTTCGGCATAATGTTCGGCGTTGGAAGCGGTGGGGACTGAATCGATGACTTGGGCCAGGTAGACACTGCCACCACTTTCTTCGAAAGCATTGTTCTTTTTCAGCTGTGCCCCAACGGTGATCAAATCCACAGGCTCGCTTTTTTGATACAACTGACACATGGCCTGAAAAATATTGGCATTGGCCTGCCGATAAAAATGTTCCTGTTTAACCTTGCCAATAACAATGGCAATGGCCTCTTTGGAAATAAGCATGGACCCCAGCACCGATTGTTCGGCGTCTAGATCCTGCGGTTGTATTTTTGTATTCATGATTGTCTCATTCTAATGAAGTGGTCCTTTTTTAACCATACCACCCACTGTATGCGTGATTTTATGCATCGTAACAAAGGCTGTTGGATCCACCCGTTCAACAATTAATTTGAGCTTGGCCACTTCGAATCGGGTAATGACACAATATAAAATCTCCTGGGCTTCACCAGAAAATCCCCGTTTTCCATCCAAAATGGTCGCACCACGGCCCATTTGCTTCAGAACCAATTCTTTGATGACTGGCCCTTTGGACGAGATAATAAAAATCCCCAAGTGTTCTTCCAAACCATAGACCAAAAAATCGATGGTTTTAGAAGCCGCCATATAGGTTAAAACCGAATACAAAGCGGCTTCTAGGCCCAACAACCACGCACTTAAGGAAAAAATCACGACGTTAAATGCCAAAATGGCATCGCCCACACTGATCTGCCATTTTTTATCCAATAAAATCGCCAAAATTTCGGTGCCGTCCAACACCCCACCACCCCGCAGAGTCAGGCCAATGCCAGCACCAAGCAACATTCCGCCAAAAACAGCCGCCAATAATTTATCCAAGGTGATTGGCACTATGGGTAGCAACGCTAAACACAGCGACAACCCCACTATGGCCACAAATCCTTTTAGGGCCACCTGTTTTCGAATTTGGGTATACCCCAACAAAATAAAGGGCAGATTAATGGCAAAAATCACGTAATAAAGAGGGAAATGTGTGGTTTCGGACACCAACATCGAAACCCCTGTAACCCCACCATCAATAAACCCATTGGGAATTAAAAACCCCTTCAATCCAATGGCCGCCAAGACCACACCAACCGCAATGGTCAGATAGTTAAAAACAAGCCGCTTGAACCGTTGCCGGCGTAACTGGGGAAAAAATCTAGAAATGGGAAAATCCTTTTAGAAAAAATGAAGGGTCTTAGTCTAGCATAAAAAAGGCGTCGCTTATACTGCCTGATACGCGTAAACCGGACGAACCTGACCCGAACCAGCTTCGGGCTGGGCCAATTCGGCCAAGGCCAAAGCAGAAACAGCCGTCGTGACCACCCGTGGGCCAGAAAGAGCCAAAAACCGATCCGCCACCCCAGCTGGAAAGCCGCCCACCACCGTGACCGGGGTTTTGATGGCCGCGATTTTTTCTAGAGCGGTTTCTATGGGCCAAATAAAAGTGGGCGTTTGTCGGGTTTTTTTGCCATTTTGACTGCCAAAAACAGCCGCGCAGATTTCGTTTTTGCGACCTGGGGCAACCGCAAAGATCAAGGTATCGTCGGCTAGGGTTTGGGCCAAAGCCGCCAGGGTGTCGCAGCCCACAACGGGTATGCCCTGAACCAAGGCCAGCATGTTGGCTACAGTAGCCCCCAACCGCAACCCGGTGTAACCACCAGGCCCAGTGGTGACCCCTATCTTGGCCACATCTGCCAAGGTTGCCCCTGCCGCAGCCAACACCGATTCCAAATGGACCAACAGATCGCTGTGTTCCAAACGATCGGCTTGGAAGCGGTGTTCTTGAAGCAGGGTTAGGGTCCCCGCTTCCACCCGAACCACGCCCAAACCATAGGGCGCAATGGCGGTATTAAGGGTTAAATAGAGACTAGGGGAGTTGCTCAACCCGAGCTCCAACAGCAGCAATCACTTCAAAAAAATTAGGAAAAGAGGTGGCAATACAATCGCAATCCCGAACCGTGACCTCGACCCCTGCACCCAAAGCCGCCACGATGGCCGACATGGCAATACGGTGGTCGCCAAAAGACTCGATCACCGCACCCGATTTAAACTCCGTTTCGCCTTTGAGTTCGAAGCCATCTTCAAATTCGGTAATCTCGCCGCCAAAAGCACGAACCATGGCCACGATGGTGGCAATGCGATCGGATTCTTTAACCCGCAACTCTTTGGCGCCCCGCACCACCAAGGTGTCTTTGGCAAACATAGCGGCCACAGCCAAAATAGGGATTTCGTCGATGAGGTTGGGCATGAGGTGTTCTGGGACCACAATATTAAACAATTCGGACCCCCGGGCTATTACAGTGTCGGCAGGCTCTGTCCCAGCCGCATTGGCCACAGCCTTGGTTTCCAGTTCGCCACACATGGCTTCCAGAACCCCCAAAATAGCCGATCGGGTGGGATTAAGACCCACATGATTCAACTGCCAGGCCACGGTATCGGGACGAATCATGGCCAGAACCATTAAAAACGCCGCAGAAGAAATGTCGGAGGGAATTCGCCAAGGTTGAAGCGGGGCATGAAGAGGGTTTTTGCCTGAACAGGTAATCTGTTTTCCGGTGGCTCCAGGGGTAACGGTGATGTCCGCACCAAACAAGCGCATCATTTTTTCGGTGTGATCCCGGGTCGGTTTGGGCTCTTCGATGGTGGTGGGTTCTTGGCAAAACAGAGCAGCAAATAAAACCGCAGACTTTACCTGGGCACTGGCCACTGGCAAGCGATAAAAAATGGGCTTCAGCGGCCCACTCTTTTGGGTGCCTGCAATCGTGAGCGGGGGAAACAGTTCACCGAGTTTTGCATCCGAGGAAACCCCAGTGATGGTGGCCCCCATCTGGGACAAGGGGTCGATAACCCGCATCATGGGGCGCTTGGCAATCGAAGCATCTCCCGCAATACGAGAAGTAAAGGGCAATCCCGCCAAAACCCCAGTTATGAGACGGATTCCGGTACCAGAATTACCCGCATCCAAGACCCCAGAATAGGCCTTAAGCCCCCCAATTCCTTTACCGTGAATCTTGACCTTGGCCAAGGAGCCAACGCCCGGGGTATGCTCAATCATCACCCCCAGGTGACGAAAAATGGCCATGGTGTGTAAACAATCTTCGGACATTAAAAAATTGGTAAACGTGCTGGTACCCTGGGCCAAAGAGCCCAACAAAATCGCCCGGTGAGACATGGATTTGTCCCCAGGAATGGTGGCAATGGTGGCTTCGGTTTTCAACACTGAGGGCAGAACACGAACGTTCATATCAACTCCTGTATACGGATGGTTCTATCAAGATTGAAGATCGCCATGAAAGTGGCGAAGCGCCTCCAGGGCAGTGCTCCGAAGGTTGGCCTTGGGTTTCACAAAGGCTGGGGCATTGGCATTCAATCCCAATAAATCGGCTGTCACCAAAACCTGTCCATCGCAATCGGGACCGGAGCCAATGCCAATCAGCGGCACGGACAAGGCGTTTCGAATATCACCGGCAAGGGCATCGGGAATACATTCCACCAAAACCGAAAAACACCCCATGGCTTCCAGGCGCTGGGCCCAGGTTAACAAGCGCTGGGCTTCTTCGGCGGATTTGCCTTGCCGTTTGTATCCACCCAAGCGATAAACATGTTGGGGGGTCAGTCCCAAATGTCCCATCACAGGAACACCCAAATCCAACACCGCTTGAACTGCGGCAAAATCGGCTTCAACACCCACTTCTAGTTTTACAGCATGGGCACCCGCTTCTTTTAGAAAACGACCTGCATTTTTTTTGGCCTCTTCGGCACTCAGTTGATAACTTAAAAAGGGCATGTCCCCCAACACCATGGCCCGAGATACCCCACGGGCAACCGCTTGGGTGTGATAGATCATCTGATCCATGGTGACAGGCAAGGTCGAGGCGTGGCCAGCAAAGGTATTGCCCAAGGAATCGCCCACCAACACGACGTCGATGCCCGCTTCATCCAAAAGCCCAGCGGTTAAACAATCGTAGGCGGTCAGCACCGAAATGCCTTGTTTATTTTTTTTCTTTTCCAGTAAGGACGGGGGGTAAACGCGGCTCATGATCCCATTTTTTCCTCTTTGTATAAATTAAACAACCGGGTTTCCAAGGCTTCTTTGGTCAGATAGCGGGTTAAATTCCCATTTTCGGCCAAGGACACTATACCCGTTTCTTCCGACACCACGATCACCAGCGCATCGGTCAATTCGGACAACCCAATGGCCGCCCGGTGCCGGGTTCCCAACCGATGGTCCCGCATGGGGGTATCGGTTAAAGGCAACAAACAACCGGCCGCTTCAATGCGATTTTCCCGAATGATAACCGCCCCATCGTGGGTGGGTGAATTTTTCCAAAATAAAGTGGACAACAATTCAAAGGACAAGGTGGCCTGAATCCGAACCCCAGACTCGATGTATTCGGACAAACTGGACAATTCAATGGCGATCAACGCCCCCACTTTTTGTTTGGATAAAAAATCCACAGCCTTCAAAATTTGCTTGATGGCCGAAGTACTTTGACCTTCGCCTTGCAACAACATGGGGTTAAACAATTGCCCTGTTCCCAACCGGTCTAAAAACCGTCTCAATTCGGGTTGAAACACAATAATAATCAGAAAAATCAGAACCGTGGTGAATTTGCCCAAAACCCAGTTCAGGGTTTCAAGTCCCATCTGATAGCTTAAAAAATACACAATCAACACCATCAACAGGCCTTTGACCAAACTGAAGGCCTGGGTATTTTTGATCCACAACAACAGGGTGTAGATCAGCAAAAAAACCAGGAACACATCCAAGCCAGACCGCATCAGATGAAGGGTATTCAACAGCCGCTTCTCCTAGGGATTGTCCAACCGCAGCAAATCGTCCAGCGTCTCGCGTCGAACCCAAACCTTCGATTGACCCTGCCCCACGCAAACCATGGCTGGTCTTGCAGCCCGGTTGTAGTTCGAGGCCATTGTATAGTTGTAGGCCCCTGTACCAAACACCACCAGGGTGTCGCCTTTGCTGGCTTCGGGCAAAACCACGTCGTGGGTCAGCACATCACCAGATTCGCAATATTTTCCGGCCACAGCATAGTGTTTTTCAGAAGGCGATTTAAATTTATTGGCCAAAGCAAACGTATATTTGGATTGATACAACATCGGCCGCGGATTGTCGGCCATGCCCCCATCAATAAACAGATAGGTTTTGACGCCAGGAATGTCTTTGATGGCCCCAACAGAATAGGCCGTCACCCCAGCATTGGCCACCAAGGACCGCCCAGGTTCTAGCAACAATCGGGGATGGGGAAGACCCCGTTGATCCAAAGCCGCTTTCAGGGTTTGGGTTAGGGTTTCAACAAATGTTTCGATAAGGGGGGGATCGTCTTCGGTGGTATAGCGAATGCCAACCCCACCGCCCAAATTCAATTCGGGGATATCGATGCCAAATTTAGCCTTAATTTCGGCCATGTGGGCAGCCATCAACTGCGCCAAATCTTGAAAAGGAATCACATCAAAAATTTGGGAGCCAATGTGGCTGTGAATCCCCAAAAATTCCAACTGTGAATGGGCCAAAATAGCCTCCACAACGGCCAGCATTTGGTCTTTATCAATGCCAAATTTAGAGTCAATTTGACCGGTTTTGATGTAGTCGTGGGTGTGAGCTTCGATTTCGGGCTTCAAGCGGATCATCACCCGGGCAGATTGGGACAAAGTTTCGGTCAGGGCTTTAATATTGTCCAATTCCTGGACGTTATCAATGACAATTCGAATGCGATGTTGAATGGCCATTTCCAGTTCTTCGAGGGACTTGTTGTTGCCATGAAACACGATGGTTTCGGGATTGATCTGAGACCGAAGGGCTGTAAACAATTCCCCAGCCGACACCACATCCACCCCCAATTTTTCTTGGGCCATCAGGTTCAAAAGCCCCAAATTTAAACAGGCTTTTCCCGCAAACACCACCGTGGCATTGGGATAGGTCTTGGCCAAAGTTTCGGTATAGGCGCGACAATTTCGGCGAACGGTTGCTTCGTCCATAATATAAAGAGGCGATCCATGGGTGCGTACCAGTTCGGTAACAGAAACCCCACCCAAGCTAAGGCCACCTTGGGCATCCATCGACGTGCTTTCGGGATAAATCATCGGGTCACTTCCTTTTTGAAAAATCGAAAATCCACAATTTTAGGGGCAATCGGATCGGTATCGGGCTGGGTGGCATAGGCCAGAACATGAATTTCGTCCCCCACCATGCCCAACCGAGCAGCTGGGCCGTTTAATCCAAAAACCCCAGAGCCTCTGGCACCGGCAATGGCATAGGTAATCAGGCGTTCGCCATTGTTCAGATTCACAACATGAACCTGTTCGTTGTCGCGAATGCCAACAGCATCCATCACATCTTCATCCAGGGTAATGCTCCCTTCGTACAACAATTCGGTGTGGGTTAATTTCCCATACGAGATTTTGGCTTTTAAAACAGTGATCATTTTCGTTTTTCCTCAAATTCAAGTTGGTCTTCTGGAATGGCTTTGTCGAGAATCAGAACCCCATCAAGGTGATCCAATTCGTGCTGAAAAATTCGGGCCAAAATGTTCTTGGCACGAACTGTTCGAAAATTACCTTTTAAATCTTGGCAACGAATGGTGATATCGGTATAGCGCTCGACATAGACCCGAGCCTGTGGAATGCTTAAACACCCTTCATCCATGATTTCCGAGCCGGTTGCCCTTTCGATTTCGGGGTTAATCAGGACCCATTCTTTTTTCTTGTAGCAGGCAATCAGCACCCGTTGCAAAACCCCAACCTGAGGGGCCGCCAAACCGATGCCGTTGTGGTGATACATGGTGGGAAACATGTCCCGAACCAATGCTTCCAATCCAGCATCAAAAACCGTGACGGGAACACATTTTTGGCGCAAGACGGGATGGGGAATTTGAAGGACCTCTAGTACTGACATGGCAAAAGAAGTCTAGTATATCCTATTTTTGAGGCTCTGCGAAGCAGGTTGGAAACACGGCATGGACCACCGGTTTGTCGCTACCAGACACCTGAACCAACACCCCAGGCGCCAAGCTCAACAGGGCACACCCATCACCCAAACCCAAGCCCGAAAAGGCCATGGCCACTTGTGTTTTCGAAATCACCCAACAATCCCCAGTTTGGGTTTGGGACAAAACCGCCCGAAAATCTGGGTTTTCCGCCACATTCATCACCCATTTGCGTTTGGTTATGCCCTTAAGCCGACAACATTTCGCCCAAGACAGCCCTTGTTCGGCTGCAAAAATCCGGGGAATGCCAAACCGAAGCCCCCATTTTTTCCACAGCCTCACCTGGGCCAATTGGTTCTTTTTATGCTGTTTAAGTGCTTTGGATTCGGTGGGAAGCACTTCTTCTGATACGATGAGGATGAAAAACGTCATGGGCAAGATCATATCACCTTTTTTGTTTGTTTATACCGCTCCCTTTAACCGGTTTTTTGAAAGCCCGTTTTGGACCAATGCCAAAACCCTGGCCGAAAAATCGCCCAAAACCTGTCGGATTCTTGTGCCCAGCAGGGCTTACAAAGACCTTGCCAAAACCCTGTTGTTTAGCCAAGAAGACCTCATCGTTCAAACCTTGGACGAGCTACTGACCGAACATTATGGACCCTCTTCGGCCTTCGAACACCGCCTTAAAGAACAAGTGGCCTTGTCGGCCCTAGACCCTCAAAAACCCAGTTGGTATTCAAAGCCCGGCGTTTTGCGACAACTGATTCTGGCCCTCGACGCCCTCGAAGAAATCGGGGCAACCCCAGCCGACATTCAGCGAGAATTCCGAGCTTTCCCCCCAGGGTGGGAACCCATCTATGCCAAACTAAAATCCCCACCAAACGGCCTTCGGTTTAAAGCCCAGGTCTGGCGAGAGGCCCAACAAGAAGATTTCAAAGCCCTCGAAAAAACCCTGGAAAACACCACCATTTTTTTTGTGGGATTTTGGGATCTGTCGTTTCAACAACAAGCACTGGCCTCGGCCATTCTGAGGCTCGCCCAATCCACCTCCTTTTTGGTGGATCCAACCCAAAACGATCGCCTGTTTCGGTGGCTGATAACCCAACCCGGAGACATCAAACACATCGAATTACCAGAAAACAACACCAGCCCCAAAAACACCCCCGTCATCTGTTTCGAGAACGGATATGCCGAAGACGAGGGAGTTTGCCAAGCCATTCTGGCCGAACTGACAAACGGAACAGACCCCAAACATTTGGCCGTGGTTGTGGCCGACAAAACCTTGCAAATTCATTGGCACAAAAAACTAAAAACCGCCGGCATTCCTGTGTGGCACCGACCCGAAATTCCCTTGTCCAAATCGGCTTTGGGCATCCTGCTTTACCATGCCGCCAGCCTCTGCGAATGGCCCAGACGAACCGAGTCTTTTGTCTCGTTTTTGCACTTGCCTGGGGTTCGGGCCAACACCACTTGGGTTCGGTTTTTATCCACCGAAAACCCCGATTGGCCCAGCCAAAAAATTCAGCAGCTGGACACCCTCCAAGCCACCTGGTCCCACTTCGCTAACACGTCCTCAAACGAAGACCTTCAACAAACCGCCCTCTGGTTTCTCGAGGGCTTTCAAACCCAAAAACCGATTTTGGAAACCCTGCTGCGTTTTTGCGAAAAGGCCAAAGCCATTCGCTCGCTGTCGGAGCTAGAAACCGTGCTTAAAACCTTTATAGCACCTTTTAGTGTACTGGGTGCCAGCGAATCCGACCCCTTGTGGCAAGCGTTGTGGGACTATTTGGTTGCCAGTCTTCCCTTGACCCCACCCACCCAGTGGATGGCCTGGTTTAAAGACCGGTTAAGCGAATTGGGAACCCAAGGCCCCAGCGTCAAAGAAGCCGTAAAAGTGGGGGTTCGCATTTGTGATCCCTACGAAGCCTATTGCCTGCCTGCGAGCCGTTATTTTATCCCCCATTTCGACCAATCGCAGTGGCCAAGATCCTTGCCCAACAACGTGTTTTTGGATCCCTTTTACACCCGATATCCCACCCTGCCTTCGGCCACGCGCTGCGACCAGTGGGACACCTTGGTTTTGGATCAGCTGCTGTCCGGGCCAGGAATCTGTTACTTGTCTTTGGCAAAGCATCGCAACAGCATCCAACTGCCCAGTTTGTTGATCGAAAAACTAGCGCCCAGCCATACCCTGAGCTTAACCCCAAGTCCATCCTCATCCCCACCCGAGACGACAACACCTGGGCTACCCGAACCAAAATTTGGATTGACCCAACCCGAAAACCAAGCCGCCATCGCAGACCGATTTCGAGACACCGCCTTTTCGGCCACCCAATTGGAAGCTTATGGAACTTGTGGATATCAGTATTTTTTAAAATCGATCCTCAAAATTCCTGTCGAAGAAGAGGAAACGTTGGGATTGGGCGCCGCCTGGGGGTCTTTTTTACATGCCTTATTTCAACGGTTTTTCGAAACCCTCAATGCACAATCAACCCCTATGGATAGCCTGGGCGAAGCCCAAGCCCTTCTCCACCTTCAAACCCTGGCCCGACGCCTTCTGCCAGACTATCGCCTCGACACTCTGGCTTGGCTTGCCAAAGAAGAAACCCTTTTCGAAGAAACCGAGGACAACCTGTTGTTAAACTGGGTCCGCATTTTTTGTGAAAACCCCACCCTTAAACCCTTGGCGTTGGAACAAGCCTTCACCTTTTCCCTAAACAGCCTAACCCTGCGCGGAAAAATTGACGCCATCGTGGCCATCGAATCCGACACCCAAACCTTTTGGGGAGTCCTCGACTATAAAACCGGCAAAACCCTGCCCACACCCAGTCAAATTACAGCCTTGGAAAGCCTTCAGCTTCCTATCTATCTGGCAGCCCTTCAAGCCCAGCATCCAGACAGAACCTGGATTGGGGGATGCTATCTGCAAGTCAACCGGACCAAAGGCACCGAACTACGCTGGCAACTTGTTCATCCCGACGCCAAACAGATGTTGGGCATCGGCCGAAACCGCCCCGCAGAACTCAAAGACGATCTTAAGCAAACCCTAGGCCCCCATATTGCGTCGCTGGTAACCCAACTGCGGGCCGGCGCATTTTCTGCCACAACCCAGCTCAAACACTGCGAGCTTTGTGCCTTCAAACGCATCTGCCCCCTACACCGAAACCGCCGCCTTGCTTGAAAAGCCATGATGAATTACACTGGGCCCATACTAAAAAATAAAACGTTTTGACCCTCAAGACAGAGGGCGTAACACGGAGGACATTCATGGCTGCTATTGGCGATAAAAACAAAAAGGACATCATCGATTCTCATCAACTTCACAAAAAAGACACCGGTTCTGCAGAAGTTCAAGTCGCGGTATTAACCGAAAGAATCAACCACCTGGTTGAACATTTGAAACTCCACAAAAAAGACCACCACACCCGCCGCGGACTCTTGATTATGGTAGGCCGCCGTCGCCGACTTCTTAAATACCTTCAACGCCACAAACCCGAAGCGTTTCAACAATTGGTCCAAAAACTGGGCTTAAAAGTTAAAGACTAAACGCCCCTCTCAAAGACCCGGACCTTCCGGGTCTTTTTTCATTTACTATTAAGGACACCTATCTATCATGCTAAACAATCCAAAAACTTCAAAACAAACGATTTTTAACCGAGACGTTACCCTAACCACCGGCGTCATGGCCAAACAAGCCAATGGGTCTGTGGTCTTACAATGCGGGGACTTGGTCCTGCTGGCCACGGCCACGATGTCCAAAAACCCCAAAGAAGGCATCGACTTTTTCCCCTTAACCATTGAATACGCCGAAAAAATGTACGCCTCCGGCAAAATTCCTGGCGGCTTTTTCAAACGGGAAGCCCGCCCTTCTACCACCGCCGTTTTAACCTCACGCTTAATTGACCGCCCCTTGCGACCTTTGTTCCCCAAAGGCTTCCACCACGAAGTTCAAGTGGTTATCACCACCCTGTCTTACGACGAAACCCTGTCGCCCGAAGCCTTTGGCATTGTGGCAGCATCGGCAGCCTTGTCGGTATCCGACATTCCTTTTGCCGGACCGGTGGGTGGGGTCTTGGTTGGCTATATCGATGGTCAGTACCAAATCAACCCTTCTTATGCCGATATGGAACGCAGCGAATTGCATTTGGTGGTTGCCGGAACCAAAGACGCCATTTTGATGGTCGAAGCCGGCGCCAAAGAGGTTTCCGAAGATATCATGCTCAAAGGGATTACTTTTGGCCATGAACACATCAAAGCCTTTGTGGCCCTTCAAGAAAGCTTGGCTGCTCAAGCCGGGAAAACCAAGGTTGTGTTGCCAGAAAAGGTTGTTAACACCGAGCTTTTCTCGAAATTGGATGCCTTTTTGTCTGAAATCGAAACCCAATTCCAATCGGGCAACAAACAGCAAATCAGCGATGCGTTAGACACTATCGAAAAACGCGCCTTGGAAGCCTTTGTTGCTGAAGACGAATCCAATAAAGCCGAAGTAGCGAGCCTGATTTCCAAAATCAAAAAAGAAAAAATCCGCAAAGTTATTATCACCAAAAAAGTTCGCCCCGATGGCCGTGCTTTAACCGAAATTCGCCCCATCGAAATTCAAGCCGGTCTTTTGCCGTCTACCCACGGCTCTGCCCTCTTTACCCGAGGCGAAACCCAAAGTTTGGGCGTGGTCACCCTGGGAACTGCCGACGACGAGCAAATCGAAGACGGCATGCAACACGACACCCCCAACAAAACCTATTATTTCCACTACAATTTCCCACCCTTTTCGGTGGGCGAAGTGGGCCGTATGGGAACAGGTCGCCGGGAACAAGGCCATGGCGCCTTGGCAGAACGGGCCCTTAAACCCATTTTGCCCGATGCCCAAGCGTTTCCTTACACCTTGCGGATTGTTTCTGAAATTTTCGAGTCCAATGGGTCTTCGTCCATGGCCTCTGTGTGTTCCGGGTCTTTGGCCTTGATGGACTGCGGCGTTCCCATTAAAGCCGCCGTTTCTGGCATCGCCATGGGCTTGCTGATCAGCGAAGACGGCTATGTGATTTTATCCGACATTCAAGGTCTGGAAGACCATTATGGCGACATGGACTTTAAAGTCGCCGGCACCCAAAACGGCATCACGGCCCTTCAGCTCGACATTAAAGTATCTGGCCTTTCCGAAGAAATCCTGAAAAATGCCCTGTTCCAAGCCCGAGATGGCCGTTTCCACATTTTGCACGAAATGAACCAAGTGTTGGATACGCCCCGCGGCGTGTTGTCCGCCAATGCCCCCAAAATTGAAACCCTAACCATCAACCCCGAAAAAGTCGGATTGTTGATTGGTCCCGGCGGAAAAATGATTCGCAAAATCGAAGAAGACACCAAAGCCACCGTCATCGTCACCGATGGGTCTACTGGGCTGGTTTCGGTTTCGGCTAAAAACACCGAAGCCTTGGAAGCCGCCAAACGCACCATTTTGAACTTGGTTCGCGATGTCGAAGTTGGGGATGAATTTGATGGCAAAGTCAATCGCATCACCCATTTCGGAGCCTTCGTTGAATTACTGCCTGGCAAAGATGGTCTCATGCACATTTCTTCTCTGTCCAAAAAACGGGTCGAAAAAGTAGAAGATGTGCTGAGCTTGGGCCAAGTGGTTAAAGTTCGGGTCAAAGAAATTGATGCCCAAAACCGCATCAATATCGTACCCGTAACCCCCTTCGAAATCTAAAATCCAAACCACCATGTGGCGGGTTCAGGCTGGAATCTGGGCAATCATAACCGTTATGGCTTTGCAGATAGCAACGTCTCCGGCCGACGCTACGGTTAAAGTCGATCCCAGCGGCTACCAAGAACTCGAATCCAAAATCGAGACCTTGGTGGCCCAAAACCATGGCCAAATTGGCGTGGTGTACTACGACCTAACCACCGGCGAAAGCATTTCGGTTCATGGGGGATTGTTGTTTAATCCTGCCTCGGTCATCAAAGTTCCCGTGATGGTCGAGGTCTACAAACGGGTGGCCCTGGGGCAATTGTCGTTGGACAATACCCGCCTCTCCATCAAGAAAAAAGACCGCATTTGGGGATCTGGCCAGTTGTATTACGAACCGCTTGGTAAAACCTATACCATCCGCCAATTGGTGGAAGTTATGATTACGCATAGCGACAACACCGCCACAAAAATGCTGATCGACTACCTCGGCCCCCGCAACATTAACCAAACCATGAGGTCCCTAGGCCTTCGCAACACCATTATTGGCAACAGCGACTTATTAAACGCCGACGGGTTAAATTTTTCGACCCCTGCCGACATGGCCCTATTAATGCGAAAACTCTATGCCGGAGAAATTTTCTCGCCCCGATTCAGCCAAGAAATGATCCAGATCATGACCCGCCAAACCCACAAATGGGGCATTCCCCGATTTTTGCCGTCCAACATCCGTATTGCCAACAAAACAGGCTCCTTAACGGGCATTAAAAACGACGTGGGCATTGTCTACTACAACGACGAACCCTATGTACTCAGCATCTTCACGAACATGAGATCCGACGAGCAAGCCAAATTGCTGCTGCGAACCCTCTCCAAAGAAATTTTCAAATGGAAAACCGCCGAAGACAACGGTGTAGCGCCCTAAGAAACAAAGGGGCCCTTAAAGCAATACCCGAAAAGCTACTAATGCTGTGCAGTTGTGCCTATATTTGCTAGTATGAACTCCCATGACACATCCCAAATATAAACGCGTTTTGTTGAAGTTGAGTGGCGAGGCTTTTAAAGGCGATCGCGAGTATGGCATTGATCCCAAATTTTTGGTGTACATGGCCAACGAAATTAAAGAAGGCTACGAAGCCGGCGTTCAGCTGGGCATCGTGATTGGTGGCGGGAACATTTTCCGCGGCGTTGCCGCAGCCGCCAATGGCATGGACCGGGTCACCGCCGACTATACTGGCATGTTGGCCACCATTATGAATGCCTTGGCCTTGCAAGATGCCCTCATTAAAGTGGGCGTGGAAAGCCGGGTCCAAACCTCTATCGAAATGAAACAAATCGCAGAGCCCTATATTTTGCGTCGGGCCTTGCGTCACCTCGAAAAAGGCCGCATCGTGATTTTTGCCGGTGGAACCGGAAACCCCTATTTTACCACCGACACCACAGCCGCGTTGCGGGCCGCCGAAATTCGGGCCGATGCCTTGTTTAAAGCCACCAAAGTAGACGGGGTTTACGACTCGGATCCTGTGCTGAACACCAACGCCATTAAGTTCGACGATTTGGCCTATATGGACCTCATCAAAGACCGCTTAAAAATCATGGACAACACGGCCTTGTCTTTAAGCATGGACAACGACATCCCCATCGTCGTGTTCAACATGACCCAACCCGGAAACATTCGCCGCATTTTGGCCGGCGAAATCATCGGAACCACCATTCGCTAGCCCCTCATTTTTGAATTCAGGAGAAAACCATGTCACAACTTACAGACAAAATGCAAAAAACTGTGGATGTCGTTAAAGGCCATTTGGGAACCCTTCGCACGGGTCGCGCCAACCCCGAGATTTTGTCCAAAATTATGGTGGAATACTATGGGTCGTTGGTCCCCTTGCAACAAGTGGCAGCCATTACCGTACCCGAATCGACCATGTTGATGCTAAATATCTTCGACAAAGGGGCTACAAAAGCCGTTGAAAAGGCCATTCAAAGCGCCAATTTGGGCTTCAACCCCAACACCGATGGCTCGATTATTCGGCTTAAATTGCCCGATCTTACCGAAGAACGCCGCAAAGAATTGGTCAAATTGGTTAAAAAACACATCGAAGATGGCAAGGTTTCGCTGCGCAACATTCGCCGAGACGAAGTGGACAGCCTGAAAGCCCAAGAAAAAGCCAAAACCATTTCCGAAGACGAAAGCAAAACCCAACAAGACAGCACCCAAAAAACAACGGATAAATTCATCGGCATTCTGGACCAATTGGGCAAGGACAAAGAAGCCGAAATCATGACCATCTAGTCGCATGCCAACGCCCATTATTGGCCTTCAAAACCGCACCGAATCCCTAGACAGCATCTGCCAATCCCTGAACCTGGATTCATCCAAAATGCCTGCCCATGTGGCCGTAATTATGGACGGCAACGGTCGATGGGCCAAACAACGACACATGCCCCGCAATTTTGGCCACAAACAGGGCGCAGAAGCTTTGCGCAAAACCATCAAGGCCTGTGTGCGACTGGGCATTCATCATTTAAGCGTCTACACCTTTTCCACCGAAAACTGGAAACGTCCCGAAGGCGAGGTCTCGTTTTTAATGGGATTTTTTGCCGAAATGCTTCGCCAAGAAACCAAAGCCCTGCACAAAGAAGGGGTTCGCATCAACTGCCTGGGCCATCTGGAAGCGCTGGATCCCAAACTTCAAAAAGGCATTCGGGACGCCGAAGCCCAAACCCAAAACAACCAAACCCTACAACTCAATCTGATGATGAACTATGGCAGTCGCCTCGAGCTGGTTCATGCAGCCCAGCGTTGGGCAACCGATGTTCAATCCGGCAAACACACCGAAGCCGATTTAACCGAAGCGTTGTTTAACACCTATCTGTATACCCAGAACAGTCCCGATCCCGATATCCTAATCCGAACCGGTGGCGACCATCGCATCAGCAATTTTATGCTCTGGCAATGTGCCTACAGCGAGTTTTTTGTGCTGGAAGACCTGCTATGGCCAGACTTCAATGAAACCGCTTTAACCACCATTATTCGGCAATTCCAAACCCGAGACCGTCGCTATGGAGGATTGAATGACTAAACGCATCATCACCGGATTGGCCTTGATTGGGGTTGGGGTCGCAACCACCTATTACGGGGGTCTCTTGCTCTTTATTTGGGTGGCCATCATTTCGCTGCTAAGCACCTACGAACTGATCGAGATGCACCGAAAAAACCAAGTTCGCGTTCAAGGATGGCTGGCCTATGTGCTGGTGGGCCTGGCTCTGGGCTCTTGCTTCTATTGGAACTCGGCTTGGGAACATCCCTTGATTGCCATTCTTTGTTTGGGCCTGATTGCGGGATACCTGGTCGAGCTGTTTTCGAAAAAAGTTTTATTGTTCAAAACCCCACTGTTGGCCACCTTAAAAATCGCCCTGTTTATTTCGGGAACCTTTCCCTTTATTTTCTTGCTGAGGAACGGCAACCATGGGCTGTTGTTAATGGCCTTTGTGTGTTCTTGCATTTGGATGCTCGACATCGCAGCTTTGTTTGGAGGCCGTTTTTTAGGAAAAACCCCCTTGTCGAACTTAAGCCCCAAAAAAACCATCGAAGGGTCGGTGATTGGCACCTTGTTGACCCTGGTATGGGCAGCCGGGTTTTGCCATTATTTTCACTTGGCCTATCTGCTGTATCTGCCCTTGGCTGTCGGCATTTGTGTGGTGGCCCAATGCGGGGATTTACACGAATCGCTGGTTAAGCGAACGTTTAGAACCAAAGATTCGTCCAACATTTTGCCAGGCCATGGCGGCATTTACGACCGAGCCGACAGCACCTTGTTCGTGATCCCTGCCGTGTTTTACCTGTTTAACTAGACCATGAAAACCCTTTCTATTTTGGGATCTACCGGCTCGATTGGGCGTCAAACCCTGGACATTGTCCGAGAATTTCCCCATCAATTTGCCATTGCAGGGCTAACGGCCGGCAACAACATCGACCTGTTCAAGCAACAAATTTTGGAATTTAAACCCAAGCGCATCGGGGTTTTAACAGAAGCCGCCCAACAAACGCTGCGTGCTTTTGTGGCGGACAACGCCCTACACTGCGAAGTCCTGGTGGGCCCACAAGGCCTGATCGACATTGCCGCAGCCCCCGACAACGATTTGCTGGTGGTGGCCATTGTGGGAACGGCATCGTTAATGCCAACCTATCGGGCCATCGAGGCTGGGATTCCCATTGGGTTGGCCTGTAAAGAGGTGCTGGTGGCCGCCGGCGACCGTATTATGGCCTTGGCGAAAACCAAAAACGTACCCATTTTGCCCATCGATTCGGAACATGCTGCCCTTAAACAATGTTTGGCCGGCATCCAAGAAGACCCCAACCAGGTCGACACCCTGATTTTAACAGCTTCTGGCGGCCCCTTTTGGAACCGCCCTGCCACCAAATTTTCAACCATCACCCGGGAAGAAGCCCTTCGACATCCCAAATGGACCATGGGCTCGAAAATCACCATCGACTCGTCCACCTTAATGAACAAAGGGCTGGAAATTATCGAAGCCCACCAGCTGTTTGGCATTGGCTACGACAGTATCCAAGCGGTGATTCACCCCCAAAGCATCGTCCACGCCTTGGTCGAATTTACAGACGGAACCCATTTGGCCCAACTGGGGCTTCCCGACATGAGATTTCCCATTCAATATGCCCTAACCTATCCCGAAAAATGGCCCAACCCCTGGCCCAAAAAACCGCTGTGGGAATTGGGAGAATTAACCTTTTTTGAACCCGATGTTTCCAAATTTCCCTTGCTGCAATTGGCCTTCGACTGTGGCAAAGCCGGGGGCAGCCTACCGGCTGTCATGAACGCCGCAAACGAAGCCGCTGTTCACTTGTTTTTGGAGGGAAAAATTGGCTATACCGACATCCACCGCTGCGTGGCCAAAGCGGTCGAAACCCATATTGCCCTTCCAGAACCGGACATCGAAACCCTGGTGGCCCTGGATGCCGAAACCAAGGAAAAAACACTGCTCGCCCATGCATGATCCCGATTTACTGCTGTTCTTAAGCTCGATTTTTGCCGATTCCCCTGGCCGCATTCATGCCCTGTTACAAGCCGTCGAAACCTGGGAAGACCTGCGCCAAAAACCCGACGACTGGTTCGACCCCTTGGCCCTACGAGCCGAAACCAAAACCAAATTTCTACAATGGCGCAGCGGGTTTAACCCCACCCGATACCGTGCCTGGGTCGAGAACCAAGGCATTCGGATGCTGGGTTTGGGAGACCCAGACTACCCCAGTCTGCTCTCTGAAATTCCCGATCCCCCAGCCATTCTCTATTTGAAAGGGAATGCCCAGGTTTTGTCCTTGCCTGGCCTTGGGTTTGTCGGCCCCAGAAAAGCCTCGGCCTATGGCATTCAGGTGGCCAAAACCTTGGTTAAGGCGCTGGGAAGCCAATTTTCGACGGTATCTGGGCTGGCCGAAGGCGTGGACACGGCCGCCCACCAAGCCGCCCTGGAAGAAGGGTTTATCACCGTGGCCGTGGTGGCCACAGGGCTAGACATCGTCTATCCCACCCAAAACCGACGCTTGGCCGAAACCCTGGTCCAAACCGGGGCCATGGTTTCGGAATTTCCACCTGGAACCCCGTCTTTGGCCTTTCGATTTCCCCAGCGCAACCGCATCATCAGTGGGTTGTCTTTGGGGGTGGTGGTCTGCGAGGCTGGGGACAAAAGCGGCTCTCTGATTACGGCCCGCCATGCCCTGGAACAAGGCCGAGAGGTTTTCGCCGTTCCAAACTCGATTTTTTCCCCCCATGCCGCCGGGGTTCATCGACTGATCCAAGACGGGGCCAAGCTGGTCCAAACCCCCAACGACATTGCCGACGAACTGGGCCGCCCCCTTGAACCCACGGCCAAAGCCACTCCCACACAACCCCAAGCCCTCCCCCCACTGCCCAACACCCTATCTGCAGACGAAAAAACCATCCTGTCCCATCTGGATACCCCACACTCTTTGGACGCCCTCGCAGTCAAAACCGGCCTGGCCATTGGCCTGTTGCTGCCGCTGCTTTCGGGGCTAGAACTTCAAGGGTTAATCCAAGACCAAGGCGGGTCCAACTATCAACGACAACCACACCTGTAAAAAAGTTTTTGAAATTTTGGCAGGGCAGTCTTCGATAACTGTTTGACAGACTTTTAGGTTTGTCCAAAATTTAAAGTTGTTTTTTAGGGAGGAAAATTATGTCTGTTGCAGCTACACCCCGTGTTAATCCGTTTAGTGTCCTCCAAGTCAATGTTGCAGGTCCAGAAGCGGATGCTACACCCAAAAGCCACCGCCCTACACCCGCTTCAACCCTGCCCTCAACCGTTTCTGCCCAATCTTTGGCCGCCATGCAAGCTCAGGTGGTCGATCAAAGTCTTCCAAAACTAGCCCAGGAATTAAACATCAGCCCTTCCGCTGTTCGCGCCATTTTCGCAGACCAAAAAGCTACTGGCAGAAAAAAGCCAGAACTCTCGCTTGCCGCCTCTTTTCCAGGGGTTCAAATTATTCAGGTTCCAAGCAACTCTGGAAAAACAACGTCGTTGTATTTGGTTACCCAAGACAAAGTGGTACCGTTCCAAAATCTTTCCAGAGAACAAGCCCAGGATGTTATTGAACAACTTAAACAGACCCCTGAAGCACAAACATTAAAATCTACTAGTGGGTCTTCAAGGGAGACTGCAATTTCAAACTTGATGGCTTTGACGGTCTCTGCACTCGGCCTTTTCGCTTCCCAATTTGGAGCCGCTGCAGCTGCCACCAACGTTACTGCCATTGTAGCAACCTGCAAAGAGCAATTTTTAAATCTGCCGGACACCGATCAAGTTGCCCAAACATTCTACTGCGTCGCAGGGGAGCTCTTTGCTGAGCTAGGTAACAGTTCAATAGCCATTGACCAAGCTCAAAGCAGCCTCGCTACGGCCCTGACAGAACTTGCAGCCAACCGATTTTCGCTTGTCGAATTAAGAAACGCCACAGTTGCAGCATCCAGTTCTGCAACCACAGCCGCCAGCGCAGCATCAACAGCTGCCAACACAGCCGCCAGCGCAGCAAGT
Organism: Candidatus Margulisiibacteriota bacterium; assembly: GCA_050250935.1. Classification (GTDB taxonomy): domain Bacteria; phylum Margulisbacteria; class Marinamargulisbacteria; order JBFWNS01; family JBFWNS01; genus JBFWNS01. The sequence continues at coordinate 516,261 of JBFWNS010000001.1, read as the reverse complement.
ACTGCCTCGGGCGCAGCAAGTACTGCCTCGGGCGCAGCCAGCACAGCCACAACCGTATCTGGCGTTTTGGGTACCGCCGCTGCGACAGGAGTTGTTGTATCACTTGCAGCACTTCTCGGTTGGCGTTGGGGAGCGGCAAAACATTTAATGCGCCACACAGATGAACTTGTCGCAAGAAATCTTCATCATCTCAACCGTAAGGCTCAAAACGCTGTAGCCACCAACATGAATATTAATGCGACCCAACCAAACTTTAACGCTATCCGACACGGGAGCGCCACCGGCACCACAGGTGTAGGGGCTCAAGTAGCAAGAGAAGGCATCGATAGTCTGATAATCAAATTTACTGCACTACAACCACAACAGCAACAACAGCCACAACAACTCCCAACCTGGACAGGCACTACTGGAACAATAATCCCAGTAACAATGGCCCACATCAGCACCGAAATCTCAAATCTATTGCAGAATAAAACTACTATCACAACACAAAGTAGCTTTTTGAAAAACCTAATTATCGATGCTGTCTTACAGTGGTGGATAGATGGCCCCGAAGCTTCACTATGCAGCGTACTAGAAATTACTGAGCCATTGAAAGATCGATTGTTTGCAGAAACCCGATCCGCCATTGCCCGGTACGTAAGATCAACACTGGATTTCCCAACACAACCAGAACTTAAAGGGGAAACACTGGACACAGTATTGTGCAGGAGCGGGGCCACAGACCAAGCGGTTGTCACTCATATCAATAAAGTGGCAGACGTTGTTCAAACACATTTACTGACCCATTTTGTTGGAACAGCCACTCCAGAAAAAACAGGGTGGTTTAGACAGAAGGCAGACGATCTGTCTGCAATGAGAAGCAAAGTAGGTAAAAACGCTATGACAGCGGAGTGTGAACGCTTAACAAGAGAAGCCACTGGTATAAATACAAACAAACCACAAGCAAGCAATCTTGCAGCCCAAATCGAAGCAAAAATCACCAAACAATAATAAGACCCATGCCCCAACTGGTCTCCGACATCGACTTTACCATCTGCGCCCCCAAGCCTGGCCGCGACCCCTACTGGGTCGCGTGCTTGGCAACAGGGCCGCATCATTGCCCAGTAGTGGCGCACGATGGGACCTTTATTCAAGACGGAGACCTGTGTAAACCCCAGCAAACCGACCATTTCCACCTGTCCATGGATTGCCCCCACCGCGATGCCTTCTCCCCCGAATTTTATGCCTGGCTGGCCAGCTTGGACCTGGAAAACGACTGCCCCTTCCCCGAAGCCATTGGCGCCCTTCAAGAAGCCTCGCCTTCGGTAATTTTTTTAACCAACCGAAACGAAGCCTGCCGCCCCAAAACCGAGGCGTTCTTGTCCAAATTTGCGATTCCCTACCAAGGCTTGCAAATGCGAAAAAATGGGGACTATCGTCCCTTGTGGGCCTTCAAACAAGAGGCCATTTGGACCCTGGCCAACCAACACGACAGCTTGGTCTGGGTGGACGATCAAAAACCACCCTTCGACCTCCCCGCCAACACCACCTGGGTGCTCCCCACCTTTTACAAAAATCCCATTCTCGTTTAGACCCAACTAACGTAAACTATTGGTCGTTTTCTGATGGAATTATTGTCAAAATTGTACAAGGGCGAAAAAAAATTGAAATTTCACATAAACCCTATTCGATAACCATTGTATCGATTTAAAATTACATCGAAAAATTAAACCTGCCCTAAAGAGAGGAAAAAAATGTCTATTGCCCCCATTAGTGTCTCCAACCAATTTACCGGCCTTCCACGCGAAGGCGAACGCACTCCAGTTAGACTCCTCAATAGTCCCAAGGTCAAGGTCCCAGCAGCCCCTGTTGCACCAAAATCAACCCCCGACACTGCAAGCACCTTGGCCTCAGCACAGGCGCGGATTGTAACCCAAAATCCTCCGAAAAAACAGCCAACACCAGCCCCCCAAAGCGCCTCAAAAGCACCTCTTGCAACAAGCTTAAATAGCAGGCCTTCAAAACCCCTTTTAGTACTGGGTTTGCTTGCCATGATGGCCAAAAAAGTGGCCGGTTTCAACATCACACTAATACAACAAAACTGTATTGAAAAACTTCCTGGAGGTACCGATCTCGATCACGCATTGTGTATTAATCAAGAAACCGGCCAAATAACCGAAAACAACGCTAGAACGTCGACAAGCGCAATCATAGCCCTAGGCGTTGGAGCAGCTGTCACGGCATTTCTTGCTCTGATAGGACGCATAAGTTCTAAAAGAGGGGCCGCTCGCCATTTAACAAATGATTCTCAATTACTTTTAGCCGATACCCTAGGCCAACTCAACCGACAGGTTCAAGATGTTACGGCACGTGGAAACGCACCCATTGCCAATTTTCTCGCCATTAAGCATGGCGTACCCACAACTATACCCGCAACCCCGGCCGTAAACGGGATAAACAGCTTGGTTACAAGTCACTTTTCCTCCAAAACCAAAACCAACGGCACTGGGGTCCCCGCCGCATGGCAGAAGGGCAAACCCACATCAATGGATAACATTGATGATGAAATAAATAGGCTAATAAATTTACCCCCAAATCAAAGAACCGAACAAAGCTTTTTCCTAAAAAAACTGGTTGTTGACATCATCTTAGACTGGTGGACAAAAGGCCCACAAGCGTCTATTTGCACCGTCTTGTATGGTACCCAAGTACCCCAAAAAGAATCATTTAGGCTTGTGGAAAATCGGTCTGCTTTGGCAAGATTTGTTTTTGACACCCTCAACCAACCCAATGTCTTACAAACAAAACTTAAGGGCGAGTCATTGGACACTTGCTTATTAGCGGCAACGTCCAGCCAAGACGTTGTAAGCTATCTACACACTGTGTTCACCGAGGTATTACGATTTTTACAACCCAACTTCCCTGTAACGGTCATGCCACAGCGAACAAGCCTTGGAAGGCGCTTAAGCGACATCGCTTATATGAGAGATTGGATTGGCGCAACCAAAATGAGGGCTGCCAGCAGCGCTATCGTTGAGGCTGCAAAGGCAGCAGGCACTACGCCAGCAGCAACTGCTCTCTTCGCACAGAATTGCGTAGACCTAGCCACGCAAATTCAAGCAAAAATTACACAGTAGTAAATCAAGCATCCCAGACCAACCAAGCCAACACCCGGGTCTGGGAGAGCCCACAAAAACCCCATTCTCGTTTAGACCCAACTGACGTATGATGGGGTCATGACTGGCATAGCCGATATTCACCTGGATGGCCTTAACGAAATTTTAACCCTGCTGTCTCATGGTCAATGGGATGGCGAAACGGGGGTTTTGGGTCGGTTTTCAGCCTATTTGGAAACGGTCAAACAAAAAAAATCGTTTCACCCGGCCACCTGGCAGCCCCGTTGGCGCCAAAATGTTCGCACCTTTGCCAAACAGGCTGTGGCCACAGACCCCGTTCCCTTTCAACGCCTGCTCAAAGACCGCATGGAAGGCCTTGGCGACACCGAAAAAGAACCCCTCTTGTTTCTGGAATTGGCCTTGCTCTGCCAACTGTTTCCCACCAAAAGCGACTACATGGGCCGCTATTTGGAAAGCTTGTTGGCCACCTACCCCACCAACGCCGAATTTCAACTGCACCATGCGCATTTTTTGCAGGCCAAAGGCCAATGGTCCGATGCCCACGAGGCCATAACCAAAACCCTTAAATTGGACCTTCAAAACCCCTTTTTAATCCAAACCCTTTTTGAATTTGAAAAAAGCTACCTGCACTGGTTGTGGAAACACCGAAAAACGGCCGAAGCCAGTACCCTCTTGAACGCCATGCAGCACAACCCCCACTATCTGGACGCCACCCTTCAACATCACCTCCAATTGCTGGTCGACCGCCACCACGACCACCAGCAAATCCAAGACCAACTGATGAACTCGGCCTCGGCCCTCAAAGCCCTATCAGAACTCGAACGCCGCCGCTTGATCGAGGTCTTTGGCCTGTTTAGCGCCTTTTTAATGCTGGCCTTTTTTATGATTCAAACCACCCAGCATTTTTCCTTAAAAGACGCCCTGGTGCTCTGCACCGCTATGGCGGACATCATCCTGATTTTTGCCATTGCCCTGTCCTACATTTTCAACCAAGACCGCAAACCTTTTTACGAATCCGGCAAGTTTTGGGTGATGGTGGTATTGATGGCGTTTTTGTCTGTCCTGATCGGGGCTGTGTTCCTGAAACCCTATTTAAGCGCAGCGTTGATGATGGGAATGCGATAGGGATTTTGAACCACAGCCGTGGCCACCCCAACCAAACTCGCCCCTGCGGCCTGTAAGGCCTTCACTTGCTCGGCCCCAGACACCCCACCCGTGGCAATCATCGGCAGGCCAAACGGCGCCAACAACTGAACCATGGCCAAAGTTCGGGCATAGAGCTCCGGACCACTTAAGCCCCCGCCACCCACACTGATGGCCGATTCGGGCAACCCCAGATCAGCACAGCGTCGGTATTGGGTGTTTCCCAAGGTTAAAGCAAGGTTGGGAAAGGGCCGAATCAAAGTAGCGAACTGAAGCAAATCCGCATCGGATTGATCGGGAGACAGTTTCACCGAAATAAGCCGGGTGGTTTGGGCCCTTGCAGCCTGCAAAATCGAAACCAACAACTCGGGGTGTTTCAATAAATTTTGCCCATCCGGCGTATTCGGACAACTGATGTTCAGCTCATAATAAAACCGTTTCGACAAAGACGCCGAAAACCGGTTTACCGCCACATCTACGGCCACCAAATTCTCGATATATTCGGCCACCGAATGCCCGCCAATGCTAAGGCCAATGGGTTTATCGTCTTCGATGGCCAACAGATCCACTTCCAAGGAGGCTAAAAACGCCGACACGCCTTTTCCAGGCAAGCCCATGGCATTGATCAATCCCAACCCAGCTGGGGTTCGAATTTCTTGAATCCGAGGCCTTGGATTTCCAGGACGAGGGTCTTTTAAGATGGTCTTAAGCGTCCCGCCTCCCAAGCCAAACCCCATCCACAGACCCACCACATCGATATCGCCTTCAAAGGCCGCCAAAATCAGGGGCGAGGGAAAATAAAGACCACCCACTTCGACCCCAATGCCTTTGGGAATATCGAAGGCAAACAACCAGCGGCGCAACCCGCTTAACCGCTTCAAAAACCAGTGGCCAGCCAACAACGTGGCTTCCAAATCGGGAACCTCGCCACGCAGGCGTTGTACGAACTGCGTCCAGGCTTTGACAGTACTGCGAATCTTGGGATAAACCCACAAAAAAATGGCTGCGCGCATCATAGCTGCCATGATACACTAGTGCGCCCATGAGCCAAACATTTTATCGCAAATACCGGTCTCAATCTTTCGCCGACATTGTGGGCCAGCAACACATTGTGCGCACCCTTGGCAATGCCATCACCGGCGACCGCCTCAGCCAAGCCTATATTTTTTCGGGTCCACGGGGCACCGGAAAAACCTCGATGGCCCGCATTTTGGCCAAGTCGCTGAATTGCCGTAACGGCAAAACCACCACCCCTTGCCTCACTTGCGACCTTTGCGAAAAAATCACCCGCGGCTCGGCAGTAGACGTCATCGAAATCGATGCGGCCTCCAACACCGGGGTCGACAACATCCGCGTTCTAAACGAACAAATTCACTTTGCGCCGGTTGAATGTGTGTACAAACTCTACATCATCGACGAGGCCCATATGCTCAGCACCGGGGCCTTTAATGCCTTGCTTAAAACCCTGGAAGAACCCCCAGCCAACACCCTGTTTGTTTTGGCCACCACAGAGCCCCACAAATTGCCCATCACCATTCATTCTCGCTGTCAGCAATTGCACTTTAAAAAGCTCACCTTAAACGAAGTCATTGGCCACTTGGGCAGCATCGCAGCCCACGAAGGCATTGCCATTCCAGAAGCCGGCCTTCACCTGATTGCCCAAAACGCCGGGGGAAGTTTGAGAGACGCCTTAACCCTGCTCAATCAAGTGTATTCGTTTAAAGGCACAAGCATCGACACCGACGACGTGTCGTTTCTGCTGGGCTCGGCCAGCATCGACCAACTGATTCAGTTTACCCAACAGATGCTGGGCAAAAACGCCCCAGAGGCCATGACCACCCTGATGAGCATGATTAACGGCGGGGTCCATGTGCTGCAACTCAATGCCGACATCTGCCTGATTTTTAAGCAATTGCTCTATTTAAAATTGTCCCTGTCCGAGCTGTTGGATGTGGATGAATCCCGACTGCAAGCCCTCCAAACTGTGGCCAAAACCGCCTCGTTCGAGGACATTCGAACCCTACTCGAAGCCTTCGCCAAACTCGAAACCGACCTGCGCTGGTTCCCCAACCCCGAACTGTTAATTCAGATTAAATGCCTTAGCCTGTTACATGGCACCAGCACCCCGCCTGTGCAACAAGTTGCAGCGGTTCAAGCCCAACCCGAACCTCCCCGACCGGCCCCTGTTGCACCCCCGCCGCCACCCAAACCTGTACCCCCTGCGCCAGTGGCTCCAGAACCCGTTGCAACAGCACCGGCGGCCCAAGCCAAACCCGCCCCCATGGCACCGGTTGCGCCTCAACCCCAGGTTCAAGCCCCTGCGCCAGCCCCACAACCGGTAGCCCAACCCACGCCAGAACCCGAACCCAAAGAAGACCTGCCCCCAATGCCCAGCGGATCTCCCAGCATCGAAGGCGCTTGGAAACCGTTTTTGGATCACCTTAAAACCCACAACCGCGCGCTGTACACCATCGTCTCGAGTAACGCCATGCCCTTGGCCCATTTGGGCGACACCTTGTACATCAAACTCAAACAAGACTTTAAATTCTACCGAGAAAAACTAGCAGAACCCGCCAGCCAATCGGCCATTCGCGAAGGGCTTTCGGCGGCCTTTGGCTCTCCGCTCAAATGGGTGATTGGCGATCCCCCAAGCACAACCCAAACCAGCCAAGCCACGCCAGAAACGGCCCAAGCCGCAGCCCCAACACCACCGCCACCGCCAACCTTCAAAACCCCGCCACAAAAGCTGAATGACATCATTGCCCTATTTGAAGGAACCCTGCTGTAAGTGCTATCGTTGTGGGGTTCGAAACTTTGCTATTTTCCAGTTTAACTGAAAGGAATCACACCAATGTTTGAAGGTCTAAAAGACATGGGCAAGCTGCTGAAGCAAGCCAAAGAAATGAAAGACAAAATGAAAAAAATCCAAGAGGAGCTGAAAAAAATCGAAGTTTCAGCCCAAGCCTTGGATGGCAAAGTCGATGTGGTCTTAAACGGCGAAATGGAAGCCCTGCGCATTACCATCGACCCATCGGTGGCCAACGACCCTGCTAAACTTTCCAAAGGGCTCATCAAAGCCTTTAACGATGCCACCAAAAAAGCCAAAGACATCGCAGCGTCTAAACTCTCTGTGGTTTCGGACGGCTTGAACTTGCCTGGTTTGGGGTAAGTTTCTGCTCGAAAATCCCCTTGCTGGTCTGACAGAGCAACTCGCAAAATTGCCAGGCATTGGGCCAAAATCGGCTCAACGCCTGGCTTTTTTTTTAATTTCTCTGCCCAAAGAAACGGTCTCGACCATGGCCAGAACCATGGTGGACACCCGGCAAGCCATTCGATATTGCCAAACCTGTTTTAACATTTCCTTAAACCCCGTGTGCCACGTCTGTTCCGACCCCAAACGCGACGAACAAAGCCTGTGTATTGTCGCCGATCCCAAAGACATCTTTGCTTTGGAACGCACCGGAACCCACAAAGGCCTATACCACGTTTTGGGTGGACTGATTTCCCCCATCGACGGCATCCATCCCGAAACCCTTCGAATCGAAGAATTGCTCTTAAGACTTCGGGAAGCCCCGCCCAAAGAAATCATTTTGGCCATCAACTCCACCATCGAAGGCGAGGCCACGGTGTTGTATTTAAGTGCCTTACTTAAACCCTATAACCTGCCCATTTCCCAACTGGCCTATGGCCTGCCTGTGGGTGGCGATCTGGACTATGCCGACGAAATGACCCTACAAAAAGCCTTTATGGGACGCACCCGTCTATGATTTCTGAAGAATTATTGAGTTTGATCCAAGTGCTACCCCCAGCGGTGGCCAAAGCGTTAACAGCCAGACCCGATCTGGACACCTTACAAGAAGTGATTCTAGACCTGGGCTATTGCCCAGAAATTCGATTGGCCGCCACCACGGTTCGCCTCGACCATCTGCCCAAGGTTGGCTTGAAGGAGATCGAAGCCGTCACCCAAAACCTGAGCCCCTTTACCAGCGATAACCGCGCCGGGCTCGAAGGGACCTTGCACCGCATCTCGGCCATTCGCAATCGCCAAGGGGTGGTTATTGGCCTGACCTGCCGGGTGGGACGGGCCATCGTGGGCACCATTGATGGCATTAAAGATCTGATCGAAAGCACGGCCAACATTCTGTTTGTGGGTCCCCCAGGCATTGGCAAAACCACGAAACTGCGCGAAGCAGCCCGATTGCTGTCGGATACCCTGTCCAAACGCTGCATTGTGGTGGATACCTCGAACGAAATTGGCGGCGATGGCGACATTCCCCACCCGGCTATTGGATCGGCCCGCCGCATGCAAGTGCCAGCCCCAGACCGCCAACACGCCATCATGATCGAAGCCGTGGAAAACCACATGCCCGAAGTGATTATCGTCGACGAAATCGGCACCGAAGCCGAAGCCCTGGCCGCCAGAACCATCGCCGAACGGGGCGTCCAACTGATCGCCACAGCCCATGGCCATACACTAGAAAACCTCCTCAAAAACCCCACCCTCACCGATTTGGTAGGCGGCATTCAAAGTGTTATTTTGGGCGACGAAGAAGCCAAATTTCGCGGCACCCAAAAAACCGTACTCGAGCGAAAATCCCTGCCAACCTTCGATGTCTTAATCGAGCTTCGAACCCGCACCACCATTGCCATTTTCAAAGATGTGGCTGCGGCCGTGGACCGCTACCTTCGCCACGAACAGGTGTCACCCCAATTGCGCACCCAAACCGATTCGGGCTTTGTGGATACCCTGCCCGAAGAACCCATTCTGCCTGCTTCTGCCCCCATCGAAACCGGAACCGATTTTTTGCCCTCCCCCACCCACACCTGGCTTAAAATTTTTCCCTTTGGCCTTCCCAAAAACCGACTCATGGCCTGTGCCAACAGCGTGGAAGCCCCCATCATGTTGGCCCAAACCATTGGCGAGGCCGATATGGTTTTAACCGTTAAAACCGATGTCAAACGTCCCGCCAAACTCTCGGCCCTCATGAAAGGCCGAAACATACCTTTGCACATCCTCAAAGACAGCTCCGAAAATCAAATCACCAAATTTCTCAAAACCCATTTGGGACTCTCCGATACCGACCACGACATCGAAACCGAGGCCTTAACGGAGGTCGCAAATGCCTGTAAACTGGTGCTTTCGCAAAAACGCATCGTCGATCTGGCCCCCCGTGGCATTTTTCTGCGTCGCCGCCAGCATCAGGCAGTTGAAAAACAAGGCCTTACCTCGCTGAGCATCGGCGAAGAACCCAATCGTCGGGTGCGAATCTACCCCAAATTGAGCTAAAAACCATGTTTATCACCTTTGAAGGCATCGAAGGATCTGGCAAAACCACCCAGATTCACTATTTAAAACACCATTTCGAAACCCTGGGCAAAACCGTGGTCACCACCAAAGAACCGGGTGGAACCCCCATGGGCAAGCTGCTTCGGGAAATGATTTTGAACCCCCAAGTACAGTTTAAACACCCCAACACCGAAGTGCTTTTGTTTTTGGCCGACCGGTTTGAACACCTCCAAACCGTGGTCAAACCGGCACTGGAAGCTGGCTCTGTGGTCCTCTGCGACCGCTACTGCGACTCGACCTATGCTTATCAGGTCGGGGGGCGGGGATTGTCGGCCGAATGGATTCACGCCATCGATGCCGGATTCGTCTTCAAACCCAACAAAACCATCTTGCTCGACCTACCTGCCGAAGATGGCATTCAACGGGCCAAACAACGGGCACTTTTAGACCGCTTCGAACAGGAAGCCCTAGACTTCCATCGCCGGGTCCGCCAAGCCTATTTGGACGTGGCAAGTCGCGAAGCCGAGCGGTTTGTGCTGGTAAACGGCAACCAAACCCCACAGGCTGTGTTTGAAGATATTCTTAAAGGATTGGGTCTCTAGCGCTATTCGTCGTTTCGAATATTCGAAATCAAGACATTCACAATGCTTTTGGTTTCGGCATCATGAACCAGAAGGCTTTTGATTTTATCGCAGGCATGCATCACCGTGGTGTGGTCCCGGTTGCCAAAGTTTTCGCCAATTTTGGGCAAGGAAACATTGGTCAGTTCCCGGGCCAAGTACATGGCAATTTGGCGGGAATAGGCCGCTTCTTTGGTTCTGTTTTTGCTGTTTAAATCCGAACTGGTAATGTTGAAATAGTCGCAGACCTTGCGCTTGATAAACGCAATGGTTAAAGGTTTTTCTTGTTTAATCCCTACCATATCCCGGATCACGTTGCTGGCCATGGACAAGGTTACCTCGGTATTCAACAAGGCGGCATACGCTGCAATTCGGGTCAGGGCCCCTTCCATTTCGCGGACGTTGGTGGGAATTTGGGTGGCAATAAAATGGGCGATTTCGTCGGAAATCTCCAACTGATTCATCTCGATTTTCTTGCGTAAAATGGCAATTCGGGTCTCGAATTCCGGCGGCTGAATATCGGCAATCAAACCCCATTCGAATCGGGTTCGCAACCGAATTTCCAAGGTTGGAATTTCTTTGGGCGGGCGGTCCGAGGTAATCACGATTTGTTTGTTTCGGCTGTGTAGTTCGTTAAAGGTATGAAAAAACTCTTCTTGGGTCTGCTCTTTGCCGGCCAAAAACTGAATATCGTCCACCAACAACACATCCAAACTGCGGTAGCGCTTCCGAAACTCTTCCATTTTTTTGTCTTTGATGGCGTTGATCAAATCGTTGGTAAAGGCCTCGGACGACAACAATTTGATTTTGGATTTTGGGAATTTTTCGGCAATTTTAAGCCCAATGGCATGCAGCAAATGGGTTTTCCCCAATCCCACGGACCCATAAATAAACAACGGGTTATAGGCCTTGGCTGGGGCTTTCGACACCGCTTCGGATGCCGCATGGGCAAACCGGTTGTTGTGCCCCACAATAAAATGCTCGAAACTGTATTTTGCGTTAAAGCCATGGGGGGTTAAAGTTGGCTTTTCCTCGGCTTCTTTGGCCTCAGAAAAAATAGACAACTGCTCGGTTTCAAGCTTTTCCTCCCGAACCACATAGCGAAACACCAAAGGATAATACATCGTCCCTTCCAACAAAGGATGCAAAATCGGCTCGCATTTTTCCTTTACCCACGCCCTGGAAAACGTATTGGGCACTTCCAAAGACAACACCTGATCCTCGTAGGACAAGGGCTTGGCCGACGACAAAAAGGTTTGATAGCCCGGAACCGACAAGGCCTCTTTTAAAAAGGTATTAATTTTTGTCCACACAGCTTCCAATTCAGGCACGCAACTTATCCCCAATTCTATTCAATTTATACACAGGTTATCCACAAACTTTACAAATCCCGCCTTCCAACCAAAACCGTTGATCTGTTAAGGCTAAAAAAACGACTTATCCACAAGAGCACCCCCAAAGGATACCCAGTTACTCCCAATTTATCCACAGCTTTTTCCACAAGATAAACTTCGCTTCAAAAGGGGGAAACCACCTTACCATTGGACTGCCTAAAGATCAAACCGAAACCCGAGGGTATGGGAGTTCTGGCTTCTTTGGTAAACTGAGTAGAATGAAACGGATTTTAATCGTCGCACTGGTCTTGTGTTGGGCACTGGTTTACCCCATCTTTGCCGATCCCTTTTTTGAAAAAGCCCTAACCCACTACTATGCCGGACGGTATACCCCTGCACTCGAACAATTGGCCCAATCCTCGGAAGACGCCAACCAAAAAAACCTGCTCCAAGCTCTTATTTTACTAAAGCAAAACAACTTTTCCGAGGCCAAAGCAGCCTTGGATCAGGTTCATTTAAGCGAAAAACCCTTTGGGGTCTATCTAACCTTTTTGCGGCTCGAGCTATTGCTGCATGAAGACCCCAATAAAACCTCCGAAACCCTCAAACAACTGCGCCAGTTATTTCCCAGAAGCAAATTCTATGCCAACGTGGTCCTAAATCTGGCCGATACCTACGCCAAACAAGACAACTGGGCAGCCGCCAGAAAACTCTATCAAGAGCTGTTGGGCAGCCAAGACAATCCGGCCCTAAAACCCACCCTCTATGCCAAACTCATTCGGTCCAGCATTGCCCTTGGCGACCTTCAAACCACCGACACCTACTACAAAAATCTGGCTCTGGAATTCCCGCTTTACGACAGCAACAAATCCTTGCTGAACCAACGCAACACCCTTGCTGAAGAACCCGTCTCGGCCAATGCCTTTTTCACCACGAAGTCCGAGTCCTTCCGGTATTTTCAAGCGCTTTATTCGGCAGGCGATTACGACGACGCCCTAGCCCAAGCCCAGTGGCTGTTGCTGCGCTATCCAGACCTTCGCAATAACGCCGAATTAATGACCCACAAGGCCATGAGTTCCTATCTGCTCTTCAAAGCCGACGAGGCCATCGAAACATTTCAATATGTGATCAAAACCTTCCCCAGCACAACCTGGAGCACCAAAGCCACCTACTACATGGCCAAAACCTATCAAGGCAAAAAAGACTTCGACAAAGCCAAGTATTATTATCTGAACCTGATTTCCAAAAATCCTTCTTCAGAATTTATTTCCGGGGCCTATTACAACCTTTATTGGGTCATGTTGGCCTTGAATCAACAAGCCGAATTCGACGATTATTTCACCACTTTTAGAACCCAACACCCCCACGACCCCAATGTGAACAAGTTGGTTTGGGAGATGGGCTGGACAGCCTTCAAGGGCGGGCGTTCCGATCAAGCCCAAAGCATCTTCAACACCCAAGCCGCCTCGGGCGATTCGGCCCTAAAATCCAAATTGCTGTTTTGGCAGGCCCGACTCACCGGCGAAAAAAACAAAGCAACCGCCCTGGAAATTTTCAAACAATGCGCAAACGCCTATCCCCTAACCTATTATTCGTTTCGGGTTTTACAAACCTATTTTCCAGAGCAAATCGACCAAATAGCCGATAAGTTTCAGCTGACCCAGCTCAAGCCCATCGACAAATATGTTGTTTTAACTGAAATGGGCCTGGGGGAATTTGCCATCGACGAGCTACAAAACAAACTATCCGTGTCTTCTGGGCGACCCAGAACCCTGATTTATACCCTGGCCTACGTCTACGCCAAGATGGGCGACTACACCAATGCCATTACTGTACTGTTGAGTCGAGGCTTTAACCTGGACCCCAACAGCAATTCCATTGGCCGAGAAATTGCCGAATTGCTCTATCCCAAAGCCTATTGGGAGGATGTTCAACGCAGCGCCGCAGAATTTGGGGTCGATCCCTATTTTGTCTTGGCGGTAATGCGGGAGGAAAGTTCCTTCAAACCCACCGCAAAATCCAGAAGCGGCGCCTTGGGACTCATGCAAATCATGCCGTCAACCGCCATGGGCATCGCCAAAAATGTCAGCGCCAATTGGGAAGGCAACGACATGATGTACAGACCCGAAGTAAACATTCGGTTTGGTACTTTCTATTTGTCCTATCTTAAGAAACGATTCGACGGGAACATGTTTTACATGCTCTCGGGCTACAATGCCGGGCCCAACATCACCAAAAAATGGGCCGAGACCAGCGTGTCCCAAAACGAAGACATCGACACCTTTGTGGCCAACATCCCCTATTCAGAAACCCATTACTACGTCACCCGGGTACTCAAAAGCTATTGGATGTACCGCCTGCTTTACGAAAAAAAATTATAATTTAAGGGGGGCAGAGAAGGTGTTTTGATCCAAAATCCAAGGGTTGTGCCGCACCCAAGAATAGGGAACTTCACCCAAGCTATAGGTGGGATCAATAACCGTTCCCAAGGGCTGTCCATTTAAAGACAAAAGATGGGTCACTGTTACCACCGGCTTCCACCCTTTTTGCTGATATTTTTTCTGCAGCATCTGGGCCATTTGCCAAACCACATCGGGCTGGGTTTTGAGTGCAAATCGTTGGGCTTCCGTTAATGCGGTATCCAACTTGGGCTTCTCGTATTCCCCTGTTTTCGCATTAATAACGGTAAACACAATTTCGCCTTGTTTAACCGACAAAAAAGGCCGCCAAGAAAAATAGTCCCCTTCTCCGGTCCAATTTACATCTCCCCGAAGCCAGATTTGCCGAAGCGGCAAGACACATTGTATAGCCACAAACACCAGCACCACCGCCACATGGAGGAATTGAAAAGGCCTTACAGAACGATCCTTCCCTTTTTGATCCCTAAGCCTGCACATCACCTGTCTTCCAAAATCCCAAAACGAAGCGGGCATAACCAAGAGCAAAAACCCCCAACTCCACAGTGGTACCATCTTAAAAAACAATTGTGTGGGGCCAACCACGGCCATCAACCACCCCTGGGCAAAACACCATTGCCCAAACAGCCACAGCCTTTGCCAATTTTGACTGGGATACAAAGAAAAAACTGCCAACCAAAACCCCGTTATCCAAAGCAAGCCTCGCCCAGGCGTATAGTACAACACATCCCCCGCCAAAATGGCGCCATAGGCCCCTACAAACAGCCAGAGCCCCAGCCGGGGATATCGCCCCAAAACCCCCAAGACCCCACCTGCCAAAGCCAGGATAAACAAAAACAACCACATCGGATCCGAAAACCAGTTAAAGCCACCCAAGGCCAAATGGAAGACTTGGTTTAAATACAACCCATGCAAGGTATCCAAATAAAAAAAGCTGGCCATTTGCCAAACCACAACCCCCAAAAACCCCCATCGAAAGCAGGCCTGTGCCTCCCAAGGGGATTTAAACCAACCCCAACAGCGACTTAACGATTTAATGAAGGGTAAATCCATGGGGAACTCCAAATAGACACGGTAACAAGACTTAAATTAAGGGTTGGCTTCATCAGGGGAGAATCCGCATAAATTTCTGGGAAATAGTGTTCATGCGCCAAGGTTTTTTGAATAAATTTGCCATAGGCCAGTCCAAACACAGGGTTGGCGCTAATCACGCTTTGTTGATAAGCATTCGCCTCTAGCCCAAGGCGGGAATAGGCCCCCGTTTGGGGATTTCTTAACAGAAAACTCATGGGAACAGGGGTTCTTAGGCGGGGTTGCCACAAATTGGCCAAGGGCTCTTGTAAAAACAGCCCCATGCCCTGAATAACCAAGCCAAAACAAACCATCACCACCCCAAAAACCACTGGGGTTTTAACCTCTGTCAAAGGCTTCCAACACCCTTTTATCCGCTCAAGAACCCTTTGGGCGGTTTCTTGTTCCAAAAAAACCAACAACAACAAGGGCTTTAACCCAAACAATAGCCCCATCGACTGCCGTGTTAACGGCGAAAACAGCAGCCCAACATCCATCAACCACTGGGCCAATAATAAAATTACACCCCATTTCCGGGTTTTGGGCCACACCAAAAAAGCAACCCCAAAAAGCCCCAGAACAACCTGGCCAATGGCCAGCAGTTGAGGCCCAATCCCAAGGGCCAATGCATGGAAAAAACCATGGTGCTGGATCGGGAATAAAATCATGCGCAAGGGTGTGCCCAACAGCCAACTTTGCTGAAGCAAAGGAACGGTAGAATAGAAAAAAACAAGCAGCGCCAATACCCGCCAAGCAAACCGCTGCCATGCAGGAATTTGACCGCGTAAAACCGGAAAATCGGTTAACAAAAATAAAGTCAAAACCACAACCACCAAATAGTGAAAATGGGTGTAAAGGGTTTTTTCAACCAACCCCAAATAGGTCCACGCCAATAAAACAAGCATCACACCAACTTTGTAGGTACGGCCAAAAACCATGCCCAAAAGGCCAAGAACCATTAAACTGGTTAATCCAACCAGTCCCCCACGAGACAACGGAAGCGCCATCCACATGGGAAAGTGAATAGGACTTAAATACGCCTGATAGCCCCCAGACACCCACGCCAATAACCCATAACCCGCTAAAAGTCCCAAAAAAGCCCAGCGCAAACAGGCCAAGCCAAAGGCAGGAACCTTAATATTTAATGGCATACACCAACGCCATATTAAGGGGTCGGGTTTCAGTATCCCACCCAGAATCCATGGTAAGGCTATGAGAGTGTGCAGGATTAGCCGAAGATGTTCGAACCAAGGGATTAGAATACGGTTGGAGCTCTTCATCATACGGATAACTATCAATAGGGCTATTGCCCCAAACCGCATCCGATCCATCCTGGTAAGAACAACGATAATCATTAAAGGAATGACTATGCGTTCCATCCGATGAATTAGAAATGGTAAAATCCCCATTCACAACACTGGGCAAAGCGGTTGAATAAGATTGATAAGTCCCCAAAACACGGCCAGAATCAATTCCTTTTGCTGTTCCACCAATATTGTCCGCGCCACGTACAAACCGCCCACGTAAATCAGGAATGTTAAAACTGGAGTGTCCATTACCTGAGCCCCATGTCGTCCCAATAGCCGTAAACAAATTTGCATATTGAACCCGGTCGATCGCACGGCCATCGCAAACCATCCATCCCGTTGGGATTTGATTTTCCGGACAAGCAAAAGCAACAATGGCCCCCAGCATAATCGCATCAAAATTGGAATTCGACGAAGACACCAAATCGTCAACAATAATGCCATTGGCCAGCTGAATTTTATGCGAAGCCCTGACATACGTATTATTGTCGACCGACGTTGACCAAAAAGCACCTGCTTTAAACTGCACTTTATCGTTAGATAAATAGGTTTGCTGAGCCCACAAGGCGCCCACCATCAAAACAATCGCAACACACAAAACCCGTTGTAACATGTTCATATTAATACCTAATGTAAAAATTCACCGCCGCATTAAGGGGGCGGGTCTCAGCATCCCCGGTAACGCCTGAACTTGACGCAATGGTATGGGTATGAGCGCCAACCGTACTCATTCCAACGGACCCAGCCGAACCAAACCAACCCGTACGGTCATTCCGGTTTTGAGAACCATAATCATCACCATGCCGAGATCCAAATCCCGGACCCGTATCAAGGGTTGAATCCGTATTCCGAACCAAACTCGGTGCACTGCCACTATGATCGGTACCAGGTCCAGCGCCATAGCTACTGCTAAAATAAGCCTCTGAAAACCACGCATCCCGATATTGATGGGTATGGGTATCCGTAGCGGTAACTTTTGAAACCGTGCTGGCCGGATATTTGGTTGCGCCATTTTGAGTAACCCCCAAAGCCCGATCTCCACCCGGATCATGCCCCGCAGTGCTCGTCGCAAAATTATCCCTTCCCCTCACAAAAACACCCCGCAAATCCGGCAAATTAAAAGTTGAAGTACCATCCCCGCTGCCATAAGTTGTTCCAATTTTGGCATAAAGAGAGCCATATGTTGCACGACTGACTGCTCGTCCATCACACGGCAACCATCCGGCCGGAACTTGACTATCCGAACAGGCAAAAGACTGAATGGTCCCCAAAAGAGAAATCTCTTCAATAACCGCATCATCCACAACAAGGCCATTATCCAACATTAATTTAGACTTTGCTTTAAGCACGGTTTGGCTATTGGCCGACACCACCGTCCAACCACTCCCATTTCTAAATTTAATCTCACTTTGATTCACATAAGCGGCAGCGTATAAAGGCGACTGTGCTCTAATGCCCAGAAAAATCAAAGCAACCAACCCATATCCAACCCATTTTAGTTTCATTGATTAATCCTTAATAAAGAAAAAAAATGCCTTGTTAATCGGTCGGGTTTCCGAATCAAAATGGGTACTACTCAACGTTACGGTGTGTGTATGACTATCAGAACCCGTTGTCCGCCATGCCTGATACAAATAATCATCGGTATCAAACCAAGGCAAATTGGCGTCATAACTCAAATGAAAATTCTCTCCCAAATTTTGCTCCCCAGCATAGGAAACCCCATAGCTGTTTCCTACGGTAACATCAGCGCCTGAGCGCGTAATCCAAAAAAAATCCCAATACGAGTGGATGTGGCCCGCCACAGACGACAAGTTTAAGCTCATAGGGGTAACCGGATACCCAGTTGCAGACGCTTGCACGGTTGCAGACATGGTTCGGCCAGTATCTCGTGATGCAGCACCTTGTGTCCCCATCGCATCCAACCCCCTTAGAAAATATCCGCGTAAATCCGGGACGCTAAAATGGGTCCCGTCAACAGCTCCCCAGGTTGTTCCAATACGCTCATAAAGCCGCGCAAACGTTGTTCGGCTCAAAGAACGGCCATCGCAGGGAATCCAGCCTGCCAAATTACCATTATCGTTATCTATCGAATCAATGTTGGCTGTAGGAATTGAAAAAATATGAACACTCCCCGTTAATTGCTGATCCAAATACGGGCTATTTGCAAGGGTTGCCGATGGTAAATCAGCCTCGGTAAAAACCCCATCCAATAGAGTCCCATCTTGCAACTGAATTTTAATGCCGCTCATGGGGCGAGTATAATAGGTCGCACTAACCAAACTTTCACGCCAACCTACCCCGTTGCTCAGCACCAGGTTGTCCCCATCAAACCCTTCCACAGCAAACAAAAAGCTGGTCAAAACCAAGACCAGAAGCCCTAAAATTTGAACCTGAAAAACCGTTTGAAGAATGGCTCGAAAAAGGTTTGGTTTTCTCATAAAAAAGTCCTATCATTATGACACACTTCTTTTAATCGATAAAAACCTTTATTTTCTTGCAAGGAACACCATGAAAGCCTATCTAGACCTTGTTCAACACGTCCTCGACCACGGCGAAACCAAACACGACAGAACCGGCACTGGAACCTTGTCGGTATTTGGCTATCAATTACGGGTCAATTTGCAAGAGGGCTTTCCCTTACTCACCACCAAAAAAGTGTTTTTCTCAAGCGTCGTCAAAGAATTGTTGTGGTTTATTCGCGGCGCAACAAACATTAACGACGGTCTGGATTGCGGCATTTGGGATGCCTGGGCCGACCCGAACGGAAACCTTGGCCCCATCTATGGCTATCAATGGCGCCACTGGGAAAAATTCACTCTCGACCCCGAAACTAAGGCCTATCACAAAACCCGCATCGACCAATTGGCACAAGTGATCGACATGATCCAAAAAAACCCCGATTCTCGCCGCCTTCTGGTTTCGGCTTGGAACGTCGCCGATATCGAGAAAATGGCCCTCCCCCCCTGCCACACTTTTTTCCAATTTTATGTTTGCAATGGCCGATTGGACTGCCAGTTGTATCAACGGTCGGCCGATATTGCGGTGGGTGTTCCCTTTAACATTGCCAGCTATGCCCTTCTAACCCACATGGTCGCCCAGGAATGTGGGCTAAAACCGGGCTTTTTTATCCACACCTTTGGCGATGCCCATTTGTATTTAAACCATCTGGATGGGGTTAAAGAACAACTCACCCGAACCCCAAAACCCCTACCCACCTTGGTCTTGGCCCAAAAGCCGTTTTGGAACCTTAAAGCCGAAGACATCGTAATCGAAGGCTATGACCCCGACCCCTTCATTCGTTTTCCTGTAGCCGTATGAAGCCTTTCAGCATCGTCGTAGCCCACGACGCCAAGCGAGGCATTGGCATTCAGAACACCCTCCCTTGGCGTTTAAAAGCCGATATGGCCTATTTTAAACACCTGACAACCACTGCTGCTGCCGGCAAACAAAATGCCGTGATCATGGGCCGAAAAACCTGGGAGTCTTTGCCCGAAAAATTTCGCCCCCTGCCCGACCGCCTCAATTTGGTTGTAAGTCGGTCCAAACAAGCTGGTTTTTTCAGCCTCGATCAAGCCCTTGCCCGGGCCAACGAAGCCGACATCGACCACATTTTTGTCATCGGCGGCAGCGCCCTGTACCACGAAATGATTCGCCACCCACACTGCACCCGGCTCTACATTACAGAACTTCAAGAAACCGTAAACTGCGACGCCTTTTTCCCAGATCCCGGTCCCCATTTTAGACCCATCTCCGCCACAGACTGGCAACTCGAAAACGGGTTTCACTACCGCTTCTGCATCCTAGAAAAATAATCCCCATTTCTGTCTTGCCCCAGCCCCAAAGGGATAGCCTTTTTGGGTTTTTGCAACTGGGGGCATTTGTGTAGGCATCTGGCAAAAACCCAAAAAGGCTATCCCTTTGGGGCTATCGTGTCCCCCCGCAAAAAAAACCATTGGGACTATAAAACAAAAAAGCCAGGGAAAAATCCCTGGCTTTTAAGCATCAAACTGTTTCTAAAGTTTTTAAGTAAAAATTAGAATTGAACAGTTGTTGAGATGTAAGGGTAAATAGAGTTGAACAAATCGATTTTTCTGTCAGCAGAAGTCAACCCTACGCGAACCACTTGAACTGCAACACCAACGTTGATTTTGTCAGTCAATTTTTGCTCAAAGTTTTTCACGATGGTGAAGTCTTTGAAATCGATCATAGAAGAAGTTGAGCTGGTACGAGCAATTTTCAAAGCGTACTCATATTTACCAACCAAAGGAAGATCTGGGTTAACACCAAGTTTCAAAGCGTAGTCAGATTCACCGTTGTTAGCAACTTGAGCATCAACACCAGTGATTAGATCCCAAGAACCGAAGTTCCAGTAAACGCGGGTGTTAGCACCAGTGGCGCCAGCGAAGCCTACAGCCAAGTTGGTTGCTGGCAACAAAGGAGCGGCGAAAACTGAACCAGAAAATGCGATCAAAGCGGCTAGAACTGTTAATAATGACTTTTTCATTTTTTTAAAACCTTTCATGTTCCCCAAGGAAAATTGCCAAGGGTACAGGCTGAATTAATTTAATTGGAAGATCCAAACAACAATCGGCTGAAAACCACCTCCCTGTTAAGAAGATCTTACGGCCATATAACCATAATGTGAATTGCTGCGCATTCTAACAAGAAGTTTTTGAACTGACCAGCTCAATTTTTTCTCATGGTCTTTAGCCCTTTTTTTAAGTATTGTAACAATTACCATGAAAGAAGTTTCGGAAAACTACCTCAAGTATCTGTTTGTTCGCCAACAAGCAGGGGAAACTTACATCAAGCCAGCCTCTCTTTCGAAAAAATTTAATGTCTCTGCAGCTGCGGTTTCAGAGATGCTTAAAAAACTATCAGACCAAGGCTTGATTCTATATGTTCCCTATCAAGGTATTTCGCTAACAGACGCTGGCCTAGCCCAAGGGCAAAACATGGTTCGACGCCATAGACTCTGGGAACAATACCTTCACGAAAAATTGGGCTTTGCTTGGGACAAGGTTCACGAAGAAGCAGAAATGCTCGAACATGCCTCCTCCGACGCCTTAATCAATGCCCTCGAAGAAGCCTTGGGATTTCCAGAATTCGATCCCCATGGCGACCCCATTCCTGCCAAAGACGGGTCTATACCCAAATCCAAACCGGCGCTTCCTTTATCCAGCTGCACAGAGGGCATGGAAGTCGAAGTGGTCCGTGTTAGCGATTTTGACGAAGAATTTTTAGCCTATATCCAAGACTTGGGCATTGGCCTTGGCACACGCTTAAAAGTTCAGCACACCCACCGATTCGACCATTCTATTGTGATAAACTTAGACCACAAAGTGATTAGTCTAAGCCACTTTTCGGCCGAACACCTTTTTGTTGTGGAGCAAAAACCATGAGCCTTCGTTCTGTAGTAGCCCTTTTGGTTGGCCTTTGTTTGGTTGGGGGTATCATCGGTTGGACCCAGTTTAAAAAAACGACCCAAGTTCACACGATTGCCCTTAAAAAAGGATCCATTACCGAGGCCGTTTATGGCATTGGAACCGTCGTCTCGGACCAAACATTTGAAGCTAAAGTTGGCATTACCAGCGCATTGGCCAAGGTCTTTGTCAAAGAAGGCGATTTTATTCAAAAAGGAAAACCCCTGCTTAAACTGGATGGCGGCGCAGTTTTAAAGGCTCCTTTTTCGGGAACCGTTACAAAACTATCTTACAAAGAAGGCGAAACGGTTTTTGCTCAAAACCCCATTTTAACCTTAACCAACCTTAAAAGCCGCTATTTACGGGTGGCTCTGGAACAGCAAGGCATGGTCCATGTTCGACCAGGCCAACCCGTTCGTATTCAATTCGAAAGCCTTCCAAAAACAGTTTTTAAGGGAAAAGTAACCCATTTATTTTCCAGCGAAGGGCAATTTTTGGTTCACATTCAAGTCCAAGATTTACCCCAATCCATTTTGCCGGACATGACAGCCGATGTCGGCATCGAAATTAAGCATCACACCAACGTACTTTTGGTCCCTATTTCTGCCATTCAAAATGGCGCCGTCCTTCGACTTTATAAGGGCAAAAAAGAAACCATTCCTGTCACCCTTGGGGTTGTGGATAGCGAACAAGCTGCCGTTCAATCTGATCAGCTACACGAAGGTGATCAGATTATTTTACCCAACTGATGTTTTTTCTGGCTTTAAAACATCTTTTTTCCCGAAAAAAACAAACTTTTTTAACCTTACTGGGCATTACCTTGGGAACCACAGCGTATGTAGTGATTTCGGGGTTCATGTTGGGATTTCGCGCCTATTTTTTGGATCAACTGATTAACAACGACGCTCACATTCGCATTTCGGCCAAAGAAAGTTTTTTAGAAGAACACGCCCTGGATAGAACCCTATTTCCAACCGCCTCCCATGTCTTTTGGATTTCTATTCCTTCGGGTCGAAAAGACAACGCCAGAATCGAACACCCAGCGGGGTGGTATCACCGTCTCGACCAAGACCCGACTGTTGTGGCTTATACCCCACAACTATCCGCCCAAATTATAATCAGCAAAGGGCAATCCAGCACCACAGCCAAGCTTTTGGGGACCCATCCCCGTCAACACGAAAAAGTCACCACCATTGGTCGCTATGTCACCCAAGGGACTTTCCACTCCATTGGCAACAGTGGCATCGCCGTAGGAGACGACTTGCTTAAAAAAATCGGGGCCCATATGGGAGATACCGTGTTGGTTTCCAATGGCCGAAGTAAACCCACCCCTGTTCGGGTTGTTTGTACGTTTAAAGTGGGGATTAAACCCCTGGACGAAGGTACTGTATTTGGATCCTTGGCAGACGTTCAAAAAATCAACCACACCCCCAGCCAAGTCAATGAAATCGCCGTCAGCATCAAAGACCCAACCCAAGCAGCCGCTGTGGCAACCCATTGGTCTCAAACCACCGAAGAAAAAGTCCAAAGTTGGGATCAACTCAACGAAAGCCTACTTGCTGTCTTTAAAATCCAAGACGCCATCCGATTTTTAATGACCCTTTCGATTCTGATTGTGGCCGGATTCAGCATCTACAACATTTTAAACATGGTGGTCAGTCAAAAACGAAAAGACATTGCCATTTTACGGTCTATGGGATTTGAAAAAAACGATATTTTAAAACTGTTTTTGATCCAAGGGGTTATTTTGGGATTTTGGGGTGGTTTAATCGGACTTTTTATTGGATTTTTAGCCTCGCTCTATTTGGAAACCCTACCTTTTGTTGGGGGTCCTTTGGGAAGCGGTACTGGGCATATGTTGGTTTCGTTCGAGAGTAAAATCTACATCTTTGGCTTCTTATTTTCGTTTTTCGCCTCGGCTTTAGCCAGCATTTTTCCTGCCCGATTGGCCAGTACCCTTACCCCCATCGACATTATCAGATCGGAAACCTAAATGGGCATTATCGCAAAAAACATTGTTAAAACCTTTGAAAATAACACCATCCTTCACGATATTTCGCTAGAGGTTCGGGAAGGGGATTTTATTTCTTTAACTGGACGATCGGGATCGGGAAAAAGCACCCTGCTTTATGTCTTAAGCACCTTGGATGAACCCAGCTCTGGTAGCCTCGAAATCGAGGGTAAAAAAACAGAATCCATGAGCCAATCCGACATCCATGCGTTCAGAAACACCCACATGGGCTATGTGTTTCAGTTTCACTATCTGCTACCCGAACTAACCGCTTTGGAAAATGTATTAATGCCCACCCGAAAACGGGGACTTTATTTACAAAAAACAGAAGAAGCCAAAGCCTTATTGGCCTCGTTTGATTTAAAACACAAAATAGACCGTCTTCCCAGCCAACTGTCTGGTGGCGAACAACAACGGGTGGCCATCGCCAGAGCCCTGATTATGAAACCCAAGTATGTCTTCGCCGATGAACCCACGGGTAATTTGGATTCGGCCAACGGCGACAGTGTCATGGCCATTTTTAAAGAAATTAATCAAACCCTAAACACCACGATTGTGATGGTAACCCACGATCGCTACTTCGCCCAACAAGCCAAAAGAACCCTTCACTTGTTGGACGGAAAGCTACAAGACTAACGCGCTATTTGCGTTTGTTGGCCTTCATTTTTTTGCCGTACTTTTTGTATTTATGCTTTCTCATTTTTTTGCGGCGTTTTTTAATTAGACTTCCCATGGTATCTCCTTCAAAATTATGCGGCCCTTACAATAGCTCAATTTTTCGAAATTTTAAATGGGGCTAGCCCCACCAGAACCCAGGGTATTTTTACAAAAAATACAAACCCCATCTTGGGTCATCATTTCACTGCAAGTTTTACAAGGGAAAAAACCCAAAGCGGCTTGTTCTTTTTTTCTTTCCTGAATTTTTTCCAAAAACGTTTGGTATTTTTTGGATTTTAAAACTGGGGGTTCTTGTCGCAGTTTATCTTTTTGAACTTTTAAACTTTCAACGGCCTTTTCATCAAACAAAGCATTCATTTTCGAAAGAAGATCTTGTTTATAATAGTCAATTTCTTTGATCCACAACGGGTTTTCAACATAGACCACCAATTGCCCATTGCGAAGGTATCCAAAATGGACCTGATCGGCCAACTTTCCCAACAATAATTGCCAATTTTTTCGTAAAATTAAGGCCGTTTCTTTGTCTTTAAACAAAGACTTAAACCCCCGTTCCTTCCGAAAAATACCACCTATTTTTTCCATTAATTTAACTGCCCTTGAACCATTTCAAAGCCTTTTACATCTTCAAAAAAAAGACCATCTTCGGGGATTACAGAGGTATAAAAAACAGCTGTTTTGTGTTGAATCACATTTACCATAATAGCTTTCATATTGGGATCTAGCTCTGCAAAAACATCGTCCAACAACAAGATTGGGAATCCGCCATACTGATTTTGCAGGGCCATCAACTGGGCAACCTTAAGCAAAATGGCAAAGGACCGATTAATACCCCGAGAAAAAAAATGATACAACGAATGACCATCCACCATAATCTCGAAATCGTCTCGATGGGGGCCATAAAGCGTATACCCTGCCCGAAGTTCTTTGTGCATATTTTGGGTTAATTTATCCACAAGCCATTGTCGATAGTCCAAAAAAGAATCCCGATTGGCTGTCCAATAGCGTACAGACAACACTTGAAAAGGAAACTGCCCTTCGAGCATCAACTGTTTTAAAATCCCTTCCAACACCGTACAGGCCTCTTGCCGAAATCGAATGATTTCCAAAGCATAGGTAATAAAGGGTTCATTCCACAGAGTAGCTTCAGCTTTATTTTGTGCTTTAAGGGCCGAATTTCGCTGTTTAAGGGCCCGTTCGAAGTTTTTTAAGACAGACGGATACCCTTTAAAATACAGACTGCAGAATCGATTAAGATCTTGTCTGCGACCATCGGGTTGATCTTGAAACAATTGAATCACGTCAGCACTCAGATATTGAACACTCCACAGCGATCGCAAAGTTTGAAAAGACCGAATGGGTTTTTGATTCAAAAACAAGCTCTTTTTTTTGTCTGCGGTTAATTTCAAATACAACCGCTCATCTTGGTCGCCATTGGAAACATCGGCCCCCACGTAGGCGGCTTCTTTGCCAAACCCAACCAAATAGTCCAAATGTGCTTCTTTTGGAGAAACCCCGTTGGCCAACACATAAATGGCTTCTAAAAAATTGGTTTTGCCTTGGTTATTGTTCCCATAAACAAAACAGTGCCGATGGGCTGTTAAGTCCAATAAAATTTCACCAATGTTCCGAAACCCCTTAATCCAAAGTTTTTTAATGTGTGGAAAAGGGGTCATGAAATCGGAGAAATTAAACCCTAGGCAACCGCAGCAGCAGTGGCCTGAGGTTGTTCGACATAGTCGCTGGTGCGAATTGGCATGATGATATAGGCAAAGTCATCGTCTTGCATGGGTCGAATCACGCAAGGACTGACCTCGCTGTTAAATTCGATTTTGATGTCCTCAGACTCCATCACCCGAATCACATCCAAAACCAAACGAATATTAAAAGCAATTTTGATTTCGGACTCGCCTTTTAAGCGCATGATCTCGATCAGCTCTTTAAAATCCCCCAAAGAAGCAGCGTTGGCTTTTAACACCAATTGCTGGCCAAACTGCATACGAACCACGTTGTTCGACGCCGAAGCAATAATGTTAGCCCGCTCGGAAGCATCCAACAAAAACCGACGAACCACAGAAAACTGATTTTCGCTTTCTTTGGGCAAGACATGTTTGTAATCGGGGAATTGACCTTGAATCACCCGAGAAACCAAGACAAAATCTTGCATTGAAAACGACACTTGGTTTTCAGAAACATTCAATTCAACAACCTGATCTGCAGCATAAGATTGCAAAATTTTATTCAATTCATTAACTGCTTTAAACGGAACAATGGCCGACAAAGTCGGAGCTTGAAGGACTTCTATTTTTTGACGTTTTAAAGACAAACGATACCCATCTGTTGAAATAAAATACAAAAAGCCATCTTCGTATTTCATTAAAATGCCATTTAAAAATTGTTTGGTTTCATCAAAGGACACCGCAAACAAGGTGTATTTAATCAGCTGACGAAGTTCAGCAACGGTTAATTTGATTTTGACCCCGTTTTCAATGACCGGAAATTGGGGATATTCATCGGGGTTCACACACAAAATATCAAAGTCGATGTTATCTGATTTGATGGTGCATTTTGAAGCACTATCCACATCCACCAACAATTCTTGATTTTGAAGCTTAGAAACGATGCTGCTGATGGTTTTTCCTTTAACCAAAAAGGTTCCTTCGCCTTCGCTTTGAATAGGAATTCGGTGCTCGATGGCAATTTCCAAATCGTTACCCACCAAAGCCAGTTGGTTGTTTTTAACCCTAAACAAAATATTTTCAAGAACAGGTAAAGCGGTGCGTTGGGACACGGCTTTTTCAACAATCGAAATACTTTTTTGCAACAGGTTGCTGGTACAGCTCATTTTCATGGAAAATCCTCCGAATTTGGACTTTTTATTTTAAGAAGAATAGTACACTACTCTTTTAATATTTATAAACATCGTCATCATAGAGGGTGTAGATATGTTGATAACTTGCAAATTTCATACTTAAAACAGGACTTTTTAATCTGTGAGTGGTTTGTGAGAGAATTGGGAGAAAAGAAAAGTTACCCACAGTTGTCCAGAAGTTATCCGCAAGAAATTCACACGCTTTTCAACACCCTTAAATAACGATAGTGTATAAAGATCTATCGTACCTCAAATTATTAAAAAGGAGAATCAAAATGTCACTCGAAAAACACCTGAACGACCAACTGAATCGCGAGTTTTTTTCAGCTTATGCCTATTTGGATATGGCCGCCTATTTCGATGCCCAAGGGTTTAAAGGGTTTGCCGCTTGGATGAAAGCCCAATCCAAAGAAGAAATGGACCATGTTCAAAAATTTTATGCCTACATCAACGAACGCGGCGGCTCTGTTGCGCTAAAAGGGTGTGCAGCCCCAGTTCGAAAATGGAAAACCGCAGAAGAGGTGTTTAAAGCTGCCCTTAAACACGAAAAAGCCATCACCCAAAACATTACAGATTTGGTGGATGAAGCCATTAAAGCCAAAGACCATGCTGCCCATGCTTTTTTAACCTGGTTTATTACCGAACAAGTAGAAGAAGAAGCACAGTTAAACGATATTTTGTTTCAATTTGGCATGATAGGCGACAGCAAAGTGGCCCTGTTGATGTTGGACAAAGAATTGGGCAGACGTCAGTAAACCGGTGGGGTTTTTAACACCGCCGTTTCAAACGATCAACCCTTCGTCTGGGGTGGTTGCGGCTTTTTCTGATCGGTTTTCAAACCTAGAAGATCTCCAAAACCACCCAGCGTTTAACCTTAAACCCATGGTTAAAATGGACCAAGTTCACGGAAAAACCGTGGTACATGTCGACACCAAACCCAGTCTTAACGAAAGTGTACTAGAAAAAACAGATGCCTGTTTTACGGCCCTAAAAGGCGTCGTTTTAACCGTTAAAACCGCAGACTGCCTCCCCATTTTGGCCTATCATCCCAGGGGATGGATTGGGGCGGTACATGCTGGCCGAAAAGGCACAGAATTGGGCATTACTAAAACCTTTGTTAAAGACCTCATGCAGGCTTCAAGTTTGGCATCTGGCTTCCAATTTTGGCTAGGCCCTTGCATTTGCAAATCCTGTTACCAAATCGATGCAGACCGAGACATTCACTATGGATTGCTAGAAAATAACACAGAACAAATCCTATCCAGCTTCGCCGCTCCTCACCACGCCGAAATTTTAAATTCTAACCTCTGCACCGCCTGCCAAAACACCCGCTTCTTCTCCTATCGAAAAGAAGCCACAACCGAAAGGCTCTACGGTAGCATAATGTTGAAATAATAAATTAAAAGATTGCCAGCGAAGCAAAGCAATCCCAAAACGCGTTAAGTGTTAAGCGTTAAGTGTTACCCCTCCCCGCAGGCCCCTAAAGGACGCTGTACAAAAAGACAAAACAGGCCGCAGGCCCAGCGAAGCGTGAGGGGGAGGCTCATCCGAACTTGCTTCGGATGAGGGGGCGACGCAAGCCCCTATTTATAAACAAAAACCGTAAAATCATTCGGCAAATAATGATGCCGAATCTCCACATATGGCGATAACTCAAACGCCATTTCCAACACCCGAACCGGGTCATAATAAAACAACAAATCCTGATCCTGCTGCTCTGCCCGATTGGAAAGGCAATTAAAAGCCATCGCCTTTTTAGACAGCAAATACATTTTCTGCATGTTTTGCTTTAAGTAGGCGTATTGATCGTTGACTCTAACGGTAAAAGCCCCAGAAGCCACCACATAATCGTAGTGTTTATAAAAATCCGAATCCAAGATATCCAAAACCTTAAAATCGGCCTTAGGCTGTGTTTTTTGGGCCAATGCGATCATGTTTGGGCTGATGTCGATGCCTTCATAGGTAAATCGAAGCTCATTTTTGACCAAATAAGCATAAAAATCCCCAAGCCCACAGCCGACATCCAAAACCGATTCGCCCTCCCAATTTCCCAACAAAGACAAGACAAAAAACCGAAGCTCTTGGGTATAGGCACTGGACCATCCCAGGGCCTTATGAGAGGCCCCGAAATGATCACAACTTTCATTGTAATAGTCGGCGATTTCTTGGTTTGAAAAAGGGTTATCGCTTGCCATAGTGAACAAGGGTTTCAGCAATTTGAACCGCGTTCAAGGCTGCCCCTTTGCGCAAATTGTCGCCCACGCACCACAGCTCTATACCATTGGGAATCGAGAGGTCTTCCCGAATACGACCCACCAACACATCATCTTTGCCAGAGGCCTGTCTTGGTGTGGGATAGGTGTTGGTTGCAGGATCATCCATCACTTCAATGCCGGGGGCGTTTTGAAGCAATTCTCGAACTTGTTTGGCGCTAATTTTTTGTTTGGTTTGAATATTCACGGCTTCGCTATGGCTGATGAACACGGGAACCCGAACCGCAGTGGCCGTCACGGCAATGCTGTCGTCGCCCATGATTTTTTTGGTTTCTTCGATCAGCTTCATTTCTTCTTTGGTATAGCCGTTGTCCACAAAAACATCGATTTGGGGAATCACATTAAAGGCGATAGGGTGGGAAAAAACACTGGGATCGGGGCTGCCGCCAGACAAGCTGAGTCGGGCATGGTTTTCCAGTTCATCCAGGGCTTTTTTACCAGCGCCAGACACCGATTGATAGGTCGAAACCACAATCCGGTCGATGCCAACCGCGTCGTAAATCGGTTTTAGCGCAACAACCATTTGGGCCGTAGAGCAGTTGGGGTTTGCAATAATGGAATGGTTGCCGTCTTTTAAAATAGCGCCATTGACTTCGGGAACCACCAAAGGAATATCGGCGTGCATGCGAAAATACGAGGTGTTGTCGATGGCAATGGCACCACTTTGGGCTGCGATGGGAACAAACAGTTTCGAAATCGCGCCACCCGCAGAAAACAAAGCAAAATCGACCCCTTCAAACGAGGTCTCTTTTAGTTCTTGAACTTCGATGTGTTCACCTTTGAATTGAACGGTTGTACCCGCCGATTTGGCAGAGGCCAAAGGAACGAGCTTTCCAACCGGGAAATGTCGTTCTTCCAAAACCGATAAAATTTCTTTACCAACAACGCCTGTAGCCCCAACAACTGCAACGGTATACTGTTTCATTTTCGTTCAACTCTCTTTTCAAAATCTGTGACATGGCGATAAAGCCAGGATGTTTAGTTTACAAAATATTTTCCATTCCATAAACCAGTCCCTTAATCTGGCTGACTTTTTGGATGCAAAGCAGGACGCCTGGCATGAAGGATTCCCGAGAAATTGTGTCGTGTCGCAGAGACAAGGTTTGTCCCAATCCGCCAAACAGCACCTCTTGGTGGGCAATGTATCCGGGCAGTCGCACCGAATGGATGGGAATGTTGCGATGGATTCCGCCACGGGCTCCGGGGATACTTTCAATTTCATCAAGCACCACGTCATTGAGGTTTGGGGTTGCGTTGGCCATGAGTTCGGCAGTTTTAAGCGCAGTTCCAGAGGGGGCATCGGCCTTTTTGTCGTGATGAAATTCAATAATTTCGGCCCGGGGCATATAGCGGGCGGCTTCGGCTGCAAATTTCATCATCAACACTGCGCCGATGGCAAAATTGGGGCAAACCAAAATGCCAAGTCCACGCTCTTTGGCCAGCGCGTCCAAGGTTTTTAATTGGTCTTGGGTCAGGCCAGTGGTGCCCACTACCGCATGGGCCCCCGATTCCAAAATGGTGGTGCAATGGTCGAATACCGAACTGGGGTGGGTCAGTTCGACCACAACCTGGGGCTTGGTGGTTTTGAGGGTCTCGGCGACGGCATCGCCACGGCCAATTTGCGCAACCACCGCCATGTTTGGGGCTGCACTGACGGCTTTAACCGCCTCGGTTCCCATTTTTCCTTTGGCACCAATAATGGCAACAGTAATCATTGTAGGGCTCCTAAAAAGTGTGTGGCTTCGGTAAGCAGGGCATCGGTCAATGCTTCGGTACTGGCTTCGACATAGAGTCGGCCAATGGGTTCTGTACCCGATAGTCGAAACAGCACCCAAGCACCAGAGGAAAACACCAGCTTTAAGCCGTCTTGGGTCTGGGTTTCAGCAAGAGGTTCAGAAAAGTGGGTTTGAATCGCGTGGGTATCGGGGGTATTGAACCGATCAACCAGGGTTTGTCGGGCATCGGGGTTGAAAGGAAAGGAGACTTCTTTAAAGATCGAATGGCCATATTGGCTGTGAATACGGCGACGCCAATACGACAAAGGATGCCCGGTTTCTTTGACCAAAAACAGGGCCGCCAAAACGGGCATAAAGCCGCATTTTTCGGGGATATGAAACGAAAAAGAAATGCCACCCGACGATTCCACCCCAATCACAACCTCCTCGGCTTTCGAGGCGGCCTCAAAATAGGGCGCAAAATATTTGAACCCTACGGGGGTTTCGATAAAGGCCAGATTGTTGGCTGCAGCAGCCCGTTTAACCAAGCCCGAGGAAGCCACTGTGGTGACCATGCCGGAAACCGGAATGTTTTTGCTTAAAAAATAATCCATTAAAATGACGGCGGTTTCTTCGGGGGTCAGGGCTTCGCCATTTTCGTCCAAGAGCACATGCCGGTCGGCATCGGGATCGTTGGCAAAGGCAAGGGGGGCTTTGAGGGCGTGTTGGTGCAATTTAAGATCGCCCAAGGTCTCCAGTTTGGTGGGATTGGGGTCGATATTGCCAAAATCGGCGCGGGGTTCTTCGTGTAAAATCGAGGCTTGTTGAATGTCTAGCGAGCGAATCAGCGCATCCCAAACGGGGCCTGCCGTGCCGTATTTAACATCGCCGGCCAAAGGAAATCCCAGAAAATCCAAGTCCAGGTCGCAGTGATCGTTTAACCGATCGATCAAGGCTTCGGCAAAAGCACCGATGGCACTGACTTTTCGCAGGTGACCTGGTTTTTCGGCCTTGGGGGTTTGTGTGGGATGTTGAAGCCAAGCGTTGGCCAGGGCTTCGATAGCACTTGTAATTGAGGTGGGTGCAGGGGCCCCATTGCTGGGATTAAATTTGATGCCATTGTAGCTTGGCGGATTGTGGGAGGCGGTCAAAATCAAGGCCCCAGACAAAGCATGTTCTTGGATGTACCAAGCTGCCATGGGCGTGGGCGCAAAATGATCAAAAACATCCACATCGACCCCTTCTTCCAAAAGGGCCATCACCACATCTCGGGTAAAGCTATTCTCGCCCAATCCTGGATCATTGCCGGTTCTGGGGTCGCAGGCGATCACCACATGGGGATTTGGGGTTTGGCTGCTCAACCATTGCCCGACCCCATGTCCGATGGCCAATACTTCTTTTTGGGTGAAGGTTTCGCCAACAATGCCCCGATAGCCAGAGGTTCCAAACGTAATAACACCCATGGCCTAGTCCTCGAACCGAATCAAAGACGGTTCATAGTCGTCGGGGGCTTGATAGCCCAACAGGTTGCACAAGGTTGCAGCCACGTTCGCCAAGCCCGGGGTTGGAATATCGGGGTTCAGGGCATACTCGTTGGCGTAGCCGGAATCCACAATGGCAAAGGGAACAGGGTTCAAGGTATGGGCGGTTTTCGGGGTTCTAATGCCGTTTTGGGTGGTGGCCATTTCGTCGGCATTGCCGTGGTCGGCCAACACAACGGTAATGCCCCCAAGTTCGTTGACGACGTTAATCAGTTCGCCAACGCAGCGATCGGTGGTTTCGCAGGACCGAATGGTGGCCTCAAGGTTGCCCGAATGGCCCACCATATCCCCATTGGGAAAGTTCAAGCGTCCAAAGTGATAGCGTCCAGACCGAAGCAGTTCGGTAACTTTTTGGGTGATTTCTACGGCTTTCATATCTGGTTTTTGATCAAAAGGCACATTGTCGGAAGGGATTTCAACGTAAGTCTCTAGGGTTTCATCCACATACCCAGTCAAATTACCGTTCCAAAAATATGTCACATGGCCGTATTTTTGGGTTTCTGAAATGGCAAAAGAGGCAATGTTGGTGCCACAAAAATAGTGGCTCAGTGGGCGCTCGATTTGGGGCGGGTCCACCAAAAAGTGTTTGGGCAGTTTAAGGTCGCCGTCGTATTGCATCATGCCGGCAAAAAAGACTTTGGGCCGGCCGTGTCGGTCAAAATGATGAAAATCCTCGTTTTCGAACGCCATGGACAATTCCATGGCCCGGTCTCCCCTAAAATTAAACAAAATCACTGCGTCGCCATCTTGGATACGGCCAACGGGTTGGTTGTTTTGTGCAACCACAAAGGGCGGTAAATATTGATCAATAACCTTCGGGTCTTCTTGGTAAAAGGTTTCAACGGCTTCTTTGGCAGACGCAAAAAACCGACCTTGGCCCCGAACATGGGTGTCCCAACCCCGGGCGACCATGGGCCAATCGGCATTGTAGCGGTCCATGGTAATCACCATTCGTCCGCCGCCAGAAGCCACGCGATAATCGCAGTCGAATTGGGTGTTGAGCTTGGCAAGATGATCTTCTAGGGTTTTGAGATAAAGCAGGGCCGATTTTTCGGCAACATCTCGGCCATCCAAGAGGGTGTGAATGCGTGCCGTTTGGACCCCTTGCTCGGCCGCTTTGCTGAGCATGGCCAGCAGGTGGTCGATGTGGGCATGGACATTTCCATCCGAGAGCAATCCAATAAAATGCAAAACGCTTTTGTTGGCTTTGGCTTGATGCGCAGCGGCCTGCCAGGTTTCACCCTTGAATAAAGATCCCGATTCAATGGCATCTTTAACCAAAGAAGCGCCTTGGGCAAAAATGCGACCCGCACCCAAGGCATTGTGGCCAACCTCGCTGTTGCCCATGTCTTCGTCCGAAGGCATGCCAACGGCTGTGCCGTGGGCTTTAAGTTTGGTAAAAAGGGGTTGCGCCATCAACCGATTTAAAACCGGCATTTTGGCCGAATAAACGGCGTTGTCTGGTTCGGGTTTTCCAAGGCCAATTCCGTCCATAATAATCAGCAACAACGGGCCTTTCCGGCCTTTAAAACGAGAAAGAGGGTTTAAGGTGGTTTTCATGGCTTCTTAGTGTACCAGAAGGGGCAAGTCTGATATAGTAGCCCCACTATGCCGAGGTGGTGGAATTGGTAGACACACTAGCTTGAGGGGCTAGCGGGGAGACCCGTGCAGGTTCAAGTCCTGTCCTCGGTACCAATCGTAATCACAAAACCACAGGTTTTGTGGGTCGGAATTTGAAGTGAATTCAAATTCCTCGCTGAAGTTTGGGAATGGTAGGTGTTTTGGCTTGCATTCACGGCCTTAAATGAACCCGTACAAAAAACAGGCCAGAAGACTCTCAAAAAGAATTTAATCTGACACTTTCAACCAAACCCACACGGTGGTTCCATGAAGATACGTTGGATTAGAGTCTAAACTTATTTGGCCATCAAATTTCTCTATCAAGTTACGTACAATACCTAGACCAAACCCATGCGTTTCGCCTTCGGGGGTGGTGTAGATATCTCGGGTAAAAAATGTAGCCTGTTGATCGATAGGAATACCGGGGCCTGTGTCTTGAATGCCAATTAAAACGCCCTCTTGATCGTTTTGGGAGGCTCCACGAATATGCAAACTTAGGATTCCCCCATCTGGCATAGCATTCAGAGCGTTAGTGACCAGGTTGGTAAAAATTTGAAAAAGACCTTGTTGGCTAGCAGATACCAGTGGAACTTTTTCAAAATGATCTTGAATGGTAATGCCTTTGTTCTGACATCGAGCCCGAATGAGTAAAACAATCTTTTCCAAGGAACTTTGAACAGAAACCGGCTCAATTTGGGCGCCGCCCTGCCCGGCACTCAGCATAGCCGACAAAACCTGCTGCATATTCTTCACGGTTTGATCCACCATTTCGATAGCCTGCTCTAGTTGATCAGTATTTTGCATAATTTTCTTCATACCATAGGTCGTAAGCCCTAAAAGGTGTAGTGGATTTTTGAGTTCGTGCGCGACCTGTTGGGTTAGCACCATATAGGCCCTGTATTGCTCGACTTGGGCCAGTTGGGTTGATTGAGATTTGAGAAGTGTATAGGCACTCTTTAAATCTCGATTTGTTTGTTCCAGTTGGAGTTTGCTTCGTCTATTTTGGAAAAAGTAAAATCCAATAGTAGCCAACGCAATAAAGAAGGTGACTGTTGTCAGGGTTATCCTGATAATGGTTAAAAACAGGGGCTCCAAGATATGGCGTGGAAAAAGACCGTAACCCAAAAACTCCAAGATAAAGTAGCTGCCCACAGGAATAATCATGCCTAGGGTAAGCTGAACAGGTTTTTTAAAGTCAAAAACAACAAATGGAATGGTAAGAATGGCAACAAATAAATGCTGAATGCCTGCACTGACTCCTAAAATGCATGAATAAATAACCGCTCCAAAACTAGGAACCCCAATAATCAGTAGTTTGGCTGCCAAAAACCACCCCTTTCCATTACAATAGAACGTTAGGAGCAGGAGTAGTACAATTGGCAAAATCATTTGGCCTAACAATGGGGCTCCAAAATACTTAAAAATAAAAAAGTACGGAGTAGCCACAAAGATTAAAATCAGCCCCAACTGATTGGTTAAAATAATTTTGCTAGAGTCTTCTAAAGAATCAGATTTTGAGACACCCGCTTGCGTTAAAGTTTGAAAAAGGTGCTCAACTTGTTTGAATGCTTTCACTGACATACCTAAAAGTTGCACGAGACCAGGCTAAATTGGAAGCAATCCAGTCTTCGCAACACTCTGCAACCAGTGTCTTTGTAGGACTATCTGTGGCATTGACTTTTTTTGACAGGTAACTTCGTGTTAAATCATTAATAACGGATACCGTGGCCCCAATAGCTTGCCCCAGTAGAGTATTAATATTAAGCTCCTTGATGCGGTCCAAGGCAGAAGAAAGGCGTTGACTATCAAGGTCAGTTAGGCCTGTGGATGGAGCAGATTCTTTTTGTAGAATACGATCAAAAATATGCTGCATAAATGCTCGGCGCAGATCCTGAAACTCTTCCTCTTGAGTTGGGAAAAGGATGTTCTGGAGCTCTCGATTCATAGCGCCAATTTTATGAAATAGCCAAACCAGTACATAATTTTCAACGATGCCCTCTCTGACCTCTTTGCCAAATGAAAAAACGTCGTTCACCAGACCTATGATATCGGCCGTATCATTTAACATTCCGGACAAGAAAACATCATCTGAAATTTCAGTTTTTAAATTTTTGCCACCGGACCTTAAAAAGCAGCTCAAGGTTACACACGCAGTAACCGCGCTTGTATGTCTTCGATTACTGACAAATTCGCTATGTGCCGGAATGCTGGCATGTTGTCGATTTCGGGCCTCCCATTTATTGGCTTGAAAATATTGTTTAAGTGAAAAGGTAACATAGCCAAAATCGCCGATTTGAGAAAGTCTCATATACAAGTTAAACATAGATTGTTGTAGAGCTAGGCGTTGCGGATTGTCTAAATTAACCAGAGCGCGAGATTGTGTCGGTACCCGTAGACCTGAAAAAAATTCAGCTAAAACCTGGTTAAAGGTAGCAATATCTTGAGGCAACAGTGTTTGAGCTGCTGATTCTCGATAATCGTCATGCACAAAAAGCCACGCTACAAAATCGTCAGCAATCTGAAGATGCCCCAAATTGTCTAAGCGAGCATAAGCTCCAGCGGTTAAATCAGAGAAATTTGCATGGCAAAACTTTTGTTGTAATGCGACTGAGCGCGCGAAGAGTTCGAGACGGTTTACAAAGCTATTGGTGTCTTTGGGTTTTTCCAGGCTTGATGCAAGGTGATTAACTCGATGATCAAAGGGGCATTCAATCCCATAGTCTGGTAAACCAGCAACTAAAGCAGAACCTGTGGCAATATACTTATAAGCTAGAAAATTAAACATAGTTCCGTTATAGCACATCTGGCCTACATATTTAAGATTTTTGTAAGGTTAGCTAATTGACTGGAAAAGAAAATAGTTAAACCAAAAACGGTAGATTGGGGTGTGTTTCCAAGATCATGAACCATAGGCTAAAAGTTTTTTGACTGCTATTTCCAAGGAAGGGGATTTTAAAAATGTGGGCCAAAGGTCGGCTGCAGATTCAATTTGTGCATGAGGAAAGAATTTTTTAAAGATAGCTGGTTTGACAGGAAGGCCTCGTTCCAGGGCAAGTTGGCTGTACTGTGAAAATAAGGCGAAACGTTTTGGAAAAGGAAGTCCGCCATTATTTTCTTTAAGTGCTTTGTTGTAGACCAGCTCATCGATTTTTTCTTGAATTTCTTCTGGAGGGGCCGATTTGTTTAGGTAGTCTTCTGCACCGCGCTCGAAGCCAATTTGTGCAATTTCGGTATTTTCATAGCCTGTTAAAATCAAAATCATGGCTTTGGGGGTCAGTTTGCGAATATCTGGAATAATTTCATGCCCCTTTTTGCCGGGCATTTCAATATCTAGAATAACAACATCCATATTCGGTTCTCGTTGGAGTTCAAACAGAGCCTGCTTGGCATTTTCGGCTTGGAAAATCTCATAAATATCGCTGTATGACCACTTAAAACTCATGGCAATATTTGGCAAGTCATCTACAAACAGAACTCTGGGTTTTTGAGGTTTGAAAAATTGGTCAGACAAAGATAGTGACATCGATGCATTGGATTCAACATGTTGGAACTGCGTTAACTCTCGGTTCAATGATAAATATTCCATTTGTTCTTGGTACTCAAAAAAACCGGAAAAAGATCCACTTTTATAGGCGTGTTTGTCCAATTGTTTAAAAGCCAGTTGAGGGTAAGAGGAAAAAAGAGAGCCACAAGTTTTAATCAGATTTTCATCAAATGCGGGGAAAAATCCAATAACACCCGCCCTTAGACACTGGATGGCCATTGCATGTGAGCAAGTCCCGATCGCAATGATGGGCAAGTGGTGAAAAATTTTTTTTAGGTGGATAGCCCATTTTGTGAGATGGTCGATAGACAATGTTGAGAGATCAATGAGTACAACTTGAAATGCCAAGTTCTCTAATGCCAGTGCTGTTTCCAAAGAGGTAGTGTTGTCAAAAAAACGAAGTTGAATAGTACTGGAAAAGCTGAGGGCTGAATTTAGCTTGGGGTTTTCGGATAGTATGAAGACGATATTTTCAGACGTCATAGCAAGGCTTCCTCCCTGTGATATCGGTACTACTAAAATACCACGTTTTATAAAGCTTTGATGTAACGGTGCCCATTTTTGCTTAAAAAATTAAGTAATTTATAAGCACAAATGCACAGCATTTGTGGGTCGGAATTTGAAGTGAATTCAAATTCCTCGCTGAAGTTTGGGGGGCCAGAAATTACCATGGAATCTGGTAAATTAAACGGTGATCCATCCCCTAGGATGCCGCACATAGCCCGAAACCCACACATCCTCCCCACAAACCTTGTGATGTACCGCTTCGAGGGTCAAGATATCGCCAAGCTTGGTTTTATCCTGTCCCGCGAACACCGAAACGGCGTTTTTGCCGACCACCATTTTGGGGGCGATCACAAAGGTGCATTGGTCCACAATGCCGCTTTCGATGGCCGAGGTAAAGATGCCTTGGCCGCCTTCGATAATCACGCTGCCAATCCCGGCTTCAAACAACCGATCTAGCAGCTGGTCCCAAATAAAATGGTGGGCCGAATCCAGCCCAATGACCAGGGTGGTGACCCCAGGCAGTTCCCTTGGGGTTGAAGAGACCACAAAAACCTTGCGGTTATTTCCTGATTGGAACAAAGCAAAGTCTGTGGATTGAATCCGGTTGTCCCGATCCAAAATAATCACATGGGGGTGCTGGGTGGGGGTTCCATGGCGAATGGTTAACAAGGGGTTATCGTCCAAGACCGTTTGGGCGCCAATTAAAATGGCATCGTATTCGGCCCGGAGCTGGTGGGTTTTTTTCTGGGATTTGGACGAGGTGATGTATTTGCTTTGGTGGTTGGCCAGGGCAATTTTACCATCCAAACTGATGCCAGCTTTGAGCAGGATAAAAGGTTTTTGAAGGGCCGTGTTTTTGAAAAAAATTTGGTTTTGGACCAAGGCTTTTTCAAAGCCAATGCCTTCGCAAACCGCTATTCCAGCGGCTTCTAAAAGGGGTTTGGCTGGGGTTTTTCGAACGGTGGGGTTCGGGTCCAAAATGGGGTAAACCACCCGTGCAAGGCCGGATTGGATTAACCGATCGGTGCAAGGCGGGGTTTTGCCATGATGAGAACAAGGCTCGAGATTGACATAAAGGGTTGCGCCTTGGGCCTGGGTACCGGCTTGTTTAAGGGCAGCAACTTCGGCATGATCCGAGCCGGGGCGTTGGTGCACCCCTTCGCCCACCACTACCCCGTCGCGAACCACCAGGGCAGCCGTCACCGGATGTGGCTTACAAATGCCTTTTTGACCCTCGGCCAAAGCAAAAACGCGGTTCATCCACCGTCGATCGACTAGAGCTTGGGAACGTCTTTTTTCCATACGACCTTACCATCAAAGGTAATGCTGAGTTGGCCACCCGGTTCCAAGGTGGTTTCAAAGGGAATGCTTTCCCCAGAGCCCAGGTGTTGGGACATCAGGGTTTGGGTTTGGCCACCCAGGGTATAACGTAAAATCACAAAAGGCCCATCTTGGTCGGGGAAACACCCAATCGATAGTTTTGCCGAAACCTCGGTTGCCCCGGCCATGGGTTTGGAAAAGTTCACCGAAATGGGCAACCCTTGGCTGACGGTTAAGGTGACGGGGGTATTGCCTCGGACTTCGGCGTTGGCTGGCGGGGATTGCTCCAACACCATCTCGGCTTTGCCGCCATCGGACACATAGACCACATTGGGGCTGATTCCCAGTTCCGACAGCAACAGCATGGCGCGTTCAAGGTGGCGGTTCACCAAGTCGGGCATCAGCATGTGTTCGGGGCCGATGGATAAGATCAGCTGAACGGTTCTGCCTTCTTTGATTTCGCGTCCCACAGCGGGAATGGCCTCGATGACGGATCCGGAGGGAATATGGGGGTCCGGTCTTCGGGCCAGCTCCACCCCATTCAGTTTGTAATCCGTCAGCAGTTCGGTGGCGGTTTGGAGGGGAAGGCCCACCACATTGGGCACGGTTTGGGTCGGAATCGAATTCATGTAGCTTAAATACAGGGCATAGCCGCCAGCCAAAAGGGCAACAATCAGCAACACCGGGGTAAACTGTTTAAGCTGTTGTCCCAGCGATTTTCGGGGTGCTTTTTTGGCCATGTCGTCGTCCTCCTCGTCTAGGAATGTGGGTATGGATAGGGTGGGGCTGTTGTAGGCGTAGGTGAGTTCCTCAAAAGAGCCAAAACGATCTTTGGGATCGATCCGCAAACAACGTTCGAGGACCAAGGCCAATTTATAAGGAATTTCAGGGTTCAGGGTGCGACAGTCTGCGGGTTGATGCAAAAACCGATGATGGGGATCGTCCGAGTTCTCGGTGGGGTAGGGCCACTGCTGACACAACAGAAAATAGCAAAAGGCCCCAAATCCAAAAACATCAGAAGAGGCGCTATAGCGTCGAGAGGCAATGCTTTCGGGCGCAAAAAAAGGCCAATCCCCCAAAGCCGAGGCTGCCGTACTGGACACCACCACTTTGGGCAAATGAACTTCGGTGAGCTTGAGTTTTCCATCGGGGGTCATCCACATGTTTTGGGTCGAAAAATTGACCCCACAAAACCCATTTTGTTCCAATTGAACCAAGGTCACGAGCAGCTGTTCAATCAGCGCCACGGCCTCTTCGGTTTCCAAGGGGTGTTGCAGATAGTGGTCCAAGAGCACCATGTCGGGATCCACCCGATAAATCATAAAAAAATGATCCCCATCAAAATGGAAATCCATCAAGGGCAGGAGTCCGGGATTTTTGTAGGGCAAAAGACGCTCGGCTTCTCGAACCAATTCTTTAACGTTATCGCGAACCAACCCAGGTCGATAGCGGTAGATGAGCAAGGGCACGGCGTAATTTTTGATTCGGCCTTTTAGCACATCTGCAAAAGGCGTTTGCCAGGCCAGACCTTCCCATTCATATTTGGCTTTTAAAATTCCTTGAGCACTCATGGTTTCTTGGGCTCCAAATGGGTAATCACCAGGTCGTTTCGGGTAAAGATATAGGCGGTGGAGCCCCGTCTAAAAAAACACAAATAGTCTTGGGTATAGGTCCCCGCAATAGACACAGTTTCGCTGCTGGAAACCCCGGTGGCATAACTTAAAAATTGGGCATTGTCGTTGACGGTAAAAGCGCCCAATTCCGTTTCGCCCAATAAAATGGTTTTAACGGCGCCCTGATTCAAAATGGCTTTTTCAAAGCGGTGGGTATTGGCTTTAAGATCGAAAACCGACCAGAGGTTCTGAGCAGGATTTCCCGAAATAAGTGCCCCAGATTCCGTAATCAGCCAGGGGCCTTTGGGCAGGGAGGCTTTTCGTGGGGTTAGGGTTTTGGTTTTAAAATTAAACCAGGAAAGTGCTTGGTTTTGTTCAATCACGATGCCGTCTTCAAATCCTTTAAGCAAATGGGTTTTTCCCAAAGAGGGAATCAAATAGGCCGCGCGCTGCTTGCCACTGATGCCATCCACACAGAGGAGCTGTCCCTTGTGGGTCACATACAGGGTGGTCCCCACCACGCACAGATCTGTTAAGGGCTCGGAAGGTTTCAGGGTCCAAAGCGGAAGGCCAGAAAAAAAATCCAGACTCCCCAGTGTCCCGTTTTTATCCAAAAAATACAAATAGGGGTAGCCCACATACAATTTCTGAATGGCCAGGGTGTCTTGGTGCCACACCCGGTAGCCGAAGTTGGCATCATAGGTTTCAAGTCGCCCTTGTTTGTCCAAATAAAACAAGAAATTGAACTTTAAGGCCAGGTCTCGGCATTCTTCTTTAAGTTTGGGTAAAAACCATTCTTGTTGACCAAATTGATTCAACTTAATCAGCTTGCCATCGCTGGTAAACGCAAAAAACGTGTTGTGGTAAAACAAGGGCGGCGAAACCAACCGAAATGGAAACCGAATGACCTTGTCAAACGCCAGGGGTGCCGAGGCAAAGCCCAGCAAGCAAAGGCCCAGAAAAAGAAGGGTAAGCCCCTTACTTTTTCTTTTTAGTAACGCCATGTTTGGTTTTAAGGTTCCGTCGGATGTCGATTTGTTTTTCTTCGGACTTTTTCAAAAACGAGCTCAAACGGTCTTCAAAAATGCTGTTTTTGGTCTTTTTTTGAAGGAAGAGCTGGGGTTCGTCTTCGTCTTTGGTTTTACGCATGGATAATTCAAGTTTATTCTTGGCGTTTTTGGCCAAGACCTTCACTTTAACCGTGTCGCCGACTTTCACAAATTGGTTAATATCGGTGACGTATTCGTTGGCGATTTCAGAGATATGAACCAATCCCTCATCCCCGGTCGAGAGGCGAACAAAAGCCCCAAACGCGGTAATGTGGGTGACCTCGCCATCCAAAATAGCGCCGATTAGGCTGGGGGGTTGGGTGTCCTGGATGTTGGGATCTTGGGGATCAGTGTGCAGCTCTGTCATCATTTAACTCATTTTGGTAGATTGGTTTGTAAACGGTTTCGCCAGGATGGACAAACCCGAGTCGTGTTTTGGCCTCATTCTCCCAAAATTCAGGACGATCCATTAACAATAATTGGGTTCGATAGCGCTGATTCAACTTGGTTTCAACATTGAAGGCATCGAGCTTGGCCTGATACTCCAATTTGAAGCCATTATATCGAAATATATTTTTAATTCCAATATAGCTGGTATAGGCCAAAAGCAGCACCATTCCAAACAAAAAAACGTGTTCGGAAAGGTGCTTCAAATTCAGTTTCATGGTCTATAAATTATAAAACGCTTCTGGGCCGGGATAGACAGCGGTTTCGTCGAGCATTTCTTCGATGCGCAACAATTGGTTGTATTTTGCAATCCGATCGGTTCGGCACAAAGACCCGGTTTTAATTTGACCGGCGTTAACCGCGACGGCCAAGTCGGCGATGAAGGTGTCTTCGCTTTCCCCAGATCGATGGGAAATAACGGCGGTGTAGCCAGCCCGTTTGGCAGTTTCGATGGCCTGTAAGGTTTCGGTGACGGTGCCGATTTGGTTTACTTTAATCAGAATGCTGTTGCCAACACCTTCGGCGATGCCTTTTTTCAAAATGGCGGTGTTGGTCACAAACAAATCGTCGCCCACCAACTGCACTTTTTTGCCCAAGGTTTTGGTCAGCAAAGCCCAGCCTTTCCAGTCCGATTCGTCCAAACCGTCTTCGATGGAAATGATGGGGTATTTGTCGCAAAGGGCTTTTAAATAGTCCACCATTTGGGCCGAGGTTAGGGTGAGGTTATCGCCTTTTAGAACGTATTTTCCGTTTTTGTACAATTCGGAAGAGGCTACATCCAGGGCGATAAAAATGTCTTTACCGGCTTTGTAGCCTGCGGCTTTGATGGCTTCTAAAATCACCTTAATGGCTTCTTCGTTGCTGGACAGATTGGGGGCAAACCCGCCTTCGTCGCCAACGGCTGTGTTGAGGCCTTGTTTTTTCAAAACGCCTTTCAGCGTATGAAAAATTTCGGTACCAATGCGCAGGGCTTCGCCAAAGGTTGCGGCGCCCACGGGCATGATCATAAATTCTTGAATATCGACGTTGTTGTCGGCGTGTTCGCCACCGTTCAAAATATTCATCATGGGCACAGGAAGGGTGTTGGACAAGGCCCCGCCCAAATAGCTGTACAAAGGCAATCCCAGTTCATCGGCGGCCGCTTTGGCACAGGCCATGGACACGCCCAAAATGGCGTTGGCACCCAGTTTTTTCTTGTTGTCGGTGCCATCCAGTTGGATCATGATGTGGTCGATCAGGGTTTGATCGGTCACGTCCAAGCCCACAATTTCGGGAGCAATCACGGTATTCACGTGGTCAACGGCTTTTAAAACCCCTTTGCCTTGATACACCGATTTATCCCCATCCCGCAGCTCCAAAGCCTCGCGGGAACCCGTCGATGCCCCAGAAGGCACAATGGCCCGGCCAAAAACGCCAGATTCGGTGACCACATCGACTTCAACAGTTGGGTTTCCCCGGGAATCGAGAACTTGTCGGGCATGTACTTGGGTAATAACAGACATTCGCTTACTCCTCAAAAATAGACTAAACACCAGATCCGTCTTAACGGG
This sequence comes from Candidatus Margulisiibacteriota bacterium, assembly GCA_050250935.1. GTDB lineage: Bacteria > Margulisbacteria > Marinamargulisbacteria > JBFWNS01 > JBFWNS01 > JBFWNS01. The sequence continues at coordinate 471,800 of JBFWNS010000001.1, read as the reverse complement.
AGGCTCCAGTTTAGCATTGGGCAACTGGGGAATTCTAGTTGAAATTTTTAGGGGTTCAGCATCGATAAATAACAACACAAAATCTCTCTATATCGAAGAACGTTAAATAATATTTCAAATTTTTTTGAGATCTTATGGCGCCTTGTTTTTTCTGTTACTATCCCTAAAATTCTTGCCAAAAAGGAAACCCCATGATCCAGAGCAGAGTCCTATATAAATTTCTAGCCGCCCAAAGTGCGGCGCTACCGGAGGCAACGGGTTATTTCCCCCGACTTACATTGGCCAGGCCCGCCGATGGGGCTTTTCAGGCTGGTAGTGGTGTTTTGTTGCGGCAGTTAGAGTCTATGTTGAAGCGAGAATCCTTGGGAAGTGTTGAGAAGTATTTTGACCAGTTAAATCTGTGGCTGAACAGCCAGGATGATACAACCCAAGCTTGCTTTGTCGAGGCCATGTCGCTGATGTGTGCCGAGCCGGGACAAGAGCCCCGCCCAGATCAGGTACTACATTCGGGCATCATGTACGCCCAACGGATTTTGATTGATTTGGTTACGTTGGCGGCAACTCAACCTGAAGGCGGCTTAGATCTTCCCCCCGTAGACCGTCTTACCGGTATCACGGTGGTGTTGACGGCTCACCCCAGTCAGGCCCGAAACCCGCTGCACTTATTGCTCTATGGTCAATTGGAAGCGCTCACTCTTGGCCAAGAACCCCACGCGATTCCACGTCAATTACCGCATTCAAGATCTGCAACGGATCTTAAGCAATTTACGCCAGGTTCGGCCGGGGATATTTTTACTGAATTGTGGTCAAAATCCCCTTATATCTTTACCCCTTCTGTGGCGGATGAAGTTGCAACGGCAACCGCGTATTCGGACGTTGAAGCGCGTGGTATTCGCTTATTGGAACAGGCCAATCAGCTATTGCCTGGACAATTGCCTGTTCACAAAGGGACCTGGGCCGGAACAGAGGCTGATCGTAACTGTGTAACACCTTGGGTACAACTCCACTCCTTGGTTCAATATAGCCGAAATGTGTCTCATTTCTATGAGCAACAATTGCGTGAGATTGAAAGCTTTATCAGAGCCCATGGCGAGACCTTTGCATGGTTTGGTCCTACCGCAATTCTGCACATCGACAACATTATCCAGTTGATTGGCGCCCACAATGCCAATTTGGTAACAATTTATGGAACCGCCCAAAGCATGGCAGCTGTCGAAGTTTTTGATCTATTTGTTCTTCAAGGCATACCTCCTGAAAAGTTTCCTGACCATGTGAAGCATAATATCAAACAGTTGTTCCCTGCTGATTTTTCGAGCGACCTTAAAGTTCGGCTTCGCCAAATTTGTACATTTGTGTGGATGAAACGCCCTGAAGAAGAATCCGATTCCCGATATACATCCGCACTCAGTACGCGAATCAATGAGGTGGTAAAAGCCAGGTTGGAGGGTAAAACAGAACCTACCGTTTGTGCAGAAGATCGGATCCTGTTAAATGCGCTTCTGACAACGAAGCAGGCCCTATACGCCTCCCGTATTCAAGAAAAGTTAAAACGAACCTATCAGTTGTTTAAAACGGACATGAGACGTCTTAAAACAGATGTATTAAAGTACCTAAGCAACTTAAGAGAAGAATCGGCCGATGCGGTTTCTGATGCTGAAGACTTTGTTTCTACAACCATTGATGGCATTCTCAGTCGCTATTTGCGTGACGAATTTCATGGCCGCGAAGCCCAATGGCGTTTGGATTCGGAACAGCTAAAAAAAGCATTTGAGGGTCTCATGGAGTCCCAAGATCGAACCCGAACAACACCGTTCAGAAGCTTGCCTGCCCAACAGCAATGCGAAACCATTTTAAACCTGATTATGAACCCCACTTCAGATAAAATTGATGTCGACCATATTGTTGAGCCTACCCAGCGCCATGTGGTCGACTATTTTAGGGTTCAATCTTGGGCCCAGCAAGCTGATCCCAAGCATGCTCCCATCTTGATTATAGCCAATGCGCACACGGCCTCTGATTTTATTTATGCGTTTTATTTGGCTGTGAAAACAGGTCAAATTAAAGTTGAAAATGGCCAAGTTGTTGGCCAGCCTTTGGTGTGGATCATGCCCCTGCTTGAGAGCGTTAAGGATCACGATGAGGGTGCTGAGATGTTCAAACAATTGCTCTCTATTCCCTTGTTCCGCTCTTATTTTGAGGCCATGAAACAGTTGGGTTACATGAAAGCCTATAGTGATACAGCTCGCGATGACGGCACAATCGGTGCCATGGACAGGCTCGCTAGAACCCCGCATTACATGCATCAGGTTTCAGACAATGCGTTTGTCTACGATACAACGGGTCTCGAAGCGCTGGCCCCCTTGGGTATTTTAACCGGTGATGCCGATATTCGAGCGCTTTGGACCCTTATTTTAGACGGTGCGACTGAAGATGAAATACGCCGAAAGTGGGAGGCCGTTGTTCATACGCCTTTAAAGCGTCGTGGTTCTGAAACCCCGGCGCCAGCTTGGCGCGAAGAACATGGGGTCGGTTCGGTGTATCACCGTTTTGGTGGCAGTGGCACAGACCCGGTGTTTCGAAGACTTTTAGCCAGGTTTGAGCTTTATAATAGCTTGGTGACGTTACAGCCGGGTTTATTGGAACAATATTACATGAGCCCAAAACGTGCAGCGGGTTACTTGGCAGAGCAATTGCGAAATTCCGCGGTTAAAGAGGTCTCTGTGGATGACCAAACCCAACCGTTTGATCTCGAATTCTTCCAGTTGTTAAAAGCCTTCGTGGATCCGTCAATCGAGGCTTATGCGAGACTTGTGAAAAGCAAAGACGGGCTTCTGAATCAGTGGCTGGTGAATAACCCCTCGAATCCCTTGGCCTATATTGTCATTAATACGATGGCAATTGGCTCTCGTGGAAAACCCCCTCAGGATCTTCAACATGATCTTAAAAAAGGGTTGGTTGAGGAAAACCGAGCCATTACCGTGTCTGCTATTTTAGAGCGTACAGGGTTTAAGTTTAATGTGGTGGGGCCTTTTGTCGAAATGATTCGGGCCAATACGGTTCCTATGGAAACCTTGCAGCGCTGGTACAGGGAAAAACCGCTGTTCCAGTTGCTCATTCATAAGGTTGAAGAAGGCTATTTAAGAAGCTCTTTGATTGATCTCAAAATTATGTTGGGAGAATCTGGAGCGGCACTTTATGAGGAATGCGAGCAGTACCATGTCCAAGGGTTAGCGTATTTGGCGCAAATTACGGGCCGGTCTGCCATGGAAAACTTGCCCAAAATTGCCGCCGAGGTTCGTTTGGAAAACTGGGTTCGCAGTAAATTTGTGGCCAATTATACGGCCATGGTTCAAGCGGCCGGTTCGCGTATGTTTATGACTAAAACAGGGTTGCCATCAGGACCTCAAGAGCATTGGTCTGAAGCTGGTTTTGATTCTGAAGAAGCTTATCTGCGAAACGTGATGCGGATCATTCTAGCCCAAGCCGGCCCCCTATTCGGCTACGGATAAAACAAACAAGAAGGGGGGCAAACCCAAAAAGCCCCCTACCTTCCCCCGTGCTATGCACCCCTATCAAAGAGCAAGCCCGACCTACAGCCGCGCAGCGCGAGCGCTTTGAATTCACTTCAAAGCGCGACCCACAACGGCTCCGACGTTGTGCATCAAATCCAGAAGCCGGACAAGCTAGTCGCAGAGCCGCAAAATCAATTCCCAAACCCCGTGCTATGCAACCCTACCAAAGAGCAAGCACGACCAAAAGCCGCGCAGCGCGAGCGCTTTGAATTCACTTCAAAGCGCGACCCACAACGGCTCCGACGTTGTGCATCAAATCCAGAAGCCGGACAAGCTAGTTACAGAGCCGCAAAATCAATTCCCGCACAACGTCCGGCTTCGCCTGTCCCCGTGTAGCCTTCATCACTTGGCCCATTAAAAAGTCTGCCGAGTTGGTTTTGCCGGCTTTGATTTTTTCTACCACATCGGGATTGGCGTTTAAAATGTCTTGAACAATGTGAGTCAGAGCGTCGGTGTCACTGATTAACGTGGCGCCAGATTCGGAATGAAGGGCTTTGGGAGACTTTCCCGTTTCAAAGGCTTTGGCCAGAAGGTCTTTGGCCATTTTGCCAGAGATGGTTCCGGCGTCGACCAAATCCACCAATTCGATCAAAAACCCTGGTTGAAGCGGGCAAGTGCCGAAAGATTGCTTATTGTTTTTTAATAGGGCATTTAAATCGCCCAGAATCCATTTGGCAAAGCCCTTGGCATCCTTACCCTTGGCAAGGTCCAAAACGGCGTCCAAATAGGCCAGCATTTCGCGGTCAAAGACCAGGGTTGTGATGTCATCCACAGAAAAGCCGAGGTTTTTAAGGGTTTCGATTTTTTCGGTCACCAAAACGGGCATGGTGTGTCGAATGGTGTCGATGTCGGCTTCGCTGATTAACAGCGGCAACAAGTCCGGTTCGGGGAAGTAGCGATAGTCTTGGGCGGTTTCTTTGCTGCGCAAGGGTTTGGTGGTTTGGGTGAAATCATCAAAGTGGCGGGTTTGCTGAACCACGGTGCCGCCGCTGACAACCAAAGCGGTTTGGCGTTCAATTTCCGAGGCGCAGGCTTTTTCGATGCTGCGAAACGAGTTGACGTTTTTGACCTCGGTTCGGGTGCCAAAGGCAGTTGTACCTGCTGGTCGGATCGAGATATTGGCATCGGCTCGCAAGCTGCCTTCGTCCATGTTGCCATCGCAAATGTCGGCGTATTCCAAAATCAGTTTGAGTTTTTCCACATAAAGTCGCGCTTCCAAAGGGCTTCGAATATCGGGTTCTGACACGATCTCGATTAAGGGAGTTGCGGCGCGGTTTAAGTCGGATAGGGAATGGGTGGACCCGGCAATGGCCTCCGCCCCTTGGTGCAGCAGCTTGCCAGCATCTTCTTCGATATGGATGCGGGTAATGCCAATGCGTTTGGTTTTCCCCTCAACCTCGATTTCCAAATAGCCGTTGGTGCAAATGGGCAAGTCGTATTGGCTAATCTGATACCCTTTGGGCAAGTCCGGATAAAAATAGTTTTTCCGGGCAAACACAGACTGGTGTTGAACCCTGCAGTTCAGTGCCAATCCTGCCCGAATGGCCAAGGCCACCACCTGTTCGTTAAGCACGGGTAAGGTACCGGGAAGTCCCAAACACACGGGGCAAACATTGGTGTTGGTGTCGCTGCCAAAGGCGGTTGAACAGCCGCAAAACAGTTTCGATTGTGTTTTTAATTGGGCATGAACTTCAATGCCGATAACCGGTTCAAATGCCATGGGGCGTCTCCAAGTGATAGGATGTCAGCGATTGATACTGATGGGCAATATTAAGCAATCGGGCTTCGTCCCAAGCCTTGCCAATCAGCTGAAGGCCAATGGGAAGGCCCTTGGAAAACCCGCAAGGAATCGAAAGTCCAGGAAGCCCAGCCAAGTTCACAGGAATGGTGGCAATGTCGGCCAAATACATGCTTAACGGATCCTGGGTATTGTCCCCAAGGCCAAAGGCTGTGGTGGGGGCCGTGGGCGACATGATTACATCCACGGTTTCGAAGGTTTTATTAAAATCTTCGGTAATCAAGGCCTTGGCTTTTTGGGCTTTTAAATAGTAGGCGTCGTAGTAGCCGGAGCTTAGCACAAAGGTTCCTAAAATAATGCGTCGCTTGACCTCGGGTCCAAAGCCTTCGCCCCGTGTTTTTTTGTACATCGAGGTTAAGTCTTGGGCCGATTCTGTTCGGTGCCCATACCGCACCCCATCATAGCGAGCCAGGTTCGAGGAGGCTTCTGCAGGGGCAATAATATAGTAGGTTGAAAGCCCCAAATCGAAGGAGTCCATCGAAATTTCTTGCCAGGTTGCACCTTGGGCTTTAAGCAGATCCAGCGCTTGAATAACGGCCTGTTTAACTTCGGGCTGAATGGCATCGCCCAACAATTGTTTTGGAACCCCAATTCGAAGCCCTTTAAGCTCGTGATGCAAGGTTGCTGTGAAGTCGGGAACCGCGATTTTGGCCGATGTTGAATCTTTGGGATCGTGACCGGAAATGGCGTTCATAATCAAGGCGGCGTCTTCGGCATGTACCGTAAAGGGCCCGATTTGATCCAAAGACGAAGCAAAGGCCACGAGTCCGTACCGAGAAACCCGTCCATAGGTAGGTTTTAGCCCCAAAATCCCGCAAAAGGCCGCGGGTTGGCGAATCGATCCGCCAGTGTCCGAGCCCAAAGAGCCGGGCACCATTCTGGCCGCAACAGCCGCTGCGGAGCCTCCAGAGGAACCCCCAGGTGCTTTCGAAAGATCCCAAGGATTTTTGGTTGGAAAAAAGGCTGAATTTTCTGTCGAAGAGCCCATGGCAAATTCGTCCATATTGGCTTTCCCAATGGGTACGGCCCCGGCCTCGGCCAATTTTCGAATCACGGTGGCATCGTAGGGTGCCACAAAATCTTCGAGCATTTTGGAGGCACAGGTGGTTTTGGTGCCGCTTAAACAAATGTTGTCTTTAATCGCGATGGGAATGCCCGTTAAAAGACCAACCTCAGCGCCTTTTTTTAATGACGCGTCGGCTTTGGCTGCAGCTTCCAAGGCAACCTCTTTATTCAGCGAAATAAAGGCCTTGATTTGAGGGTCTTTTGCGGCGATATCTGTATAGATGTGTTCGGTTAAGTCGGTGGCTGTAAGGGCGCCATTTCGAAGATCAGAAGCCAATTCTTTTAGGGTTTTCATGGTGTGGTCTAGTGCTCCTCTTGGCCAATTTTGGGAACGCTAAAGCAGCCATTTTCCCATTTGGGTGCCATGCTTTTAATGAAATCGGTTGCACGGGGCTCTAGCCGGTCAGTACGAAGAGGTGTTCCCGTTTCGGCATAAGCGATACCCCGATCTAGGTTCGCTTTTTCGAGGACTTCCATGTGACCTAAAATACGGTCGATTTGAGTGGCGTAAAGCGTTCTTTCCGCCTCTGTAAGCTCGATATTGGCGAGCTCGGCCAGTTTGTGAACATCGATTTTTTCCTGTGACATGGGGCTAGTTATACCACTGGCTCCCTGAAAATGCCACCCGAAGTAGCCTGTAAATTACCGAGAAATAATTGTAACGGTATAGCGCTTAAATGGATCTTTCTTTTCCCAGGCCCGCCGGTATGAAAAATTCAGAACTGCGACGCCAGGTTTAAACGCAATATAGCTAAACACAGTGGTGTCGGATTGCCCGGCTAGTGTTGCATTCGCAGCGCCTTCTTGTTTGGATTCGTAAAAAGTGGGTTGATCGGTTAGTAGTGTTTCCGGCAATTTACCATCAAGATCCCAGCTAAATCCAGTCGTTGGATTCCCCCGTAAAGACACAAAAATCTTGGCCCCAAGTGGGACTCTTACGGTCGAAAGGTGGTCTTTTTCTGAAAGTTGAAACGTGGCGTCTTCACATGAAACCAGGCAGCAGGCAATCAATGCGCAAGCCATTATTGTTGTTCCGAACTTTAGTAAATGTTGTATTTTCTTCATTTGCAGAATTATAACGGAATGCGTTACACTTTGCCATTATGAATCCCATCGTTTTAGCAATTGTAAACCAAAAGGGCGGAGTGGGAAAAACAACTTCTGCCATTAATATTGCCACTTTCTTGAGCGAAAGCGGCCTCAAAACACTTTTAATTGACCTTGATCCACAAGCCAACGCAACTTCTGGAGTTGGTATTAAAACAGGAGAAATCCAGGCCTCTGTTTATGATTTTATGGTCTCTGATCATCTCCGAACCGATGTCCTATATCCCACGCCTTTCGAGAATCTTCACTTAATGCCCTCGTCCCAAGATTTGGCGGGCGCAGAGATCGAATTGGTGAGCGTAGTTTCACGTGAATGGGTGCTCAAAAAAAGATTGGATGTCATTAAGTCGGCCTATGATTTTATCATCATGGACTGCCCCCCTTCCCTGGGTCTTTTGACCGTAAATGCACTCGTTGCTGCCGACAAAGCCATCATCCCCGTTCAGTGTGAATACTTCGCTTTGGAAGGGTTGGCCAGACTGGTGCAAACCGTCAGTTTGGTGAAGGGATCTTACAACCCTCAATTGGAAGTCGGTGGCATTGTGTTGACCATGTACGACAGCCGTACAGCCCTGAACAAGCAGGTGGCTCAAAATGCCAAGTCCTATTTCAGCGAATTGGTGTTTGATACCATCATTCCCCGAAACATTCGGCTGACAGAAGCCCCAAGCCACGGCTTGCCCATCGCCTTGTACAGCCCGCTTTCAAAAGGCTCTCAAGCCTATCTGGACCTTACAAAGGAGTTGATTCAACGTGTCGCAGCCTAAATTGCCCCGTCTTGGAAAAGGTCTCGAAGCTTTGTTCCCCAAAGCCGGTCCAGCCACTGGAAAAACATTGTTGAGTTTGGAAATCGAATCGGTTCACCCCAATCCGTTTCAGCCCCGCTTGGGTTTCGACGACGAGGCCTTAACCTCGCTGACCCACTCCATTCGACTGCATGGTGTTCAGCAACCGATTGTGGTTCGAAAGCAAGAAAATGGCTACGAATTGGTAGCCGGAGAGCGACGTCTTCGGGCGTCTAAATTGGCTGGGTTGTCCCATATTCCAGCTTTGGTTAAAGAGGTTTCTGACCAAGAATCCCTGCAACTGGCCCTGATTGAAAACCTCCAGCGCGAAAACTTAAATCCAGTTGAAGAAGCCAAAGGCTATCGCCGACTCATGGACGAGTTTCAATTGACCGTTCAAGAATTGGCCGATGTTTTCGGAAAAAGCCGGCCCGCCATTTCAAACACCGTTCGGCTGTTGAATTTGCCCGATATGATCCAAGAAGAATTGTCCAGGGGTAATCTCTCTGCAGGCCATGCCAGAGCCTTGTTGTCTCTGGAAAACCCTTCCGAGATTATGGACTATTTTTATCAGATCAAATCCCAAGGCCTAAACGTCAGAGAAATCGAAAGACGGGTGGCCTCAAAGCGCGAAAATGCAGCCTACAAACCCAGCGCCGACGAGAAAAAGGTGTTGGGCCAACTGGCCGATCATTTGGGCAAACTCCTCAAAACAAAAGCCAGGGTTGTGGGCAATATCCATCAAGGCAAAATCGAGATGATGTACGGCTCTGAAGACCAGCTTAAAACCATCTGCGAAAAGCTAGGGGTTATCTAGACCCTTCAGCCTTTAAAATAGAGTCAACAATCGCATCAGACCCAGATTCTCGTTTGGGCTTTGGTGCGATTGTTGTTTGGGCAAGGGCAGTGCAAAGGGCTTCTATAATGGCCTCTGGGTCTCGATTTACAACCCAAAGCTGATCCTGGCCCAATAACAATTGCTGTTCTTGAAAGCGCAGTGCTGATGATTGGGGGCCAAATCCCTCGAAAGCCACCACCGTTTTTCCACAAGCCACAGCCTGTTCGTTGGCGGTTCCAGAAAGCCCAATCAAGACCTGGGTTTGATCCAATACATCGGTAAAATCTGGGCTAAATCGAACCGTGCTGTGGGAGGCATGGGTCAAAATTAAGCTACAATCGCTTTGGGAAGCTACGGAAGTCCAGCCCTGGCGATTGGCCTCTTGTGCAATGGTTTTCAAATCCAAATGGGGCGATAAAGCCACCACCCATTGCCAATCGGGCTTCTGGGTTGCCAGTTCCAGACAAAAAGCCAAATTTTGATAGGCCTCTTGCCGGGACCCGGGCAAAATGCCAACCACAGGAATAGCCTTGGAAAGGCCTAGATTTTTGCCTGTGGGTGTTAAATGGTCAAACATCGGGTTACTCCAAAAAAAAGCGGGCACCCCAGCTTGACGAAGGCTTGCTGTGGTTTCGGCATCTCGGGGGAAAACGGCTTTGGCATACCGCTTCATCAGCCAAATTTCGATGGCGCTGTGTTTCATAAACTTGTCGCTTTTGGCGGTGGGTAAAAAATAGAGGGTGCGGCATCCCGACAGAATGCCCATGACCAAACAAAAGACATCGCCAACGCAAAGGCAAAAATCGGCTTGCCGGCGCAAGGATTTGGCGGTTTGAAATTGGCGCCAATGCATCCGAATAAGTCCGGCTTTAAGGTCTTGTTTAAGGTCAAAAAAGGTGCGAATAAAGCCCCCAGAAGGCAAGGTTGGGTTGGTCAAGACTGGCGCCAAGGTGGCCTGTTGATAGGCTTTTCCTTGTCCAACCATTGGCAGGGGCAAGAAAACCGTTTCTGGGACCTGTTTTTGAAAGGCCTTACACAGATTCACCGCGATGCCGTCTTCTCCAAATCCATTCGAAACCACCAAAATAGTGCTCATTGTGGTGCTAGCAGATGCTGAATCGCATCTAGAATGTTTAAGGCAAAATAATCCGCAGAAGTGGTTTGAGAAGCGCCATGTCCCGTTCGAACCAAAATGGTCGAAACCCCAGCCGCTTTTCCGGCTTCCACATCGTCGGCTTTGTCGCCGATCATCACACAGTGCTTGGCGTCGAGTCCATGTTTGGCCAGGGCAGAAAGCAGCATGCCGGGTTGGGGTTTTCGGCAATCGCAGCCCGACAAATGCGGGCAAAAAAAAGTGTCCAATAATCCCAAGCCGTGCTCGGCCAACAGCTCGGCAAGTTTGGCTTGAACGCGCTCAAAATCGGCTTGGGTAAAATACCCCCGGGCAATTCCCGATTGGTTGGTAATCAAAATCACGGGGATATTGTGGGCTTTTAACAGAGACAAGGCTTCTATGGCCCCCTCTTCCAGTTCGACTTGGCTGGGGTCGGATAAATAATGCTTTTCTCGAATTAAGGTGCCGTCGCGGTCCATCAAAACCGCTTGAAGGGTGGGGACTGTCATTGGCAAAAAAGTGTAGCAAACATGCAAGAAAAATTCGATGTTTAGCGATATACTCTTTGGGGAACGCACAGGATATAAGCTGTGTTGGGATTATTTCGAAATAAAGGAAGGTCAGATTATGGTTGCACCCAGTATGGTTGGAATGGGCATGTCGTCTCAGTCTTTGGTTTCCATGCGCTCGGTTTCAAACGAGATGCAGGCGTTGTCTTCGGCGGCGACCTCTGATGCTTTGGGGCTATCGGAAAGTACCAAAAGTGGGATTAAAAACATCCTAAACCAAGTTCAAGATATGGTTTCCGACGACAACAGTGGCGAAGGCGATGCCCTGGTAGGGGCCATTGATCTCTTTGCTACCCTGGCCAAATTTTCGGCCTCTAACCCCGATTTTTATCAGTCGGCCCAAACCACTTTTGGGCGATGTCTAAGCGACAGTTTTTCCTCGGCGTTTGGCTCGGACCACGCAACCGCAAAAAAACTCATCGATACCTTGCAGGGGTTAAGCAGTGACAAATCCACGCAGTTTTACGAAGGTCTGTTGGCTGGAATTCTCGAAGGTGGCATTGAAGGCACCGACGAGTTGGCTGCGGCCATCACAATACTGCGGTTATTGGGCAAAAATGCGAAATTAAGTGTGGTTAAAGAATTTCAGAAAGATTTGCAAGATTTTGTGGACCAAACATTGAATAAAATCATGCAATCAGACAATCCCAACGCCAAAAGCGAGGCCCAAAACTTCATGGCCATGGTCCAAAATGCCCTTAAAGGGTTGGAAGTGGATGTCAAAATCTCGTTTAACAAAATGGAAGGGTTAACGGACATGGCGGACACCGCAGACTCCGATAGCCTCAGCAAATCCCAACAAGGCCAATTGCAAATCAAATCCATGGCCGATACCGCTCAACCCGAGGCCGTTCAGGCCGTAGATCAAGCGGATGTATCTTTGGATACGGGGATAAGTTCAACACGGTTTACCGCAGCGGCTGTAGGCGACCCCACCACGAAAAAAACCGTCACCGACACCGAGGTGTTTTCGGGGGCTTCGGCAGTCAGTGGGCCTTCGGGTGTCACGGCTTCTGCCTCGTCTTCGGATTCAGGTTCGTCCAGTGACGACCCCGAACGTGGCGCCAACAAACAGGAGATTATCGACTACCTGTCTTCGTTTGATCAGTCTTTGGATGATCGAAAAGCCGCCTTTATTTCGGCCATTCTATCCACACTAATGACCCCCATTCATGCTCGCCTGGATTTTATGACCCAAAAATCCACGGATGCGATGGACCAGATTTTAAGCAAAATCGATCGAAGTACAGCTGCCAGCGCCTGATTGTCAGCCAGCAAAGCTTTGGTTATGATGAGCCCAGTGCCGAAATGGCGGAATTGGTAGACGCGCCAGATTCAGGTTCTGGTGGGAGCAATCCTGTGTGGGTTCGAGTCCCTCTTTCGGTACCAGATTTAGGCTAAAAGCCTAAATCTGGTACCGCCGATTATATACACAAACGACAAGCGTTTGTGGGTCGAAAGCTTGAAGCAAGTTCAATCTTTCTCCCGCTGCGCGGCCGCTGTTTCAGCTTTTTCCAGAGAAACGGGGACTCCGTTCCAGAGATAAGTTGGCTAGGTGGGCGGCTTCGAGCCCTAGTTCTTGGGCAATCAGTCGAGAAATACGGGCTGCGTGAACGTTGCCACAAACCACAATGGCTGGGGCTTTATGGCGGGTCATGGATTCGGCAACAGCGGTTGCAACCCGTTCTTCTCGAAGCAGGCAAAGTTGTTTTAGAAACACCGAAAGTCGGTCATTGGGGTGGGCATCTTGAACCCGTTGAAGAACAGATTCGGGTATTGCCCCCTTGTTTAATGCATCTTTAAGAAGTAGCTCCGTTAGTTCTTTGAACAGGCGTTCCAAAGTAGGAAATTTTTGGCTTTCGAGCCAAACTTTCAATTTCTTTTCAGTGCTACAGCTCGTCATTTGTACCAAAGGGTTTTCTGGACTATGTTGTTCTAGAATGGCCTCAAGATGAGCACGAAAGTGTGCAAGCCAAGGCGTAAGGGATGGCGTGTCTTCGGCTCTGGCGATGTACAAAAGTATTCTTAAAGCCGCGTATAAATCACAAAGCGTTTGGTTTTCACCCGCCACCAAAAAGGGGCGTTTTATGGCAAAGGCCTCGGCTTGCTGTTCGGTTGGATATGCTCCTGAGATCTTTCGAACAAAGTCGTCCATTTTGTCTGAGGAATTTGTTCTGAAGTCTTCCAGACTAAAAATGACGTTCTTATTTGGAGAAGCAAAAACATTGTGTAGGAATTGCCGAAGCCAGAATGCTTCTGGGGTGTTATGGCTTTCGCCAATAACCACAAATCGAAGCGGGGTTAAGAGGGTGTCTTGAAATTGTTTAACAAGCGCTAAGGCTGAATTGCCCTGAAGTTTGGACCTAAGTTCTGTGATGTATCTGCCGCCGAGGGTTTCGGTATAAATGGTTCGTCCAGACAGGGGTAGGCAGCCCGATTGTGTGGAAATACACAAAAAGTTTGGGACAGGAGCGTTAGTGGGTAAAAAATGGATCGGTAACTGTAAAGTTGGATTTGGGCGGAAAGGGGCTGGCGTGCTTTCAAAAAGACGGTACATTTTTTGGACATAATCCTCGGTCAGGGGGCTTGGTGCTTTTGCAGCAGCCCAATGAAGTGCCGTACTGCCGTTCGAGCTGTTGCCTTCAACCCCAATCACTGTTTCAAGAAGTCGAGATAAATTTTCAGTAGGGGTGGTGTTTAGCGCCGCTGCGGCTCTGCGAATGGCGATCTGTTTGTTGTTTTCATGCTCTAGAAAAGTAGTACAGGCTTCTTTGCGTTTCTCGGGGTTAAGATCGCTGGGATAGGGATAAAGACTGTCCACAAAAGCTTTTATATTGAATTCGGTCAGGGCGGGTAAGGCAAGGTGTTTTTTAGTAAACATAATGTTCAGTTATCGGGTTTATGGTTCGAAAATTTTCATTTTATTCGTCATGGCTTTGATTCTTTCGGCGTGGACTGTTAAAATCCCCTACACCATGCAAAAAAAACTGCCCCTATTGGCTGCAGCACTTTGCCTAGCCGTTCTGACGGCCGCCTGTGGCAAAGTAGTCCCCGAAACTGCCGTTCAACAAGAAAGCAAATCCTTCGATCTTGAAGCGGTTGTGTCAGTTGTGTCCACAGCCGATATGGCAGTCTTAAGCAAAGATCCCACCTATTTCCCCACCCAAAATGTGTTGCTTACCTCCGACAAAACCCTCTATGTCCAAATCGAGGGCATCACCAAGGACGGCAAGCGCGAGGAATTGTCCTGGGGAAAAGCCCAACTGGCTTTGGACACAACACCCGTTCCCCCAACCGCCAATAAAACCCGACCCGCTTGGGTATCCACAGCCTATACCAAAGACGGCATCAAACTGACAGCCTCCGATGCCACTTGGGCATTGCTGACTTTTGATTCGGCCCAATATCAGTGGAAACTAGAGGCTAAAAAAATAAAAAGAGGCTACCCAGCCTATGTGGTTCGACTCTTTACGGGGCCCGATAAATATTTGTTTAAAGTCATCGAAGAGCGCAGCGTTTCGGGTAATGCCAGGGTCAGTTTGGGGGCCATTTCCAGCTATGATACCTTTTTGTCCCTCTTGTCCTTGCAGCAACTTCAAGATGGGCTTGTGCCGGATCTTAAAACCATGACCCTTCAAAGCACCCTCTTGAATCAAGATGTTTTCAAGGTGGTTCAATACCGATTCCCCGAAAACAAAACCCGGCCCTTCGATCCGGTAAAGCCCGTGTTCTATTTTGAAAGTACCACCGAAAAAGAATGGGTGCGCTTGGCCAGTTTGACCAAAAGCGATAGCGACAGTGCCCTGACCCTCTTAACCATGTCGCCTTTTTCAGACCTATCTGCACCGGCAAAAGCGCTGTTGAAAAAACAAATTCTCCTCTTTTAATGCGACTTAAAGCTCGGGTTTGGATCCTTTTGGGGGTTTTGGTTCTTGGACTCGGCACCTCACTGCTGGCCCAAGCCCCAGATGCGGTTGCCCTGGAACAAGCCAGTATCATGGTGGATCAACAAAAAATCGAGTTGGAATTCCCTTTAATCCAGCGTGGTAAAACGGTGTATTTTCCCATGCGGGAATTGCTTGAAAAGTTGGGGGCGACCATCACCTATCTGCGCAAAGACGACGTCTATGTGGTGATGTTCAAGTCCCTGAACATTGGCGCTACCTTGATTCCCAATTCCCGTAACATGATGGTCAAGCAGAGCCGGGTTCTGTTGTCCCAATCCACGTTTTTTCACGATAGCGTGTTGTATGTGCCTTTGGATTCTTTTGTCCAAAACCTACAACTGAATGTGGAAAAAAAGGGCCAAACCTATACCTTTCGAACCACCAAAGAGCAGTGGAAGGCCTCGGCCATAAACATTGCCCCGCCGGACTTCATTCAAGACCAGCTTCCTCGGTTTAATCCCGATCAAGAACTGTCTTTGGCGTTTGAATCGGGGGTTTATCCGCTGAAGGGCAAGTTTTTTTATCAGAAAGACACCCTGTATGCGGAACTTGAAGACAGTTTTAGCAAAGAACGGTATTACCCCGAAATCGATGGGGAAACCTATACCCTGTCCAAAAACGGCACCACCTACACCCTCTCTACCCAAACGGCCGAGGTGGTGGTTTCACGGAATGGAAGTTTATCCAAGCGAAGTTTGGGACAGCCCTTGATTAAGCGGGAAGGTCGGTTTTATTTTCCCCTGGTGGGCACTGCCCAGCTTTTGGGGCTTTCTCCCCGCTACATGGCGGCGCAAAAAGTGATTGCTCTGCAAAATAAGGTTGCCGGCGCCCAATGGGTGAATACCAAAGGAACTTGGTCCTTGGTCTTGCAGGCTGATAAAGACCTGTCCGCCTCTGCGCCCTTAATTAACAAACGGCAAGGCGTGGTGGTCTATGAATTCCCCATGACCCAGGTCGTGATCCCCAAAATACCGGTTGGTGGCCCCATCAGTCAGGTGTCGGTTTTCGCAGAAGGCTTTGCCACAAAACTGATTTTGACCCTCAAAGACGACGCCCTCAAACCCTTGTTCCATTCAACCCCAAGCGGCGGGGCCATTGCCTTTTATCCGGTGGTCTCCGAGTGGGTCGAAGTTACCGGAAACCCCAAGGCCGTTCAACTGAATCTGGGCAGTTTTTCGTCTGTGCGAACTTACATGATGGAAAATCCACCTCGGTTTGTGGTGGATATCGACAATGCCATTTGCGATTTGCCCCTGATTACCCAATCCAGCTCCCCAGCGTTTTCGCGGATTCGGGCGTCTCAGTTTCAGGTGGATCCTGCCATTACCCGCATTGTGTTTGATTTAACCAGTGCCAACAAACCCGAAGCCCAAAAAACAGAACAGGGTTGGACTCTGCGGTTCCCGGTTACAGCCACCCTTTCAGAGCCCCGCCAGCCCATCATCAGCAAGCCAGAGCCCGCCAATCGGCCTATCGAAGGCTTGGCTGGAAAACTCATCGTCATCGATCCAGGCCACGGGGGCAGCGACCCGGGCGCAGTTGCAAAATCGGGAGAGTTCGAAAAAGACTTTACCCTGGATATTTCCAGGCGGTTGGCGAAAAAATTGGGGCAAGCCGGTGCCAAAACAGTCTTGGAGCGCGAAAACGACGAAAACCCTGAACTCAGCGAAAGGGCCGATCAGGTCAACCGATTGCGGCCTGCGGTTTTTGTCAGTGTTCACATCAACTCGTTTGTGAACGATGTCATGGGCGGGACCGAAACCTATTACTACAAATACAAAGACAAGCGTTTGGCCAAAGCCATCCACGACGAAATGGTGCATACGCTGGGCCTCAAAGACAACGGGCTAAGACGGTCTCGGTTGTATGTGTTGCGCCACACCAAAGTGCCAGCCGTTTTGGTAGAGCCGGTCTATATTACGAATCCAGCCGAATTTGAACAGCTTAAACAACCCGAATTTAGAGACAAAATTGCCGACGCCATCGTTCGGGGATTGGTGGCCTATTTTAAGGATTTGGAATAAGGCTTCTCTTGCGTCTTTGTCACTTCCCCTTCACAATAAAGCGGCCCTATTTTTAAGATTATTCAGACGAAGGACTCGAACACCATGCTAGCGAATCTCCTCAAAAAATTATTCGGCGATCCCCATGCCAAACGGGTTAAAGAATTTTGGCCCATGGTTGAAAAAATCAACGCCTTGGAACCCACCATCGAGCCCCTAAGTGATGCCGAACTCAAAGCCAAAACCCAAGCTTTTCGCGACCGCTTGGCCAAGGGCGAAGATTTGGATGCCCTATTGCCAGAAGCCTTTGCCGTGGTCCGAGAAGCCTCCAAACGTACCCTTAAAATGCGACACTTCGACGTGCAGTTGATTGGGGGCATGGTGTTGCACCAAGGCAAAATCGCCGAAATGCGAACCGGTGAAGGGAAAACCCTGGTTTCCACCTTGCCAGCCTACTTGAATGCCTTGGAAGGCAAAGGGGTTTATGTGGTGACGGTGAACGATTATCTGGCCAAGCGCGACAGCGAATGGATGGGCCAAGTGTTTCGGTTTTTGGGCCTTTCTGTGGGGTTGATCCAAGCCAACATGAGCACCCAAGACCGCATCAAAGCCTACGGTTGCGACATTACCTATGGCACCAACAACGAGTTTGGGTTCGACTATTTGCGAGACAACCTGGTGTGGAACATCGAAGAATGCACCCAAACCCGTCGCCATTTTGCGATTATCGACGAGGTGGACAGCATCCTGATCGACGAAGCCAGAACCCCTCTGATTATTTCCGGTCCCGTTAAAGATTCCACCGCCAACTATGCCAAGGTGGCCAAAGCTGTTAAAAAACTCGAAAAAGAAAAACATTTCACCCTGGATGAAAAACACAAAAACGTGGTGTTAACCGAAGAGGGCATCGAGACGGTAGAAAAAGTCTTTAAGTTGGACAGCATCTATTCAATTCAAAACATGGACATGGCCCATATGGTGGTTCAATCTCTGAAGGCCTTGTACTTGTTTAAACGCGATGTGGATTATGTGATCAAAGACGGCGAAGTGTTGATTGTAGATGAATTTACCGGACGGATTTTAGAAGGTCGTCGGTATTCGGATGGGCTGCATCAGGCCATCGAAGCCATCGAAAATCTTTCGATTCGCGAAGAAAGCCAAACCCTGGCCACCGTGACTTTTCAAAACTATTTTCGCATGTTCCCCAAATTGGCAGGGATGACGGGAACCGCCCTGACCGAAGAAGCCGAATTGAACGGCATCTATGGCCTGGAAGTGGTGGTGGTGCCCACCCACCGAACCCTTGTTCGCGAGGATCTGGCCGATGTCATCTACAAATCCAAGGCCGAAAAATACACGGCCATCGCCAAGCAAGTCCAAGAGCTCCACGTCAAAGGTCAGCCGGTGTTGTTGGGTACGATTTCCATCGAAATTTCCGAACTGCTCTCGGCCAAACTTAAAAAACTAGATATCCCCCACAATGTCCTGAATGCCAAATACCACGAGCGAGAAGCCGAAATTATTGCTAAAGCGGGTCAATTGAATGCGGTAACCATTGCCACCAACATGGCCGGACGGGGTACCGACATCATGCTGGGCGAAGGGGTTTCGGATTTGGGCGGCTTGTTTGTTATTGGTTCGGAACGCCATGAGTCCCGACGCATCGACAACCAATTGCGGGGCCGGTCTGGCCGTCAAGGCGACCCTGGGGCCACCCGCTTCTATGTGTCCTTGGAAGACGATTTAATGCGCCTGTTTGGCTCGGATCGCATCGCCGCCATCATGGAAAAAATGGGGGTTCCTGCCGATACACCCATCGAACATCCCCTGATTACCCGGTCCATCAGCAAAGCCCAATCCAAGGTCGAGCAATACCATTTTGGGGTCCGAAAACAAATCTTGCAGTACGACGATGTCATGAACAAACAACGGGAAACCATCTATGCCCTGCGCCGCCAATTTTTGGAAAAGGTAGCCTTGGACGAAAAGATTTCCGACATGATTGTGGAAGTGGTGGAAGGGGTGTATCAAGAATCCGTCACCCCAGAGGGCGTTGATACCGAGGGCTTTTTTGTGGCCTTGGAAAACGTTTTTCCCGCCGAATCACTCAAAGAAAAACTGGGCCATCTTGGTGGGGCCGAACTGGTCTCCGCGTTGGCGTCTCAGTTCGAAGCGGCTTATCAGGCCAAAAAGAAAGAGCTCCCCGAAGCCGGACTGTTTGATGAATTGGTGTCCAAGCGCGCCATCCTGATGACCCTGGATCGAAAATGGATCGATCATTTGCACAACATGGAAGTTCTGCGCGAAGGCATCGGGCTTCGGGCTTACGGCCAAAAAGATCCGTTGCTGGAGTATAAAATTGAAGCCTTTGATCTGTTTAGTGCCTTGGTGTCCGACATTGGCAAAGAGGCTTTAGAAGTCATTTTCAAAACCACCATTGTGTTTGAGGAAGAACCCCATGCTTCACGAAATTAAAACCGCCTTTGGCACCTATCAGCAAAAACTAGTCCACCTCGGAGACTATCTTTGAGATCCCTAAACTCACTCAAACCATTGCCCAGCGCGAAACCGAGATAGCCCAAGACAGTTTTTGGGACAACAACGACAAAGCCCAGTCGATTTTTTCGGAACTCAGCCGCATCAAAAACAAGGTGGCCGATTTTAACCGTCTCGAAGAACTGGCCGGCGACATTGGCGTGTTGTTCGAATTGATTGCCGAAGACGGGGAAACACCAGAATTAATGGCCGAACTCACCAAAACGGCTGCCGATTTTTCGGCCAAAGTCGAAGCCTTGGAAACCCAATCGTTGCTGTCCGGTCCCTATGACACCCATGCCGGTATTTTTAGTTTGAATGCCGGTGCTGGCGGTACTGATGCCCAAGATTGGGCGCAGATTTTACTGCGCATGTACCTGCGGTGGTTCGAACAAAAAGGGTATACGGCCACTGTGGTGGACGAAACCCTGGGCGAAGAAGCTGGTCTAAAATCCGCCACGGTGATTGTGGAAGGCGAGTATGCCTATGGGTTTTTGAAAAACGAAATTGGGGTGCACCGCTTGGTTCGGTTGTCGCCCTTTAATGCCAACAGCAAACGCCAAACCTCATTTGCAGCAGTGGATGTGATTCCCAAAATCGATGCGGATTTTTCGGGTATTGAGATTGACCCCAAAGACCTTCGGGTAGACACCTACCGTTCCACTGGTGCTGGGGGGCAACATGTTAACAAGACCGATTCAGCGGTGCGCATCACCCACTTGCCCACGGGTATTGTGGTGCAGTGCCAAAGCGAGAGGTCCCAGATTTCCAACCGAGACACAGCCATGGGCATGTTGAAGTCCCGGTTGTTGTTGCGCATGGAAGAAGAGCACAAACAAAAAATCAGCGACATTCGGGGCGAAAGCAAAGACATCGCTTGGGGCAATCAAATTCGCTCCTATGTGTTTCATCCCTACAAACTCATCAAAGACATCCGAACCGGTGTGGAACGCACCGACATCCAAACCGTCATGGACGGGGATTTGGATGGGTTTATTGCAGCAAATTTACGCCTAAAGCTCGCCCCTTCAGATTAAGATTTAATCATGCTTAAATGGACCACCGATGTTTGAATTCCCCTTTTTAAAAAAATGTCTTTATGTCTTCATCATTCTCGCGCTGCTGGCTGCTGGGTCGGTGTTGGTGCGGCGGGTGGTTTTCGAGCAAAAACTCGAAAAGGTGGAATTGGTCTATTCGTACCGTGAACTCAAGCGTTTGGCCCAAGCCACGGGGCAAGACACAACCGCTGTTTTGGACTGGCTAAAACAAACCCAAATCACGGCCATCGTTCTGGAAGAAGATACCCTCGAACAACTCGAAGTTGAAGGCAAAGCCTTTCTGTGGAGTGGTGGCGATCTGTTAAAACGCCAAACCCTTGGTGGAATCATCCCCAAGGAAGTTCGCGCCGATCGCTATTATGTTTTTGTGCCCGACGAAGGGCGCAGATCCCAAGTGTTGGCCGGGTTGAAAGCCGAATTGGGCAATGCTTTGGCCCAGCCTTTGGCCGGAAGCCCTTGGATCGAAGTGGCCGCCGACAAAGACGAAATAGAACTGATGGGTTTGGGCATCGAAGCCGCCGATGTTCAGTTTCTTCGGGAAAAAGGGTTTCGAATTTTGCCAAGACTCAAGCAAGTGTCCCGCATCAGTTCAGCCGATATTTCGTATAAACTAAGTACCCTAGACTCGATTCCAACCCCTTCAACCGTTATTTTTGAAGGCACCCAAATTGTGGGCTATTCCGCCTATTTGGCCGACATTAAAAAAGCCCTAATCGCCCGAAATTTTGCCATGGGCTATTTGGAATTTGTCGAACAAGTGGGTGCGCCCCAGTTGGCGGCCAGTATGCCCACCCATGTGTACAGGGTTCATAGCGTTCCCGAAGCCGAACTGTTAACCCTAAGTCCCCAAAAAACCATCGATCGCTATGTCCGGGCCAATAAAGAACGCAAGGTGCCCATTTTGTTTTTGCATCCGTTTTTGACCACCGTTAACGATCCCAAATTCAAAGGTGATTTGTGGCAGTTGAACCATGAATCACTGGCAAGTTTGGAACAAGAATTGTCCAAAGCCAAGGTCTCTATTGGCCCTGTGGTGTGGCCTTGGGCGTCCTTTACCCCCATTACCCCGCTTGAAATTGTTCTTTTGGGCTTGGGGTTGATCGGGGTGTCGCTTTGGATCTACAGCGCCTTTGCCCCCCTAACCCTGCGGTTGGTTTTTGCAAAAACAGTGGGGTTGGGTGTTCTGGTTGCTTTGATTGCCCCCCTAGATAGGTGGTCGGACTTGGCCAAACTGCTTGCCCTGGGCTACACCGTCATGGTTCCCATTGGGGTGGCTTTGTGGCTTCGAGACGCCTTTGTTGAAAGCCCAAACCGTGGGATATGGCCCTGTGTTCAATTGTTGGGAAAAGCGACAGTCGGAATTTTAGTTGGCGGGTGCTGTGTGGCTGCTTTATTGACCTCTCCGGCCTTGTTGCAAAACATAGCGGTGTTTGGAGGGGTAAAAATAGCCATTGTGGCCGGTCTTTTGGGTAGTGCCACTGTCATGTATTTCTCGAAGGCCCAATGGCGCTCTGGGACGATTTTACTGGCCAATTGGGCCAAAAAACCCATGCCGCTCTTGGGCATGGTCATTCTGGGTGGCGCTGCGGCAGTGGTTGGCGTCTTTCTGATGCGCAGCGGCAATCACCCTGGATCCGACCTTCCTGCCTCCGAATTATTTTTAAGATCAACTCTTGAACGGGTGTTTGGCATTCGCCCCCGAACCAAAGAATTTTTGGTGGGATACCCGATTTTTGTGGCCGGTTTTTTGATGTTGGGCCGAGAAATTCCCAAGGCCTTGGCCTGGTTGGTCTATACCCTGGGTGCCATTGCCCTGGTGTCGATGATGAATTCGTTTTGCCATGCCCACACCCCCTTTTTGGTGACGGTATATCGCTCTGCCGTTGGGGTCCTGCTGGGATTAATGTTGGGACTGGTTGCCGTTGCAGGAATCCGGATTTTGAAACATGGATACAGCTTTTTTAGCCGCCGTTGAACATCGCCTAGGGATTCGGTTTAAGACCCGGGCCTTGTTGGCCACGGCCTTGACCCACAGTTCCTATGCCCGTCAACACAAACAGCCCATCGAGGACAACGAACGCCTCGAGTTTTTTGGAGATGCTGTGGTCAAACTCGTGGTCTCCGAATTTTTATTCAAACGATTCCCCCAATCCAATGAAGGGGAACTGACCAAAAAGCGAGCAGGCATGGTGTCGGACAAAAGCCTGGCCAGTTTGGCCGAGGGCTTGGGGTTGGGCCGTTGGATGGTGTTTTCCCATGGCGAAAAACAAAGTGGGGGAAGCCAAAAAACCTCGAATTTGGCCAATGGATTCGAAGCTGTCTTGGGGGCCTATTATTTGGACAGTGGCCTGGAAGCCGCCCGGGCTTTTTTTGAACCCCTTTTGGAAACACTCTTAACGGCCGAAATTTCTGCGGATCCCAAATCCGAATTGCAAGAATTTCAACAACGCAAACACAAAGCGCTTCCCCGATACACCGTGGTCAAAACAGAAGGCCCTGACCATCAAAAAACATTTCATGTGGCCCTTAAATTAAGCATGGGTAAAGATAGCTTGTCTTTCGAAGGCCAGGGGGCCACCAAAAAAGAGGCTGAACAAGCCGCGGCCAAACAAGCCCTCGACCACCTTAAGGCCACGCCATGATTGTGACCTTGCTGGGCTACCCGCTCCAGTCTTTAACCTACGAGGCCATGGTGGCCACCATTCGCGGTTGGTTGGCAGAACCTGGCTTTCATTCCATTTCGACCCTTAATCCCGAAATAGTCGTTTTGGCCGAACAGGTTCCCGAAGTTAAAGCTTATATTCAAACCCAGGCCTTTTGTGTGGCCGACGGCAATGGCCTTCGCAAAGCCGCCCAATGGAAAACAGGCACCATGCCCCTGCGCATTACCGGCATGGACCTGAGCACCCGTTTGCTTGAAGAGTCTGGATTGTCGTTCTATTTTCTGGGTGCCCAGCCCGAGGTGTTGGAAAAAGCGGTTGCCGCCGTGACCCAAACCTATCCCCAGGCCCACGTGGTGGGTGCCCAGCACGGCTATTTCCAAGACGATGCTTGGCCGGCCATTCAAGACGATATACAGCGAAAACAGCCAGATATCATTTTGGTTGCCTTGGGCTTTCCTCGCCAAGAAATCATCATTCAACGCCTGGCCAAAGTCCTGCCCAAAGGGGTGGCCATGGGGGTTGGTGGGGTTTTTGATGTACTGTCCGGCGAAAAAAAGCGTGCCCCAGCTTGGGTGCAATGGCTTAACATCGAATGGGTCTACCGAGGCCTGATCGATCCCAAACGCATGAAACGCTGGGGGTTTATTCCCCGGTTTTTGTGGCGGTGTTTCTGGGCAAAATAACTAGGATTGCTTCAACTGGGGCCGAAGATCCCGCAGTTGTTTCAAAATCAATTTACTGCCTTCGCTCGTACCCGCAGCGGCAGGTGCTTCGGCTGTTTTGCCCAAGATATCGTTAATGCTATGGTCCGAGGCAATGGTAAAGCCAGCATCCTGAATCATGCGCAGGGTTTGTTCGGTGTTGGAGCCCTTGGTGTTCAAATAGCCGTCCATAAAGATAGAATTGGCCGGATAAAGGCTTAATACTTGAAGCTGACCCAAATGAATTTCCCTACCCGCAGCTGCCCGAATTTCGGCTGCAGGATTCAAAAACCGAGCCAAACACAACACCCGCAAGCAATAATTGGGGGTTAAATCGGGATAATCGGTTAATTGGGTACCGGGAATTTTCATGAAAAAGTTAATGGGAATGGATTTGGATTTAAGCGTAGCCAAGGTTTGCAACACTTCCACCACATCGGCTGGGCTTTCGCCCATGCCAATAATCATGCCAGAACAAATATCCAGGTTGAATTTTTGGGCGGCTTTAAGGGTTTTAAGGCGGTCTTCGTAGGTGTGGGTGGTACAAATGTTCGGATAGTTGGCCTCAGAGGTGTTCAGGTTGTGGTTCATGCGGTCCAGACCAGCTTCTTTAAGCTGACGGGTGGCCTCTTCGTCCATCAAGCCAGCCGATACACAGATTTGAATGGGATATTCGGCCTTAATTTTACGAATCAGGGCGCTGAGGTCCTGAACCCGTTTTTTGGAAGGGCCCCGTCCTGCAAACACCATGCAATAGCGAAACGCCCCAGATTCATAGGCGTTTTTGGCTTCGGCCATAATTTCGGCTTCGCTTTTAAGGGGGTATTCTTCAATGTCCGCTTTCGAGGTTTTGGCTTGGGCGCAATAATGGCAATCTTCGGGACAATACCCGTTTTGGGCATTGTTGATAATGTGAATGGCCACTTCCTTGCCCCAGTGGTGTTTGCGCACCTGATAGGCGGCCTGGATCAGGTCCATCAGGTCGATGTCGGGGGAGGTTAAAATCTCCAAGCAGGTTTCGGCGGAAAAAGTCTCGCCAGCTAGGCTTTTCTGGGTGAGTGTTTGATAAAATTCTGGTTTCATAGGGTGGGTACTATACCCTATGAAGATTGATTTTGTTAACCCAAAAGCCTCAGTGCAGCGGGTAAGTAATCTACGGTGGCTCCAATCCCCCCAAGTGTTCCAAAAATGGTGCCATAGTACTGAATACTAGTACGCAGTGCTGTTGAGCCGGATCGTCGTAAAGGTTGTCCATCTGGGGGAACCGTTGTGGGTTCGAGGGTGTTTGCATCAAGAAGGGCAAATATCTTGGGTTTTTCGCCTGGTAAAACATAATGGGTTCCCAGTTGGTCGTGGGTGGCCAAAGTGATACCCCTCAAATTGATGACGAGTATAACAGGATCTCCCAAAGACCCAAGGTTTCGTTTTTGTACTGCTTTCGACGCAATCAAGGCATAGGCTCTGGCCTTATCAAAGGCGTCAGGGTCTTGAGGATTATTGGGGACATCCACAAACAGTGGGCTGCGAGCGCCGTCCCGTACAATCGAAGAGACATCCGAACGGGTTGTCCCATGGAAGGCAATTCTAAGTCCTACACAGGGTGGAAGAATCGGGGGCGGACCAAAGAGGAAGTCGAATCTAACCGTTGGTCTAGAGGTTGAGATTGCCCTTGCTCCAATAGGGGTAGTAGGTTGAACTAAGGCAGTAGTCACGCGTTGTACCGCACCGAGCATAAGCAATCTCCTTTACAGGTATAGACTTACATAATAATCGGTGAGATGTAAAATAAATTTCAATTTTTTTGGTTTGGATTATAATTATGGAATAAAAAAGTAAAAAAATTACTTTTTATTCAAAAGGCTTTTTGCAGCCTCTAAAATCGGGTCCGAAGTGGGGCTCAGCTGGACAACCAGGCTGTCGGCGGTTTGTAAATAGCGGGTTCGGGCAGTCATTTCGGAAAAAGACCCCAGGGTATCGGCAATTTTTTGGGGGTTAAACCGTTGAACAAATTCAGGAATGGCTTGATGTCCCGCAACAATGTTGGGCAGCGATACCCAAGGAATGTGGATGCGCAGCAAATATTTGGCTACAAAATAGGTTAAAGGGGGCAAAGCGCCCAAAATGACCATGGGTTTTCGGTACAACAGCACCTCCAAGGTGGTCGATCCCGAGGCGCACAATACCCAATCCGATCGGGACAACAAAGGGGCCTTGTCCGATTCCCGATACAGCGAAATCGGCAATCCCATGGCTTCAATGGCTTTGGACAGCGTGACTTCAAAAGCCGGGTCGGACACCGCCAAAGTACAATTAACGTCTGGATGGCGGTTCAAAAAGGCTTTGGCTGTGGACAGCATGGGCTTCAACAACAAATCCAATTCCTGCTGTCGAGAGCCTGGAAATAAGGTCAGCTGCCGGCCTTTCCATTCGCTTGGACTGGGTTGAACCATGGCCACCAAGGGATGGCCAAAATACCGAACATCGGCTGTGGGGAAATGGGTTTTGTAAAACCGATATTCAGGCTCAAAAATCGTGATGATGGTGTCGCTGTACCCTACCAATTTTTTGGCTTTTTTAAGGTCTTTCCAAATCCAAAAATGGGGGGTGATGTAGGTGACGATCGGAATTCCGGCTGCTTTTAAAATCGCCGCAATGGCCTCGTTGTGGTGGGGAAAATCGACAATAACGGCTTGGTCGGGCTTATGGGTTTGAAGATGGGTTTTGAGACGATCGTAAAACCGGGTATACACCGAGCGCTTCCACAGCTGTTCTTTTAAGCCCACCGCACTTTCGTGGGCAATGTTGTCCAAAAACACATCGGCAACGGCCTGCAATTGGGGGCCACCGCTGGCGGTCAGATGAAGGGTGGGGTCTAAAGTTTTCAGACGGACAGCCAAGGCCGCCCCATATCGGTCCCCAGACAATTCCCCAGCAATCAGCAGCAGGCTGGCCATTACTCGTCTTCGGTGTCGGTTCCCGATTTTTTGGTGATGCCCCGGTGAGACTCGGCTTTCAAAAAGCCCATCAAATGTTGGGCTTCGGGGGTTTCCATTGTCATTTTAGAAATTTCGTCCAAGGCTTGGGTGGTGTTTTTGTCCGATCGGTACAACACCTTAAAAATCTCTTTGATTTCAGCAATGCCTTGTTTGCTAACGCCCCGGCGTTTAAGCCCTACCAAATTCATGCCGCGAATATAGGCAGGATTGCCTTCGCAGAGCATAAAGGGCGGCACATCTTGGGGCAATCGGGTATAAGCCCCCACCATGGCCCCTTGGCCAATGCGAACGAACTGATGTACCCCAGTCATACCCCCAATCGTGGCCCGGTCTTCGACAATGGTGTGGCCACCCAGATTCGTCATGTTGGCAATAATCACGTGGTTGCCGATGCGGCAGTTGTGGGGAATATGAACGTGGGTCAAAAAGATGTTGTCCGACCCAATTTCGGTGATGGTGTTTTTGCCGGTAGAACGGTTGATGGTGACATATTCGCGAATTTCATTGCGGTCCCCAATCACGACCCAGGTTTTTTCGCCGCCGTATTTCACGTCTTGCGCAGCCGAGCCAATCACGCAGCCCACATAAATGCGACAATCATCGCCAATGCGGGTCCATTTTTCCACCATCACGTGGGCTTCAAGCTGGGTTCTATCCCCAATCACGACGTTTTCGCCGACAATACAGTAGGGGCCAATCGACACGTCTTTGCCCAAAATCGCTGAGCTGTGCACCGAGGCTGTGGGGTGAATTTGGGGTCTGGAGGGCTTCAAGGCCAGGGTAAACACAAAGTCCCCTTCACAGGCCACTTTGCCGTCGACTACTGCTTTGCCATGCATTTTAATAAAGGCATCGCGGATTTTTAAAACATCCATTTCCAATCGCAATTGATCGCCGGGAACCACTTGTTTGCGAAATTTCACGTTGTCCATAGACGCAAACAAGGCCAATCGGCCTGCAAATTCAGGGTCTTTTAAAAACAGCAACCCACCGGTTTGGGCCATGGCTTCTAAGATCAAAACCCCAGGCATAATGGGTTGTTCGGGAAAATGGCCTTGGAAAAAAGGCTCGTTGATGGTGACGTTTTTGAGGCCCACAATGCGCTTGCGGTCTTCGCTTTCGAGCACACGGTCGACCAAGAGGAAGGGGTATTTGTGGGGAAGGGTATTTAAAATTGATACGGAATCCATGGTGTTGGATTTTGACATGAAAAGGGGTTTTAAAACAAGATCGTCCGGGCTGACGCAGCACGCGCCAGCCCCGAAAAAACTATCCTGAAGGAAGCAGAATGCGGGTCCAATCCACCAAATTCCAAAACGCGGCCACATAGTCGGGACGACGGTTTTGGTAGTGCAAATAGTAAGCATGTTCCCAAACATCCAATCCCAATAAAGGCGTTTTGCCTTCCATTAGGGGGCTGTCTTGATTGGGCAACGAGAAGACTTCCAGTTTGCCGTCTTTGTTTTGTGCTAGCCAGGCCCAGCCACTGCCAAATCGGGTTTTGGCTGCGGTTTCAAATTTTTCTTTGAAAGCGGCAAAGCTGCCAAAATCACGGGTGATGGCTTCGGCCAATTTACCAGTGGGTTCCCCGCCTCCGTTGGGGGACAAGGTGGTCCAAAACAAGCTGTGGTTGGCATGTCCGCCCCCGTTGTTGCGAACAGCAGCACGAATGTTTTCTGGCACTGCGTCCAAATTCGAAATCAAGGCTTCGAGGGACTTGCTTTCCAAATCGGTGCCGGCAAGCGCCGCGTTCAGGTTGGTCACATAGGCTTGATGGTGTTTCGTGTGGTGAATTTCCATGGTTTTGGCATCAATGTGCGGTTCTAGGGCAGTATAAGCATAGGGCAGAGCAGGTAGGGAGTGAGACATCAACTTCTCCTTAAAATTTAGTTTGAAAAAAAGGTTTCAACACCTTCGCGGGTTGCTTTTAAAGCTTTGTCGCCTTCTTTCCAGTTGGCAGGGCAAACTTCGCCATTTTTTTCGAAATATTGAAGGGCATCCACCATGCGAAGGGTTTCGTCTACGCTGCGACCCAAGGGTAAATCGTTCACCACCTGATGACGCACCACACCGTTTTGATCGATCAAAAACAATCCACGATAGGCCGCACCCATCCCATCCACCAACACGTCATAGTCTTGAGAAATGGTTTTTTGGAAATCCGATACAATCGGATAGGTCACGCCTTGAATTCCACCACGGTTTTTGGGGGTCGCCAACCAAGCGGCGTGGGAATACCAGGAATCGACAGAACACCCTACAACTTTAACATTGCGGGCTTCAAATTCAGCCAATCGGTCTTGGAAGGCATGTAGTTCGGTGGGGCATACAAAGGTAAAGTCCAACGGATAGAAGAAAAACACCACATAATTCCCTTTGAATTGGGACAGGGAAAAATCATCAACAATTTGACCGCCATTAATGACGGCTTTGGCTTTAAAATCGGGGGCTTGTTTGCCAACAAGTACGGCCATAGGCATCTCCTTTTAAGGTTAAATTAAGCTGAAAGTACAGCCTGTCTAGACTAGCACAGACCCGGTTTTGAAAACAAGTATTAATGCTGCTAGTTTTGTTGTCAGCCCGCCGGTTTTGAACTACACTGATGGGCTATGGCAAATGCAAAAGACCGTTATTGGGATGGAGAGGCTGGTCCTTTTTTTGTGGACAAAGACTGCATCGCATGCGATACCTGTGCAGGTGTTGCGCCGAAACACTTTAAATTGACCGACGACAGCGACCACGCCCTTGTGTTTGCCCAGCCCGTCAGCGATGCCGAAGAAGCGGTTTGCTTGGAGGCACTCGAGGCCTGTCCCGTCGATGCCATAGGAAGACTTGCATGATCACTGCCGAAGCCCTTTACGAAAAACTCAAGCACGTCAAAGTCGGGGCCAATACCTGTGTGTTCACCCCCGAAAAATGTCAGCAAATTGCACCCATCATCAACGAAATTAATACACTCAAACGCCAGCAAAATGCCGTCATTTTGGCCCATTCTTATGTAAGTCCAGAAATTGTCTACGGGGTGGCCGACTATGTGGGGGATTCCTACGAGCTCAGCAAATACGCCAAAACCACCGATGCCCAAACCATTGTCTTTACGGCTGTAAAATTTATGGCCGAAACCGCCAAACTCCTGAATCCCGAAAAACAAGTGTTGGTTCCCAGTAAAAACAACGGTTGTTCTTTGGCCGATTCCATTACGGGCGAAGATGTACGTCGCCTAAAAGACCAATTCCCCGAACACACCTTTGTTTGCTACATCAACACCACCGCCGATGTAAAAGCCGAATGCGATGTCTGTGTGACCTCTTCGAATGTATACGACATTGTCGAGGCTATTCCCAACGATAAAATTTATTTTCTGCCTGATCGTCTCATGGGCGAAAACGTCAAAAACGAATTGGCCCGCCGCGGTGTGGCCAAAACCATCGATTGGTGGCACGGCACCTGCTATGTTCACGAAGCTTACGACCCCGAAATGATCGACTTTTTGCGCTTGGAACACCCAGGACTCAAGGTTCTGAGTCACCCAGAATGCGGGGCGGGGGTGTTGTCCGCCTCCGATTTTGTGGGCAGTACCTCGCAAATGGTGGACTATGTTAAAAAAACCGATGCCGATGCCTTTTTTATGCTCACGGAATGTGGTCTTACCAACCGCATCCAAGTCGAATTGCCCCAAAAAACCTTCGTCGGCGCTTGCACCATGTGCAAATACATGAAGTCCAACACCCTCGAGGACATTCGCCGCGTGCTACAGTCTGCCGAACCTGCAGACACCATCGTCCTCTCCAAAGAAACCCAATTAAAAGCCCTACATTGCATTGATGCGATGTTTGAGTATACAGAGCGCGCCGCTCTTAAAAAAAGATAACAGCGCCCCATATAAAGGCCTATAAGCAAATTGGTGTAGAAAAAAATCGGTGTCAGTGGTACACTTGAGCGATTGGTTTTCCCAATTTTTAAATCCCCTTATTTTTACCCCATAGGAGCACCCTGAATGGCAGAGCAAGTCAAGCACAGTTATGATG
This sequence comes from Candidatus Margulisiibacteriota bacterium, assembly GCA_050250935.1. Lineage (GTDB taxonomy): Bacteria > Margulisbacteria > Marinamargulisbacteria > JBFWNS01 > JBFWNS01 > JBFWNS01. The sequence goes on along the minus strand of JBFWNS010000001.1, from coordinate 441,021 downwards.
CCGACCAAATTAAGGTTTTGGAAGGTTTGGAAGCGGTTCGTAAGCGTCCCGGTATGTATATTGGTAGTACCGGAAAACCCGGTTTGAACCACCTGATTTTCGAAGTCGTCGACAACAGTATCGACGAGGCCATGGCCGGCTATTGCGACACGGTCTACGTCACCATCGAACCCGATAACATCGTCACGGTTACCGACAACGGCCGGGGGATTCCCATCGGCATTCACAAAGAAAAAGGTATCCCCGCCGTAGAGGTTGTTATGACCACCCTCCACGCTGGGGGTAAGTTTGAAGGAAAAGGCTATAAGGTTTCTGGCGGTTTGCACGGGGTAGGGGTTTCGGTTGTTAACGCCTTGGGCGAATGGTTGGAAGTGACGGTTCGTCGCGAAGGCAAACAATACACCCAAACCTATTACCGTGGTGTTCCCAAAGAAACCGTGGGCAAAACCGAGCCCTACGAAGGCGGCGATACCGGTACCACCGTTCGTTTTAAGCCCGATATCCAAATTTTTGATGATCTGGAATTCACCTCTGAAGTTATCGACCACCGCTTGCGCGAGTTGGCCTTTTTGAACAAAGGCATTCGCATCATTTTTAAAGACACCCGATACGATGTGGTGACCGAGCGGGATTATCAATTCGAAGGTGGAATTATCTCTTACGTTGAATCCATTAACGAAAGCAAAGAAGCCCTGTTTGCCCCTCCCATTTATTTGAAAAAAGAACGAGACGGCTACGAAGTCGAAGTGGCCCTGCAATATGTCTCCGATTATTACGACGAACAAGTGGTGTCGTTTGCCAACAACATCCGCACCCGAGAAGGTGGGACGCACTTGTCTGGGTTCCGCACGGCCTTAACCCGGGTCATTAATAACTTTGCCCGTAAATACGAACTGATTAAGGACAAAGACCAGCCTTTCCAAGGCAACGATTTGCGTGAAGGGTTAACCGCTGTCATCAGCGTGAAGTTGCCCAACCCCCAATTTGAAGGTCAAACCAAAACCAAACTCGGCAACTCCGAAGTTAAAGGCTTGGTCGATTCCATGACGGATGAAGGCCTGACCGATTTTATTGAAACCAACCCCAAAGTGGGCAAGCTCATCATCAACAAAGCCCTGATTGCCCAACGCGTTCGAGAAGCCACGCGTAAGGCCCAAGATTTGGCCCGACGCAAATCAACCCTAGAAAGCACGACCCTGCCTGGAAAATTGGCCGACTGTTCGGACCGCGAACCTGCCAACTGCGAAATTTTCTTGGTGGAAGGGGATTCTGCCGGAGGCTCTGCCAAACAAGGTCGAGACCGAAACTTCCAAGCCATTTTGCCGCTTCGAGGAAAGGTATTGAACGTTGAAAAAGCCCGTTTGGACAAAATTTTGGCCAACGAAGAAATTCGATCCCTCATCACGGCCATTGGCCCCGAAGCCATTTCCGGGTTGTCGTCCTCCCATGCCGACAACGACGAAGACGATGCCCAAAAGAAAAAAGAGGATGTGTTGGCCAAGCTTCGCTACCACAAAATCGTCATCATGACCGATGCGGACGTCGACGGCGCCCACATCCGAACCCTGTTGTTAACCTTCTTCTTCCGCCATGCCCGAGAGCTCATCGAAGCAGGGGCTTTGTACATCGCCCAGCCGCCCTTGTTTTTGGTCAAAAAAGGCAACACCAAACGCTATGCCTATAACGAAAAAGAACTCGAAACCTTGATGACAGAATGGGGTAAAGAAAACATTGGCATTCAGCGCTATAAAGGGTTGGGAGAAATGAATCCCGATCAGCTTTGGGAAACCACCATGGACCCCGAAGTCCGTACCATGTTGCAAGTGCACCTGGAAGATGCCGAAGAAGCCGACGAAGTCTTTACCATTTTGATGGGCAGCAAGGTCGAAGCGCGCCGAGAATTTATCGAAAAGTACGCGAAAACGGTTCGCTGGATCGACGTATAAGGAGAAACCACAATGGACGAACAACAATCCCTCTTAGAACCCCTATTTGAAGAACCCAAAAAGCCCAGCATCAACATCGATGACGAGATGAAAAATTCCTATTTGGAATATGCCATGTCCGTTATTGTGGGCCGTGCCTTGCCCGATGTTCGGGACGGTTTAAAGCCGGTTCACCGCCGTATTTTGTACGCCATGTACGATGCCGGTTTTACCTCGGGTAAGCCCTATAAAAAATGTGCCAGGATCGTGGGCGACGTTTTGGGGCGTTACCATCCCCATGGCGATTCCGCGGTATACGATTCCTTGGTGCGGATGGCCCAGGATTTTTCACTGCGCTATCCCCTCATTGATGGTCAAGGCAACTACGGGTCCGTTGACGGCGATAACGCGGCGGCCATGCGGTATACCGAGGCCAAAATGTCCCGCATCAGCATGAGTTTGCTAGACGATATCGAAAAAAATACCGTAAATTTTGCCCCCAATTTTGACGAGTCTTTGGAAGAGCCCACCGTATTACCCACCCGATTGCCAACCTTGCTTCTTAACGGTACGGCAGGGATTGCCGTTGGGATGGCGACCAACATTCCCCCCCACAACCTAACCGAAGTGGTGAATGGCATTATTGCGTTGGTGGATAACCCTGACATTGAAATTGATGGGTTGATGGAACACATCACCGGTCCCGATTTCCCAACCGCAGCCATGATTTGTGGTCGCCAGGGCATCTATAACGCCTATCACACCGGTCGTGGAAGCATTCTCATGCGCGGTCGAACCAGCATTGAAGAGTCCAAGAAAAAGGGCAAATCCGCCATCATCATTCACGAAATCCCCTACCAAGTGAACAAGGCCAATCTGATTATTAAAATTGCGGAATTGGTTCAAGATAAAAAAATCACCGGCATTGCCGATTTGCGGGACGAATCCGACCGTAAAGGGATGCGGATTTATGTGGAATTAAAACGAGATGCTTCTGCGGAGGTTGTCTTAAACCAGCTGTATAAACACACCCAATTGCAAACAACTTTTGGGGTGAACATGGTGGCCTTGGTGGGTGGCATTCCCAAAACACTCAACATCAAAGAAATTTTGGTGCACTACATTGCCCACCGCAAAGAAGTGATTGTGCGTCGTACCCAATATGATCTGGCCAATGCCAAAAACCGCCTTCATATTTTGGAAGGGTTGCGGATTGCTTTGGAAAACATTGATGCGGTGATTGCCCTGATTAAGCAATCCGCCAACACCGATGTGGCCCGTGCAGGGTTGATGGAGACGTTTGGGTTATCCGAAAAACAATCCAACGCCATTTTGGAAATGCGGCTTCAACGGTTAACCGGTTTGGAACGCGACAAAATCGAAAACGAATACCAAAACATTTTGGCCCACATCAAAGATTTGGAAGACATTTTAGCCAACGAAAGCCGCGTGTTTCAGATCATCAAAGACGAACATATCGAAATTCGCGACAAATTTGGCGACAAACGCCGCACCGAAATCATCGATGCCGAAGGTACAGTGGATTTGGAAGATTTGATTCCAGACGAACAAGTGGCCGTTCTGATCTCTGAAAAAGGCTTTGTAAAACGCATGCCCGTAACCTTGTTCCGCAGCCAACAGCGGGGCGGCCGGGGCGTGATGGGCATGGAAACCCGGGAAGAAGACATTATCGAGCAATTTGTGGTGGCCAATACCCACGATTATTTCTTGTGTTTTTCCAACCGAGGCCGGGTCTTCAAAATGAAGGTGTACCAAGTGCCAGAAGCGTCTCGTCAAAGCAAGGGTGTGTCCATTTCCCATTTCTTGAATTTGGAAGAAGGCGAAATTGTTACCACCACCATCACCACCCGCACCTTTACCCCCGATGAGTATCTGTTTATGACCACTCAAAAAGGGATTGTGAAAAAGACGCCTTTAGACGCCTTTATTCACTTCAAAAACAGAGCCATCATTGCCCTGACTTTGGACGATGGTGACGAACTAAAATGGGTCAAACGCACCAACGGCAAAAAAGACATCGTCTTGGCCACCTCGGCCGGGATGGTGATTCGCTTCGATGAAGAGCAAGTGCGCCCCATGGGCCGAACCTCCCGAGGGGTTAAAGGGATTAAGCTCAAAAAAGAAGATTTGTTGGTCAGCATGGATGCCCTGGATCCCGAAGACAACACGCACAATCTCTTGTTGATTACCGACAATGGCTATGGCAAAAACGTGCGCATTAACGAATTCCGTGTCCAACAACGGGCAGGTATTGGGGTGAAATCCCTTCGCTTCAGAAAAACCGTCGAAGGCGACCGCATCCGTGATGCTATCATTGCCAAAAAAGACAACGAGCTCATGATCGTCACCAAATCTGGTACGGTGTGTAAGCTCAAAATCGCCACCATTTCTATTCAAAAACGCGAATCCCAAGGGGTGCGTATTGTTAAACTGGATCCCAAAGATTCGGTCATCGGAATCAGCGAAGTGGACATTTCCGAGGAAAATGCCCCAGAAGCATGAAGCCTCATCTCCTCTCGTTTAATCGCGAAGAACTCAGAAACTGGGTCCAAGAGCAAGGGTTAAAACCCTTTATCGCGGACCAGTTGCTCAACTGGGTCTACAAACGCTATGTGTTGGACTTCGAGCAAATGACCAACCTGGCCAAGCCTCTCCGAGCCACTTTGGCCGAAGCCTTGGACACCCTGGTGTTTACAAAAGTTGAAAAACTGGTCTCAAAAGACGGCTTGGCGGTCAAATACATCCATACCCTTACCGACAATTCCTACATCGAAATGGTGGTGCTCAAGGAAAAGTCCTATAACACCCTGTGTATTTCGTCCCAGTGTGGGTGTCCCGTCGATTGTAAATTTTGTTTGACCGGTGTGTCCGGGTTTAAGCGTAATTTGGAAGTCCAAGAAATCATTGGTCAATTGCACCGGTCTTTTGCCGATGGCTACCCCATTTCCAACATTGTGTTTATGGGCATGGGCGAACCGCTGTTGAACTATGACAATGTGTTTAAGGCCATCGAAATCATCACCTCTCCCGATGGGTTTGGCATCAGTAAGCGAAAAATAACCGTGTCCACGGCTGGCTATTTGCAGGGCATCAAACGCCTGATTAAAGACCAACAATTTATTAATTTGGCTTTCTCGGTGGGAAATGCAGATCCCATCAAGCGTGCGGCCCTCATGCCCATCGAAAACCGAAATCCGTTGATGGAAGTGGTCAAAACCATCAAACAATACCAAGACATGCACAACCGAAAGCTAACCTTGGAATACACGCTTTTGGAAGGCAAAAACGACAGCGATCAAGACCTCAAAGGATTGGTGGGGCTGTCCAAATACCTCAATGCCAAAATTAACCTGATCAATTTGAACCCCCATTCCAGAATCCCCTTTAAACCGGTGTCCAGTGCTGTTCTGACGGCCTTTAAAGAAAAAATCCATGCCATGGGCGCTCCTGTGACCATTCGGTTCCGAAAAGGGCAGGATATTTCAGCTGCCTGCGGGCAATTGGGCGAAAGCCGCTTGGGCTAAGGGCTCAGCGATTCATGCTTCTAAAATCCCGGGCATAAAGGTATACTCGACAGCAATGAAATCGTTTCTCTTTATTCTAGCGTCGTTAACGGGGATCTCGTTGGTTGTGGCGGTTCTGTTGCATTCCGCCAAGGGCGATGGCATGGGTGGCATTGGAGCCCCTGCCAAAATGTTCAATTCCCAACGGGGATTGGAAGCCGGTTTAAATAAGGTCACCTCAGGATTGGCTGCGGCGTTTTTGCTTTTGTCCCTTTTGCTGGCATTGATGTAGTTGGGCATGAGACAGTTTTTCAAAAGCAACCGCGTAAGTTTGGCTGTGGTGCTTGTCCTATTGGCAACCCCAGCCTGGTCTAAAACCCCGCCCAAAAAGCCCATCACCCTAAAAAAAGTCATCACCACGGTTAAGCAGTCTTCGCCTTCTGCCAACGCCGATCAAAAAAATCCCCTTTCCCTTAAAAAAATTCTCGAAGCTGTCGATGCGCCAGTGTCCAACAAAGTTTCGGTTCCCGAAAAAGTATCCACCGAAAACCGGTTGTTCGAAATGGTGGTAACAGGGAACAAAACCATCCCAACCACACTCATCCTCAATCAAATCATGTTAAGACCCGGCGATGGTTTGTCCCCGGCCCTGATTAACCGCAATATCCAACTGATCCAGTCTCTGGGTGTTTTCCAATCCGTCAGAACGGCTGTGGACAACACACCAAAAGGGCGCCGCTTAACTTTCTTTATTCAAGAAAATTCCACAATTTCGGCCATCCAATTTACGGGCAATACAGTCTTTAGTGGTTGGGAATTGGAAGCGCTTCTCAAATCCAAGGCCAACGATGTGCTGAACCTGCGCTTGGTTCGGGCCGATATCGACATCCTCCAAGATTTTTACCATCAAAAAGGCTATTCCATGGCCAAGGTTGTCAGCGTCGAGACCCCCGATGCCAGTGGCCAGCCCTTGATCTACAAAATCAGCGAAGGGGTCATCGAAGACATCACTGTAACAGGCAATTTCAAAACCAAATCCCATGTCATTCTTCGAGAAATGGTCACCCAGCCAGGCGAGCCCTTCCAAGAAAAAACCCTTAAAGAAGACCTTCGACGCGTTTATAACCTGAACTATTTTACCGATTTGCAGCCCAATTTTTTACCTGGAAAAGAAGCCAACACCAGTGTCATGGAAATTAATGTGACCGAACGGGAATCTAGTGGCACCTTCACCTTTGGCGGCGGTTTCAGCCAATACAGTGGGTTTAATATTTTCTCCGATTTGTATTGGGACAATTTGTTTGGCGAAGGCCAAGTCATCATGCTCAAAGGACAGTTCAATTTGGGTGGGACTTCGACGTCGGGGCAAAGCACCACCTATCAGTTTAAATATGTAAATCCATGGATGTGGGACAAACGAAAGTCTTTAACCCTAAAAACCTGGGCCACCGATGGACAGGTCCCTGTTACCCCCCTCAGCGGCGGATTCACCAACCGTAACGAACGCCGGAAAGGGGTAGAGATCGATTTTGGAATTCCTTTTTCTTACGAGCTCAAAACCAACACTGGGTTCAAATATGAAACCGTCACTTTGCCCGATGTAAAAAAGTCTTACAAAGTGCACAGCTTGTTGTCTGGTATCAGCTATGACACCCGGGATGTCTGGTTCAACCCCACCGAAGGGGAGTTTCATTCCCTTAATGTCGAAAAAAGCTTTAAATTAACCGAAGATTCCTTGGATTTTACCCGGATTGATTTGTCCTTACGGAAATTTTTTAAGGTGGTTGATCAGCAAGTGCTGGCCCTTCGCTATGATGTGGGCTTTATGACAGCGCCCAACATCACGGATCAAGATCTGTTTAGTGGCGAATATTACCGCATTGGTGGGGCAGACACGGTTCGTGGATTTGCGGATTGGCCTCCCCGTTATTCGGGAAATGCCAAAATGTTGGCCAGCGTGGAATATCGGTTTCTGTTTACCGACAGTTTCCAATTTATCTTGTTTATGGACACGGGGTTTGCAACCCTTCAAGGCTATTCCAAATTCCTGCAGCCCGCCAATTTTATTGTGGGAAAAGGGGTTGGGGTTCGGTTTAATATTCCGCCCTTGGGGGCCATTCGCCTGGACTTTGGGCTAGACGATCTGGGTGTGTCTAGGCTACACTTCAGCATTGGTCAAGCATTCTAGACCCGCGTTTAATTGTGTTTAAAGAAAGGACAAAATTTATCATGAAATCCCTCAAAATCGCCCTGTTTGCTTTGGTTGCTGTTTTTGCGTTGTCATTTGCCACTCAATCGTTTGCGGATAGCATCGGGTTTGTGGATATGGAAAAAATTTCTGTGAACTATAAAGAAGCCAAAAAAGTCCAAGACGAGCTTCAACAAAAACGCTTGGAGTATCAAAAAATCTTTGAAGAAAAACAAAAAGAAGTGGAAACCGCCAGAAGAAAAGGCAAAAAAGACGAAGAAATCCAAAAAATGATCGATAAAATCGAGGGTGAATTAAAGCCCAAACAAGAATCCATGTTGAAATACGAAGCCGAAAAGCAACGCACGTTGTTGTCTAAAATTGTGGAAGTTTCTAAAAAAACAGCCAAAGAATATGGCATCGACACCGTGTTGGATAAACGGGTGGTCTATGCTGGCGGTTTCGATTTAACCGATTTTGTACTGGAAAAACTGAACAAATAGTTGAAACTTTCAGCACTCGCGTCTGAATTAAACGCAATCGTAATAGGCGACCCCGACACCGAAATTGTCGGGGTTTCGTCCATAGATCAAGCCCAACCTGGCCATATTTCCTTTTGTTTTGAAGACAAATACAAGCCGTTTTTGGATCAAACCCAGGCTGCTGCGCTTGTGGTTAAAACCGCGATTGAAACCTCGTCTTTGCCCCAATTGGTGGTGGGAAATCCCCGCCAGGCTATGGCGGTTTTGTTGGCCAGGTTTAATCCAGAGCAGCCCCCAGATTGGGCAGGATCTTCGGCTTGGGTGCATCCCACGGCCCAGGTGCATCCCTCCGTGGTGCTGGGGCCCTTTGCTTGTATCGAGGCCGGCGCTGTGGTTGGCGAAGGGACGTCCATTGGCCCCCACGCCTGTGTTGGCTCTGGGGTCGTGGTGGGTACCCATGTTCGGCTGTTTGCCCAAGTCGTGTTGTACCCCGGGGTTGTCGTGGGCAACCATGTGACCATTCATGCAGGTACAGTAATTGGCTCGGATGGGTTTGGCTATCACCAAGATGCCACGGGTAAATCCCATAAAATTCCCCAAGTGGGCCGTGTTCGCATTGGCGATGCGGTTGAAATCGGCAGCAATGCCACCATTGATCGCGGAACCCTGGGTGATACAATCATTGGGTCCGGAACCAAAATTGATAATTTGGTGCATATCGCCCATAATACCGTCATCGGCGAGGACTGTATCATTACGGCTCAAGTTGGATTTGTCGGCGGCGCTAAAATTGGCCGTCGGGTGGTCTTGGCAGGCCAGGTAGGCGTCAACAACATCGAATTGGGGGACGATATTGTGGTGGCTGCCAAAGGCGGGGTTACCAAGTCCCACAAGACCAAAGGCATGTTGTCGGGCTATCCGGCCAGACCGCATCAACAGGAGCTCGAAGATCAGGCCATTTTACGTCGCTTAATTCAAAACTATAAAAAACAAGGTGGAAAAAAACATGCACATTAAAAAACTCTGCTACGGATTGGTGTTGATGCTGGCCCTGGCCACCCCAGTATTGGCCACCCCAACCATCGGGGGTACAACCGGCCTGATTATGGTGCCTTCAGCCGAAGCCCTACAGTACAAAGAATACAATTTTGGTGTGGATTCGATTTCCCAATCCAACGGAAAAAGCAGTTTGTTCTACAAATTTAATTTAGGCGCTTTCAAAAACATGGAATTGGGGTTTGTTGGAGGATCAGTTCCCACAGAAGGGGTGTTTGTAAACGTTAAATACCATCTGATGGCCGAAGAAAGCCGATATCCCTTGTCTTTGGCGTTGGGGATTCAAAACCTGTCTTCCCACTCCTTAACCGATGTCTACATGGTGGCCAGTAAAAAATTCCCCAATTTCCAAGGGCATTTCGGATTTAAGGCCAATTTTGGCGAAAGCGAAGTCAACGCCACCGTGATGGCTGGGTTGGAATACCTGATGACCAATCAATTGTCGCTAATTGGCGATATCAATGGCAACAAAAAAGTGTATCAAGTTAATACAGGGGTTCGCTATGTGTTCTCCGATTTTCCTGATTTTGCGGTTCGCGCCGCCTTTACCGATTTAAGCAACAGTTTGGGCTATGGCACTGGGTTCACCATCGGTGTTTCCTATTCCCAATTTATGTAAAGAAGCACCCATGGATTACCGCCAACTCGAAGTGATTGTAACCCCCTATAAATCAAAAATTCTGGCCAAAACCCCGTCCTTTCCTGCTTGTCGTGGCATTGGGGCTACAGAAAAAGAGGCCTTGGAAAAGCTCAGCGCGGCCATTGCCAGAACCGTGTCCAAGTTGGTTAACGAATCCATGACCGGACTCCTCACTTCCGAAAATTATGCCGAAATTGTTTTCGATCAAACCGAAGTGCCGGCCAAGCAGCGCAAGATCTTCAATTTGGATCCCAATCTGGTTTCCCTTCACCGCGGGGTATCCTTGCGACTGAAGGCGGTCGAGCAACTTCAAGACAAATCGTCAGCCACAAAAGCCGAAAAAAATCCGGTAACCCAAACGGTTCAGACCGCACTCCAAGAGCCGGGTAATGGTCAGCTGCTCGATTTACTCACCCAGGCTTTATTGTCTGGGCAATCTCAAAATGAGGAAATGGGATTTGGATTCCCATTAAGTTTTAACTAGCCATGTCACAGTCAGCTTCTTTGTTCGAAATTCGTCACAGCGCGTCCCATGTTTTGGCCCAAGCCGTTTTAAACGTGTTTCCCGATGCAAAATTGGCCATAGGCCCAGCCATCGACGATGGGTTTTATTACGATTTTGATTTGCCCCGCTCTTTAACCCCGGAAGATCTGACGGTTTTGGAAGACAAAATGAAGCAGATTATTGCCGAGCATCAGACCTTTAAGCAATACGATTTGCCGGCTGATCAAGCCAAAGAACTCATGGAAAGTCGCCATCAGTCCTACAAATTAGAGCTGATAAACGACCTGCAACTGCCCAGTTATTCGTTTTATGAAAATGGACCCTTTTTGGACTTATGCAAAGGGCCTCATGTTAACAATACCGAGTCCATTGGGGCTGTAAAACTGTTAAAAGTGGCCGGGGCGTACTGGAAAGGCTCCGAAAAAAACAAAATGCTGCAACGTATTTACGGAACCGCTTTTCACACCCAAGCTGAGCTGGACACCTATTTGCATCGCATGGCCGAAGCTCAAAAACGGGATCATCGACTTTTGGGCAAAGAATTGGATCTGTTCAGCGTCAGCGACGAAATTGGTGGCGGACTTATTTTGTGGCATCCCAAAGGGGCCAAGGTGCGCTACCTCATCGAAGAGTTTTGGCGACAACAGCATTTTAAAGCCGGCTACGATTTGCTAAGCACTCCCCATGTTGGCAAGGCCGAATTGTGGAAAACCAGCGGGCATTTGGATTTTTACAAAGAAAACATGTATGCCGCCATGGATGTGGAAGACCACGATTATTTTCTAAAACCCATGAACTGTCCGTTTCATTGTCTGATTTATAAAACCCAATCCCGATCCTACCGCCAATTGCCCCTGCGTTTTGCCGAACTGGGCACGGTCTATCGCTACGAGCGGTCTGGGGTTTTGCATGGATTGATGCGGGTTCGCGGTTTCACCCAAGATGATGCCCACATCATCTGCACCGAAGAGCAAATGGAAGGCGAAATCATGCGGGTACTAACCTTTTGTACAGACATGCTTAAAGCCTTTGGGTTTGATCGTTTTAAGGTCTTTTTATCCACCCGCCCCAAAGAAAAATATGTCGGCGATTTAACCTTGTGGGCAGCGGCAGAAGCGGCCCTGGCAAGAGCCATCGAACAGCTTGGCATTCCCTACGAAGTGGACGACGGTGGCGGTGCCTTTTATGGCCCTAAAATCGATATCAAAATTGAAGATGCCATTGGCCGAGAATGGCAGTGTTCCACGGTTCAATTCGATTTTAACCTCCCCGAACGCTTCGATATGACCTATATCGGTTCCGATGGCGCTAAAAAAAGACCCTATATGGTCCATCGGGCGTTGTTGGGCTCCATCGAGCGGTTTTTTGGGGTTTTAATCGAGCATTACGAAGGCCGATTCCCCTTGTGGTTGGCCCCGGTTCAAGTAAAGTTGATCACCGTTAACGACTCGGTGGCCGCCTATGCCCAAACGGTGCAAGACGCCCTGGAAGCCCATGGTTTTCGGGTAGAGCCAGACCTCAGTTCCGATCGCCTGGGCCAAAAAATTCGCCAAGCCACCCTCGAAAAAGTACCCTACAGTCTTGTGATCGGAGGCAAGGAAGCCGAACAAGGCACCATCTCGGTTCGCAAGCACAACGACGACCTGGGCAGCATGACGGTTGCCGATCTGGTCCAGCACTTACAAGCCCAGTTGGCAGGAACCCAATAAGCGGTGTATACTGCCCGTTCCAAATGTCCACAAGGAGGCCGGTTGTATTAAAAAGTATATTTTAAATGAAAAAATCAGAGCGACCACCGTTCGTTTGATTGATGATGAAGGAAACCAGGCTGGCGTTGTTCGAATCGAAGAAGCCAGAGAGATGGCCAGACAAAAAAACCTCGATCTGTTGTTGGTCTCCGAAGAAGCCAACCCCCCTGTGTGTCGCTTAATCGATTTTGGTGAGTTTAAATATCAGCAACACAAAAAAGAAAAACAAGCAAAAAAAGTAGTGAAGGGTCAGGTTCTTAAAGAACTTAAAATGAGCCCCAAAATCTCGGCCCACGATTACCAAGTTCGTGTGGATCGCGGCAGAGAGTTTTTGAAAAAGGGATTTCGTGTTAAATTATGCATCCCCTTTCGTGGCCGAGAAATCGTCCACCCCGAATTGGGAAGAGCGTTGGTTCAAAAATACCTCGAAAGTGTGACCGATCTGATCGCCCCAGGCCAAGCAGATGTCCAAAGTGCCCACCGGTCTTTGGTGGTCATTTTGAACCCAAAATAACCTGTTTTATTCGTCTTAAGGAGTTTATTTATGAAAAAATTAAAAACAAAGAAAGCCGCTGCCAAGCGCATTAAAGTGACAGGCTCCGGTAAATTAAAACGCCAACGCACCGGCATGCGCCACTTGTTGGAGCACCAAAGTTCAAAATTGAAGCGGAACAAACGCGGTAACCTAACCGTCTCTGCATCCGACGAAAAATCCATGAAGCAATTGCTTCCCTACGCCTAAAATTCATTTCAGTTGAGGAGAATCATCCATGTCTCGAGTTAAACGCGGGAACGTATCCCGGAAACGTCATAAAAAAGTTCTAGAGCTAGCCAAGGGCTACCGTGGGCCCCTGTCCAAGTTGTATCGCCCAGCCCGACAAGCGGTTATCAACGCGTTGTGCCATGCTTACAACGACCGTCGCAATAAACGTGGCGAATTCCGTGCCTTGTGGAATGTCCGCATCGGTGCGGCTTTGGCTGGCCGCATTTCGTATTCCAAATTTATTGGTGCGTTGCACAAGCAAGGCATTCAGTTGAATCGCAAAATGCTTTCGTCTTTGGCCATCGAAAACCCAGCTATTTTCGACCAAATCGTTGCAGTAGCCGAACAGTAGCCTACCGGAGTTCATCCCATGATCGAAATGCAGCTCGGTGGATTGGGGTTTGATCCCAAAAACATGTCGCCGATTGTGTTGCTTCGGGATCTCGAAGAACGGAATTTTTTGCCCATTTGGATCGGCATGTTTGAGGCTGCGGCCATTGCCATGGAGCTTCAGGACTTTCGTCCCCCACGCCCCATGACCCACGATTTGATCACCAAAATGGTGACGGTGTTGAAGGGGACCATCCAAAAGGTCATCATCAACGAGATTGTGGATAGCACCTTTTATGCCATCGTCGAGGTGTTGCCAGAAGGTCAAAAAACCCCAGTCGCTGTGGATGCCAGACCTTCGGATGCCATCGCCATTGCCGTTCGGGCCAATGTGCCCATCTTTGTGTCCGAAGCCGTGATGCTGAAGGCCAAGATGGTCAACACCGAAAAAGATGAAGAAGATACCCAAAAATTCAAAGACTTCATCGATTCCATCAAGCCCGAAGATTTCTCTAAGTTTTTCGACGAGCGGTAAGTTTTCTTAATATGCGCCCGTAGCTCAGCTGGATAGAGCAACGGACTTCTAATCCGTAGGTCAGAGGTTCGACTCCTCTCGGGCGCACCAAATCCAGTCCCAAAAATTCAAACGATTGTTTGACGTTTTCGAAAGCATGTTTTAAATTTTGAGAAGCTTTTATGATTTCCCCACAAGACGACTCAACCAAAGCCCTTCTAATTAAATCAGCCAAAAAAATGTTTGCCAAAAATGGCTTCGATGGGACAACCGTCAAAGACATTGCCGACGAAGCCGGCGTCAACATTGGGGCCGTCAGCTATCATTTTAATGGTAAAGAGGGGATGTATCAGTCCTGTATCGGGCAAGGGGCTCAGCAAAACCTGGCCATGATGCAACGCATTTTAACCCCACCCCAGTCTGTGGCCGAGTTTAAAATCCGCCTTCAGATGTTCGTGGAAGAATTGGTGTTGTTTTATGCTGAAAATCCAGAAGTAACGAAAATTGTACACCGAGAATTTGAAATTCAATTGCCCTTTATGGAAGACATGTTCAAAAATGTCTTTTTAAAATCGTTTGAAGTGGTGTGTGATTTTTTTAACCATGCAAAAGAGAAGGGGTTTTTGAGAGCCGATATTGAAGTGCCCATCTGTGTGTCCCTGTTAATTGGGGCATTGGTTGATGTGGGCCGTATGGATGATGTGCGAAACCGCTATTTTGAACGCACCATTCAGTTTGCAGACTACCGCAAAAAAGTGGTCGACCATGTTGTGGCCATTCATGTGCATGGCATTTTATCTGAAAAATTTTCAAGAAAGGACTAACTTATGAGAATCAAACTTGGGGCTATTGCCCTTTTACTGGCCTCGCCCTTAATGGCTCAACCCAAAACAATGCCCCTGCAAAGCTATTTGCAAGAGGTTCAGCGACAGAACAAAACCATTGTGGGGGCTAAGCTGGCCATTGAAGCTGCAGCGTTAAAACAAAAAGAAAGCAATCTATCGACCACGCCGGTTTTTTATTCCAATGGGCAAGCGCTTTCCGACTCTAAATTGGGCCCGATGACCACCTTTACAGGCGAACAAACCTTGGCCTATTCCGTGGATGCAGGGGTTTCGACCCAATTGTCTATGGGGACCCAATTGAAAGCCGGCTATAGCTTGGCCTACACTTCCTTGGTCGGGGCCAATCCCTTTTTTGTGTCACAAACCGCCTATTACGATGCCAAGCCCATGATCGAAATCACCCATCCCTTGTGGAGAGGGGCTGGCGGAAGTTTAATCGGGGCCAATAAACGGGTCATCATGGCCCAGGCCAATGCCCAACAATTGTCCAATCAGTATGTGGTAACCCAGGTCTTAAATCAGGCCGAAGCCGTCTATTGGCGGTTGGCCTTGGCTCAGCAAGCCGTCAAAATTTACAAAGACGGAGTGGCAAGGGCCCAAAAAATGTCGGATTGGGTGTCCCGGCGAAATGCCTTGGAATTGGGCGATCGCTCGGATGCACTTCAAGCCCAAGCCAACGTAGAGCTTCGGCGCTTGGAACTTCAAACGGCAGAAGACGAATTGCGGGGGGCAAAACGGGCCTTCAATGCCTATCGCAATGCTTCGGAAGGGACTGCAACCGAAACCTTGGATTTCCCATCCGACGACGCCTTAATGGCCATGGCCCAACCCGTAAAGCCTCAACTCAGAGACGACTTAAAAGCCGCCTATGCTGGGCTTGAAGCCACCTCGGCCAATGTGGAAATCAATCGCCAGCGCTTGACCCCTGTGTTGGATGCTTTTGCCAGTGTGGCCTTGAATCAACACTACCCCACGCTTACAGAAGCGGCGACCAGCACCCTGTCCACACGGTATCCCACCGGCATGATTGGTCTTAAATTTTCCACGTCTCTGGACGGTCCTTTGGTCGACGATATCCTCAAAGGGGCTGTTAAAGACTACGAGTCTGCCAAAGCCACCTTGCAACAACGTCAATTCGATCAAGACCAAGAATGGGTGGATTGGACCCAAAAGCTGGGAGATGCCAAAAAACGCCTCAATATAGTGGCCCACATTGAAAAAACACAGTACAGCAAATGGCAATACGAGGTTGAAAAACACCAAAAAGGTCGCAGTACCTTGTATCAAGTCCTCTTGTTCGAACAAGATTATGCCTTGGCACAGTTGAATCGACTGCGGGCAGAATCCGATGTTATTGCCGCCTATGTTCAATTGAAACGGTTTGGGAGTTAAACCATGAGTAGCCTAGCAAATACCGCCATTAAACGCCCTATTTTTATCACCTGTATCGTCGTGTTGATGTTGGCATTGGGTTATTTATCCCTTAAAAAATTGCCAGTCGACTTGTTTCCAGATGTAACCTTTCCGGTTGTAACCATCACCACCCCCTATCCGGGTGCAGGGCCCTCTGAAGTTGAAACCCTGATTTCGAAGGTGTTGGAAGAAGAAATCAGCACCTTGCCCGGCATTAAGCGGGTGACCTCGACCAGCGCGGAAGGGGTGTCCGTGGTTGTCGCCGAATTTACACTCAAAACAGATGTCAAATATGCCGAGCAACAAATTCGAGACCGGGTGTCTTCGGCCCGAAGCAAGCTCCCCCACGATACCGAAGAATCCACCATTCGGCGGATTGACCCGGCCGATCAACCGATTCTGATTTTGGCCATCAAGTCCAATTTGCCACCAGCCCAATTGTTCGACCTAACCAATTTGCGGATCAAGCCCAAAATCGAGCAGGTCAACCAAGTGGGATTGGTCAGCATTATCGGCGGCAGAAAACGGGAAATCCATGTCGATCTTGACCCCGCCAAGCTAAAGGCCCACGAAGTGTCGGCCTCGAAAGTCAGCAGTGCCATCGCCGATTCGGGCATGAATGTGCCCGCTGGGAAAGTGGATCAAGGCACCAGCGAAACAGTCCTTAGAACCCTGGGCGAATACAACTCGTTGTCAGACATTGGCAAAACCGTGGTGAACTTCATGGGCAACGACGTTGCGGTTAAAGTTCAAGATCTTGGAACGGTTAAAGAAGACCTGGAAGACGAAAAAAACAGGGCCTTTGTCGATGGTCAAAAAACCCTCTTTTTGCAGGTGTATCGCCAATCGGGATCCAACACCATCGAGGTGGTGAATGCCGTTATCAAACGGGTGAACCAACTGAATAAAGAACTCGAAGCAGAATCCGGTTCTCCCCAAGTGGTGGTGGTTCGAGACGGGGCCAAAATGATCCGCGCCAACGTGGATGACGTTAAAGAATCCATCATCATTGGGATTGCCCTGACGATTTTGGTGGTCTATTTGTTTTTGGGCAGTGGACGCTCCACCATCATCACAGCCTTGGCTTTGCCCAACTCGTTGTTGGGGGCCTTTATGCTGATGGCCTTTGCTGGCTTTTCGATTAACGTGATGAGTTTGTTGGCCCTGAGTTTGTCCGTGGGCTTGTTGGTGGATGACGCCATTGTGGTTCGGGAAAATATTTTCCGTCACATCGAAATGGGCAAGTCGGGAAAACTGGCCGCCTTGGAAGGTTCCAAAGAGGTTATGCTGGCCGTTATTGCCACCACACTATCGGTGATTGCCGTGTTTGGACCCATTGCCTTTTTGCAAGGGATGGTGGGGCAGTTTTTCAAAGAATTTGGCATGACCATTTGTTTTGCCATGATCATTAGTTTGTTTGATGCCTTGACCATTGCGCCCATGCTTTCCGCCTATTTTGCCAACAAGCACGAAGATAAAACAACGGGCCTTTGGAACAATTCTGTGGGCTTGATTGTGCGCGGTTTTGGCAAAGTTCAAGATGGTCTTGAAGCGCTTTATGGCCGCGTCTTAAAGTTCACCCTGCGGTTCCCACTCTTGATTATTTTTCTGGCCATTGTGATTTTTGTGGGCAGTATCCAAATTGTTAAAAAAGTACCTAAAACCTTCTTGCCAGCCCAAGATTTTGGAGAGTTTATGGTGAGCTTGGAAACCCCTCCTGGTACCAGTTTGGATGGCATGGCTGTGGTGGCCAAACGGGTCGACGCTTTGGTGCGCCAAAACAAAGAAGTTCAAACCTCGATCATGACGATTGGTAGTGCAGAAGGTGCGCCCAACGTGACCAATATCTATGTCAGTTTGGTGGACAGCAAACACCGAAAAATGAACACTTCAGACTTTAAAGCCCTGTTAAGAGACCAGTTGAAGCCTTTTGCTGATGCCAAACCCATCGTCAAAGACTATGACGCGGTGGGTGGGGGACAACGGCCCTTTACCCTGAACATTGTGGGCAGCGATCTACACCAACTTGAGGCCATCGGGACTCAGGTCTTTGCACGGTTGAAAAACCATCCCGCTTTGTTGGATCCCGAATTTAGCTTTAAAGCCGGTAAACCCGAGTTTCAGGTTGTGCTAGAAGGTCGAAAAGCCGATCAATTGGGGATTTCCAGCACCGCTTTGGGTAGTGAACTTCGGACCCAGGTGGAAGGATCGGTTCCTGCGGTATTCCGCATCAATGGCGAAGAATACGATATCCGGGTTCGACTCCAGCCCGATAAACGCGATTTGGAAGCCCGATTTGACGAGGTTTATGTTCCCAATATCAACCGAAGCTTGGTTCGCCTATCCAGTGTTGCAAGGCCTTACCGAACCACAGGTCCCACCAACATCACCAGACAAGACCGGGCCAGATATGTGCAAATTGCCGCGGATATCACCCCCAACGGTCCTGGTATTGGTGGCGCGATGAAAGACATCGACGAGATGTTCAAAAACGACATTAAATTGCCAGAAGGGGTTCGATATAGCTTTGTTGGACAAGCCGAAAACTTCCAAGAGCTCGGACAAAACATGATGATCGCGGCCTGTTTGGGCATTCTGTTCATCTATTTGGTTTTGGCCAGTTTGTACGAGTCGTTTGTAACACCGTTTACCATTATGTTGGTGTTGCCCTTGGCGGCTTGCGGGGCCTTTTACGGGCTCTTTGTGGGCGGAAAATCCCTGGATATTTTCTCGATGATTGGGTGCATCATGCTGTTGGGGATCGCGTCTAAAAACTCCATTCTGTTGGTGGACTATACCAACCAGTTGGTCCAAAAAGGCCTCAGTCACCACGACGCTGTCATCGAAGCCGGAAAAACCCGGTTACGCCCCATCCTGATGACCACCTTGTCCTTGATTGCCGGGATGATGCCCATTGCCATTGGTTTAAACGAAGCCTCTCGACAACGCACCAGCATGGGTGTGGCCATTATTGGGGGGTTGATTAGCTCGACCCTTTTAACCTTGGTGGTCGTTCCCGCGGCCTATAGTTTTATCGAACGGTTCCGAGTCTGGAGTTTGGGCAAGATGAAGCGGCTCTTTGGGGTTGAGGACTAGGCTATGGAACCCTTATTGAACCTTAATTTCCCCACACTCCCTTTATTCAAAACAGGCAAGGTTCGTAGTGTTTACGATTTCGGAGACAATCTGCTGATTGTCTCCTCGGACCGGGTGTCGGCCTTTGATTGCATCATGCCCAACGGGATTCCCAACAAAGGGGCTGTACTAACAGCGGTGTCCCTGTTTTGGTTCGAGCAAACCCGGCATATTGTGGGCAATCACATCATTACGGCCGACGAAACCCAATTTCCAGACCTGGCCAAACCCTACCTAGACCAACTTCGGGGCCGGTCCATTTTGGTGAAAAAAACCGATTTGATTGAATTTGAATGCGTGGTTCGCGGCTATTTGGCCGGCTCGGGCTGGAAGGACTATCAAAAAACAGGGGCTGTTTGTGGCCACATTTTGCCGGCGAATTTAAAGTTGGCCGACCCATTACCCACCCCCATCTTCACCCCAGCCACCAAAGCTGCCTCAGGCCACGACGAAAATGTGTCGACGGCCTATATGGTTTCGGTGATTGGAAAAGATTTAACCAACAAGCTCGAAGCCATCAGTTTGGCGCTGTACAATCACGCCCACGATTATGCCCAAAAACGGGGCATTATTTTGGCCGACACCAAGTTTGAATTTGGCATTGTAAATGGCGAAATTTTGTTGATCGATGAAATCTTTACCCCCGATTCGTCCCGATATTGGGATGCGGCCACCTACGAACCTGGTATTTCCCCACCCAGCTACGACAAACAAATCGTTCGCGACTATTTGGAATCCATTACCTGGGACAAACAACCCCCAGCCCCGGCGCTGCCCGATACCATCGTCCAAAAAACAGCGGCCAAATACCGAGAAATCCAAGAAAAACTGTTGGCCTAAAATCAAGCGCCACTGACATTTTCTGCCTTGTCTGCGATTTGGGTTTCCTCTACAGTTGTACCAGAGGTGAGACCAATGGCAGCAAAAACGCTTTATAACCATGTGTGGGATTTACACAAAGTCGCCACGCTTTCAACCGGACAAGATCAACTTTTTATCGGGCTTCACCTCATTCACGAGGTGACGACGCCCCAAGCGTTTGCGGTTCTGAACGAGCACAACCAAACCGTTGCGTTTCCCAACCGAACTTTCGCCACCATCGACCACATTGTGCCAACCGCCAATCAAGCCAGACCCTTCAGTGATGGCCAAGCCGAGACCATGACCCGTGCTTTGGAAGAGAACGTCAAACGCCACGGCATTCGGTATTTTGACTTGGCCAGCCATAAACAAGGCATCGTGCACGTGATTGGCCCCGAATTGGGCATTACCCAGCCCGGTATGACCATTGCCTGCGGCGACAGCCACACCAGCACCCACGGTGCGTTTGGTTCCCTGGCCTTTGGTATTGGGACCACTGAGGTTCAGCAGGTGCTGCAAACCCAAACCTTGGCTTTGTCACCCTTAAAAGTTCGAAAAATCCAGTTTGATGGCCGTTTGAAACCGGGCGTTTATGCCAAAGACGTGATTTTGAAAATCATTCAAATTTTGGGGGTTAAAGGTGGCATTGGTTATGCCTACGAATTTGCTGGGCAGGTCTTCGACGCCATGACCATGGAAGAACGCATGACAGTCTGTAACATGAGCATTGAAGGCGGGGCCAGAATTGGGTATGTGAACCCCGATCAAACCACGTTTGACTATTTGAAGGGCCGAGAATTTGCCCCCAAAGGCGAAGCGTTTGAAAAAGCCAAAGCCTTTTGGGCTTCTGTGGCCTCCAAATCCGATGCTGTCTTCGACGACACAGTGGTGTTTGATGGCAACGCCTTGGAACCCATGGTGACTTGGGGCATCACCCCAGGCCAATCGGTGGGCGTTTCGGGTCATGTTCCCACATTAAACGAGCTTAAAGACGATGAACGAGGGGTGGCCGAAGAAGCCTATGCCCACATGAAATTAGCCCCCGGTGCCTCGATTCAAACCGTTGGCATTGATGTGGCCTTTATTGGATCTTGCACCAATTCCAGACTTTCGGATTTACGAGAAGCGGCCAAGGTGTTGGCTGGCAAACGGGTTTCGTCTCGGGTAAAAACCATCGTGGTGCCCGGTTCTCAACAAGTTAAAGCTCAGGCCGAAGCGGAAGGTTTGCACGAGATTTTCAAAAGCGCCGGTGCCGAATGGCGGGATGCTGGATGCTCGATGTGTTTGGCCATGAACCCAGATCGGTTAATGGGCGACCAAATTTGTGCCTCGTCCAGCAACCGAAATTTTATTGGCCGTCAGGGAAGCCCAACCGGGCGCACCCTGTTAATGAGCCCCGCCATGGTGGCCGCTGCTGCGGTTGCCGGGCACGTGGCCGATGTACGGGAGGTCGTATCATGAATGCAATCAGGGCCAAGTTGACCGGATCTGCCGTTCCCATTTACGGCGACGATATCGACACAGACCGCATTGTCCCCGCCCGTTTTTTAAAAGAAATCACCTTTGAAAACATGGGCAAATATTTGTTTTGCGATGCCCGATACACCCCAGAAGGCCAGCCCAAAGACTTCCCATTGAACAGCCCAAAATTTAAGGACGCAACCCTGATGGTTGTGGGTAGAAATTTTGGCTGTGGGTCTTCTCGGGAACACGCGGCACAAGCTGTGTTACGGGCGGGGTTTAAAGCCATAGTAGGCGAGTCTTTTTCTGAAATTTTTTCGGGGAATTGCAAAGCCTTGGGCATTCCGGTGGTGACGGTTTCAAGAGACACCATTACCGAGCTTCAAGCCTTAATCGAAGCAGAGCCGACCACGCAATTTGAACTGAATATTGCCGAAAAAACCCTTGCGGCAGGAACCCAATCTTGGCCAGTGGGTCTTTCTGCAGACCGCAGGGAAGCCTTTGTGCACGGCACTTGGGATTCGATTTCGTTGTTGTCTGCCAATCGGCAAGCCATTTTGGACAAGGCAAAAACCCTCCCCTATCTTACCGATTGGATGTAAGATAAGGGCCATGCAGTTTCCTTTACGTTTCAAAAAATACCTTTGGGCTTTGCTGTGGGTTGGATTCATCACATCCACCCTTCAAGCCCAGACCTTGGTTTATGACACCCTTAAAAGTGGTGGGGGCATCCGGGCCTATGGCATGGGCGGTGCCTATACGGCCGTTGCCGAAAATGGCGAAGGCGTGTTCTACAACCCAGCCGGGTATGCCTTGCCTGGCCTTTTTTACAAAACGGATAATGGCGATTACCAAGCCAACCGCTATGCCAGTTTCACCAGCAGTCAGTTGGTGTTTGCCCCCTTTGAATATGCGTCCTGGCGAAAAGAGGATAAAACAGGGAGCTCTGTCCAGGTGTCGGCCATAGGGTTTGGGCGTCAAGGCAGTAAAGGGGTAGATTGGGGCATCACCTATAAATCCATTAACGAGGCCTATCCTGGGGCCCAAAATACAGGCTGGTCCAGCGATTTTGGGTTGTTGGTCCATTTTAACCGCTACATGAATTTGGGGTTCACCGCCAAAGATGTGTTTAAACAAAACGTGGCTGTTCCAACCACCTTTACGGGTGGGGTAGCCTTGTTTAATCCCGATCAAGATTTCACCCTGACAGCCGATCTGATCTACGACAAAAAAGAAGGCCAGGCTGCGGCTTTGGGACGCGTTGGCGCCGAGTACGCCATTTCCGATGGATTAACGATTCGGGGTGGGATGCTAGAGCAGCAATTGACAGGCGGTTTGTCCATTCAATTGCCCTTTGTTGAAGTAAACTATGCCGTGGTTTCGGCCTCCGATCAAAATCCGACATCCATGCACATGTTGGGCTTCAAAATTGGACGAGGGGGAACCCGTCCTCTGCCCCGGCGGCAATATACCCTCTTCAAATCCAAGGCCTATGCCGAATTTGCCCTTGGCGGAAACGTAACGGAAGGCAAATCCGAGATCAGCTTGATGGGTGGCGAGAAAATTGGAACCAACGATCTGGTTTATTTAATCCACCAAGCAGCCAACGACCCCACCTGCGAAGGGTTTGTGGTTCGTATCGGCAGTTTGCCCAATACCATTGCCTCGGTGGGCATGGTTCAAGATATTCGCGAAGAATTGGCCAAAAGCAAGGCCAATGGCAAAAAAGTGATTATGTATTTGGACGATTGGTCCATGTTGCCAGAATACTATTTGGCTTCGGTGGCCGATAAAATTGTCATGCCCGAATTGGGGGTTATCAGCCACTTGGGCTTGGCTTTGGAGTTGGTTAAAACCAAAACCTTCTTGAATAATTTTGGCATCGAACCGGTGGTGATTGCCAATGGGGCGTACAAGGATAATTTGTTGGGAACCACCGCGCCCTTGTCGGCCTCTCAGCGCATTGTTTGGGAAAATGTGGTCAATAGTCTCTACAGCCAGGTGTTGTTCGACATTAAAGACGCACGGCATTTGGATTGGAAGAAAACCGCCGACATTTTTGATGGTCGACTGATTTCGGCCAGAGAAGCCTTGAGCAAGGGCTTGGTCGACAAATTGGGTTTCTACGACGATGCCCTGGCCCTGGTTTCCAGCGAAAACGAAAAGCCAAAAGTGGCGCAATTGGCCGAATTCGACAACACCGATCGCCAAACTTTTTTATTTCCATCCTTCAACAAAATTGCAGTGGTTGAAATCGATGGCATGATTAATTTGGGGCAAAACGAGACCAACTTTTTGTATGGCGGCAAAGGCACGGGTTCAGACGAAATCAGCGCCATTACGGACCGCATCAAAGACGACCCCACCATCAAAGGGGTGATTTTGAGGGTCAATAGCCCTGGGGGCAGTGTATTGGCCTCGGATCACATCTATACCGCGATTCAAAAACTCAAAAAATCCGGCAAAATGGTCTATACCTCGATGGGGCATTTGGCGGCTTCTGGCGGCTATTATGTATCCATGAACTCGGACAAAATTGTGGCCAACCCGGGCACCCTAACCGGTAGCATTGGGGTGATTTCCATGTTCCAAACCATCGAAGGGCTACACCATTTGTTGGGCATCGACCGAGATGTCATCAAAACAGGCAAATATATGGATCTTTTCAGCCCGAATAAAACCTTCACTGCCGACGAAATTGGCATGATTAAAAAACTCCAAACCTTGCAATATACTGGGTTTACCCGCAAAGTCAGTCAAAACCGGTCCCTTACCGACAAAGAAGTGGCCGATGTCGCGCAGGGTCAGTTGTTTACGGGCAAACAGGCCTTGGATCTGAAATTGGTGGATAAATTGGGTAATTTTTACGATGCGGTGGACGATTTGGCCAAAGCCACTAAAATTAAAGGCGAACCCGAGTTGGTGTTTTTTAGAAAAGAAGATGGCCTGGTTTCGTTTTTGCGACGGTTGGGACTGGGCATCTAGAAAAAGGATACATAAAGGATGACGATGAAAAAAACCAAATATATTTTTGTGACAGGTGGTGTTGTGTCTTCGCTTGGAAAAGGCATTGTGGCAGCCTCTTTGGGTGTTTTATTGAAAAACCAAGGATTGTCAGTAACCATCCAAAAGTTTGACCCCTATTTGAACGTGGATCCTGGCACCATGAGCCCCTATCAGCATGGGGAAGTGTTTGTGACCGAAGATGGCTGCGAAACCGACCTGGATTTGGGTCACTATGAACGCTTTTTGGATCAAAATTTGTCCCGGTCCAACAATGTGACTTCTGGGATGATTTTCTGGGAAGTCCTAACCAAAGAACGTCGGGGCGACTATTTGGGGCATACCGTACAGATTATTCCCCATGTGACCAACGAAATTAAATCGCGGATTACCCAATGTTTGGAAGAATCGCCTTTTGATGTGGTGATTACCGAGATTGGGGGAACCGTGGGCGACATCGAAAGCCTTCCTTTTTTAGAGGCCATTCGCCAATTCCAATTCGAGAACCGCAACGAATGTGTTCATATTCATGTAACCTTGGTGCCCTATTTGCCAACGTCGGGCGAGTTTAAGACCAAACCCACCCAGCACAGTGTTAAAGAACTGCGGGAAATTGGCATCCATCCCGATGTGATTGTCTGCCGAACCCACGAACCGCTGTCGGCAGAATTGAAATACAAAATTGCCCTGTTTTGCGATGTTCAAGAAGGCTGCGTGGTGACGTCTGCCGATGCCGGCAGCATCTACGAAGTGCCCTTGATGATGGAAAAAGAGCAACTCGATACCGTGGTCTTGGATCGTTTAGGCCTTAAAAAGAAGCCCAGCCAAAGCCCAGATTGGGAACGCTTTGTGGCCACCATTAACAACAAAGACCTCCCCAAAGTCAAAATTGCCATTGTGGGAAAATATGTCAAATTGTCCGATTCCTACATCAGCGTGGTGGAGTCTTTAAAACACGCAGGTGCCGACAACAATTGCCACATCGACATTGTTTGGGTGGATTCCGAAGAGTTGCGTAGCGAGAGCATTGGGTCGGTTTTGAAAGGCGTTCAAGGCATCCTGATTCCTGGCGGCTTTGGCGACAGGGGTATCGAAGGCAAGGTCTTGGCGGCCCAGTTTGCCAGAACCCACAACATTCCCTATTTGGGGCTCTGTTTGGGCATGCACATTGCTGTGATTGAATTTGGCCGCAATGTGTTGGGCTTAAAAGACGCCAATAGCCGAGAATTTGACGAATTGTCCAAAAACCCTGTCATCGATTTGATGTTGGATCAAAAAAGTGTGCTGACCAAAGGCGGCACCATGCGGCTGGGGTCCTATCCGTGTAAAATCAAAAAAGGCACAAAATTGTTCGATGCCTATGCGCAACCCAAGGTCAACGAACGGCACCGTCACCGTTTTGAATTCAACAACGACTACCGCGACGCCTATGAAGAAAAGGGTATGATTTTTTCTGGGGTTTCGCCTGACAACGGATTGGTTGAAGTCGTGGAAATTTCAGAACACCCTTGGTTTGTGGCCTGTCAGTTTCATCCCGAATTCAAATCTCGCCCTGCGAAAAGCCACCCCTTGTTTAAGGGATTTGTGGCGGCTTCTAAAAAAAACCACTCAGAGCAGTAAGAACACGCTGAGGGGCGTCGAAGGTCGAGGCCCCATAAGCGAGCCGACTTAAAAGCGGTGTATGGTGGGAAATCCAGAGTGCGTTGTCGTCCAAAACAAAGTCGGGTGTGTTGGGGGTAACATCTGAAACAATCGCCCCTAACACCGAAATCCCGCGATACTTTAGCGCTTCCAGGCTTAATGCCGTGTGATTCAGGCAACCCACTTGGTTTTTGACTACCAATAGAGCAGGAATGTGTAACTCGGCGACACTGTCGATAATACACCGATTCCGGGTTAGAGGGCACAAGACACCGCCGCTGCCTTCGATCAGAACCCAGTCATAGGCGCTCTGAAGGGCTTTCGTGGTTTCGGCAAGGACAGCTGGGTCAATCTCGATTCCAACCTGTTCAGACGCCAAATGCGGGGAGGCTGCCAAACCAAACCCATAAGGGCAACGGGCAAACCCCACCGATTCGGGATACAAAAGTCCAGACCAGCGATCGTGAACCGCCAAATCGGGTTCCTCGCCGTCCAACCCTGTTTGAACCCATTTTTGGGTCACAACCGTATGGCCGGCGTCGTAAAGGGTTTTGGCCAGAAGCCCTGTAACCCGTGTTTTTCCGGCACCTGTGTCGGTGGCTGTAATAAAAAGGGTTGGCATTAATTCAGCTTAAAGGGGTTGGATTCGGCGGCGTTTTCGGCTGCGAATTTTTTGGCATCGGCTTGGTCTTCTTGTTCTTCCAGGGCCTCGGCCTTGCGGCGTTTTCGGTCGAAACCCACTGTGGAAATATCGTCCATAAACTTGTTGTCTTCTTTGATCATTAGTTTTTGCCAGGCCACCCGCTTGTGTTCTTTGTCTTTTTCGATGATTTTTTTGTCTTTAACGGCTTTGATCAGTTCTTCTCGGGCTTCGTCGACTTTTTTTTCGGCTTCTTCCCGTTTTTGGATTTGTTCGGCCAATTTTTCGTTAAGCGATTCGAGGTTGGTTTTACGCTGAATGACTTCCCCTGCGATGTCGGTAGAGGGGCGTTTTCCGGTTAAAACTTCCCGCAATTCTTGATATTTGTCGGCGATGTTTTGTTTGAGTTCGGCTTCTTTTTTTTGCTCTTCTTCGAGTTCTCGTTGGGCCTCCATAAAGGCTTCTTGGCGCTGTTTTTCACGAATTTCTCGAACCTTGAGAACTGCGGTGAGGTTGTAGTTAAATCGTTTGCTTTTTTTGGGTTTGCTGGCCATTGCTTAAAGGCTTATGAAAACATCCGGACCAGGGCTTTGATCGAGTCGTCAAAAGGAATGTTTTCGTCTGTGGCTTGCCGCAAAAAGCTGTTTACCCCATCAATTTTGTCGATGGCATAGTCGATTTTGGGGTTGCTGCCTTTGACGTAGGCGCCAATATTAATTAAATCTTCGGCCTCTTGGTATCGGGCCAACACTTCCCGCAATTGACCCGCAGCTTTTTTGTGTCCCGCTTCGGAAATGGCCGAAGCCAACCGGCTGATGCTGGGCCCAATGTCAATACAGGGATAATGATTTTTAGAGGCCAGATCTCGGGACAGAACCATGTGCCCGTCCAAAATCCCCCGGGCTGCGTCGGCAATGGGTTCGTCCATGTCGCCGCCGTCGACCAAAACCGTATAAATGGCGGTGATGGTTCCTTTTTCCGAGGTGCCAGCCCGTTCCATCAGGCGGGGTAACATGGCAAACACAGAGGGGGTGTATCCTTTGGTTGTGGGAGGCTCTCCGGTGGCCAGACCAATTTCGCGTTGGGCCATGGCAAATCGGGTGACCGAGTCCATCATAAACAACACGTTTTTGCCTTGATCCCGAAAATATTCGGCAATGGCTGTGCCCACCAAGGCGCCTTTGAGCCGAACCACTGGCGGTTTGTCCGAGGTAGCACAAATGACCACCGATTTTTTAAGGCCTTCTTCGCCCAAGGATTCTTCAATAAAGTCTTTAACCTCGCGGCCCCGTTCGCCAATCAAACTAATCACGTTGACATCGGCTTCGCAGTTTCGGGCCAACATCCCCATCAGGGTGCTTTTGCCGACCCCAGAACCGGCAAAAATACCGACCCGTTGTCCTTTTCCCAAGGTCAACAATCCATCGATGGCCTTGACCCCTGTTTTCAAAACTTCGGTAATGCGAGGCCGCATTACGGCATCGGGAGGATCGCGATCGATGTTGTACACAGTCTCGAACTCCAGCTCGCCTTTGCCATCCATGGGGTTGCCAAGTCCATCCAAAACTCGCCCCAACAAATTCATGCCCACTTTGGCTTCCAGGGGATGTCCGGTTGCATAGATTTTACTGCCGGGGCGAATGCCACCAATGCTGCCCAGGGGCATCAACAACACCCGTTCCTCGCGAAAGCCCACGACTTCGCTGCGAATCCAATTGTCGTCGTCCAAATAAATGTGGCAAACCTCGCCCACAGAAACCCCTTGAACCTGGGCTTCGATGACCAGTCCCACCACCTCAATCACCTTGCCCACCACCTTGATGATGTCGTGACGGTCAATCGCTTTGTGATAGCGGGTTAAATCCAAGGCCACTACAGCAGGCCCCGTTCGCGTTTCTCTTCGGCGTATTCTTGTTTCAAGCTCAGTTGGATCACTTCCAACTTGGTGGACACCCGGGCATCGATATAGCCCAGTTTGGTTTCGATAATGCAGCCACCCCGATCCACTTTGGGGTCGACTTGCACTTCGAGTTGTTTAATGTCGTTCATCAGCTGCAAGATGGCGTCTTTTTGAGACCGAATCAGGGTTTCGTCTTCTTCGTTAACCCGAATGACCACCCGGTCTTTGTCGGTAATTTTTCGCAGGGCTTCTTTGACCAGCCCTATGCAAAGGTCTGGGGTCAGTTTAATTTCTTCTTCCACGATGCGCTTGGCAATGTCGATGGCCAAATCCAACACCGGTTCGGTACTGTTTTCGAGGATCCGATTTTTTTCTTTGGCAATATCGCTCATGCCTGTTACAAACAATTGGGCTTTTTCGGTCACAATTTTGTCGGCTTCCCGTTTACCGGCTTCGTAGCCTTCTTTTTGGGCTTTGGCCAAAATGGCTTGTTTTTCAAACTCAATTTGATGAAATTGCGACTCGCGGTAGGCTGCAATATCCGCGTCGATCTTTTGGCGAACCTCGGCACTGTAGCGTTCTTTTAATGCCGCCAGTTCGGCTTCCAATTGGGGATTAAAGTGAGGGTCAGACAAAGAGGCAACGGGTTTTTCGAGATCTTTTAATTTGGGAAGTTGTCGAGCCGTGGTGGTGGACCTTGGCAAGGCTGTGGCCGTTTTATCGGCTTGGATCAGCTTGGGAGTCGCGTGGGTTTTGGCATGAGATTTTGCCCGAGAAACCGGCTCTGAAGAGGTCAATTGTGATTTTTTTAGAATGGCCATTGGGAGTAGTATAGCTTTTAGGGTATCCTATGAACAAGAATGATCCGTTATCCCCACATTGATCCGGTTTTGATTCATCTGGGACCCCTGGCCATTCGGTGGTACGGCATGGCCTATTTGATGGGCGTTTTGCTTGGTGCCGTTGGCTTCAAAAAAGCCGTACAAAAAACCTGCCCCCTGACCTGGGACAACGTGATGGACTTGGCTGCCATGGTGATGTTGGGCATCGTTTTGGGTGGACGACTCGGCTATGTTTTGGTCTACGATCCCGGCTATTTTTGGCAGAACCCTGGCGATATCCTGGCCTTATGGCAAGGCGGTATGTCTTTTCATGGCGGGGCCTTGGGCGCAGGTCTGGCCGTCTTGTTTTTTGCAAAAAAGAATCAAAAACCCCTCTGGCCGCTCTGGGATGGACTGGCCTTGGTCTCGACCCTTGGGATTTTTTTTGGCCGAGTCGCGAATTTTATCAATGGTGAATTGTATGGTCGATTCACCACCGTCCCCTGGGGCATGGTGTTTCCAGCTGGTGGGCTTTTGCCAAGGCATCCCTCCCAGCTCTACGAAGCGGTGGGGGAGGGCCTGATTTTGGGGCTGGTGTTGTTGGTCTTGCATCGCCGGGTAAAACCCGGGCAGCTCCTGGCTTTTTTTGTGATGGGGTATGGCTTAATTCGTTTTTGTTTAGAACGCTTCAGAGAGCCCGATGTTCAGGTAGGATTTTTATGGGGAGGCCTGACCATGGGGCAGTACCTGTGTCTGGGAATGGTGGTGGCAGGCGTGGTGCTTGCGTTGATACGCTCCCGATCCCTGGGGTATGATGGGACATCATGATCACCTGTGTTTTTGAAGACAAACAGTACCCAGACCTGAGTCCCTTAACCTTGGCCCGCCCGGTTTATACGGCCCTAACCGGCATTGGGACGGTGTTGGAAAAAATCCATCGGGCCTTTCCCCACGACCCCATTTATCTGCATGCAAGATCCGAGATTCTGCCGTTGCTGCCCTCGGGGTATCCGCTTTACCACCATGTTAAACCGGGTCAACCATGTCGGCTTTTAAATGGCCGGGTGCTGATGACCGCTGCTTTGGCAGACCGCATCCAAAATCTTGAACCCGGAACGGCCCTAAAGGTTGGGGAAACCCTGGTGGCCGCCCTTGTGGATGGGGGCGAGGTTGCGGAACTGTTGGCAACCCAAGGCCGAAATAGGACCAGTGTCCAAGCCGAACCCCAAATGCTGATTCACCGCCCTTGGGATTTGTTTAACCACCATGGCGCGCTTTTAACCGAAGAATTTAATACCTTGGGCCGTGGTGGAGAGTGTCACAGTGCCATTCCGGCGCCAGTGGCCATCGATTGTTCCGAAAAAGTCTACATTGGTCACCGCGTAACCCTGGACGCTTTTGTGTCGATTTCCACCGAAAAAGGCCCCGTTTATATCGACGATGATGCTACCATCCAAGCCTTCAGTCGTTTGGAAGGACCCCTTTACATTGGCAAACACGCGTCGGTCTTGGGAGGTCGGGTCAGCGGCAGCAGCATTGGGGCTTGGGCCAAGGTGGCCGGAGAAATCAGTGCCTCTTGCGTGGGGGCCTATTCGAACAAAGCCCATGCTGGGTATTTGGGAAATAGTGTCTTGGGCGAATGGGTTAATTTGGGGGCCGGAACCACAACCTCCAACCTCAAAAACACCTATGGCACCATCATGGTCACCCGAAACGGTGTGGCGGAATCCACCTCGGAACAATTTTTGGGAGCCTTGATTGGCGATCACGTTAAAACGGGCATTGGTACCCTCATCAATGCGGGAACGGTGGTGGGTGCTGGGGCCAATGTATTTGGCACAACCCTGAACCGGGGCGAAATTCTGCCCTTTTCTTGGGGCGAATATGGCCGGTTTGTTTCCTACCGTTGGGACCAATTTATCAAAACCTTGGAACGGACGGGGGCTCGGCGGAACATCACCTATAGCCCAGACCAAATTTTGGCGTGGCAACACCTACATAAGGCCCATGCCAATGTCTAAAAATCTCGATCAAACCACAGCTTTTAAACGCCTTCAGGCCTTGGATCCAACCTTTGTTTGGAATCCAAAAGACACAGCCAAAAGTCTGGTGGTGGATGTGGCCTATCAGCAAGAAATTCGGTTTGGCCACGGGCTAACCGGCTTGTCCCAGGCCACCTGGTCTGTGCTGGCCGAGCTGGCCCAAGAACAACAGGTTTGGGATCTGTGGGCCGACATGTTGGCTGGAAAACCCATTAATCTTGGGGAAAACCGTGGGGTAGATCACCACCAAACCCGAGCCAAAATTCGTGGGATTTATGGCGAAATTCAAGCTCAATTTTCAGCCTTTGCCATGGCCAGACGAAACGGCGGACTTCGACACCTGGTCCAAATGGGGATAGGGGGCTCCGAATTGGGGCCGCAGTGGGTGGCCGAAGCCTTGGCTCCTTGGGCCAAACGTCATGGTAAACCCGTGGTCTCGACCTCGTTTCTGACCACTGTTGATGCTGTCGATGTCGAGGCCTGTTTGTCGGCCCATCCACTGGAAGAAACCCTGTTTGTGGTGGTGTCCAAAAGTGGCACCACAGCCGAAATAACCACCCTTTACCGCCATGTCCAAGAAAAGCTTCAGGCCCTGGGATGGTCCCAAGCGGCCATCAAAGACCGGTTTGTGGCGGTCACCTTGCCGGGTTCTCCCTTGGACAATCCCGATCAATTTTCGGCCATTTTCCACCTTTCCGAGGCCATTGGGGGGCGGTTTTCTTTAACCAGCGCTGTGGGCGGCGTTTTGTTAAGTTTGGCCTATGGTCCCGAGGTGTTCGAAGCCCTGTTGCTGGGGGCTGCGGCCATGGATCAGACGGCATTAAACCGAGATCCCTTTCAAAACCCCGCGCTGTTGTCGGCCCTTTACGATGTCTGGCAATTCTCGGTATGCCGCCGGTCGGCCTTGGCGGTGATTCCCTATGCCACAGCCCTGTCGCATTTTCCCCATTTTCTTCAGCAGGTGTTTTGCGAAAGCAATGGTAAAACTGTTAACCGGGACGGCGTGCCCATCGACTACCCCACAGCCCCTGTGGTGTTTGGGGATGTTGGAACCAACGCCCAGCACTCTTTTTTTCAACTCTTTCACCAAGGTTCGGCCATAGTTCCGATTGAGCTGATTGGCGTGGTTCAACCCTTCACCACCGAAGACACCCCCCTTCAACATCAGCTGAATGCCAACCTCTGTGGCCAAGCCATTGCCTTGGTTCGCGGGCAAGATCACCTCAATCCCAACAAGCGATTCCCAGGCCGACGCCCTGTTTCCTGGCTGTCCTGCACCCAATTGGCCCCCGAAACCCTCGGAGCCCTGGCCGCTTTTTACGAAAACCGTGTGGTGTTTCAAAGCTTTTTATTAAACATTAATGCCTTCGATCAAGAAGGGGTGGAATTGGGCAAAAAGCTGGCCCTAAAAGGGTTGTCTGGCGAAGATGGGGATGTCGCCGCCTTGTTTAAAGTGTTTTTATAACCCCAACGCCTTCCTAATCCCCTTCAAAAAGTCCCAAACCGCATACTGGGCCCGTTGCCAGGGGTCTTGAACGGCATCAAAAGGAAAAGCGGCGCACAAAAAATGAGGCTGAAACTGGGTTTTAAACACCCAAACGTTGTGAATGTTTCGGAACCGTAACAAATAGGCCTCCGAGGTGTCGTCATAGCCGTCTTGGGGATGGTAATGAATCCACCAGGGGATTTTGTGCTTGAAGACAAAATCATAGGTATAGGGCAGCCAAGACACGGTGTCCAAGGTGATGGGTGTGTGTAAAATCAAGTCCACGGGTTTGGATTTGAGCAAAATCAGGCTATCGGCCAGGGTCTCGAAAGAGGTCTCGCCGGTAATGCGTCGGTATTCGCCGGGATCGCTGGCCGGCAGATACAGGCGAATGCTGTCCACATGGGGCACCACCTGTTCCCAAAAAGGATGGGGAACCACCCCATGGGTCCACAGATGAACCCGAATGCCCTTGCTTTTCAAAAACGACAGCAACAAAGGCAGGTTGGGATGAACCGAAGGGTCGCCGCCGACAATATGGTAATGCTTTGCAAAGGGAAAAACGGTAAAAAATTGTTGGGTTTCGATCAAATTCACCCAATGCGGTTGGGGGGTTAAGGGCAGGTCTTTTTGCCACAGGGTACAAAACCCACAGCGCAACTGACAGCGAGACGACACATGGAAGGTATAGTGCTGCACTAGCCGCCGCCCATAAAATGGATAATTTCAATTACATCGCCGTCTTGAACCTGCTGCTGGGGAAAATCCGGCTCCTTAAACAGGGTGCCATTGTGCTCGATAATCACCCCCGTGGGTCGAATGCCCAACCGGACCAAGAGTCCAGACAAGTTCCCAGGGTCCTCGATGGGGGTCAAAACGCCGTTAAGGGTGCAAGAAATCATGCTATCTCCAAAGAACCAACACCCACGGTTTCCACCAGGTGGACCTGGACCTGATGGGGGGCCAACACGTCGGCTATTTTGGGAAGTGCTTGGGCGGCGGCGGCGGGGCTTTGAAACGGTACAAACAAGGTTGATCCTGAGCCAGACATCAAAACTTGTCCTAACCCGGCTTCCAACAAGGTGTTTTCAATGGCCCCAAACCGGGGGTCTAGCGCAAAGACAGGCTCTTTTAAATCGTTGGGTCCCAGATGGGTGGTCAATAAAGCTTTGGGGGTAGGGCCAGGTTTTTTGGTGGCGGCCGGTGTGGCATCGAAGGCCTTGTACACTGCTGCGGTGTTGCAATGAATGGGAGGGCAAATTAAAACAAATGCTTTCCAAGGCCCTGCTTCGAGGGGACGCATTTTTTCGCCAATGCCCCGAACCAAGGCTGTGCCCCCTTCAATAAAAAAGGGAATATCGGCCCCAAAAGGGAGGGCCCGTTTTTTGAGGGCCTCAAGCGACAAACTCCAACCCGCTTCTTGGTTCAAATACCGCAAAAAGGCGGCGGCATTGCTGCTGCCACCTCCCAAGCCAGCTCCAAAAGGAATCACTTTGGAGAGGGATGCAGAAATCCCAAAAGGAATCGAATCGGCAAAGTGGGAGTAGATTTTTTCCAAGATATTTTGCCCGCCATCAGGAATGGACGGGGTGGTGCGAAGCTGAAATCCGGGCGCTGTGGTTTTTTCAATGTCCAAGGTATCGGCCAAGGAAATGGTTTGAAACACCGAACAAATGGGATGATATCCCCGCGCATTCGGGGCAAAAACCAAGAGCGATAGGTTCAGTTTGGCAAAAGAGGCAAGTTTCATGGGGGCCATTATACACAAAAACCGCCCAAGAAGGGCGGCTTTGCGGATTGTATCGGGTTAAAAAAGAACCTATTTAACCAAATCGGCGTTAACTTTAACTTTGTACTTGGTTTTCAAGTCGGTCATGAATTTGTCGTAGGTTTGTTTGCGACGGTCATTAACCAACATGTCTCGAATGCGGTCATGGGCTTCGGCGAAGCTAACGCCAGGGCGCATGCCGGTATCCAACAATTGAATCACATGGAAGCCAAATTGGGTTTGAACCACACCAGACAACTGGCCTTTTTCGCGAAGGTCAAAGGCAACGCGTTCAAAGTCTGGAACCAATTGACCACGGCTGAACCATCCCAAATCCCCACCGTTTTTACCGGTTGGGTCCAAAGATTTTTCGCGGGCAATCGCACCAAAATCGGCACCACGTCTCAAAGAATCTAGAATTTGATTGGCTTCTTCGGGGGTTTTAACCAGAATGTGGCGTACACGGCGTTGTTCTGCAGGGGCAAATTGAGCAGGGTTTTTGGTGAAGTAGTCGCGAATATCGTCTTCGGTGACTTGGGGAATGTTTTTTTCAACTTTTTCGCGAACAATCAGGTTGGTTAAGATGTTTTGTTTGGCACTTTCCAACTGGGTTTGATACTCGTCTTGTTTGGTAATGCCTTCGTCTTCTGCGGCTTTGGCCAAGATTTTTTCGTCGACCATTTGGTTAAGCACTTTAACTTTATTGTCCCGTTGTTGAAGCGCGCTGGCGTATTGGGCAGGGAAGGTTTTGATGCGGGCGTCCAAATCTTTGGTGGTGATGGTGTCGCCATCCACTTTGGCCAAGGTATCTTTGTTGGAACAGCCAGAAAGAATAAAAAGAGAAACAGAGCAAGCAACCAACGTTGCAATGACCAGTTTATGAGACTTGCTAGAACTAGACATGATGCTGGAACCTCCGGGAAATTTTAGAATCAAAAAAATGAATACGGGCCATTCTAAAGCGGATTTACAGCCTTGGCAAGGCAGCTTCTTGAGTATTTCTAGAGGGGGTGATATAGTCTCCTTCACCCTTTTTTAAGCGGGATTAGCTCAGTTGGTAGAGCGTCTGCTTGCCAAGCAGAAGGTCGTCAGTTCGAACCTGATATCCCGCTCCATATCTATAGTTTACAAAAGGGACCGAAGGATTCCCCCATGAAAATCTTAAGCTCTTCCCGCAAAGGCGATGTTGTATCGATCGAGATCGAGGTGTCTCAAGACCACTTGGTTCCCTCGCTTGAAAAAGCCTACCGAAAATTGGTTAAACAGTCCAAAATCCCTGGATTCAGACCCGGCAAAGCCCCCCGCCACATCTATGAACAATATTATGGTTCTTACGGCATCATTGAAGAAGGGGTAATGGATGCGGTTAACGACGCCTATGTTGTTGCCCTTAAAACCCTCGATTTAAAAGTAATTGATTTCCCTAAAAATCTTAAAATTGGTGAGTACAAAGAAGCCGAACCCGTTGTTTTTTCTTGTGACATCGATGTGTTGCCAGAGCTGACCCTTAAAAAATACAAGGGCATCGAGGTCAAAAAACCCGAAGAAGCCATTTCTGAGGAACAAATTCAACAAGCCATTGATCAACACCGCGAAAACTATGCCGAATACGATGTTGCCGAAAGGCCCATCGAAGACGGAGACATCATCCGACTCAGCATGGAAGCCACCCTCAATGGCGAGCCTTACGATGCCTGGACCCGAAAAAATGCCGGCCTTAAAGTGGGCCTTGGCACCATGAGCAAACCCTTTGATGAAGCCCTAAAAGGCCTGACTTCTGGCGAGTCTAAATCCTTTGAAATCAACATTCCCGCCGATTTTCATATTGCTGATATCGCAAACCAAACCCTGGCCTTTAAAGTGGATATCGAAGAAGTTCGAGGCAAAAAGCTTCCCGAGCTCACCGACGAGTTTGCCGCGAAAATCTCGGCCTTTAAAACCGCTGATGAATTTGTCGCCGATCTGCGAAAAAACCTTGAAACCCGCCACAAAAACGAGCAAGAAGAAGCCGTGCGAAATGGCATTCTCGACGCCATTTTGACCGATATCGACGTTGCCCTACCAGAAGTGTTAATCGACCGAGAAATCGATGCTTCCTTGCGCGATTTTGATGGATCTTTGCGCCGGTCAAATTCGTCTTTGGATCACTATTTGGCCTTGGTTCAACGCCCCATCGAATCCCTTCGTGAAGAGCTAAAGCCCAGTGCCGAGAAAAAACTCAGAACCGAGTTGGTCATTGATGCGGTGATTAAAGCCGAATCCATCGACGTGACCGATGCTGAATTGGAAGACGAAATCAAAACCTGGCAATTGCCAGAGGTGCAAACCCTGGAAGATCTGAAAAAGAACATGCACCGCATTGATCCAGAAAATGTTCGCAGCCTGCTCAAGCGCAGAAAAGCCTTGGCAGTGTTGGTTGAACATGCGAAATTTGTATAAGAGATCACCCTAATTTCACCATCCATATAAAGAGGAGCCCACAATGCCACTAGTACCTATGGTTATTGAACAAACCGGACGGGGAGAGCGTTCTTACGACATTTATTCCCGCCTTCTAAAAGAACGGATTGTGTTTCTTACGGACGCTGTCGACGACCACATGGCCAACATGATTATTGCCCAGCTGCTCTTTTTAGAAGCTGAAGATTCAGAGCGCGACATCTACATGTACATCAACAGCCCCGGTGGGGTGGTGACGGCTGGGATGGCCATTTACGACACCATGCAGCACATTAAGGCCAAAGTTTCGACCATTTGTATGGGCCAAGCGGCCTCTATGGGGGCTTTGTTATTGGCCTCTGGCGAAAAAGGAAAACGGTTCGCCCTGCCTCATGCCCGAATCATGATCCACCAACCCCTGGGTGGTGCCCAAGGTCAGGCCACCGATATCGAAATTCAAGCCAAAGAAATTTTGCGCATCAAAGAAATCTTGAACAATGTTTTGGTGAAGCACACCGGTCAAAAACCCGAAAAAATTGTCAAAGATACAGACCGCGACTTCTTTATGGATGCCCAAGCAGCTGTTGAATATGGTCTGATTGACGAAGTGATTACTGCCAGTCACCTGGCCAAAAAATGAGCTCGGATAACAGCGGCAACCCAGAACTGGTTTGCTCTTTTTGTAAAAAACCCCAGTCCATTTTGGCCCATTTGGTGGTCGGGCCTGGGGTTAACATTTGCGACGAATGTGTTCGAATTTGTGGCAGTGTCATTCAAGAAGACGAGTCTTTGGCTTCCCCCGAAACCCAAGCCTCGGTTGGCCTGACGGATCATGAAGCCCCCCAGCTTTCGGTAGCTCCCAAAGAAACCCCTCAACCCGAAGAGCCCTTTGTCCTGCCCAAGCCCAAAGACATTTTTGCCTTTTTGGACGACTACATCATTGGTCAAGAAAAGGCCAAGAAAATTTTGTCTGTGGCCGTCTACAACCACTACAAACGTATTTTTTCGAAACCCACAGCCGAGGGTGTAGAGCTTCAAAAAAGTAATATTTTGTTGATAGGGGCAACCGGAACGGGAAAAACCCTGTTCGCCCAATCTTTGGCAAAGCTGCTAAAAGTGCCCTTCACCATTGCCGATGCCACCACCCTAACAGAGGCCGGCTACGTGGGAGAAGATGTGGAAAGCATGTTGTTTCGCTTGCTTCAAATGGCCAACCACGACCTTCAAAAAGCCGAACGCGGCATCATCTATATCGACGAAATCGACAAAATTTCCCGAAGGTCCGAAAATCCCTCCATCACCCGAGATGTGTCGGGGGAAGGGGTTCAACAAGCCCTGCTTAAAATGTTAGAAGGCACTGTGGTAAACATTCCGGTTAAAGGGGGCAGAAAGCATCCCCAACAAGAATTTATCGCCCTGGATACCCGAAATATTCTCTTCATCACCGGTGGGGCCTTTCATGGCATCGAACCGATCATCGAATCCCGATTGAATCAGCGGTTTATCGGGTTCGAATTGCAAGATACCACCGTGGAAAAAGTCGAGAAAAAAGAACTCTTCGACCACGTTCAACCCGAAGATTTGCTGAAGTTTGGCATTATTCCCGAACTGATTGGCCGTCTCCCCATTTTGGCCCCGCTTCAAGAACTGGACGAAGCCGCCATGGTTCAAATTCTAACCGAGCCAAAAAACGCCATCACCAAACAGTTTCAAACCCTGATGGATATGGACGGCGTTGCCCTAACCTTTGCGCCAGAAGCCCTGGCGTTAATCGCAAAAATTGCCGTCGAGCGCCAAATTGGTGCCCGAGCCCTACGGGCCATTGCCGAGGCCATTATGTTGGACATCATGTTCGAAACACCGGGCAGCGACACAAAAACGGTTCACATCACCCTGGCCAATGTTCAGGACTACATTCAAACCAAGCTGTCGAAGGCTTTGCAAGACAAATTGCTGCCAGAAAAACAAGCCTAGCCAGCCATCGCCTAAAAGTCGCCCAAGCCCGGAATACAAAAGCCTGAATACAAAATAGGTATTTAAGCCTAGCCGTGGTATACTCTCCCCATCTTTTTCTGGAGGATCCCTCGATCTATGAATAAACAATTTTTAGCCTCGATTTTAACCCTTTTATTGTGCACAAGTGTCATGGCAGCCCCTGTCGCCTATCGCTTGGAAGACTTCGAAGGGCCTGGGGTTATGGGCAACGCAGGACTTGTGAATGTTCAAGGCAATTCCCTGGCCAAAGTAGGCATTAGTCCCGATCTGGCTTTGGGACCTATCGAAGTGGGTTTTGACATGAATGCCTACATCCCCCTAAACGGGGCCACGGTACCTGCCGAACTGCAATGGTTTAGTTTGCGCCATGTGGGGTTTGATTTTGAAAATGTAGCCGGTCTAAAATGGGGCCGATTGACCAATGTGACCTATGGATATGGGTTGGTGATGGATCACTATGACAGCGGTGCTGGAGGATCTGGGGAATTTACCACCGACAAAGCTGGGGTAAAAGGCTATCTGCAACTCGATCCGATTCGTGTCGACGCCATGGTCACCGCCAAAAACCTAAAAGCAGCCCGACTTAGCTATCTGTGGTCCGACTCTTTTCTATTGAACTGGCCTTTGGCGATTGGAACCACCTATGTAACCGACGATGGGGTTAGTGCGACCCCTGTGCCAGGGAATTCGGTAACCCGACCCCAAGTATCAGCTTTGGGTGTGGATTTGGCCTTTCCTGTGGGTGGCGATTTCTTGACCTTCTATTTGGAAGGCTCACAGTTAATGGACAAAGATAACGCCATTTTGGGCCGAGGCGCTTCGGCTGGAATGAAGGGCGATTTGATGTCCTTTTTTGAATACAGAGCCGAGTATCGACGTTTGGGTGCTGGGTTTGTTCCTGGGTATTTTGGCCAAGATTACGAAGCCTCTAGCTTTACTTTCCCCACCGATGCCCCCCAAAAAGACATCAATGGCTTTTTGATATCGGCTGGTGCTCAGGTCAATGACATTTTTAAAGTAGGGTTGGGATTTGAAGGCTACGACGACAGAGCCCCTTTGTTAACCGGTGCTTTGGGTTGGCACTCGCTGTTTAATACGGTTGGGGTGATCAACTACAGCATGCCTTTCCAAGCCCAAGGCAACCATACCTTGTCCAGCACCATTCACTATAAAACGGGTGGGGCCTTCGACTATATTGTGTCGGTTAAGCGCGAATATGTGGCCTCTGGCGCATTCAACGAAACCGTTTCTGTGGGCACCCAAGTGAATCTGACAAAGGCCTTCGGTCTCCCCTTCTAATCAGCAATGGATAGTTCGCAGCACTATGATGTGATTGTCATTGGGGCAGGGCATGCCGGCATCGAGGCAGCCCTGGCTTCGGCGCGCCTGGGGTGTAAAACCCTGGTGTTTACCATTAATTTGGAAACCATTGGGTTAATGCCCTGTAACCCCTCCATTGGCGGGCCTGCCAAAGGCCAAATTGTGGGCGAAGTCGATGCCCTGGGTGGCGAAATGGGTAAAGCTGCAGACGAAACCTATATCCAACTTAAAATTCTCAACCGCTCCCGAGGGCCTGCTGTCCAATGTTTGAGGTCCCAAAACGATAAAACCGACTACAACCGCTACATGAAAAAAGTGGTGGAAAACCAACCCAACCTGGAAGTTCGCCAGGCCATGATCCGCAGTTTGCTGTTTGAAGACAACCGCGTCAAAGGGGTGATCACCGACTTGGGGCGGACCTATTTGGCCTCGGCAGTGGTGGTGACAACAGGGACGTTTTTAAAAGGCAAAATTCACATTGGGATGAACTCGTTTTCTGCGGGTCGGGTGGGCGAATTTAGCGCCGAACATTTGTCCGAAAGTTTGGCCATGGCCGGTCTTCGCATGGGCCGGTTAAAAACCGGGACAACGCCCCGTTTGGACAGCCGATCCATCGACTACGACAAAATGGAAGTTCAGCCCGGTGACCCCGAATTTTTGCGGTTTTCGTTTCGCACGCCCTATCATGAACGGTTTAAATCTCAAATCGACTGTCATTTAACCCGAACCACGGTGGCCACCCACGAAATTATTTTGGGGAATTTAGATCGGTCACCCATGTTTCAAAAGGTGATCCAAGGCACTGGGCCACGGTATTGCCCGTCCATCGAAGACAAGGTCGTTCGATTTGCCGACAAAGACACGCATCAAATCTTTATTGAACCCGAAGGCCGAGACACCAACGAAATTTATGCCCAAGGCCTGAATACGTCTTTGCCAGAAGACGTTCAAGAAGCCTTTTTAAAAACCATTCCCGGATTGGAAAATGTGGTGGTCTTAAAACCCGGCTATGCGGTGGAATACGATTTTGTGTATCCCGATCAACTGCTGCCCACCTTGGAAACCCGTTCGGTGCACAACCTGTTTTTGGCGGGTCAAATTAACGGGACCTCTGGCTACGAAGAAGCCGCAGGCCAGGGCATTATCGCCGGTATTAATGCGGCCCTAAAAGTCCAAAACCGGGAGCCATTTGTACTCAAACGCGAAGATTCCTACATTGGCACCATGATCGATGATTTGATCACCAAAAACATCTACGAAC
The DNA here is from genome assembly GCA_050250935.1 of Candidatus Margulisiibacteriota bacterium. Lineage (GTDB taxonomy): Bacteria > Margulisbacteria > Marinamargulisbacteria > JBFWNS01 > JBFWNS01 > JBFWNS01. The sequence goes on along the minus strand of JBFWNS010000001.1, from coordinate 399,315 downwards.
CCTACCGCATGCTGACCTCCCGATCCGAATACCGCCTGAGCTTGCGCCAAGACAACGCGACCTTCCGTTTAAGCGAGCGTGCCCACGACTTGGGCTTGTTAAGTTCAGCCGATATTCAGTTGGTAAGAGACGAATGGGCCCAAGTGGATGGGTTTTTAAACACCTGGAAAAAAACCTCGATTCCCGTGGCTTGGATCGATAAATACAACCTCAAACAAAAAATTCTGATCCACGACTTTATCAAACGCCCTGAAATTACCATGGACACATTGATGGCCGAAAATCTCTTTACGCCCCAAGAAAAAAGCGTGGCCGAAAAAGCCTTGGTGGAAGTCAAATATGCAGGCTATTTGGTCAAACAAAAGCAAGAAATCGATAAAATCCAAAAGCTGGAATCCAAGCCCATTCCCGAAGCCCTCGACTACGACAGCATCATGGGTCTCAAAAAAGAAAGCCGGGAAAAATTTAAGCAGTTCAAACCCAAAACCCTTTTCGATGCCAAAAAAATTGCAGGCATTAACCCCGCCGATATTATGGTGCTGGTCTCCTATCTGGACCGTTTGGGCAGTAAAGTTGCTTGATCCTATGCCCACCCTAGAAGCCTATATCGACCTTTTAAAAACCTTTAACGAGCACACCAATGTCTATTCCAAAAAGGCCTACGATCGCCTGCCTTTTCATGTTCAGGACAGCCGATTTATGGCCGAGATGATTGGCAACAGACCCGCAAAAGTCTTGGACATGGGCTCTGGATCTGGGCTACCGTCCATCATCATTGCCATTTGCAATCCCCAAAATCAGGTGTATGCCGTGGAGTCCACCCAAAAAAAGAGTCGGTTTTTAACCTGGATTTCATCTGAATTGGGCTTAACCAACTACACCGTCTTCCAAAAAGACATTTTGGAACTGTCTCACAAGCCCCCTTTTATGGCCGATGCCGTCACCGCAAAGGCCTTTGCCGCCCCGGAAAAAATCCTGTTTTTATCCAAACGCTTTGCCAAGCCCGGCACCAGGGTCTTGATTCCCGTCAGTGCCCAACAATGCGAGCCCTTTCGGGGAACCTCCGATTTCAACATCGTCCTCAAAGCCAAAGACGGGCAGTTGTTTTATTATTTGGATAAAACCTATTGATAATGATGTCGTTCTTGTAAATCGCTTGGCAGTTGGTATGCCCTTGTTTTAGGGTGCTGCCTAGCATAGTCTGCGATTTTAATGTTTATATTTCTAAGGGAGCCGTTAGTAAGGAAGGCATCCATATAAAATTGAATAGGGAGCTTTACGGCTTCCCCAGCAAAAAATGTTCGTTGTACTTGGTTAAAGATTGTTTGATATGTAGCATAAGTTATATTTATAAAAGTAGTACTTTTAAGGGTGAGTTGGTAATTCTTTTCCAAAAGCCTACCTATATTTGTGTAGAGATTGTCTAGCGCATGATGAAAGTTTGTTATTATGAACTTGCCCTGTAGGGCTTCGACAATATCCTTTAGCCCTTTGTTTAGAGCTTGCCAGGCCGACCTTAAAGACCTGTTCAAATTTTTTATCTGTAACAAACTTTTGAAGACCGTTTCTACTTCATGCGATAACGCCTGTTGATCTTTAAGGCTCCCAAGCATAAGATCTGAAGGATTAGCTGAGTCGTATATAAAATGCCTGAGAATTGCCTTGTTGCAATCATCCTGACGTTTTAAACGTTCTAGCAGGGGAGCTACAGTTGATAACGCATAGTTGTGTTTATAACTAGCCGCTATTATAAAACGCTCGACTAATTTTACTGCCTTCTTTTTGGGATCTAGTTGTGGTTCTATGGAATCATCATTAGATTCAAAAGAAACCTGTCTTCCCCCCCGAGAAGGTTGCGGCTCAGATGTTACAAGGTCGGGTGGCAAGCTTCGTGGTGTTAAGGGTTGCGAGGGAGAATCAGATACACCTGTGGAAGACGCGGGTGTTTTTGGTAAAGTTTCGAGATGAGACGCTTTTGGTAAGTAGTGCACGGGTAAGGTGGGTGTTGGATTTGGCGCTGGTGTCTGAGGTAAAAGTTTCAAGGTAATGCGATCTGCGCGTAGTGGTGGTTTAAGGGGGTTTGTAGGAACAACTTTAGGAGGTATTGGGTTGCTTGAAATAGCAGATAAAGGGTTTAGAGGTTGAGATTGTTTAGGCGGTGGGCATGGGGGTGTTAAGTGTCTAACAGGTTCAAATTTAGGATGTTGATCAGTGTGTTTTGAAAAAACGGAATGGGGATATGTTTGCGGAGCCGATGGTTTTAAAATGGGCGAAGATGGTGGGTACAGGCCTAATGGTGCTGGTTTTGCTGGCGATGGTTTGTATAGACCCAATGGTTTTTGTGTTATGGGTGGAGATGGCGGGTACAGCCCTAATGATTCTTGTTTGACCAGAGGGGCTTGGGGTTGATGTTGGTATCTATGTTTTTTCAGGGCTGGGCCTTGGTGTGTAAACCCACGACGAATTCTGGGTTGGGCAATTGGGCCTAAAGACGCGGTTAAACGTCTTGGATTGGATGCTGGGGATTGGGCAATGGTGGCAGCAGAAGCCGCTACAGTAGAGGGTGTTGTTCCAAGACGGCGGGGTTTAGGTGAGGCAGATACAGATGGCGGGATTTTAGGGGGTGCAGAACCTGCTGGTGTTGGGGAAGAAATCATCGATCGAATCCTTATTGTTTAAAGATAGCATGGTGTTACAAATAGATATCGATATCTTTGTCAAAAAATTGCAAAAATGAATTAAAAAAGAGGTTGGTTTGGCAAATATAACAGTACAAACAACAATAAAAACAAAACCCCAAAGGCCCAAAACAGCCGCACCACACGTCGTTCCGAAAAACCCAACAGCTCAAAATGATGATGGAGGGGCGTCATTAAAAAAATGCGCTTTTGCATGCGTTTGAAATAGCCTACTTGAATCATGACGGAGAGTGTTTCAAGAATGTAAACGGCACCCAAAGGAATCAAAATCCAGGGATTTCGAAGCTGGAAGGCAAATCCCGCAAACAAAGCCCCCAGGGCCAAAGACCCGGTATCTCCCATAAACACCTTGGCTGGTTTCAGGTTAAACAGCAAAAAACCACCAACGGCAATCATACAAATCATCGCGAACGCAAAAAGACTGTGGGCGCCCAGATAGTGGGCATAAAGTGCAAATCCACCCAGGGTGCACAGCGACAAGCCTGCCAAAAGACCGTCCAAGCCGTCGGTTAAGTTGGTGGCATTCGAAGTGCCCACCATCATAAACAAAAACAGCCCCATTTCCCACCACGCCAAAGGGTGAAAGGTGACATGGAAAATCACCATAAAATAAAAAGCGGCCAAGACCTGAAGCAGAAATTTTTGTTTGGCACTGAGTCCTTTGTTGGTTTTTTTGAGAATCGACAAATAGTCGTCGGTAAAACCAATGACGCAAAAGACGGTAAAGACAGATATCAACCACAAGACCGACAAATCCCACAATTTAAACAATACGGTTCCGATAAGAATCCCTAAAAAAATCCCGATACCCCCAAACGACGGGGTGCTTTTTTTGTCCTGATGGGTTTGTGGGGACCGTTCATAAATCGCTTGAAACCCTTTGAGTTTGCGTAAAATCAAGACCAAAATCAGGTTTAAAACCACGCAGACACCGGCAAAAACAGCGATCGACAGTCCATCCCATTTAACCATGATAGTCCTCCAAAACCGTGTTCAATGTTTCTTCCAATTTCATGCCCCGAGACCCTTTAAACAACACCACATCTCCGGGTTTTAATTCGGCCAACACCATGGTGTTCAAACTGGCTTTGTCCTTAAAGTGGTCAATCGACAAAGTGTCTGAATGCATGGCTCGGGTGAGGGGGCCATAGGTAAACATCAGGTCTACACCGGCATCCAAGGCTTGGTCCACAACGGCCTGATGGGCCTCTGGGGCAAAGGTTCCCAGCTCCAGCATATCCCCAAATACAAAAATCTTTCGGCCCGAGAAACGCCGCAAAAATTGTAGGGCATAACTCACCCCATCGGGGTTGGCGTTGTAGGTGTCGTCAATCAGGGTTACCCCGTGGTGATGATGAACCTGTAACCGATGGGCAGAGCCTTGATAGTGTTTGAGCCCGGTGGCAATGTCGTCGTTGGACAAGCCAAATTGTTGCCCAACGGCATAACATAAATTGATGTTCTGATCGATTTTATCGGCGCCTTTAAACGGCAGCACGGTAAACTGATTTTGAGTGGCTTTTTTGGCCAATAAATCGTAGTACGGGGTGGTGAAATTCAGAAAAGCGGTTCGGGTTTTTTCCCATTTTAGGGGCGGCAAAAACACCTCGGCTTTGGCTTTGGCGATGTTGCGCTGATTGCCCAGTAATTCCACATGGGTCAGGCCAATGCTGGTAATCACGGCATGGGTGGGTCGCACAATGCGGGCCAATTCTTGAATTTGTCCAAGGCCTCGCATGCCCAGCTCCACAATCAAAATGTCGGTGTTGAAATCTGCCCTTAATAGGGTCAGGGGGGCGCCGATTTCGTTGTTTTGGTTTTCTTCGGTTTTAACAACCCGGTATTTCTGGGAAAGGACAGCATACAACAGGTCTTTAACCGTGGTTTTTCCCGCCGAACCAGTAACGGCAATCACCGCACAGCCCAGTTTTTTTCGATAGCTGGCCGCGTATTTTGGAAGGTCCACATCCAAAATGGTGGCCCCTTTTTTGATGGCTTCTGGAATAAAATCATGGCCGTCAAAGCTTGGGCCTTTGATGGGAATAAACACATCCCCGGGTTTCAGGGTTCTGGAATCGATGGAAATGGCCATCTAGCGCGCCAGCCGGGATTCGATGGCTTTTTGGGCCTCGATACGGTCGTCGAAATCGGTTTTTTCGGTACCGATGATCTGATAGGTTTCGTGGCCTTTGCCGGCAATGGCCACCACATCGTCTTTTTGGGCCATGCGAATGGCCAATTCAATGGCCTGGCGACGGTCGTCGATGACGTGTAATTTTTGAAAAGTAGCAGGGATGCCAGCCAAAATATCCGACATAATTTGTTTGGGATCCTCGGTACGTGGATTGTCTTGGGTTAAAATCACAACGTCGGCCAATTCGGCACCAATGCGGCCCATTTCGGGGCGTTTGCCCCGATCCCGGTCCCCGCCGCAGCCAAAAACCACCAAGAGCTTTCCTTGTTTGGCCTTGGCAATGGGGGAAAGGGTTTTCAAAATGTTTTCCAATCCGTCGGGGGTGTGGGCATAATCCACCAGCACATCGAAGGGTTGTCCGGCCCGAACAGGTTCCAATCGGCCAGCCGGAGGTTTGGCCTGGCCCAGGGCTTTGGCAATGGTTGCGGCATCCAATCCGCACGCTTTTAACGCGGCTTGGGCGGCTTGGATGTTCTGGTGATTAAACTCCCCCAACAGCTGGGTGGGGTAGTCGATGGTTTCTTTGGCATAATCTTCGGGGAAAATGGCTGGGGTTCCGGCCCTCATAAACTTCAGTTTTGTGGCTTTGTAGTTTTCGAAAGTGCCGTGATAGTCCAAATGATCGCGGGTGATGTTGGTTAAAACCCGAATCGAAAAATGAATGGGATCAATGCGGCCTTGGTCGATGGCGTGGGAGGACACTTCCATTACAAAATGGGTGCCGCCGGCATCCACGTGCTGCTTCATGGCCTCTAAAACTTGGATGGATTCTGGGGTGGTTAAAGGGGCATTCAGGGTGCCCAAAACGGCTGATTTAAACCCAGCCGCAGTCAACCCTTGGGCAATCAGGTGGGTAACGGTGGTTTTACCATTGGTGCCGGTAACCCCAATCACGGTTAATTTTTCCGAGGGGTTGTCAAAGGTTTTGTTGGCGAAAACCCCCATTTCGGCACGGGTCATGTGCAACACTGTGGTGGCGCCCCGTGCTTGGGCATCGGCCACAGAGGCTTCGCCACCGGGTAGGCAAATAAAGGTATCGCCAGGCTGACAGAGTTTGGAATTACAGACGTACATGATGATCCTGTTAATATAGCAGTGACCGTGTTAACATGCTATCCACTTTCACCCATGCCTACTTCAAAACAATCAAAAGAAGCGTTGGTTTTAAGCTATTTCGAATCCCGAGATCTCGCTGTAAGGGATGAAGTGATTCTCCTCTACCGTCCTCTGGTGGAGAGTATTGCCCGAAAATTGGCCTTTAACCGCAACGATTTCGACGATCTGGTCCAAGTGGGCAGCATCAGTCTGTTGCGCTGTCTAGACCGATATGAACCGGCCATGGACACCGATTTTTCAACCTTTGCCACCCCGAACATTATTGGGGAAATCAAGCACTATTTCAGAGACAAAGGGCGGCTCGTCAAAGTGCCCCGTCGCATGCAGGAAAACTACAGCAAAGTCAAAGTCTACATGCGCCAAGTCGAATCCGAAGGGCGCTCGCCAACCATTCAAGAAATTGCCACCCATACGGGGCTTTCCGAAGAAGAAGTTTTGGAGTCTATGGAAGTCAGTCAAACGGGCACTGTGGTCTCTTTGGATATGCCCTCTCACCGCAATAGCTCGGGTGGCGAAGGTGGGACCTTGCTTGAAACCTTGGGTGTGGCCGGCCACGAAGAAACGGTTTTGGACAAAGAAACCCTCAAACAAGTGGTCTTAGTTTTGAACGATCGCGAGAAAAAAATCATCTATTACCGGTTTTTTATGGGATTGTCCCAAATGGAAATCGCCGAAAAACTAAACCTCTCTCAAATGCACATCTCGCGCTTGCTCACCAGCGCCCTCGAACGCCTTCGCAAGGCCATGAAACACCACCAGTAAAGGCTATTTAAATGACAAGACTTTCCCAAATCGACATTGCCGATCGCATTCCCCACCGTTTCGAAAACCTGGTTCTTGATGCCGTTGAAATGGAGGAAATCGAGGGGGTTCCGGGCGGAACCCTGGCCTTAACCATCGGTAATCCCGATGCCCAAGGCCGCCATATTTTTTCCAAAAAAATCACCCCAACCACCTCGGTGTTTTTAACCACGGCCTTCATGGAAGTTCTGGCCCTGGCCTCGATTGTGACCACAGGCCGGCTGCTGCCGGGTCAAATGACCTATTTTTCAGGCATTTCCAATTTTGAATGCACAGGCTCTATTCCTTTGGGAACCCGCATGGTGGGCACGGTACGCAAAGTCAAAAGCAAGGGCGAATTTATGTTTTACACCGGCACCATCGAAAACGAAGCCGGGCAAACCGTGGCCAAAGGTGATATGTCGGCCATTTTTATGCAAGCCCCCACCCCCGAAGAAGCTGCCAAAGCCGTCAAAAAGAAAGTGGAGGTGTACCCCCAAACCCAGTCCAAAGCCATCGATAAATCGGTGTTTCATAAAGACAAGGCCATGGTCATGGTCGATGCTTGGGTTCACGAGACCGAAAGCGAATCGGTTTTTGCCTATCATTTTCCTGAAACCCACCCGTTATGCCGAGGCCATTTTCCCGGCAATCCCGTCATGATGGGCATTATGCAATGGATGATTGTGGAAGACGCCGGTTTGATTCTGGCCCAAAACCGTGTCAGCCAAGGCCATCCTTTTCCAGAAACCATCAGCCTCCAAGCCGAAATCATCAAAGAAGACGGGGTTTTGGTGGCCGATTTGCGGGGCATCGAGGTTGCGTGTACCCCCGAAACCCAAGACCAATTCGCCACCACAACCGTTTCAAAGACCCAAAAAATCACCTTCCGCGATTTTGTAAAACCCGGCGAAACACTCCTCATCAAACTCTCCAACATCGCCTATGCCTAATGCGACACACAAGGCAGAACCAGGCCGCAAGAGCCAAGCTCCCGTAAAAAACCCAAGCAAGCCCCGCAGGGCGAGCAGCGTGAACTTGCTTCACGCAGCGACACACACCGGCTCCGACGGTGTGTTATATCAATGCCGTAGGGCGAGCAGCGTGAACTTGCTTCACGCAGCGACACACACCGGCTCCGACGGTGTGTTATATCAATGCCGCAGGGCGAGCAGCGTGAACTTGCTTCACGCAGCGACACACACCGGCTCCGACGGTGTGTTATACCAATGGTCATTCTAGGACTCGATCCTGGCCTGGCCACAACCGGCTATGGCCTGATTGAAAAAAAAGGATCAAAACTGCGGTTTATTGAACACGGTATCCTGACCACGCCGCCCAAGATGGAACTGTCCAAACGTCTTTTAATGCTCTCGAACAAGCTCAAAGACCTGCTGAGCAGCCATCAACCCACCTCGATGGCGATAGAAGAATTGTTTTTTGCCAAAAACGTCACCACGGCCATGGTGGTCAGCCAAGCGCGTGGGGTGTTGTTGTTAACCGCAGAACAGGCGGGCATCGAGGCCATTAGCAGCTACACCCCCCTACAGGTTAAAACCGCAGTTTGTGGCTATGGGAAGGCCGAAAAACAGCAGGTGCAGTACATGGTCAAGCAGCTCTTAAACCTGCCTGACATCCCCAAACCCGATGATGCCGCCGATGGCCTGGCCTTGGCCATTTGTCACAGCCATTTCTATCGGATAAAATCCCTCTCATGATTTTCTCTCTGACCGGAACCCTAAACCATGCCTTCGAAGACTCTGTGGTGATCGAGACCGGCGGGGTTGGCTATCAAGTTTTTGTGCATGACCGGCTTTTGGCCAGCTTAACCCGTGGGGGAAACGCGGCGTCCATTTACATCTATCACCATGTGCGAGAGGATCAACAAACCTTGTTTGGCTTTGCCGATCTGGAAGAACGGGAATTGTTCATGCTCTTAACCTCGGTGTCTGGGGTTGGGCCCAAGGTGGGGCAGAAATTTTTGGCCGTGTTTTCGAGCCAAGAATTTGTACAGGCCTTGTTGGCCGAAAACGTGGCGGCCCTCACCCAAGTGCCCGGAGTTGGCAAAAAAGTAGCCGAACGCTTGGTGGTCGAGCTTAAAGACAAGGTAGCAAAAGTGTTTGGCGCCTCGGCCGATATGATGGCCGTTAAATCCGCCAATCCAGCCTCAAAAGTCAGCGCCGATTGGATTGCAGACTTAACCTTGGCCATGAAAACCCTGGGCTATTCCCAAGGCGAAGTTCAAAAAGCCCTCACCACCGCTGCAGACCAGCTGCACGACACCCTCAGCCTCGAAGAAGGCATCAAACTGCTCCTCAAACGACTGTAAAGGAACCTGCATGCAAACCGAGCTTAGCAACTACAACGACTACGATTACAAGCAACAATTTTGGGTGAATGTCGATCGTCGTTACGAAGACACCATCGAAAAAAAGACCCTGCACCGCCTTTTGTCCAAAATCCCAAAAGCCAAAACCCTGTTGGATGCAGGCTGTGGGTTTGGCCGTCTGTTTCCGGCCTATCAAGATCGGGCTGAAAATTTTGTATTAATGGACTATTCCGATGCCATGCTCGACCAAGCCAAAGGCAGCTTGGGAACAACCAACATCACCTACCAACAAGGCAATCTAATTAACCTACCCTTCGCCGATGCCCAATTCGACACGGTGTTTTCCATTCGAACCCTCCACCATGTCGAAGACCCCAAACAATTTTTCAAAGAGGTATACCGCGTTTTAAAGCCTGGCGGCCATTTGTTGTTTGAAATCCCCAACAAGCGCCATGTGCTTAACATTGTGCGCTACAGTTTGTGTAAGACAAAATTCAACCCCTTTGCAAAGGGCAAAGTGCAGCTCAACACCGCCTATTTTAATTTCCACCCCACCGACGTGTTAACCGAATTGCAGGCCTATTTCGAGATTCAAGAAAAAGTGAACCTCTCGTTTTTTAGATCCGGCATCCTTAAAAAAACCATTCCATACCGGGTTTTGGTAGCCTTGGATTTACTCTGCCAACGCCTGTTCTCGTTTACCAACCTAACCCCCAGTATTTATTGTTTGTGTCGGAAGAAATAAGAGAAGTTCATTTTTAATTGATTTTTTACCCCATATACGTTTTACTTATTCCGATTTAAAAAATCGGTGAAGTTTCGCCATCTTTTTTCGGTTCGGTTTAAAGGAGAATTTGCTCATGAATTTTGTACCCAAAGAATTGTTCCTCACCAAAGGTGTGGGTGTGCATCGCGAAAAATTAGTTTCTTTTGAGTTGGCCCTGCGGGATGCCGGTGTTGCCGAGTACAACTTGGTTCGCGTGTCCAGTATTTTCCCCCCACATTGCAAAATTGTTAGCAAAGAAGAAGGTTTGAAAAAACTCAGCTATGGCCAAGTGGTTTTCTGTGTTTTGTCAGACAGTTCGGTTCAAGAAGAAAACCGATTGATTTCGGCTTCTGTTGGCGTGGCCTTGCCCCAAGATTCCAGCAAACACGGCTATTTGTCCGAACACCATTCTTATGGCGAAACGGAGCAAGAATCTTCCGATTATGCCGAAGACATGGCAGCCGAAATGTTGGCCACCACCTTGGGCATTCCCATCGACACCAACCTCAAATGGGACGAGCGTAAAGAGATTTGGAAAATGCAAGACCAAATCGTCAGCACCATGGCTGTTACCCAGTCAGCAACCGGTAAAAAAGGACTTTGGACCACGGTTGTTGCGGGAGCCGTTTTAATTCTTTGAGCTTGCTTACGCGGGCAGACCGCGTTTTGTCTCCGGTTCTAGGACATTATTCTCGGCTTGAAGTGGTATCGGGAAAAGGCAGCTATTTGTATGGCCAAGACGGCCGTGCCTATCTCGATTTTGCCACAGGGATCGCGGTGGCCTCGACAGGCCATTGTCATCCCCATGTGGTAGACGCCATCAAAACCCAAGCCGAGACCCTCATCCACGCCTGTGCCGGTGTGGTCTATTACGATGCCAATGTGGCCTTGGCCGAAAAAATTACCGAAAAACTGGGCCATGGATTGGATTCGGTGTTTTTTACCCAAAGTGGGTCGGAAGCCGTCGAAGCCAGCTTAAAATTGGCCCGATACCTGACCCGGAAGCCCCGGTTCTTGGCCTTTACGGGCGGCTTTCATGGCCGTACTTTTGGGGCCTTGGCGGTGACAACGTCCAAAGACAAATACAGACAGGGCTATGAGCCCTATTTGGGTGAAGTATCGTTTTTCCCCTACCCCTATTTGTATCGCAGTGCTTGGGGTGATGAAAACGCCGAAACCAAAGCCATTGCAGCTTTAGAGACCTTTTTCGAGACTCACGGTGCCGATGCCGCGGCGGTGATTATCGAGCCGATCTTGGGAGAAGGGGGCTATGTGTCGGCACCCCCAGCGTTTCTAAAACGGTTGCGAGAACTGTGTACCGAGCAGGGTGTGCTCTTAATTTTTGACGAGGTTCAATCCGGGTTTGGTCGAACAGGACAGTGGTTTGCCTTCCAGCAAACGGGTGTCGTTCCCGATATCATCGCTTTGGCCAAAGGCATTGCGTCGGGCATGCCCCTGGGCGCCTGCGTGTCTCGAGCCGAGTTGATGTCCAAATGGACAACCTCGGCCCATGGCGGCACTTATGGCGGCAATCCTGTCACCTGTGCAGCAGGTCTGGCTACCCTTGAAGTTTTGGAAAAAACAACCTTGGACCAGATCAATCAGCGCAGCCGGGAAGCCCAAGACTTCATCCAAGCCGAACTGGCCGACCACCCCTTCTTGGGCGATGTGCGCATCACGGGCCTGATGATCGGCCTGGAATTCGTTAAAGACAAAACCACCAAAGCGCCCCATCCTGAATTCGTCAAAAAATGTATCGAGACAGGGATCCAAAAAGGCCTTATCCTGATTTCTTGCGGGCTTCACGACAACGTCATCCGCTTGGTGCCGCCCCTAACCATCACCCCAGACGAACTAAACCAAGGTCTTCGTCTCTTTAAGGAAGTTCTTCATGCAGTGCATTAAAGGCCGCAGAGCCATTGCCGAAGCCATTCGGACAGAAACCCCCATCGACCGGATTCTGATGTCCTACAACCTGCGAGAAACCCCAGAGATTCAAGATCTGCTGGCCAGCGCGCGTTCGGCTAGGATCAAAGTCCAAAAAGTTTCCCCCGATGTCTTGGCCAAAGAAGGCGAAGATAGCCAAGGCCTCATCGCCTATGTGCGAAACCACCAAATTAACGAACTCAAATACCTGATCGATAACAAAGAAGACTATCCCTTTGTGGTGGCTTTGGACCATTTGGAGGACCCCTACAACTTTGGGGCCATTTTGCGGTCCTGCGAACAATTTGGCGTTAAAGCCGTCATTTTTCCCAAGGACAGAAGTTGCCAAATCACGCCGGGGGTCATCAAGGCCTCGGCTGGGGCTTTGTATCACCTGACCCTCATTCGGGTGGTGAACATTGGCCAAGCGTTGGAGCGCCTCAAACAAGAGCACTATTGGATCTACGGCACCGACGTGGAAACCGGTAGGCCCCTAGAATCGTTTCAACCCAATTTCCCCATGGTTTTGGTCATGGGCAACGAAGGCCGAGGTATGGCCACCCGAACCACCAAAATCTGCGACGAATCTGTACACATTACCACCAAAGGACAGCTAGACTCGCTCAATGTCTCTGTGGCTGCAGGCATCCTGATCCACAGCCTTTCCCAGCACCTGGAGGGGTAGGGTGAAACGAGCGGATTTTTCGGTTAAAACCAGTTTAAGATTCAAAATCTTATTCCCCTTTGTGGTGATTATGGGGGTTGTGACCCTGGCTTTTGTGGCCTTCACCACCTACTTTATTGGCCTTAACATCCAAAAACAGCAAGAAGTGAGAATGAAAAATCGAAATCGGTTTTTTACCCACTATGTCGAATCGGCTCTATCCGAGACCCAAGGCCCGGCACTGGCCACAAATTTGAGCGGTGTTTTAGGCGATTCTGTGATTCAAAATATCGAAGCGGTAACGGACATACAGTTGTTTGCTGCGGTTTTGGAGTCGAATGGCACCTTGTCTTGGGTTTCTCTGCCCAAGCAGGTTTACCAAAACCCCATGGCCCTGTCCAAGTTAAAGCTGATGATGACTTTGTTTGGAAAGGAAGAAACCTTCATTCGGGTGGTGGCGTTGGAAAAGGGCGCCTATAAAGTGCTCTTCCAACGGATACCCGACCATCCCAACGTTTTTTTGGTTCAATTGGCCCCAGCTCAACCGTTTACAGTACCCAAAGTCAAAGTAGTGAGCTTGGGCGTAGGAGTAATGGCCCTGATTACCGCCATTATTTTGCTGATGTACGCCCTAATTGTCCGAAAATTAACCAGTTCTTTGGACATTTTGTCGTGGGTGGCAGGCCGTGTGGCCACTGGGGATTTGGAACAGCGGATTTTTGTGAATTCCAAAGACGAAATAGGGGAATTGTCCTACATTTTTAATGGCATGGTTGCGAATTTAAAGACCTCTTCCGAAAACCTGCTTCACGAAAAACGCCGGTCTGAAGCCATCATTGCCAGTATCCCAGAAGGAATCATCGTAACAGATATGGCCAATCGCTTGATTTTGGCCAACAAAAAAATAGAATCAATTTTGAATGCGTCTCTGGACAACATTCAAGGCAAAATTTTATTGGAATATTTGAACAACGAGCAGTTGGTTGCGATTTTAAGGGAAAAATTTCAAGCGGGAAAATCCACCATCACCCGAGAAATTTCCCTGCCCACCATTGGCGACAAACCCCGGATTTATAACCTGACTTCCACCTTGGTTAAAAACGACCAAAACGAAAGCATTGCCGTTGTCACGATTTTGCGGGACATCACCCACGACCGAGAAGTCGAGGAATTGCGAGAGGCCTTTTTGAGGGCCGTGTCTCATGAACTTCGAACCCCCTTAACCTCGATTGTCGGCTTTATTGAGCTGCTTAGCCAGGGAAAAGCGGGTGCGTTAACCGACCAACAACAAGAATATCTGCGCATTGTCTTTAATGAAGCGAACAGCTTGAAAAACCTCATCGACGATCTCTTGGATCTGACCCGCATCAAAGCCGGCAAAATGAAGCTCATTTACGAACCGTTCACGGTCAAACGCATGATCGATACCTTGGTGACCACCTTTTCCACCTTGGCAAAAGCAAAACGCCTGGAACTGGTTTCTGCTTGCCAAGATGAGACCCTCGAAATGGTGGCCGATGCCCCGAAACTTCGCCGTATTTTGGCCAATTTGTTGTCCAATGCCATCAAATTTACCGAAAAAGGGAGCATCACCATTGGCTGTGTGGATCTGGGTACCGATGTCGAGTTTTATGTGGAAGACACGGGCATTGGTCTTTTGGAAGAAGAACGAGAGCTTATTTTCGAAAAATTCCGCCAAGTCGACTATTCTTCAACCCGAAAATACGATGGCATTGGCCTGGGACTCTCCATCGTGAACCAAATGGTCGAAATGCACCAAGGCAAAGTCCGCGTGGACAGCGAATATGGCAAGGGATCGATCTTTTATGTTCGGATTCCCAAAAAACCCACCACATAACCCATTAAAAATTGCTGGTGGAGGGAGCTGGATTTGAACCAACGTAGGGCTTAGCCCGGCAGATTTACAGTCTGCTGCGATTGACCACTCCGCCATCCCTCCAAAAAGTCAGACGGTGATGATACCGTCTGGGTCCTCAAGTTGTCAATTTTATCGCGGCTTAATCCACGGAAGGGGACGGCATAAAAAAATGCTTGTCATTAAAATAGCTGTGAATCAGCGATTCGATGGTGGTTTTAAGGGGTTTGGCCAGAACAGAGTCGTCCACCATGGTGGGGTTGGCCAGGGTCAGTGGAATCAGAATCGGAACCGCAAAAACGGCGCCTTTGAGCAACCCAAAAAACAAGCCACCCATCCAATTGAGGGTGCCCAGATAAAACGTCTTCACAAACTTGTCCAAGGCCATGCCGATGCCTGACAAAATCAAAAAACACAAAATCCAAGACACCGAAATGCCAATCACGGCGCTGTCCGAATCGCTGGTTGGCAACCAGGTATGTAGCCATCCCGTAATCTCAACATGATAATGAAACGCCAAATAGGCACTCAAAAAAATGGCAAAAAAGTCGAAAATGCTCCTCACCAACCCACGGCGCAACCCGGTAAACCCGTTATAGATCAGAATCGCCCCCAAAATAGCGTCTAAAGCGGTCATGTCTTGAGCTTTTTTAGAAAGCGTTCAATACGAACCAGGGCTTCTTTTAATTGCACCAGGCTGGAAGCATAACAGCAGCGAATATGACCTTCGCCACCAGCACCAAAGACGTGGCCTGGTACCACGGCAACCCGCTCTTCTTGCAGCAAACGCAGGGCAAATTCTTCCGAAGAGAGCCCCGTAGATTGAATCGATGGGAAACAATAAAAAGCCCCTTCAGGCAAATGCGTGGCCAGACCCATGGCATTCAGGCGTTCAACAAACAAATTGCGACGGCCTTGATAGGACTTGCGCATGTCTTGAACATCGGACAACCCATGTTCCAGAGCTTCAATGGCCGCATATTGGGACATAATCGGTGCACACAGCATACAGTATTGGTGAATTTTCAGGGCTCGGGACACCATGGGTTCGGGAGCTGCCAGAAACCCCAAACGCCAGCCCGTCATGGCAAAGCCTTTGGAAAAGCCATTCAACAAAATGACATGCTCCCGAAGGCCTGGAATAGCCGCTGCCGAGGTAAAGGGCAGGTCGTAATGAAGCTCGGCATAGACCTCGTCCGCGATAATCCAAAAATCGTGTTTAATGGCCAATCGGCCAATGGCTTCTAGGGTTTCTTTGGGAATAATGCGGCCTGTCGGATTACTGGGCGAGCACAGCAAAATGGCCTTGGTTTTGGGGGTGATGTGTTTTTCCAAAACCGCTGGGTCTGGAATAAATCCCGTAGCAGACGTGTCCAAATGCACCACTTGGCCACCAGCCAAGCGAATTAAGGGGTCATAGCAGACATAGGCGGGTTCTGGCAGCAAAACCTCGTCGCCGGGATTTAAAATGGTTCGAAGCACAATGTCGACAGCCTCAGAAACACCCAAGGTGACAATCACTTCCGAAACGGGGTTGTACTGAACCTGAAACTGGGCCTGTAAATAGGTCACAATGGCTTGGCGTAACTCCAAAAGCCCATTGTTAGAGGTATAGGATGTGCGCCCTTGTTCAATGGCATCAATGGCGGCACTGCGCACCGACCAAGGGGTGATAAAATCGGGCTCCCCAACGCCCAGCGAAATCACATCTTTGGCGCCGACAACCAGGTCAAAAAAACGGCGAATGCCAGAGGGGGGAATTTGTTCGAGTGTTTTGGAAAAATCCTGTCTCATGGGCTAACGGCGAGACGGTCCTGAACCACATCATCTTCCATCAGACACCCATGTTCTTTGTATTTTTTCATAATAAAATGGGTGGAGGTGCCAATGACGTTGTCAATCGAAGCCAATTTGTCCGACACAAACCGGGACACCTCTTGAAGGGTTTGTCCTTCAACGATCACCAAAAAGTCGTAGGTACCCGAAATCAAAAAGTGATCCTGAACATTTTTGTAGCGGGCAATGCGTTTGGCGATGGCATCGAAGCCTGTTTTGCGTTCGGGGCGAACACGAACCTCGATCAGCGCGCGAACCAGGGTGTCTTTCTGAGGCAAATTGTCCTCGTTAATAACCGTGGTATAGCGGCTGATGATTTTATGTTTTTCGAGCTTTTTAACCGTGGCTTTGACCGTTTTTTCGTCCACCCCAGCCAAAGCCGCAACTTCCGAAAAAGGAAGTCGGGCATTGACTTTCAAGATGTCTAAAATGGCGCTTTCAATTTTGGTCACAGGTGTTCCTAGATAATGGCAATCCCGATGGTTTCGGGGCCAACATAGGCGGACAAAACCGCACTACCTTCTTCAATATAAATGGGGGTTAGGGGGTAAAGTTCCTTGATTTGGTTTACCAAGGCCAAGGCCTCGCCGTACATGTAGTTATAAATCACGCAGATTTCTTTAACATACCCGCCGCGGCTTCGGATTTCTTCGGCCAAAAATTCAACCATGTGGGCTGTGGCGTCTTTTCTGTCTTTGGCACATTCCAAAATTTCCACGTCGCCAGTGCCATTGCGCAGTGAAATGACAGGCTTAAACTCGAACAATTTTTTAAGCAGGTTTTTTTGGTTATGCGACAGTGGAGCAATAACCCCACCGGTAACCAAAAATTCCAAGGTATTCACCGCGACAAGCTTGAAAATCAAAGGGATTTGTTTGGTAATCAGCAAGTCGATTTGTTCTTTGCTTTGGCCTTTGTGGACAGCGTCTGCAATCAAATGAACCAACAACCCCAAGCCTGCGCCAGTGGATTTCGAATCGATGGCCACAACCTCGATTTCGTGGGCCACTTTGTGAGAGGCGTTTAGGGCATTTTTGTAGGTTTCGGAGAGGGTAGAGGACAAGTGAATCGAATAGATGCGCTTAAACCCTTTTTCTTTGAGAGCCAAATAGGTTTGAACAAATTCTTTTTCGGTGGGAGGAGAGGTTTGGGGCCGAATTTGAAGGTTACGGCTTTTTTCCCAAAATTCTTTGGGTTCAATATCAATCCCGTCCAAAAAGGCTTCCTCGCCAATTTGAATATGAATAGGAATCACCTGAACGTTCAGCTGATCGCGCATGGCCTTGGGCAGGGCAGCCGTGCTGTCGGTTAAGATGACGGTGTCGGATTTGTCGTTGGTCGTGCCAAAGAGCCGTTCTTTGATGACTTCTAAAGTAAGGCCTTCTTCAACCTGCAATTTGCGAACTTTTTTGATGATGGCAATATCTTCATCATCAAACAACCGCATTTTGCCGTCGCTACGTTTAATGTGTTGCAGAATACCCACTTGGTGGTAATAGCGAATGGTTCGAGAGGTCATGCCCAACAGTTTGGTCAAATCCCCAATTTTGTATAGCTTGCGCTTCTTGTCCATTTGGACTCCTTTTTTAACGGAAAAATTGGCTACAAAGTGTAGCATATTTTCCGTAAGTTTAAACGCCTAAAGCGTCACAAAGTTTTTAAGTTCGGCCTCAAAGGCAGACTCGGAACGATACCCAACCAGTCGGGTGACTTCTTTGCCGTTTTGGAACAAAATACAGCAAGGAATACCGGTAATTTGAAACGCTTGCGCGGTTTCTGGATTACTATCCGTATCCAATTTGCAAACCTTCAGAGAAGCGCTAAATTTGTTGGACAAGGATTCAACAACGGGGGCCAACATGCGGCAAGGGCCACACCATTCCGCCCAAAAATCAACCAAAACAGGGGTGTCCTTAACATCGAGAACCTCTGCTTTAAACGTAGAATCACTTACATGAGAAACTGCCATAAAAATCCTCCCGAAAAAGTCATTTTTTCAGGATAGTACATGCTTTTTTTTCTGTCAATTAAGGTCAAAATCTGAAAGTATTTTTGAAAATCTACACCACATCCTTCCCAAAGACATTTTGAAAATGCTCAGAGACTGCCCCAGCTTGGATACAAATCAAATCAAACCGAAGCGGGATATCTTGAAGGCGAAGTCGAAGCAAATACAACGAAGCCGCTTTGAGCAGGCGTCCGCGTTTTTTAGCCGTTAAAGCCTGAAGGGGGTGTAAAAGACTGCCCGGGCCATAGGCTTTTACCTCTACAAAAACCAAGATGCCTTCGTCGCTTTGGGCTACTAGATCCAACTCTCCGGCCTTAAAAGTCGCGTTTTGGGCTAAAATTCGATAGCCTTGCCCTTCCAAATAGGTTTTGGCAATGGCTTCGCCAAGAGCCCCTTTTTCCCGGCTCAAAACAGAGATTCCTGGCGGGTTAAATTAAAGCTCAATCGGTGGGAGTTGCAAGGTCCGTAAGCAAATATAGCGTCATAGTGTTCGGCGGTGCCATAGCCTTTGTGCTGATCAAAACGGTAGCGAGGAAACTTAGGATGTAAGGCCATCATGATGCGATCTCGGGTGACTTTGGCGATTATCGAGGCTGCTGAAATGGCGGGAATTAAGGTATCGCCTTTGACAATGGCTTGAACGTGCCCATAGCCAAGGGGTGGTACTTTGTTGCCATCGACCAAGATTTCCAAAAAAGGTTCCGTGCGCAGATGCAGTCCATCAACAGCCCGTTTCATGGCCACAAGGGTAGCTTTAAGAATATTGGTCTTGTCGATGTAGCGCGCACTTAAACAGGCAGCATGAATGCGAGAGCCCGACCGATGCAGGGCTTCAAACAAGGCGTCACGATCTACTGCGGAAAGCTTCTTGGAATCCATGAGGGGCAATTGCAAACCTGCTTCCGAAAGAGAAACGGCTGCAGCAACCACGGGCCCAGCCAAAGCCCCGCGACCAGCCTCGTCTACGCCAATGGTTATCACACCTGCACAGCAGGTGTGGGTCGGCCGATTGGACCCCATCCAACCGGCCTCCCGCTGCGCGGCTTAGGTTTCAAAAAAAGCCTCAAGCGTTAGTGGTATTTTTTGAAAACCAACACAGCATTGTGGCCGCCAAACCCAAAGGAATTGGAAATGGCATAATTCACATCCCGTTTTACAGCAGTTTTAGGGGTGTAATTCAAGGTGCAAACATCGTCGCCATTTTCCCAGTTGATGGTAGGAGGAATAATACCGTCTTTGAGGGTAAGGGCCGTTGAAATGGCTTCGATGGCCCCAGCAGCTCCCAACAAATGGCCAGTCATCGACTTGATGGAGCTGATGTTCAAGCTAGGGGCATGCTCGCCAAACACGTCTTTAATGGCCATGGTTTCGTTTTGGTCGTTCAGGTGGGTCGAGGTTCCATGGGCGTTAATGTATGCCACATCGGTGGGTTTGAGTTTCGCCATTCTGAGGCCCATTCTCATGGCTCGGTTTGCACCTTCCCCTTCTGGGGCCGGAGCTGTGATGTGATATGCATCGCCGGTGCTACCAAATCCGATGACTTCGGCATAAATCGTGGCGCCACGGGCTTTGGCATGTTCGAGTTCTTCAAAAACCAAAATGCCGGCCCCTTCTCCCATGACAAATCCGTCTCGGTCTTTGTCGAAGGGTCTGGAGGCCTTTTCGGGTTCATCATTGCGTTCAGACAAGGATCTGGCGGCACAAAAGCTGGCCAACCCGGCTGGGGTGATGGCGGCTTCGGCTCCACCTGTAATCATGGCAAGGGCTTCGCCGCGTTCGATCAGCTGGAAGGCATTGGCCATGGAATGGGCGGAAGAGGCGCAGGCGGTTACCGCACAAGAGTTGGGCCCTTTAGCGCCTAGTTTCATGGCGATCATCCCTGCGGCCATGTCAACAATCATCATGGGAACGGTAAAGGGGCTGACTCTGGCAGGGCCTTTTTCTCGAAGGGTGTTGATGGTTTCTTCCAAAACTTCAATGCCGCCGATGCCAGATCCCACTTCAACGCCAACCTGATTGGCAATTTTAGAAATGTCTAAACCCGAATGGGCAACGGCTTCCATCGCGGCAGCCAAACCGTACAAAATAAACCGAGAGGTACGACGGGCTTCTTTTTTATCAACAAAATTTTCGGGTTCAAAGCCTTTGACCATCCCCGCGATTTGAGTCGAAAAACCGGTTGTATCGAATCGATCGATGCGGGTAATCCCCGATTTTCCGGCTTTTAGTGCTGTCCAAAAATCTGTGGCGTTGTTTGCAATAGGGGTCAGGGCTCCAAACCCTGTGATGACGACTCGTTTTTTATCCATAAGTGTTCCTCCAATGATAGCGTACAGCGAGACCCTAAAAAAACAAATCGTAACACCGAGGCGTTACGATTTGTTTTAAAGGGACTTGTTTGAATGAAAAAACAAGTTATTTAACGTTTTTAAGGATATACTCTACAGTTTTGCCAACGGTTGTTAATTTTTCGGCATCTTCGTCTGCGATTTCGGTTCCGAATTCTTCTTCAAGAGCCATGACCAATTCCACAGTGTCCAAAGAGTCTGCTCCCAAGTCGTCCGTAAAAGAAGCTTCGGTGGTAACTTCGTCTTCAGAAACCCCCAATTGTTCAACAATGACTGATTTTACCTTTGAAAATACTTCGTCCTGAGATAGAGCCATGAAAAATCCTCCTAAAAATTGGTGTTTAACTTACATGTGAAGGCCGCCGTCGATGTTAATCACCTGGCCGGTGATATACGACGATGTTTCCGAAGCGAGAAATAGTACAAGCTGTGCTACTTCTTGGGAAGTTCCCAACCGCTTAACCGGAACGAGGGCCATTATAGTATCAAGATATTCCTTCGGTAAAGATTCAATCATGTCGGTTTCGATAAAACCGGGCGCAACCGCGTTGCAGGTGATGCCTTTTGCCCCAAATTCTTTGGCCACGGTTTTGGTGAATCCGATCATGCCAGCTTTGGCTGCGGCATAGTTGGCTTGGCCTGGATTGCCCATGACCCCAACCACCGAGGTAATATTGATGATGCGTCCGAACCGCTGTTTTAACATCGGCCGAGACA
Organism: Candidatus Margulisiibacteriota bacterium; assembly: GCA_050250935.1. GTDB lineage: Bacteria > Margulisbacteria > Marinamargulisbacteria > JBFWNS01 > JBFWNS01 > JBFWNS01. Next base: position 378,056 of record JBFWNS010000001.1, on the reverse strand, counting down.
CCGCTTTTACGGTGTGGAAAACCGAACCTAGGTTGACCCGAATAACATCGTCCCAATCTTGGTCGCTCATGCGCAAGAGCAAATTGTCTCGGGTAATGCCGGCATTGTTAACCAAAATGTCCACACGACCAAAAGTATCCATGGCCGCCTTAATGAGGGCCTGGGCATCTTCGGCTTTGCTGACATCGGCTTTGACGGCCAAAACCTCGACGCCATGGGCAGCTTTAAGTTTGTCGGCGGCTTTTTGAGCCCCTTCTTGGGTGGTGGCTGAAACCACCAGTTTGGCGCCACTGGCGGCGAGGGTATCGGCAATGGTAAATCCAATGCCTCGGGAACTGCCGGTGACAACAGCAACTTTATCTTGAACCATTCTTATCTCCAATCCGATGCCAAAAAGGCATCTAGGCTGTCTTTGTCTGAAACCGTCACAACGGGTTTGTCGGGCACTGTTTTTTTGATCAGGCCGGTGAGCACTTTTCCTGGGCCGCATTCAATAAATGCATCGACCTTGTCTGCCAGGGTTTTGAGGGTGCCTACCCAGTCCACTGACGAAATCACTTGAAGGGGTAAATTGGCCTTCAGGGCCTCGGCTTCGGTTTCGGGCTGGGCGCTGCGATTCAACACAATGGGAAAAGCAGCGTTGTGAAAATCCAGGGGTGCAATGGCCGATTCCAACGCTTCGGAAGCGGGTTTCATTAGCGGAGAATGAAAGGCCCCACTCACGTTTAAGGGGATCACTTTGGCACCCTGGGCTTTGATGGCGTCGATGGCCCGGGTAACCCCGTCTTTTTCACCAGAAATAACAATTTGTCCGGGGCTGTTGATGTTGGCCATTACCACGGGTTCGGCTTGAAAGGGTGCTAGAATCGAAGCCAGGGCGTCGAAATCCATGCCCATTACTGCAGCCATCGCGGACCGATCGCTGGGATGGGCGGCTGCCATGGCTGCCCCTCTTGCGGCAATCACAGTCAGCCCGTCTTTAAGCGATAAAACATCGGCGGCCACATAGGCGGTAATTTCGCCCAAGCTGTGACCGGCCACATAGGCTGGCGTTAAACCGGCCGCTTTTAAAAGGGAAAACAAGGCCATGGAAACCGTAAAAATCCCAGGTTGTGCATTGGCGGTTTGGGTGAGGGTTTCGGCTGGGCCTTCCAAACAGATAGCTTTAAGTGGGGTTTTCAGAACCGCTTCAGCTTCTTCAAAAAACCGGTTTGTGTCGGGATAGGCCTCTAAAATGGTTTGGCCCATGCCCACGGATTGGGAGCCTTGTCCCGGAAAAACTACAGCGTATCGCTTCATAGAAAACCTCCCCAACGAATGATGCTGGCCGCACAGGTGAACCCTGCGCCAAAGCCAATGGTTAAAACAAGATCGCCATCCTGAATGCGGTTGGCTTCAACGGCTTCGGTCAGGGCAATCGGAATCGAAGAGGCCGAGGTGTTGCCATATTGGGCAATGTTGACCATGACCTGTTCTGGGGACAGATGCAGGGTTTCCCGGATCTTCTCGATAATGCGCACATTGGCCTGGTGGGGAACCAATAGCTGAATCTGATCCGGGGACAGGCCCGCCGTTTTTAAGATCGAATGAACGGTGTCCACAACGGTGTGAACCGCAACTTTAAAGACGGCTTTGCCATCCATATAAATAAAGCTTTCGTCTTCCTGGTCGGGAAGTCGTTTTTTACTGCCACCAGCAGGGACATTTAAAATGGACCCGTATTGCCCTTCGGAACGCAGTTCGGTGGCCAAAATCCCATAGCCTGCTTGAACCTTGCCCAAAACAACAGCCCCGGCGCCGTCGCCAAACAAAATGCAGGTGCCCCGGTCTTTCCAATTCAAAAATCGGCTTAAGCAGTCGGCACTGACCACCAAAACCGTGTTGGCGTTGCCCGTTTGAATGGCTTGAGTGCCCACCGAAAGGGCAAAATTAAATCCAGAGCAGGCCGCAGAAACATCAAAAGCCCCGACCGAACGGGCACCAAGGCGATCTTGCAATTGGCAGGCCACAGAAGGAAACAAAGGATGGTCCGGGGTGCTGGTGGCCACGACGATTAAATCGATATCCTGAGCGGTTTTTCCCGCGTGGGCCAGCGCCGCTTTGGCAGCCTCAAAAGCCAGGTCGGAGGTGGCCATATCGGCATCGGCGATTCGACGCTCTTTAATGCCGGTTCTTTCGGTAATCCAAGCGTCAGAAGTGTCCAAGCCCATGGCCACAAAGTCGTCGTTGGCCACTACCTTTGGGGGTAAGAATTTGCCCACGCCCAAAAGGCCAACAGCCGGCAATGTCACTGGGAAACGGCCTTGGTAATCTTTTCGACCATGCGTTGTTCCACGGCATGAATGGCGTTGCCAATGGCGCTTTCGATGGCTTTGGCCGACGATTTGCCATGGGCAATAATCGAAACCCCATTAACGCCCAAAAGCGGCGCACCACCATATTCTTGATAATCAAATTGTTTTCTAAACCGCTTCAGAGCCGGCTTGAGAAGCAACAGCGCCATCAACGATAGCACCGATTGTTTGGCTTCTTTTTTAAAGAAATCATAAAACAAAGTGGAAACCCCTTCGCCAAATTTAAGCAGGTTGTTTCCCACAAACCCGTCACAAACAATAACGTCGGCATCGCCCTTTAATATGTCTTTGCCTTCTACGTTTCCAATAAAATTCAAGGGCATGGCTTGAATCAAGGCATGGGCTTCTTGGCAAGCAAGGTTGCCTTTGCCAGGTTCCTCGCCAATGTTTAAAAGCCCAACCCTGGGCGTCTCTCGGTCTAGAACTAGCGACGAAAAATAGTGCCCCATCAAGGCAAATTGGGCCAAATGTTCGGGTTTGCAATCAACGCTAGACCCCATGTCTAGCATTACAAAAGGTCCTTTTTCAGACGGCAGGGTGGCTGCAATAGCGGGCCGTTCGATGTTGGGAATCCGTCCCAAAACCAGGGTAGAAGTGGCCATAACGGCTCCGGTGTTGCCTGCCGAAACAAAGGCATCGGCTTGCCCCTCTTTAACCAGTTCCAGGCCCACACGAATAGACGATTGTTTCTTTTTGCGAAACGACTCGGCGGGAGATTCTCCCATATCCACAGACTCTGGGGCATGGTGAATGGAAAGGCGGGGATGGGGAAAAGTCCCATATTTGGGTAATTCTTGCTCGAGTAGCGCAGATGGGCCTACCAAAATCAGGTGGGCATCAAAGGTGTTAAGGGCCAAATAAGCGCCCTTAATAATTTCACCCGGAGCATGGTCCCCTCCCATGACATCTAGGGCGATTTTCACCTAGGATTCCTTGGTTTTTTTCTGTTTGGCTGGGATGACCTGGCGACCTTTGTAGGTGCCGCAGGCTTGGCAAGCACGGTGAGGAACTGACAAGGCACCGCAGCTGGGGCAGGGCCGCAACTGGGGCATATCGAGTTTCCAATGGGCGGTTTTAATACGAGATTTTGACTTGGATCGTCTTCTTTTTGGAACTGGCATGGTAATTAATCCTTAAATTATGGTGGAGTAAACTGTACTTAGCTCCGGGTTATTTGTCAAATTATTCCGTACATCTTGAATAAAGAGTCGACTTTTTACTTGCACAGTGATACCATCACCACCCTGTCCATTTTTTGGGCAACATCCCAGCTTCGGCTGTTTTAAAGGTAGGTATTTATCATGGAAGTCGTAACCATGCGTCAGCTCCTTGAATCCGGTGTGCATTTTGGTCACCAAACCAAGCGCCGCCATCCCAAAATGAACCGTTATATTTTCACGGCTCGTAATGGTATCCACGTCATCGATCTTCAACAATCCTTGAAGCTCATCAAAAAATCGTATCAATTTGTTAAAGATACGGTTAAAAACGGCGGAACCGTCCTGTTTGTTGGAACCAAAAAACAAGCTCAGGATGCGGTTCAGTCTGAAGCTGAAGGCTGCAAAATGCCCTATGTTAACCACCGCTGGTTGGGTGGGACTTTAACCAACAACATCACCCTGCGTCGTAGTATTTTGAAATTGAAAAACTACGAAAAGCAGCTTGCCACCGGTGTTTTTGATCAATTGTCCAACAAAGAAGCGTCCAGAAAGAAAAAAGCCCTGGCCAAATTGAAATACCATTTGGATGGCATTAAAGACATGCACGGATTGCCTTCTGCCCTGTTTATTGTGGATACCACCAAAGAGCAATTGGCCATCAAAGAAGCCTTGCGTTTGGGTGTTCCCATCATTGGTGTTGTCGATACCAACGCCGATCCCACAGGTATTCAATATCCCATCCCTGCCAACGACGATGCCATCCGGGCCATCAAACTGATCTGTTCGATCATGGCCAAAGCCGTTATGGATGGTCATGCTGAAGGTGTTTCTACCGAATTAACTGGCGAAGAAGCCGGCGAAAATGGCGAACAATTTGTCATGGCCGATTTGGAAGCCTTCGACGAAGAAACCTGGCAAGATGAAGACGAAAAATGGGTTGAAGAAGCCGCCTCTGTTGGCGCAACCGATCCTGCTGCAGTGGCCAAAGAAGTAGCCACCAGCCCCAAGAAAAAAATAGCCGACTAATTTGGAGAGAGTAGTTATGGAAATTTCAGCATCTTTGGTTCGTGAGTTAAGAGAAAAAACCGGTGTCGGGATGATGGACTGCAAAAAAGCCCTTACCGAAACCCAAGGCGATTTTGAAGCCGCAGTGAAATACCTGCGCGAAAAAGGGTTGGCAACAGCCTCTAAAAAAGCAGACCGAGAAACCTCAGAAGGGCGTATTTTTACAGCCGTTTCAGGGAAAAACGGTGTGATTTTAGAGCTGAACTGCGAAACCGATTTCGTGGCCGGAAACGAAACCTTTATTGCCCTTGGGACAACCATTGCCAATGCCGTTTTGGCTGGCGGGCAAACAACAGTAGATCAGTTGTCGGGGTTGTCGGTGGATGGCAAAGACCTTCAAGCCGTGTTGTCTGAAGCTGTTTTGAAGTTGGGTGAAAACATTGGTGTTAAACGCTTTGAGCGCTTCGAAAGCCAAGGCGCTTTGGGGCACTATGTTCATTCCAATGGCAAAATCGGAGTTTTGGTCGATTTTGACCAAGCCGTAGCCGAAGATTTGGGCAAAGACGTGGCCATGCAAGTGGCAGCCAGCAATCCCATGGTGGTTCAGGCCTCTCAAGTACCTGCAGAAGAGTTGGAAAAAGAAAAAGAAATCATCCGCAACAAAGCGGTGAACGAAGGCAAAAACCCCAACTTTTTGGACAAAGTTATCGAAGGGCGTCTTCAAAAATTCTACAAAGAAATTTGTTTGGTGGAACAAGAGTTCATCAAAGATCCTTCCAAATCGGTTAAAGAAGTATTGGGTGCTGCGGCTGTGGTTCGATTCAGCCGCTATTCGTTGGTATAGGCCAGGGAACGCCGCGTGAGGACGCAATTTGAAGCTGTTGAAGAACAGATTCTTGCCCCTTACGCGGTCTTGGCGAAATGCTCTCAAGGGCGGATTTTTCCAGAAGAGCCCTCGCAAAACCGCACCTGTTTTCAACGCGACCGTGATCGCATTATTCATGCCAAGGCCTTTCGTCGGCTGAAGCACAAAACCCAGGTTTTTATTGCCAACGAATCAGACCATTATCGCTCTCGTCTGACCCATACCCTGGAAGTAGCCCAAATTTCGAGGCATCTGTCCCGACTATTGCGGGTTAACGAAGATTTGTCTGAATGTATTGCCTTGGCCCACGATTTGGGACATACCCCGTTTGGGCATTCCGGCGAACGAGAATTAAGCCGCTTGCTTAAAGACGATGGGGGGTTCGAGCACAATGCCCACAGTTTGCGCATTGTTGATCGATTGGAAACCAAATATCCCCAATTCCCTGGCCTGAATTTATCCCACGAGGTGCGGATGGGGTTGATGAAACACACAACGCCTTGGGACCAACCGGACAGGGTTCATGCCGTATCGACCATCGAAGCCCAATTGGTGAATTTGGCCGACGAAATTGCCTATAACAATCACGACCTCGACGATGGTTTAACCTCGACCATTTTGACCCACGCTGAACTTGAAAGCCAAGTGGTGCTGTGGAAAGAAGCCAAAAAAGCGATCCAGAAAACCTATAGCAATCTTTCCGATGCCGATCTTAAATATCTCATCAACAGCTACCTAATTTCCTGGCAAATTGATGATGTAGTGCATACCACGAGGGCGGCCATTGCCGACAAGGGTATCCACACCTTCGAAGAGTTACAAAAGGTGCATCAGGTGGTGGTTCAATTTAGCCCCGAGATGAAAGAAAAAAACAAGGCCCTGAGACACTATTTGTTTCATACCTTTTATTCGCATTACAGCGTGTATCGCATGAATAAGAAAGGGCAGCAGATTATTCGAGCCCTGTACGAAGCCTTTACTGAAGACCCCAAATTGTTGTCCGAAAATTACCGGTCTAAAATCAGTGCCGACTATCCCATTGCCCGGGTTGTCGCCGATTATGTTGCGGGCATGACCGATGTGTTTGCCCTGAAAGAATACAACGCGTTATTCGCATGACAACAGCCGCGTATAACCCCATTGGAAAGGCAACGTTTTGGCATCACCGGGTGTATTTTGGAGACACGGATGCCGCCCAGGTGGTGTACCATGCCCGCTATGTCCATTGGATGGAGGCGGGGCGCATTGAATATTTGGAAGCGTTGGGTTGCCCCTACACCGATTTTCAGGCAGAAAAAATGGGCTTTGTGCCTATCGATGTCCATGTTCGCTATTTTAAACCCTTGGTGTTTGGGGACTATTTTAGTGTTGAAACCAAAATGGTTGCCTTGACCCAATCCACCTTTACCGTGAAAACCCGGTTTTTAAAAAACGACACAACCATGGCCGAAGCGGAAGTGGTCTTGGCCGCGCTGAACGAAGAAAAATGGAAGCCTACTCGGGTGCCGAGGCGGTTAATTGAGGCTTTGATGCGCTTCGAGGCCAATGTTTAAGCACCGTATCGATGAGGCCGTTGCGCCCTCTGTCTATTTGGATTGGCTGCTCTTGAGCTTTTTGGCGGGGAGTATTAATGCGGGGGGCTATTTGGCCTGTGGGAGGTTTGTCTCCCACGTGACGGGGTTTGCGACCTTGTTTGGTATTGGCATGGCCAAACACCAATGGGTAAGTGGACTTGGGTTGCTATCGGTGCCCTTATTTTTCCTGTCGGGGGTGATGCTATCGGCTTTTTTGGTGGATCGCCGTTTTCACAAAAACCCAAAAAATTATAGCCTGGTGATGGCTCTTGCTGGCTTCAGCTTATTGCTGGTGACGGTGATGGGTTATTTTAATTTTTTTGTGGTGTTTGGACACAGTGGAACCATCAATGAAGAGTATGTCTTGTTAATTTTATTGTCCTTTGCCAGCGGTCTTCAAAACGCGGCCATCAGCACAGCGTCTGGTGCCACGTTGCGAACCACCCACCTAACCGGAATGATCACAGACTTGGGAATTAGCGTCACCCATGTGCTGTACCCTTATACGGCCAAACAAAGCAAAACCAAAGAACAACGGGCGAATAAACTGAGGATTGGCAGTCTTCTCTCGTTTTGTTTGGGGTCGGTGGTGGCGGCTATTTTGTTTTTACACATCCACTACTTGGGATTTTTACTGCCCACGCTAATTGCGTTTTATGCCGCGATTAAGGGATATCTCCAGGCCAAGGGGTTGTCCCGGGTTGGGGAGGCCGGCTAAAAAGCCGGCCTCGAGGGTGCTGTCTATTGGCAGCAGGACGAAGCGTCCGAGCAGCAAGCGGTTTTGTCTGTACAACAGCGGGAGCAGTCGGTTTGACACGTGTCCTCTTTGCAGGAATTGGCACAAACAGGAGCGGCCATCAAGATTCCACCGAGCCAAACAAACGCCACAACAAACAAGCCAAAAAGCGCTGACTTTTTCATAAAAAAACTCCTTAAATTAGGTTAATGTGCTACAAAAAACCTAGGGTCTAACACTGGAGTTTGATGAATCGATTGTGGAAATCCCAAACAGAATGGGGATGGTGGTCTTGGTAGAGCCAAGCACGCTGAAAACCATAGGTATCGTGCTGGCGGGGTTGAAGGGGAGAGGGCAGAAAAGAAGGTCTTTTTTCGGCGACAGCTTGCAGACTTGATTCTGGGGAGGCAAGGGTTAGGCTAGGGGGTGGGCAAGGGCATCGGTGTCCCTGAGGGGTCGTTTCGCAGCAAGAGGGCATGGGTTGGCAAGGGAGCTCTGCGCCGCCAAGAAGCAAGGTCAATACGGTAAAGCCCCAGACGAACCATCGTTTTAACATGGAAAAGAGTATAACCGAGCTGGGGAATGGAATCAATAAATCATATTTTAATTTGATATCAAAGTAATTTTTGTGTAAACTGGTGTCATGCGATTATCAGTGCGTTTTGTATTGCCCTTACTGCTGGTGTTGGTGGCCATGGCCTATGCGGTGGTACCCTTGGTGGATAACCTGACCCTCAAATGGGTTTCTCGGGATTTGACCAGCCGAACCCATCTGATAGGAAGCAGTGTCCAAGATACGTTAAGCACCTTTTTAGACGAGGGGTCTGGGTCCAAAATTAACCGGTTGTTCGACCGAATGATTCAAGACGAGCGGCTTTATGCCATTGGGTTTTATGGGCCGGATAAACGGTTATTGTATAAAACCAAGACCTTTCCCGATGTCCCAAGGTTGAAGGGGTCTATCCTTAACCAAGGGAATGCCGGATTGGTCGACTATCCCCAAGGGCTGTTGCATGTGTCTTATCAACCTTTGGTCAGTGAAGGGCGGTTGAAGGGGTATTTGGTTTTGGTTCACGACATGAGTTTTGTCCAAAAACGCAGTGTTGAAACCAAACGCTATATCTTTTATTTGTTTCTGTTGTTGGGCTGCATTATTTCGCTGGTGACAGTGGTGGTGGCCCAGCTGAGTTGGCGGGGTTGGGTGAAGGGCATACGAACCCTGATCAAAGGAAAAGGGCTGGTGAAGCCCTGGGGAGAACGACCCTCTGTGGAACTGAGTCCTATCGTCAAAGACATTCGAACCCTGATTCGCAACATCGATGCCGATCGAAAGGCCAGAGACGAGGCTCAAATTACCTGGAGTCCAGGGGCTTTAAAGGAAATCTTGCATTCCGAGTTTGCTGGGGACGAAATTTTGATCGTCTCTAACCGAGAGCCTTACATTCATACCTGGGAAGAAGGCGAAATAGCGGTCAAGCTGCCGGCCAGTGGTTTGGTGACGGCGCTAGAGCCAGTCATGCGGGCCTGTTCGGGAACTTGGATTGCCCACGGCGGCGGAGATGCGGACCGCGAAACTGTGGACCAATATGACCATGTGCAAGTCCCACCAGAAAACCCCAGTTATCAGATTCGTCGGGTGTGGCTGTCCAAAGAAGAAGAGCAAGGATACTACTATGGCTTTTCCAACGAAGGTCTCTGGCCCCTGTGTCATATGGCCCATACCCGCCCCATTTTTCGGGCCCAGGACTGGGATCATTATGTGTCGGTGAATCAGAAATTTGCCGATGCTGTCTTTGAAGAAGCCAAAACCAAGGACCCCGTTGTGTTGGTTCAAGACTACCATTTGGCCTTGTTGCCCCGGATGATTAAAGCCAAATTGCCCAAAGCAACCATCATTACGTTTTGGCATATTCCCTGGCCCAATCCCGAATCGTTTGGGATTTGTCCCTGGCGAAACGAAATTTTGGAAGGATTGTTGGGCAGCAGCATCATCGGGTTTCACACCCGGTTTCATTGCAACAATTTTATCGATACCGTGGATCGGTTTGTGGAGTGTCGTATCGACCAAGAAACCTCGACCATTTCGTTTGGTGGTGAGTTAACGGCGATCAATCACTATCCCATTTCCATCGAATGGCCGCCCAAAGCCCAGGGCAAGACCTTGTCCATCGAAGGGTGTCGACAGGCCATTCGGGTTCATAATGGATTTCCGGCCGACAGACGGCTGGGCATTGGGGTGGAGCGGTTGGACTATACCAAGGGTATTTTGGAACGTTTTATGGCCGTGGAGCGGTTTTTAGAGGTCTATCCAGAATGGATTGGGCGGTTTACCTTTGTTCAAATTGCAGCCCCCAGTCGCTCGACCATCGAGCAGTATCAGCACCTGGAATCCCAGGTACGGGATTTGGCCCGTAAAATTAACCACCGCTTTTCCTTACCAGGGTATGTGCCCATTTGTTTGAAGATTGAACACCATAGCCAAGAACAAATTACCACCTATTTTAGGGGGTCTGATGTCTGTGTGGTAAGCAGTTTGCATGATGGGATGAATTTGGTGGCCAAAGAATTTGTGGCTGCCAGGGACGACAATCAGGGGGTCTTAATTTTAAGTCAGTTTGCTGGGGCGTCTCGGGAATTGCCCCAGGCGCTTATTGTGAATCCCTACAACATCGACCAATGTGCAGCTGCCCTGAAGGTGTCTTTGGACATGTCTGAAAACGAACAACGAGATCGCATGCGCACCATGCGCGGCCTGATTCAAGAATTTAATGTGTATCGCTGGGCTGGAAAGATGTTGATAGATGCTGCCCGAATTCGCCAACACAACCGATTTGTCGGAACATTTGGAAGTACCAAAGAAAGTTTGAGGGCCGCACAACAATGATCTATTTATTCTCTAAAATCGGGCGCCAGTTTTTGGAATCCCTAAGCTATACCCAAACCCTATATGCGTTTGATTTTGATGGCACCTTGTCCAAAATTGTCTTGGATCCGCCCAAGGCCGCCATTACCTTGCCCCGTCAGGTGTTGTTGCGCCAGTTGGGAGAAGTGGCGGATGTGGCCATTATTTCGGGTCGTGGCTTGGACGATTTACGCTCGAAGTTTAGTGGGGAACCCCATTTTTTTGTGGGGAATCATGGCTTGGAGGGTGTTGGCGAGCAGCACGAAATTTCGCAAGAAGCGGTGGCGTGGAAACAGCAATTGGAAACGGCGTTTCGCATCCAATTGCCCAAAGGATATGGGATTGAAATTGAAGACAAAGGGGTTTCTTTGGCCGTTCACTATCGAAAATCTCGGCATAAAAAACAGGTTAAAGCGGCGATTTTGGCTCTGGTCGAAACCCTAAACCCGACACCCAGGGTGGTCTTGGGTAAATGTGTGATCAATTTGGTTCCCGAATCTGGTTTTAACAAAGGCACCGCTTTTTTATCGTTGATGCGAGACTCTGGCGCAAAAGCGGGATTTTATATCGGCGATGATGATACAGATGAAGACGTCTTTGGGTTGTCCCAAGACCTCTGTTTGCTAACCGTTAGGGTGGGACAAAAAAAGCAGTCTAAAGCCCGGTTTTACATTAAAAACCAGGGAGAAATAACCCGCCTACTCACCGTGTTGGCTTCTTTTTACACCCCATCCCAAAGTCCAGTGAAAGGAGATGATACATAACATGGATTCCCCCTTCGAATACGATCCCAAGACCCTTAAACAACTGATGGCCGTCAATCTGTTGTTTCAACAGCTCAATAAAGTTTTAGAGGGTAAAAGTGGGCTAAGCTTGGTGCAATGGTTGTTTATGACCACCCTGGCCGATCGCCCAACAGCCAGTCCATTGGCCTTGGCCAAAGCCCTTAAGGTAACGCCAGGAACCCTAAGCCAAACCCTCGAGCGACTCCAGCGTCGGGCCTATATCATCAGTTGTAACGATCCTCAGGACGAACGGCGAAAAATGTTGGCCTTGTCCAAACCCGGCAAAGAAGCGCTGGAAAAGGCCGAAGCGTTGTACAACCCCGTCTTCAAAGACGTCCACCTGATGACCCAGGAAATCGAGCGGTTGAGGCACTATTTAGACGATTTAATCGGAAGGGAGAATTAAGCACATGAAGTATTTTAGGTTCCAGGATAATGTCCCTTGGATGATGCATCACGGCATTAAGGTGATGGTGATTGCTGTGGGAGGCTTTGTTGCCCACAAATTTGTACAATATTCCCTGAATCGGTTTATTCACCGGTTGGTCAACGCCAAACAATTAAGCCCTGAAGAGGCGCAACGACGGGAAGAAACCCTGCTTCGTATTTTTTCAACATCAGCCAAAGTGGTGGTGTTAATTATTGTCTTGTTGATGATTTTGCAAGAGGTGGGCATTGCCATTGGCCCCTTGTTGGCCGCAGCGGGTGTTGCGGGTTTGGCACTGGGTTTTGGGGGCCAATATTTAATTCGAGATTTGATCACCGGTTTGTTTATTATTCTGGAAAACCAATACCGCATTGGCGATGTGGTGTGCATCGACCAGGACAGTGGGTTGGTCGAAGACATTACCTTGCGCATGACCACGTTGCGAGACTTGGATGGGGTGGTGCATCACATTCCCCACGGCGCGGTAACCAAGGTGGCCAATTTTTCCAAAGAGTTCTCAAGGGTGAACTTAAATATTGGGGTGTCTTACAGCGTCTCCTTGGAAAAAGTGATTCGCGTCGTCAACGAAGTGGGAAAAACCTTGTCCGAAGACCCGGCTTGGCGAGACGAAATTACCCTGCCACCCCATTTTTTGCGGGTGGACGACTTTGCCGATTCCTCGGTTACCATCAAAATTTTGGGAGAAACCAAGCCCCTTAAACAATGGGAAGTAGCCGGGGAATTGCGCATGCGCCTAAAAATTGCTTTCGACAAAGAAGGCATCGAAATCCCCTTCCCACAACGGGTGGTACACATGGTTAAAGACTAAGAACGACTAGGTGGACAGTCCTTTTGAAAAATCCCTGGCGAAATCGGTCAAAGCCCCCCAAATATAGTCTTTGTCCAACCCCATAACCGTGTGTCCAAAAAATCCCATGGAAAAACAGGTGTTGTTAATGGTGAAGCAGGTTTTTTCGACATCCACATCTGCCCGAATTTGACCCCGGGTTTGAAGGGCTCTTAATCGTTCTAAAAGCTTGGAAGCGCTGCCTTTTGCCGTTCTAATTTGAACTTCTTTGGCCACCTTTGGGTCGATAATTGCCCTGGAAAAAACCACTTTTAAGAAGGGTTTTACAGCCAAATAATGTTTGAGTTTCGAGCTAAAAAAATGAAGCATTTCAGCTTCTAGCGTATCCCCTTCAGGGTAGTTTTTCAGGGTGCCATGGTCGCATTCTTTTTCTATAAAACTACGAATAATTTCCACCAATAGCCCCGCTTTGCCATCGAAATAGCGGCTGATGAGCGATTCGTTCATGCCGGCTTCTTGGGCAATACGCTTGGTGGTTGCCGCGTCGTAGCCATAGGTCGAAAAAACCTTTACCCCAGCGGCCAGAAGCTTTTGAATGCTGGCTTCTTTGTCTCTTTTTTTGATGGATTCTGGTCCCATGAAAAAACCCTAACACAGGGGCTATAAGTATGTAAATGATTACTTGCAAACAATGTCAATCTGAATTAGACTGCGCTTTTGTACCAAAAAAACAATAACGAGGTTTTTATGCGAGGTTTTGTGGGTGTTTGTCTGGCTGTAATAGCGATTCCTGCTTGCGTGATGGCCCATGAATTGACGGTGGATCAGGCCATTGCAGAGGCCAAAATTCAGTCGCCGATCCTTCAAAAGGCTGAAGCCACATTGGCCCAAGCCAAATGGCAAAAAGAGGTCCAGTGGGGCCAGGCTTATTTGCCCAAATTGTCGGCCAATGCTGGGCATGTTTTGGGTCATGAATACGAGGTTTTGGACGTACCATTTGGTGGCGAAACCGTTTCCTTTCCGTCCATCTATCCCACCACCGTGTATGGGCTAAAAGCCAGCCTGCCTTTGTTTGATGGATTTGCCAATGGGGCCGCAGTCGAGGCTGCCGAACAAACCGTTGTGGCTGCCCAGCAAGCGGTGGACCATGTTCGGTTTAGGGTGGAAGAATCGGTTCGGCTCGCGTTCTATAAAGCCCTTACCGCACACGACATGCAAGCCGTAACGACCCACCATGTGGAGGCCCTTCAAGAGCAATTCAAACAAGTTCAGAATCAAAAACGGGGCGGTCGTGCAACGGACTACGATGTTTTGCGAGTACAAGTTAAGCTCAGCGAAGCAACTCTGGAGGCGGCCGATGCCAAAGATGCGGTAGCCACGGCCAGGCAAACCGTGACCCAACTGTTGGGCAAAACCACCGACGATCGGACCTTGGTGGGGGCCTTGCCAACCCCAGATATAAAAATGGTGGATGCTCTGGTTTTTGATCCGACACTCAGAGCCAGGTCCGATCTTAACGCCCTCGCTGCCCGAAAGCAGGCCCTTGAAAAAGCAGAAGGAACCCAAAAGCCTTGGTACCTGCCAGAGCTTTCAGCCGTGGGCTCTTATGACGCCTACAACAACCGAAACAGCGCTGTATTCGGAGACGGGTTTAGAACAGCCTATCAAACGGCCCTTGTGGCCCATTGGACCTTGTTCGATGGCCAGGTTGGCTTGGCCAAAGTCCAGGCATTAAAGGCCCAAGAAATCGAACTCGATAGCGAAATTCAGGCGGCCAAACTCGCAGCCTATGCGGACTTTGACCGTTGGAAAAAGACTTTCAAAAGCAATGTGCTGCGGTTTCAGGTGAAGACACTGGATGCAAAACGGTCCCAAGAAAGTGTGAGATTGGTAAAGTTGGAAGCTCTTGCTGGAACCCGAACCCAAACTGAGGTTCTGGATGCTAGATTGGATTTGTTTTTGTCTGATGCTGGCAAATTAAAGGCCCAAATGAATGCCGTCGAAGCCTTAATTAACCTTGAAATGATTTTGGGAAGGAGATTGTAAAGCGTATGAATAAGAAATGGGTGATTGGGGTTGTGCTCTGTGGGTTGGTTGCGGGTGCGGGAACCCTGGGGTATCGGGCCTATCGGTATGTCACAACGGACAATGCCTCGGTCGAAGCCAAGACCACCCTCCTTTCGGCCGAAGTGGCAGGGACCATCGAAACGGTTAATGTTGAGGAAAACCAACGGGTTAAAGCGGGTCAAGTTTTGGCCACTTTGCGAACGGTGAACTATCAAAATGCCTTGAATTTGTCTAAAGCGGACTATGCGTCTTTGGCGGTTCAACAACGGAATGCCCAAACCAACTACAAGCGCAGTTTGGCCTTGTATAAAGTGGGTGCCGAAACCAAAGAACGGGTGGATGCAACACAGGCTGCTTTTAACGCCCTCACCGAAAAACTCAAGGCAGCCGATGCCCAAGTTAAACAATCCGAAGAAAATTTCTCGCACACCGAAATCAAAGCCCCAGCCGATGGGCGGGTGGCGAAAAAATCCTTCGAAGTGGGCATGGCTGTGGTGCCTGGCCAGCCGTTGATGGGATTCGTCATCGGCGATGACCGATGGGTGGTGGCCAACTTTAAAGAAACAGAATTGGCCGGAATTGTCCCTGGAAAACCCGCCAAAGTGGTGATAGATGCCATTGCCCACCGAACCTTCGAAGGCGAGGTTGAAAGCATCAGTCCCAGTACCGGAGCAGCCTTCAGTTTGCTACCCCCAGACAATGCCGTGGGTAATTTCACCAAGGTGGTGCAACGGGTGCCGGTCAAAATTCGGTTAACCCATTTGTCCAAGGCCGATGTGGTGTTGCTTCAGGCTGGATTGTCTGCCGAAGTGTCGGTAAAACGCCGTTAAAAACCAACCATGAGCGAAACCGGAACCATGAGTCGAAAATCGATCATCATTATCATTACAGCGGTGATGGCAGCCCTGTTGGAAATTTTGGATGCTTCGATTGTGAACGTGTCCATCCCCACCATGATGGGCAATTTGGGGGTTACCTTGGACGACATCAGCTGGGTGTCTACTGGCTATATGATCGCCAATTCCATCATTTTGCCCATCGCGGCTTGGTTTGGAACCCGCCTGGGACGTCGGAACTATTTTACAGGGGCCATTTTACTGTTTACCTTGGCCTCGTTTATGTGTGGGATTTCCCCCAATTTACTCGTCTTGGTGTTTTTTCGAATTTTGCAGGGCTTGTCTGGCGGGGCCTTGTTGCCAACCGCCCAAACCCTGATCCAAGAGCAGTTTCCCAAAGAAAAAGTCACCTTGGCCATGGCCATTTTCGGCATGAGCATCATGATCGGTCCGGCCCTGGGCCCTGTTCTTGGCGGCTATCTGACCGATAATTTTGGGTGGCGGGCCATTTTTAATGTCAATATTCCCATTGGCATTGTGGCGGCCATTTGTTCGTATGTGTATATCGATCAGGTTCAGCCCGATCCTGGGGCTTCCAAAAAATCGGTGGATTGGATTGGCTTTGCCCTGTTGTTTTCGGGAGTCGGTTGTTTTCAATTTATTTTGGAACGCGGTCAGGCCGAAGGGTGGTTCGATGCGACCTCGATTCGGGTGTGTTTGGTCTGTGCCCTTGTCAGTTTGATCTCGTTTATCGTGTGGGAGTTAAAAGTCAAAAACCCCATCATGAATTTAAGGTTATTTAAAACCAACGCCGTTAACGCCGGCTCTTTATTGATGATGGCTCTGGGCGTGATTTTGTATACCCTCACCTTCGTGGTTCCCATTTTAAGCGATAAAGTCATGCATTTAACCGCTACCCAAACCGGGCTGTTGTTTATTCCGGGTTCCGTGGCCACGGCCATGACCATGATGGTGGTCAGTCGCATTGCCAAACATGTGCATCCACGTGCCATCATTTTGGCCGGCATCACCATTGCGGCTTCCTCGGTCTTGCTGATGACAGGCTTTAGCACCAGCACCGGTGCACAGGCCCTGTTTTTGCCACTGATTCTACGAGGAATCGGGGCTGGGTGTTTGTTTTTGCCCATTCTAAGTACCGTAACCAGTCAGTTTAGAGGCGAAGAACTGGCCCAAGTGAATGGGCTTATGAACTTTTTTAGGCAGATTGGCGGCAGTATTGGCATTGCGTCTCTGTCCCTGTTGTTGACCCGTTTTAGCAAACAAAACTACGAGGATTTACGGGGAAATGTGTCGTTGTTAAGCCCTTCTGGGTATCACGATTTTGTCTCCCTATCCAAAGCCACCATCCCCCACGCCATGACCCAGAACATTGGGTTCGGTTCTCCCACAACCTTTGCCACCAAAGCCCTCTATGGCCGCGTCATGGAACAAACCTTCATGATGAGCTTTAATCAATTGTCCTGGTGCGTCATCATCTTGGTCGTTCTCATGGTCATTCCCGTGTTTGCCATGAAAATGCAACGCCGCTTGGATGCGAAGGTGGATGCGCATTAGGTCTCAGATAAATTATAACGGGCTAGCCAGCCGAAGCACTTTAAGGTGCTAAAAGTGGTGGGCGGTTAGGGATTCGAACCCCAGACCCCCTGCTTGTAAGGCAGGTGCTCTAACCAGCTGAGCTAACCGCCCCCGATGGGGAAAAAACGAGAGCTGCAGAATATCATAAAACTGGGGTAAAATAAAGCCATGCCTTCCAAACAAGCTTTCGATAATGCAGCAGCGACCTACGAAGCGGTGGATTTTATTCAACAACAATCGGCAGAAGCCTTGTTGGGCCGTTTTATCGAAGAGGTGCCCCAAACAGCCACAGCGCTGGTGGATTTGGGCTGTGGCACTGGGCGACATACGGTGTCCTTGGCCAACCATTTTCCCAAGGCCAAAGTCTTGGGCGTGGACGCCTCGCCCAACATGATCACCTATGCCCAAGACCACCATGCCCACGATCGGGTGACCTATCAACTGGGGGTGGCGCCCTATTGGATGAGCTTTCAGACCCACGATGGGGTCTTTTCCAATGCCGTTTTGCAATGGGTTGAAGATCTGGAAAAAACCATCGATTGGCTTCAAGAGGCGGTGTTGAAACCGGGTGGGGTTTTGGCGGCCAGTTTGTTTGGTCCCAGAACTTTCCACGAATGGGGAGCCGTTTTAGAACAACAAGGTATTCCTGCCAGTTGGATTTCGGCCAGTCGCTTCCCCACCCAGAAAACCCTGAGTGGGTTGTTGAAAAACTGGACATCGGCAGAATGTAGCACCCAAACCTTTACCAAGACCTTTGGTTCTACCCGAGAGTTGTTGGTCTATATTCGTATGTTGGGCGCCAAAGAAACCGTCAGCATGGGGTTGTGGACCCCCCGTTTTCTAGAACAGTTGGACAGTGTTTTTAACGAGAAATTTGGTGAAGTTCGGGTAACCTTCGACATTCATCACGTGGTGGCTAGGGCTTAAAAAAGCCGAGAACCCTGTCGTGAAGGTGTCCATTGGTCGAGACAATGGCCCCAGCAGAATACACAGATCCGCCGTCTGGGGCTGTGGCCTTTCCACCGGCTTCTTCGACAATCAACTTCAAAGGTGCGACATCCCAGTGTTTAAGGCCGAAATCCAGGGCCAGTTCTCCGCAACCCATGGCCACCAACATGTGGGGGTAATAGTCGCCAAAGCCCCGTTGTCTGGCGGTTTTTGATAGGACTTCCAAAAGTGCTGGCGGCGTTTTTTGGGCTTCGTTGCCAAACAAACTGCCATGAAACGCCTGGGCTTTGGATAAATCCGAAACCGAAGAGACGCGTATGGGCACCCCGTTGTAGAACGCCCCTTGATTCTTGATGGCCCACCACCTTTCCCGGGTTTGGGGCGCCGAGACCATGGCGGCCACCACCTCGCCTTGGGTTTCTAGCGCCAGCAAGGTGGCAAAAAAGGGAATACCGGCCACGAAGTTGCGGGTCCCATCAATGGGATCAATCACCAAACGGGTGGGGGCTTGGTCTTGGGTAGGGGGGAATTCCTCGCCCAGAATGCCCACGGCGGGATGGGTTTGCTGCATGAAGTTGCGAATACAGGTTTCGATTTCCAAATCGGCAAGCGTCACGGGGCTTTCATCGGATTTTTGCTCGTGAATCCCAAGACCCTGCTCGAAATAGCGGCGGGCAATGGGATCTGTTTGATCGCACAAATGCTTAAAGTGATCGATCCAAATGCGGGGTTCTATGGTGTTCATACCAAAGAGAGTACAACACCTTGGGCTTTGTCCAAAGTCTCTTGCCATTCTGCTGCAGGTACTGAGTCCGCAACGATGCCCCCGCCGGCATGAAAATACAGCTGGTTCTCAGACCCATAGGCCGTTCGAATGGCCACATTAAAGTGGGCATCACCCGTACTCGACAAAAACCCGATGGCCCCGGTGTATACCGATCGTGGACTGGGCTCAAGCTCGGCAATCAATTGGGTGGCCGAAGACTTGGGCGTGCCTGTAACCGATCCTCCCGGAAACAGATGCCGTAAAACATCCAAGGCCGAAAATTCGGGCGAGACCTGGCCTTGAACCGTGGAAACCAAATGAAAAACCTGCTCATAGGTTTCCAGGGTTTTAAGGGTTGTCACTTCAACCGTTCCATAGGCACAAACCTGGCCCAGATCGTTGCGGATCAAATCGGTAATCATGGTCAGTTCGGCATTTTCTTTGGGGTGATTCAGAAGGGTCTGGGCATTGGCCTGGTCTTCGGCTGGGGTTTTGCCCCGGGCTATGGTTCCCTTAATGGGCCGAGAAACCAGGGTATTGTGGTGAAGGCTAAAAAACTGTTCGGGCGAAGCGCTGGCAATAAAGCCTGAATCGGGAAGGGACATAAATGCCCCAAAAGGCGAGGCCGACCGCTGCCGAAGCTGGGTATAAAACCGACGTACATCCCCTTTGTACGACGCTGATAGTCGATGAGACAAATTCACCTGATACACCGTCCCTTCGGCAATGGCCGCCAATACCCGATCAATATCGGTTTCGTAGCCTGCTTGGGTGGTTTCAAAGTCGGGATGGCTGGCCTGAAAAGTCCCCAGATTTTGTTTGGGATATCGGCTCAAGATTGAATCAAAAGAGACCGGTTTCGAGTCTTTTTTTGAGCTTGATTGATGCACATATGTCCCTTGGTTTAGGTGATGATTCCACACCACCACGTGGGTGTAGTATCCCAGAATCAGTTCTGGCAAGGGACCGGGTTTGGCACAGACCGGCACGGGGTTAGCCGAAAACCACGCCCCAGCCTCGTAGCCCACAACAGCCAAATAGCCGCCAGAAAACGGAAAAGGGGCTTTCAGGCTGTTGTCGAAGATCAAAGATTCCGACAACCACTCGACCACGTTCGCAATGGACGTGGTGGTACCCGAAGTGGTTAAAAGCCCCTGATTGCCCGAAGCGGTTAAAACCCAGTCGGGATCAAAGGCCAAATAAGAAAATTGTGGGGTATGGGGGTTGGCCTTGGCGCTGTCCAGCCACACGGTGCCCGGAACTTGCCCAAAATGTAAAAAAAGCTCGGGCAGGGTTTGGGAGAGGGTTTCGGTATAAAACACGGCTAGTCGTCGAGTTTAAGAACCGACATGAAGGCTTCTTTGGGCACTTGAATCGACCCAATGCTTTTCATTTTCTTTTTGCCTTCTTTTTGTTTTTCCAAGAGTTTCCGTTTTCGGGAAATATCCCCACCATAACATTTGGCCGTTACGTTTTTACGCATGGCCGAAATGGTTTCCCTGCAAATGATTTTGGCCCCAATGGCTCCTTGAATGACCACTTCATAGAGCTGCTTGGGGATCAATTCTTTGAGCTTTTCGGCCATTTTCCGGGCGGTGGGAGCGGCTTTGCTGTCGTGGGAAATAAAGGAAAGAGCATCCACGGGATCGCTGTTAATCAAAATATCCACTTTAACCAATTTGGAGGCCCGGTAATTGTCGAACCAATAGTCCATGCTGGCATAGCCTCGGGTGCGGGATTTGAGTTTGTCAAAAAAGTTGGTAATCAGCTCGTTTAAGGGAATATCAAAGGTCAACATTTGGCGTTCGGCATCAATAAATTCGGCTTTTTTGTAATAGGCGCGGTGCTCTTGGGCCAGCTCGATGACGGTCCCGACATGGGAATTGGGGGTAATCACCGACAAGCCCATAAACGGTTCTTCCATCACGGCAATTTGTTGGGGAGAGGGAAAGTCGCTGGGGTTTTCCATCGTCATGATCTCGCCATCGGTTTTGGTGATGCGGTAGGTTACGTTCGGGGCCGTGGCCACGATGTCGATGTTAAATTCCCGCTCGATGCGTTCCATAATAATTTCCATGTGCAGCAAACCCAAAAACCCGCAGCGAAACCCAAAGCCAAGCGCTTGGGACGATTCGACTTCGTAATGCAAAGACGCATCGTTCAACTTGAGCTTGTCTAGGGCGTCTTTGAGCTCGACATATTGTTCGGTGTCCACGGGATAAAACCCGCAAAACACCATGGGTTTGGCTTCTTTGTAGTCGGCCAGGGGGGTTGCGGCAGGCTTTTTGGCATCGGTTACGGTATCGCCAATGCGGGCATCGGCAACGTTTTTGATGTTGGAAATCACGTATCCGACTTCGCCGGCTTTAATCTCGTTGGCAGCTGTCATTTTGGGCTTGAAAAACCCGACATCCAAGACTTCGAACTGTTTCCCATTCGACATCAGGGTGATTTTTTGGCCCCGTTTTAGCGAGCCAGAAAAAAGCCGAACATAGGTAATCACCCCACGATAAGCATCAAAATGAGCATCAAAAATTAAGGCGCGCAGGGCCGGTTCTGGGTCTTCTTTGGGTGGGGGAACAAGCTTTACAACGGCTTCTAAAATGTCGGCAACCCCAAGGCCTGTTTTGGCGCTGCAGTACACACAGTTTTCGGCGGGTAAATCAAACACCTGCTCGACTTCGGCGGCCACTTTGTCGGGGTCGGCCGAGGGTAAATCGATTTTGTTGATGACCGGAATAATTTCCAGGCCATGATCCAAAGCCAAATAAAAATTGGCCATGGTTTGGGCTTCAATGCCTTGCGTAGCGTCAACCAGCAACAAGGCCCCATCACAAGCGGCCAAAGACCGAGACACCTCGTAGCTAAAGTCCACATGGCCGGGGGTGTCGATTAGATTCAACGTATAGGTCTCGCCATTTTTGGCTTTGTATTCTAAGCGAACGGCTTGCATCTTAATGGTAATGCCCCGTTCCCGTTCCAATTCCATCGAATCCAGCAACTGATGCTTCATCTCCCGGCTAGAGACAGTGTTGGTGATTTCGATAAACCGGTCGGCCAAGGTCGATTTCCCGTGGTCGATGTGGGCAATAATACAAAAGTTGCGGATGTTCTTCATAGCCGAAAGAGTGTACCATACGGTGAATGGAACTTTCAAAAGCCGTCAACGACAAAATACAAGACTTGCTGACGGAACTTAATATCACCGAAACCAGCCCGATTATCGAAGACATGTTAACCGTTGTTGCAAAACTTGCCACAGAAACCTCGGATGCTCACGACCTTAAAATTATCCGTAGCACCCTCAAAGAATTGCGCTACGCCTTTAAAGTGTTTGCGCCTTACCGCAGTCAACGAAAAGTCTGTGTCTTTGGATCGGCCAGAACCCCAGAAGACCATCCCGACTATCTGTTGGCCAAAGCGTTTTCCGAGCGCATTACCCAAGATGGGTTTATGGTGATTACCGGCGCCGGCGGCGGTATTATGGCTGCTGGAAACGAAGGGGCTGCCCAAGGCAGTAGTTTCGGGGTGAATATCCGCTTGCCCTTTGAACAAGACCCCAATCCCTTTATTGCCGGATCAAAAAAATTGGTATCGTTTAAATATTTTTTTAATCGCAAATTAACGTTTTTTAAAGAATCCGATGCCTCGGTTGTTTTTCCAGGCGGTTTTGGAACCCACGACGAAGCCTTCGAAGCCCTAACCCTGTTGCAAACTGGGCGAGGTCGGCCAAGGCCCATCATTTTTATGGCCTCGCCAGGCAATCCCTATTGGGAAAAATGGGATGATTTTATTCGCACCGAGCTGTTGAAAAACGAACTCATTTCTCCAGAAGACACCGAACTTTACACCATTGCCAATTCGGCCGAAGAAGCTGCCGAGGAAATTCGTCGATTTTATGTCCGCTTCCACTCGATTCGGTATTTTAAAGACACCGTGGTGATTCGTATGGAAAAGCCACTGTCCCAAGAATCTCTGGGCTACTTGGACTCTGCGTTTCGGTTGCTCACCAAAGAAGGGTTTTCCCAAATGAGCGCTGATGCCCTGCCCGAAGAGCTGGTGGCCGATGCCGAAGATTTCCCCGACAAAACCCGGCTGGTGTTTCGCTTCCATCAAAAAAGCTACGGACACCTGATGGCGTTGGTAAAGCTGCTTAATCAACTCGACTAGGAACCTTTTATATTGTCTGATTGTCAATTGCTTAAAGCCGAGTATAATAAAAGGTTGGTTGAATCCCCACAGATAGAAGGAATTGATTTATGACGTTTTTAGCCTCCTTAAATCACGCCGCTGTCATCTTTGCAAAAGGTGGCCCGATGATGATTGTGATGTTGTTGTGTTCCGTGGTCGCGGTTTACATCTTTTTTCAAAAACTTATCTATTTGAAATTGCACAAAGTGAACTATGTTCGGTTTACCGAGCGGGTAAAAACGATGTTGCTAACGGAAGGTCGGGATTCGACCATTCAAACCCTGGGCAGAGAACGGGGCATCATTTCCCGGGCAGTGGCCGACGCCCTCCGGGCCGATGGCAAAGGAACAGATCTTGAAGCCGGTTTAAAAAATATCACCCACTACGATTTGCCCCGTATTGAAAAAAACATTGGTATTCTATCCAGCATGATTACGGTGGCTCCCATGTTGGGGTTGTTGGGAACCGTTTTTGGTCTGATTGAAATTTTTAGAGCCCTGGCCCAGGTGAATGCCGCAGAAGTGAACGCCATGTATGCCGGGATTTCCGTGGCCTTGATCAACACCGTTGCCGGATTAAGCATTGCCATTCCTTGTGTGTTTTTCCACCATTATTTAACCCAAGAAGTCGAGTTGTTGGTAACCGATATGGAACGGGCCGTGCACGAGATCGTGACCTTTTGTCATGAACAAGGAGTAAAGCCATAGCTGCGTTGTTCCACCGCCGAAAAATGCGGAAAACCCATCACATCCGCCTGGAAATCATCCCCATTATTGATGTGATGTTTACCTTGCTGATTTTTTTCATTATGTACACGGCGATTTCGATTCACGCCAAGGGTATGAAGTTGAATTTGCCCCATGCTGCTTCTGTGACCCAGGAAAAACAAGGATTGGTTCTGACCATTTTGAACGACAAAGAAGTGCTGTTGAACGATACACCGGTATCAGTCGAAGATCTTCAAAAAACCATTTCTGTTCAAACCCAGCCCGATCGGTCCATCCAAATTTTGGTGAATGCAGACAAAACCATGCCCTATGGCACCGTCATGAACGTGCTGGATGCCGTTCGCCAAGGCGGCTGTTACAACATTGTACTTAAAGCAGACAAAAAAACACCTCATGACGAAAAATGATTGGATAGTAGATGGCAGTGCTTGGGCGTTAACCATTGCAGTCCACCTGCTGATTTTGCTGCTTTTGTTTCCGTTTAGAACCCTTCACATAACCCAAAAACCTGGGGATGTTCAGTACTCGCCTATTCATGTTTGGGTTGAAGAAGAGCCTCAGGTGGCTGCCGAGCCCAAAGAAGAAACCCATCACAACGAAGACAAAGGCGGCCAGGAAGTTGAGCTGCCTAAGGCCATTCCTTGGGTTGGAAAACCCTTGCCACAAGTTCAAGAAAAACCACAGCCCACGGCCCCGAAAGCCGAAGGAAAAGGGCAGGGCGATGGGTTGCCAGGCGACCGTGGCGTTGCCGAAGTCTCAGGATCTGGAGCCCCAATTTATCCCAAAGAGGCCTTGAATAACGAATGGACAGGGACGGTTGTGGTCGACATTCAAATTAATAAAGACGGCGTTCCCGAATCGGTGACTGTGGTTCGGTCTTCGGGTCATCCCGTCTTGGACAATGCCTTTGCCCGTATCGTGAAAGAAAAATACCGATTTAAGCCCAAACGGGTGATGGGAGTCGATTTGCCATCATCGCTGCGACTCAGTTATACGTTTGCATTGGATTAACCATGAAAAAAAAGCTAGCCCTAGGACTTCTGGTGTTGATGGTGATGTTGGCGGGCAAGGTGAAGGCCGCCTCGGTTCAAACTGTTGGTAATGAATTTATTAAAATTGTGGTGAATGATGGGGTCCAAGACAAAGGACGTTTTGCGGTTGAAACCACGGGTGGAGATCCCGAAAACCCTGCTGATGACAACCAATCTTTAATCTTTGGCCGACCAGTTCCTTGGACCTCCTATACCACGGTGGTGGTCGATGGACAGCCCTATGTGTTTGGGGGCATCAATACCAAACTGGCCAAACGGGCAGGCCGAAAAGTATTGTTCGGCGACGTGATTTCCCAGGTTCAAACCGATGATGCAATTTTGACCACCTGCAAATTTGGGGCTGTGACCGTGATTCAAAAATTGACCTTTAGCCGTAACCCCGCCACCCAGGTTAAAGACACGGCCTTGATTTCCTACGAAATGATCAACAACGATGACAAGCCCCACACCTTGGGTGTTCGCATTATGCTGGACACCAAATTGGGCAGCAACGATGCAGCGCCGTTCCGCATTGGCGAGCTGGCTTGCGACTCCGAGACCGCCTTCGAAAAAAATCAGTTGGTGGAGTATTGGCAGACCTTCGACAGTCTGGCCAACCCCACCATCATTGCCCAAGGGACCCTCAGCCAACCCTCTGAAGGGGTCAGCCCCCCCGACCATGTTTTTTTGGTAAACTGGGGAACCCTGGCCGACGAACCCTGGGAATTTGATGTGGTGCCCGGTCGGTCTTTCCAACGTGCGGGTGAAACCGAAAACGATACGGCATTGGCCCTGTATTGGGACCCTGTTACCGTGGCCCCCAGCGGAAAAAGAACCGTTCGCACCCTCTATGGATTGGGCGGATTAAGCCTGACGGCTGGCCCGCTAAGCTTGGGATTAACCTCTCCGGCCGAAACCTATGTGTCGGCAACCGACTCGTTTTTGATTGTGGGCTATGTCTACAACAGTGGTGGGTTTGATTCGCAAAACACCGTCGTAACCTTCGATATCCCCAAAGGATTCAAAGTCGTCAGCGGCAGTCTTCGACAATCGTTGGGCACCCTTAAAGCAGGTCAAACCCGGCAGATTCCCTTGCGGATAGCCCCTAACAATCCCGAAGCCGGAAAATACACCATTGGCTTTACCGTAACCTCGACCACCTTGGATCCCAACAGCTTAAAACGACCTTTCGAAGTGGTGGGGCCCCCAACATTAAAAACAGTGGTTACGTTGCCAACGACCATTGGCCTGGAAACGGGGTATGTAACGGTCAATGTTTCGGTGTTGAATCCCTCTAATTTTACAGTCAGCCCAGTCAGTATCACGCTGGAGCCGCCTTCTGGACTTGAGTTGCCGTTTTTCGAGCCCAAAACCAAGGTGATTCCCGTCTTGCAACGTGGAGATTTTATAAACATCAATTGGACCTTGAAAACCGTTGCAGAAAATTCATCGGCTAACCTGGTGGTGACAACCAAAGCCCCTGGTGCCAAGGCCGATCCGGTGGTTACGCCCTTGTCTGTGGTGGCCCAACAGCCTGCCCAGAGACTGGAGTGGTTTTTTGAAAAAGGTTATTGGGTTGGGTTTTGGTCGGTTAAAGTGGACAAACCTCAACGGGTTGGCCCTTTTCGATTGGAATGGCGCAATGCGTCCTTGGAATCCATCGTCTTTTTGCCAGGTGATGCCCTGCCTGTCCAACAAATTCGCGGGGCCAAGACCGATTCGATTCAATGGAGCTCAAGTCCCCTTCAACCGGGCAAATACCGGGTGGCTCAATGGGCCTTCAAACCCATGGATCAACAATCCACCACAGTGGTGCTTAAAGATGCAGAGAGCCGTGTTATCGCCGAATGGGAACTCAACCCACTTCGGCAATCTGTAACAGAAAATAAGGTTAAGGAGTAATCACATGAAAAGAATTTTAGTGGGTTTGGTGGTGCTGGTCTGTTGTGGGAGTGGTCTTCAGGCCGAAACGGTGATTCGCGATGTTCCCAAAACCGATGCAGCCTATGGGGCTGTTAAAAGATCGGTGGACGAAGGGTATTTGTCTTTGTATGGCGACAATAGTTTTCAGTCCAACCAAGCCGTAAGCCGCAAAGAATTGGCCTTGGCTTTGGATAAATTGAATACAACTTTGGAAACCCAAAATCCCTTGCTAACCGCCGCTCAAATCGAAGATTTAACCTGGTTGGCCAAGACCTTTAAACAATATTTGGCCGATTCCGAAGTCAGTCAAAATCGCCTCAAAAACAATGTGAATGTCTTGGATGGCGATCAAAAAGCGTTGTTGGCAGGCTATGCACAACTTAAAGAATCCAATCAGCAACTGGCCTCTCAAAATGCCAGCCTAACCGAAACCGTTGCCGCTCTCAAAAAAGACAATGAATCCCAACACTGGTACATGTGGTTGGCCATTGCCGTGGCGGGAACGATGGGTATTATTATTCACTAATGGTTCTGTCCCAGCGCAATAAAAGCTTATTGGACGGTCTTTTTGCCGGAGAGCTCTCCCATGCCTATGTGTTGTCGGGGCCTTGGGGGTCTTTTTTGGCAGATGCGGCGACCCACGTGGCCCAAAGGGTGTTCTGCCAACACGAAACCGAAAAACCTTGTGGCCTTTGCCATGGCTGTTTGTCGATTGCCAAAGAGACCAATCCCGATTTTTTTCGGGTTCAACCCGAGGGGAAAATTGCCATTGCAACCGTTCGAAACATCCAAGAACGGGTTCGCTTTGGCCCCACCTATGCCAAACACCTGTTGTGCATCATCCACGATGCCGACCAAATGACCACCGAAGCGGCCAATGCCTTTTTGAAAACCCTGGAAGAACCGCCTCAAGGGGTTTGTTTTATGTTGTTAACCCACCAGCGGTTTTCTCTGTTGCCCACCATCAGGTCCCGTGTTCAAGAAGTGGTCCTGAATCCTGCCCATGCTGAAGATTGGTTGCCCGTTTTGGGAACAGTCCCTGTTTTGCAGGGGTTTTACGAATCCCATCCCAACGCCACCGAACTGATTGCCTATTTGTTGGAAACCAACACAGAGCCCGATTTTCCTGCTGTGCCTTACGCCGAATTTTTGACCTGGTCGTTGAATCAGCGCCTCGAATTGGCGGGACAACTGGCCACCGACAAGCAAAAAGCCACCCTGTTTTTGATGTTATGGCTCTATGACTTTAAGCATCTTCAGGGGATGAACCGCACCCAAACACGGAACATGGATTTAATCATCGAAAATATTTCGCAAATGACGTATAATCTCAATTTGCGGCTTCATTTGGAGCAATTGTTTATCGGCTTGTAGCCACATCGATCTGCTTGTGATATCTGGCAATGAGGTTAGCACCCGGAGGTGAAACTTGAGTTGTATTTTTTGCCAAATTGCATCCAAAACCATTCCTGCTAAGGTCGTTTTGGAAACAGACTCCATCCTTGCTTTCGAAGATGTGAACCCCCAAGCCCCCGTCCACGTTCTTGTGATTCCCAAACAACACAGGGCCTCCCTGTTAGACTTTGGTCAAAATGATGCTACACTGTTCGGCGACCTGATGCAGGCCATTCAAACTGTGGCCCGACAAACGGGTGTTGCCGAGTCTGGGTTTCGGGTTGTAACCAACACCGGACCTGATGGCGGGCAGACTGTAGACCATGTCCATTTTCATGTTTTGGGACGACGTTCTTTGACCTGGCCGCCCGGATAGGGCCGCTGTTTTCTTATGATTTTTTAGGAGGTTGTTTATGGCAGTTCAAGAAAAGAAACCCGGAGAGTCTATCGATTCGGTACTTCGAAAGTTCAAGCGTAAAATTAAAAACGAGGGGATTTTGCAAGAGCTTCGCAAACGTGAGTTTTATGAAAAACCTTCCGACTTGAAAAAGCGCAAGGCAAAAGCAGCCAAACGCCGGACCCGAATCCAGCAACAAGCGGATGACCTATAGGATCAATGCCGCTGTTTTATCTGTTCTAGATCGATACATCATCAGCGAATTCTTGGGCCCCTTCGTTTTGGGAGTGGCCGGATTCGCTATTATTGGTGTGGTGGACGTGTTGTTTTATTTGGTAGAGTTAAGTGTTCTTTCCCACGTGGCTGTGGGCACCATCGTGCAGATGTTGCTTTACAAGCTGCCAGGGGTTACGGTCATTTTTTTTCCGATGGCCGTCTTGTTTTCGGTCATGCTCCTGTTGGTACGCATGGCCAAAGACAACGAAATTACCGTGTTGCGCAGTTCGGGTGTGCCGCTTTGGCGCCTGTTTCTGCCCCTATTGGTGGTGACGTTTGGCACAACACTGTTGTCGTTTTGGATTAACGAACGGGTGGTGCCCTGGGCCAATTTGGGGTTTGACACCATCATGCGCCAGCAAATTGAAAAAAAGCCGCCGCCAAGCATCATTGAAAATGTGGTTTTCAAAGATGGCGACAATCGCTATTTCTATGTCAAATATGTGCAGCCTGGTACGGCCATAATGCAAGACATTTTGGTGTTTGAACCCGGAACAGCCTTCCCCCGAATTTTAACGGCCAAAACGGCCACCTGGAAAAACCTGTCTTGGACCCTCAAAGGGGGTCGCATTTACGACATCGAAGACACCGGCGATTTGCAATATGCCAGCACCTTCGACACCATGACCATCCATGTGGATCAACCCCTGGGGGCCTTTTTAAATACCGACAAAGTCCCCTCCCAAATGAATACCCAAGAACTGAAGGCGAAAATTAAAACCTTCAAAGACGGCGGCATTAATCCCAAAGACCTTCAAGTCGAGTACCAAATGAAATGGAGTATCCCCCTGGCCTGTTTTGTGTTTGGGGTGGTGGGGGTGGCGTTTTGCATGGTGTTTGTAAAATCGACCAAAGATTTGTGGGGGGTTGTGATTGCCATTTGTTTGGCGGTTTTAACGGTTGGATTTTATTTTTTTATGGTGGCCTTGTTTCGGGCTTGGGGAAAAGAAGGGGCTCTCTCGCCCTGGTTGGCGGTTTGGATGCCCAATCTTGTCTATTTGGGGGCTGCGTCTGGGGTTCTGGTCTATCAAGGATGGCGTAAATGAGCCATTTGTACCGGCAAGGGTTTTTGTTGGTTCGAAAAGGGTTGTTGGTGGATGCCCTTGAAAAGTTCAAGTTGTTGTTGGCCGAAGAACCCGCATGGTTGGCCGATGTTCTGATTCCCCTGTACAAACGCTTGGCCCGAAAAGAGGCCCTAAACCTTCGACTCTTGGTGGCCGAGGTATTGGTGTCTGCCAAGGCCTATAACGAAGCCTTGGACGAGTTAACCGACATTGTGGAGCAGGACCCAACCTGTACCCAGACCTATGCGTTATTGGGCAAAATTTATGCCAAGGCCAGAAACAACCGGCACATTAAACGCATTTTTGAACAAGCCTTCGAGCAAGATATTTTTGATTCTGCCATTATCGATTTACTGCCCAAGCTTTATTTGGAAGAGCAGGCCATCGACAAAAGTATTGCGTTTTATCAACGCCTCATCGAGGTTCAGCCGGACATTTTGCACTATCACTATACCTTGGCCGAACTGTATACCCGGGCCGGACGCTACGAGGATGCGGCGCGCTTGTACGAAGGGGTTGCCCAGCTATCGCCAGCTACGGTAGGCAACATCGCCCGCCGTTGTGAACGGTTAAGCTCCCTGATGCCCGAGTCTATTTTTATTCACCACTTGCTGGTGTCCCTGCATATGAAGTCGTTCAGCCCCGAAAAATCGGCCCTGCATTTGGTGGCTCTGGCGGCCCTCGAGCCTGGGGAAGTGGAAACCCACATTAAAATTTGCAAAGACAGTTTGGGGTTGTACCCGGACAATATCGAGGTGCTGTCTGCATTGGGACGGCTCTTGGTTCAGGCCGGGCAATATGCAGAAGGGGTGGATTGTCTGACCCGGGTTTACGAGGCCATGCCCGATTTATGCGAAACCTTTATTCCGGTGTTGGAAAGTGTCATTGCAGAGGTGCCTTGGCAAGTGGCCGCAGCCGAGTTGTTGATGAACAGTTTTATCTATATCCAAAGCCCTTCAAGAGCCATTTTAATGGTGCAACGTTGGGCCGATGCCTTGCTTCAAAATGAATCAGAAACACCACCCGTTCCGGGTCAAGAAGCGCGACTCGAAGCCTTGATTCAAACCTTGACCCAGTTGTCCCCAGAATGGACAGACCGATTGATCTTGGTGTTGGCCAAGGTGTATGTGGCCTTTGGTCTTTCGGACAAAGCCAAGGCGACTTGCGAGCGCTTAAAATACACCGAATTGAATACCGATGCCTGGATCGTCGAAGCCGAGCTGATCCGCCGAACCGACTCTTTGGCCTCGGGCTATGCCTGTTTGCTTCAGGCCTTGGTTCACCATCCCTTGCAGTGGAAACTACACGATGCGCTTCAGACGTTTTTCCAAAAGCAACGACAGGCCGTTGTGGCAGCCCAAATCGATGGCGAAAATACCTTATTGAACCAAGGGCTGGCTTGGATGGATTTGGGCAAATGGCAGTCCGCCATCGAAGCCTTCCAAAAAATCGGGGCAGATGCTGCCGATTATGCGGTGTCTCAGGTGTTGATTGGGCGTTGTTTTTTGGAATCGGGGCGCAGCGATTTGGCTTTGTTACAGTTCAATCGCAGCGTGTCAGCCATGACGAGCAAAGAACAGCAGAATCAGGTCCGGTATTGGATGGGCGTTGCCCAATTACAATTGGGCTGTATCAGCGATGCCTTGCAAAGCTTCGACACCATTTTGCAGACCGACATGCGGTTTTTGGGTGTCCAGCCTATTTACGATCATTTTAAAAAAAGGCCGGCCTCCGAAACCAAGGGCAAGTTGTTGGCTTTCGGGAGTTGGGAAGAAGACGAAGCTTCACCCATGCAGCTGGCCGTTTTTGGTCATACCCAGAATCAAGATGGTGATACCCAAAAACTCAGCTTCGCCTATGTTCAAAACAACCAAGGGGTGGATCTGGCCCTGAAACACCAATGGGCGGCCGCCTTGGACGAGTTTCAGTTGGCTTTGCAATTGGACCCCGATTTTTATGTGGCCAAGGCCAATCGGGCCCTGATGTATTTGGGAATGGGAAAAACCGACAAGGCCTATGAAGCGCTATCCGAAGCTGGGGGATTGGATGCCAAGATGGATCATACCCATTTTTTGAAAGCGGTGTTTGCTTGTAAAAAGAATCTGGTGGACGAAGCCTTAACCCATTTGCAACACGTGTTGGCCATTAACCCCCACCATTTGCTTTGTCAGGTCTTGATGGGGGATTTGTACATCCAAAAACGCATGTGTAGAACGGCCTACACCCATTGGTTTATGTGCCAACAGCAAGGCGTGTTGCGGCATTTGCTGACCCAGAGGGTGGCCTATTTAAGTGCCGATGTCGATTTGGATCGGTGGTTTTGGGTTCAAGAAACCCCCTTGCCAGCCCCCTTGTTTGAAGCCCTAGAAGCCCTGGTCGAGAAGTAAATGAAACAAAGGGGTTGGGCAGTCGGACTGATCGCTGCCATTGTGTTCGGGCTGCCGGTAGCGGCCCAAGAAACGGTCACCATCAAGGCTGATGGGCTGGTCAGCAACGAAGCCACCAACACCATCGTGGCCACATCGAATGTGGTCTTAACCCACGCTGGGGGCAGCATTAAAGCCGACAAGTTGGTGTATGACACCAGTGCAAATGTCGTTTCGGGAACGGCCAACATTCGCATCGAGCAAGGGGCCGAACAAATGACAGCCGACGCGGTAAAGCTCGATTTGGACGACGATACCCTAACCTTAAAAAAGCTTCATTTTGCCATGAAATCCCCAGACAGTGCCAAGATTATGCAGTTTTATGCCGACGATTTTGTCAGTCAGAATGGGATTAAATATGGTCACGGGGGGTTTATGACCAGTTGTACCCTGGCCGATCCCCACTATTTTATTTGGTCGGCTCAGTTTGAATATCAGCCCGAAAAGCGTCTGATAGGGTATGGAACCTTTGTGTATACCCCCATTTTTTTTATTCCGTTTGGGTTTTTTACCCCCGTGTATTTTTATGAATTGGGGAAGCGGAAAATCATTTGGAATATGCCAGTGATTGGCCGAAAAGAAACCCCTGGTTGGGGATGGTTTGTTCAAAATGCGGTGGACTATATACACGACGATGGCAAGGAAACCACGGTTTATGGAGACTATTATCAAAACAAAGGCATTGGGATGGGTGTTCGACATGCCTATGACATCGAAGGCCAGCCAGGCTCTGTCTATTATTATCGTTTGGAAGAGGCCGATACCGGTCGTTTGAACGAAAAACGCAGCATTGACCAAGGCTTTACCCTGTCGCCAGAAAGCCGGGTCAGCGTCAACTACAGCAGTGTGGATGCCGAGCGCTTAAACAGTTCGGGTCGCCAAAGAGAAGAACAAAAATCCCTCATCTACGCCTATGACAATTTGGGGGACCGCTACGATTTATCCACCCGAGAAAATCAAATCTATCAATCCAACCTTAAACAAGGCCGGCTGAACGTCCGAAGAACCTTCAACGGCCAAGACATCATCACCTTTACCTTTGCCCAAGACGAAAACTTCTATCTGAATGAAATCACCAAACGTAGTACCCTCAGAACGGTTAATCGTCTTCCCGACGATTTTGCACTAACCAATGATGTTGGCTTTTACAACCGATTCGGCAACGATCCCGATATCGAATGGGTCAAATGGAGCCCAACCCTTAGAAAATCCTTGGGAGGAGCGAATTTTTGGCAAATCCAACTCAGCAGTATTTTTGATATCCGAAACCAAAAAACGGCCATCACTTCGAACGACTATGACTATTTTTACAAATTACCGGAATTTAACCTGCATTTGGAACAACCCGATGTGGCTTCGTTTAAGTTAACCCACGACACCATCATTGCCCGATACCAAGAAAACCGCTACGACAATACCAAGCTAAAAACCCGAATTGCACCGCCCAACGAAGATTTTGGACTGGCGCCCAACACCTATATTTTTAAACAAAATGCCAGCCGAACGTTTACGGGCATGCCTTTGGACGGCACCTTTAATCTTCAGGGTGGGTACAACCAATTTGTGTTTCAGACCCCGGGACGAAACCTGTTCGAAGGCGATGCCTTGTACAAACTCTATTTTTCCCCCCAATACGATTGGAAAGTAAATGGTTGGTTGTCCAGTTCTACCCAATACAATTGGGCCAATGTCCCCGCAGAGTCCAATACCCCGTTTAACCAATTCGACCAAGAACTAACGGGCAGAACCAACGAATTAAACCAAACCCTATCGCTGAGCTATCAAGACGAAAAGCAATACCGCTGGAGCCATTCCTTTGGCTACGATTGGGCCATCGATCGCTGGAAAAAATATTCGACCAGCATCCTGATTAAACCGACACCTGTGGTGGAATACAACGCCGTTACAGGTCGCGATCTGTATGCGGGGGTTTGGGATAACCTGCAATCGGTTTTTATTGTGTCCCCAACTTCGTCCATGTCGGTTCGGGTGGACATGGCCAATAACTTGAATTTAGGGGTGATTCAAAACAGTAATCTGAGGCTAAAATGGGTGTTTGGGCAGGACCAAGACTATCAATGGGAAGCGGAAGGGGTGTTCATTTACAACGTTCAAACCGGCCCAACCCGAACCTGGGAGACCCACCGTTACGAGCTTCAAACCTACAGCCTCACCAAAAATGAGCATTGCAGGCGCATCACCATCAGCTACAATAAGACGAATGATGAATTTCGGTTTCAATACACCATCGATGCTTTTCCCAAAAACCCCATTGGCTTTGTTAAGAGCAAAGAATTTTACAAGCTTGAAGGCGTGTTGGACGAATCGTCTCAGGAGCGGTTCTAGCATGACGCCGATCTCCAAACACCTCGCGGTGATGGCCTTGATCCTGGCACTGACAGTCTGCACCGGTTGCGCCCGGGTGGCCAGCTCCAAAGATGTGGTCTTGCGAATGCGGGTGACCCTAACCCTACGCGGAACCCCACAACCCAGTTTGTATCGGTACTATTTGGTGTTTAACCGCAAAGACGCCACCCAATTGTCCGACCCTATTTTAATGCCCGATGCCCAAACCCACCCTTATTTTCCAACCCCTGGGTTTCCCTTTAATGTGGGCAATTTGGAAGTGGCTTCCCATCAAACCCCATCCGATAACATTGGGATCAACTACTATTACCGAAATTTTTTCTCGTCTTGGACCGATTATGCGGTTTTGCTAGGATCGACCAACACCGTTCAGTTTTTCAAATCCGATGCCCTCAATTTCGAGGCCACCACCACCGTAAACGAACAATACAGCACCGTGTATCCCTTGCAACAGGATCTAACCATTGTGGGCAATAAAATCATCATCACCTTTCCCTTGGATGTCATGTCCAATACCAAGCCCAAAATCTATTTTACAGTGGCAACGGCCAAACGCAGCAATGACGAGCCTGTGGGCTCTCAGACCGGGGTGCTCCAAGACGTGTTGGATCAAAACTACGCCATCGATGCGGTGGCCAGGTCCCGGCCAGGGCTAAAACAAGATGTCCAAGACACAGACCTGGATGCACAAGCGGATATTTTAAGTGTGGAGGCCGAGGTATTTTAGTTTTATTTTCTGCTTTTTTAACGGCTTTGGCCTTTCCCAAAATTGGGGTATGGCCTTTGGCTTTTGTGGCCTTAATTCCCTTGTTGTGGGATATCGAGCACAGTGCCCACCTGTCTTGGCAGGCCAGGGCCAAGCAATATTTTAAAAAAGGCTGGGTGTATGGCGCCTTGTTTATGGGCTATTTCCACCTCTGGATTCTCGAACTTCGGGCCTGGGTGCCTTGGTATTGGTTGGTCCTGCTTTGGGCAGCCTACGCGGCCTTGTTGGGTGTATTTTATGGGGGAGGATTGGCCCTTTATGGGGCACTTCGGCATCGGGTGGGGTTGCTTGTGGGCATTCCGGCGGTGTGGGTGGTGTTGGAATGGCTAAAAGGCTGTGGGCCTTTTGGAAATCCAGCTGGGGCCCTTGGCTATTCCCAAACCCCCAATCTGCTGGCCTTGCAGGTGGCCTCTTTGGCTGGGGTCTATGGGATTACCCTGGTTTGTGTATTGTCCAATGTCCTGCTCTACCGACTGCTGATGCGGTTTTTTAAACAATGGCCTCAGCCGAAAAAGCCTTGGGGCACCACGACCATTCGGTTTAATGCAACCTTGCTTTTTGGACTGTGGGCCTGTGTGGCGCTCTATGGTGGCTATCGGCTTTGGAGTCCTGTTTTAAAAACGGACCCTATTCGTGTGGCGGTTATTCAAGGAAATCACCCACAAAGCGATAAATTCGATCCCTTGTTTTGGGCCCAAATTCGCCTCGACTATTTGCGGTTGACCGAGCAAGTGGCCATCAACAAACCCAATTGGGTGTTTTGGCCAGAAACCATTACCCCCTCCTTTAATTTGGAGAAACCGAATTTTTTACGCATGCTGACAACCCTTTGTCGTGACGGGAACACCAAGGTCGTGTTTGGCACCCCAGTTCGGGACAATCAGGTTTTTTATAATGGGGTGGCGGTTGCCGGTTCTCGGGGAGTTTTGCCCGAAGTCTATCGTAAAAACCGCCTGATGCCCTTTGGCGAATACATTCCCTTCAGACCCCTTCTGCCCCAATGGGTCCAAGCCCAACTGCCGCCCCAAGATTTTTCCCCGGCCACCACCTTGGCTTGCCTGCCTCTGGACGATTACCGTTTGGGGGTTGGGGTGTGTTTGGAGTCGATTTACCCCGATTTTTATCGAACCCTGGCCAAAGACCATGCCGATGTTTTGGCGGTTTTGGTGAACAATGCCTGGTTTTTCGAGTCCTCGGCCGCTTATGAACACAAACAACTGTCGGTCGTTCGGGCTGTCGAAACCAACCGCTATCTGATCCAAGCCGCCAATACGGGAATCTCGGTGGTGGTCCATCCCCGAGGCCGCATTTTGCGAGAGGCCCAACT
Organism: Candidatus Margulisiibacteriota bacterium; assembly: GCA_050250935.1. Lineage (GTDB taxonomy): Bacteria > Margulisbacteria > Marinamargulisbacteria > JBFWNS01 > JBFWNS01 > JBFWNS01. The sequence goes on along the minus strand of JBFWNS010000001.1, from coordinate 341,336 downwards.
CGATACCCGGGCTATTTTGTTTGCCACCGTTTATGCTGCCCAGCCCACCACCCCCTATGTCCTCTTGGGGGATTGGATTGTCTGGCTTTGTATGGCTGCGCTGGTCCTGTTTCAAAAACGCCGCTTTTATTGATACTATGACGTCCATGATTAGCTCGCTAGAACTCTTGGATGCCTTGGCCACCTGCAAGCCCGAATCCATTCTCATCATTGGGGACATCATGCTCGATGAATACCATTGGTGCGAGGTTAAGCGCATTTCCCCAGAAGCCCCTGTGCCGATTTGCAAGGTCTTAAAAACAACCTTGGTTCCTGGGGGTGCCGCCAACGTTGCAGCCAACGTGGTAACCTTGGGCAATACCCCGATTTTAGTGGGGGTGTTGGGGACGGATAGCACCGGTGAAAAACTTAAAAAAGAACTGGGAAAAGCCCATATTCCGACCCAGTCCTTGGTTCAAACCCCTGAAAGGCCCACCATTTTAAAATCCCGAATCATTGCCCATCATCAACATGTGGTTCGTTTGGACCGAGAAGACGGGGGGGAATTGCCCAAAACCGTTCAAGCCGAAATTCTCAAAAAAGTAGATGGGGTTTTGGGTCAGGTTAAAGCCATTATTTTGTCGGATTATTTAAAAGGAACCCTGTCCCCGGGCCTCATTCGGGCCGTCATCACCAAAGCGCGAAAACAGGGTATTCCCGTTATCGTCGATCCCAAAGGCGACGACTACAGCAAATACAAAGGGGCCACCATTTTGACCCCCAATTTTGGGGAATTCGAAACCGCGATCCGCAAAAAAACACAAAACGAAGACGAGATTTGCACCGAAGCCGTTAAACTGATTAAAAAGCTTAACTTGCCGGCTCTTCTGATTACCCGTTCCGAAAAAGGCATGTCTTTGGTCTTGGAAAACGGTACCAAAATCGACATCCCCACCCAAGCCAAAGAGGTCTTCGACATCACAGGCGCTGGAGATACCGTCATTGCCACCTTTAGCGTGGCCTTGGCCGCTGGCAAATCCATGGAAGTTGCCGCAGCCATTGCCAACCATGCTGCTGGAATTGTGGTGGGCAAAATGGGTACTGCTACGGCCACCTTCGACGAAATTCGGCACGATATTGCCCATGGATAGGTCGGCGTACGACGATATCCCGTTTTCAAAAGAAATCGGGCTAGAAGCCTTGCTTAAAAAGCGAAAGGCCTATAAAACAGCCGGTCAAAAAGTGGTGTTTACCAATGGCTGTTTCGACCTCATTCATGCCGGTCATGTTCACTATTTGTATGCGGCCAAACAGTTGGGGCATATTCTGGTACTGGGCATCAATTCCGATCGCTCGGTCCAAGAAAACAAAGGTCCAACCCGACCCCTCATGACCCAAAACAACCGCATCGCTGTGTTGTCGGGGTTATCGATGATAGACCATGTGATTCTGTTTGAAGATAAAACCCCAGTGGACTTAATCGAAGCCTTAAAGCCGGACATCCACGTCAAAGGCGGGGACTATGTCAAAGAAACCCTGCCCGAATACCCCATCGTGAAAGCCTACGGGGGAAAAGTGGTGATTTTACCCTTCCACCCAGGCTGCTCGACCACAAGCCTCGTTCAAAAAATTCGCGAAACCCAGGGGATGCTTTAGTTTTTCCAAAAGTTTGAAAAACCCACAAGAATTGCTTATAATAGAACCACTTGTAGACAGGAAAAGCCACAAACCTGTCCAAAAACCTACCCCTCTACTGGAGAGCTGAAGAGGTCAGGAGTAGCAAAGCCGCTGTGATGATCAAGATCATGGCGTGCAATTGGAAAAAGCCTTGAATCGTGGTACAGTTTCTAGACTTTTTTAACCGCGCCCGTAGCTTAATGGATAGAGCATCTGACTACGGATCAGAAGGTTGGGGGTTCGACTCCCTCCGGGCGCACCACCGAGTCTGGAACTTTTTGGATCTGTGGAACGTCTAAAAGACGAGGTAAAACACATGAAAAGCACATGGATCTGGGTTGTTATCGCCCTAATGGTGACCAGCACCGCACAAGCCGCGTCGGTGGATTTGAGTCTGGGATTGGGTGGCATGACTATCGACAGTGATCCCAAATTTCAGGAATCCTTTGGAAAAAACACCATTTTTCAAGGCAGTTTGGGGCTTTTGGACGAAAAAACAGGCTTTGAAATTCGGGGCAATTTGGGCCGCTATTCGGACATCAGCCACAATCCCTTGGACATTGGGAAGGATTTTCGATTCGAATTGACGCCTTTAACCGTTTCGTTGCTCTATCATGTGGGTCCTGCCACGAATTTGATTCAGCCCTATTTTGGGGCAGGGGCAGGGGCCTATTTTTATGGATTTCAAAACAACACCTATGGGGTTCTCGAGACCGGGACCAAATTTGGTTTCCATGCTTTGGGCGGTGTAAAATTTAATTTTTTGGAACATTTCTATCTGAATCTGGAATACACCAAGGCCTTTGTTCCCCCCATTTTCTTTAGTAATGCAACCAACACCAACACCTCGGGTTTAACCATTGGCATGGGCTTTACCATTCCCATTAAAGAGCCCAAACCAGCCCAAGCCACCCGACCTAAAATCGATGCCACTGCCCTTCAAATTCAACAGCTGCAATCTGAAATGTATGAAATGAAAGAAAAGCGGGCCCAGCTCGAGGCCAAAGTGGATGCGTTTTATGAACAGGGCGAATCCTTGGCCACAGCGAACATCGAGACCAATTCCGAATTTGCAAAAGACTTTCGCAGAACCGTCTACTACGAGAAAAAAATCAAAGAGCTCGACAAAAAAATCGCCGAAGCCCAAACCGAGTTAACCTTTTTGCAGCAAAAACAACAAAACGAAACTGGTTTTTCAGAACCCGCGCCCTCGGGCTCAACCACTGTGATCCAAGAAACCACCTACATTACCCCTGCTGCCTATTCGCCGCCCCCGCCCGTCTACTGGCCAAGACCCCGATATCACCATTACAATCCCAGAGACTATGTGGCACCGACCACCATTTCGGTTAGTCCACCCAGTCAGGCCGAACGCCAAGAATACCTCGAGAAACGTGCCGAGTATATTCGAAACTTGAAAAACCGCTAAAGGAAAAGCTGCATGTCCCTGGTTCAATCGTTCGTTCCCCGGCCCGAGAGTGTGCGTGCCCACTTGGCCCAGTTGACGTGGAAAAAAGGGACCGATGCTTTTTTTACCCAGAAAATCCCCTTTGCTGGCCGTAATGGGCCGGCTTTTGCCGAAAAAATAGCCAAGGCCATTGCAGCGGTGGCCGCCCAAGTCGAAGATGCCCAGTACCATGTCTACGATTTGGGTGCGGGAATGGGGTTGCTCAGTCGTTTTGCCTTGGATGCTCTGGCCAAGGATTACCCCGGTGTCTATGCCAAACTGGTTTGGCATTTGGTGGAAGGGTCTCAGGCCATGGTGGATCAATGGGCCCAGTCCCCGCAGTTTGCAGATCACCGGGAAAAACTGCGCTTTGAAATCGCCAATGTGATGGATCCCGACTGGCAGCTTCCAGAGCCGGCTTTGTTTTGTTTAAGCAGCTATTTGTGGGATGCCCTGCCCACCCGACATGTTGTGGTTCGCCAAGGACGTTTCTTTGAAATCGTGGTCCAAACCGAATGGATAGCCGAGCCCGTGGTGGTCGATGTCAGTCGCCCAGAACCCAAGCCCATTCCCATGGACGAGCTGGTGGCCCTTTTGGCCGATTTTTCCAACCCCAAAACCCAACTGCTGGCCCCACAGTTGGCAGCCGTTATTCAAGAAACCTATACCGAAGTGCCGGTCGAAACGGCCAGCCACTGGACCCAACAGCAACGCGATAGCCTAAAAAACAGTTTGGCCAGCCATCCCGAGTGGGAGGGATGCACCGTGAATGTGATTCCAGAATTGGACACCCATTTGGCGTCGGTTTGGGCAGGGTTACATCCCAAAGGGGTGTATTGTGTCAGCGATTTTGGTTGGGTGTCTGTCGCTCCCTGTCCTGTTAAACAGTTAATGACTACCTATGGCATGGCCCAATTCCACGGGGTTCAATTTCAGTTGGCAACGGATAGGGTTTTGGAATGGGGGGGACAGTGTTGGCACACCCTTCGAAAACCGGGAACCACCCAAGAGTGGCTCATGGCCAAAGACCAGGCCAGTATCGAGGCTGTATCGCCACTGTTCGAGCTTTCCACCGACCCCATTTCGGATCGCATTGGCGATGCCCTGGACGAATTAAATGCCTTGTCCCCCGAAGACCCTGGGTATTTGGATAAGATCGATCAGCTTTGCGAACCCTTGTCTCAACACGATCGGCAAGATCACTTTTTTCTGAAAAATTTGGGGGTAACCTTGTTTCAGGCTGGGTATTTAGACCAAGCTTTGGCGGTGGCCGAACAATTGCTGGATGTCTATAAAGAATGTGCAGTCTGGGGCTTTTTGATAGCCGGCTGGGTGTATCAAAAACAAAATGAACTGTCGATGGCCAGTCAGTGTTTTCAAACGGTTATCATGGTGTGTCCAACACTTTCGGTGGGGTATTTGTCTTTGGGCATGGTGGTTTTAAACCGGTCCAAGCCCGAGGCCTTAAGCCTGTTTAGAAAAGCCCTCATCTACAGCGCTCCAGAAGACATCAACACCTGTTTGTCGATTATCGAAACGGTTTCAGCACAAACCTAGAAAACTTGGCCCAATCCAAAATGGATCATAAAGGCCTCACCCCAAGCCAGATCGAATCTTAAGGCGCCAATGGGGGTAAAAAACCGGGTGCCAAACCCATAGCCTTGGTGTAGGGGATACGGAACAGCCCCTGTCGAAAAGGCCTGCCCCACATCATAAAACAGAACCCCTTGAATAACGGGGTTAAAATCGTGGCGGTATTCGATATTGGCCAAAATCTTTCGGCTACCTGTAAAGGGATTGGTTTCTTTATAGCCCCGTAACGATGCGGCACCCCCCAGCTCGAAACTATCGGTTTCGAAAGTGCTGATCGAGGAAGCTCCAAAAATCATGCCCCCGGCCAAATGAAATCCCAAGGTATCCACATCGGACTGTTTCAAAAACAAAATGGTTTCGGCACTGGTCCGGGTAAAGGTGAGTCCCCCCAAATTGAGCCCAGCAATGTAGCCGCCTTTTTCGCCTTCGAGGCTCCAAGCAAGTCCCGATTTAGGGTTGTTTTTGTCGTCCAATTGACGATAGCTTAAGGCCAAGCCCAAGGTTCGAATATCGTAGTAGGGGGCATAGGAGCCATCGCTTTGAATAATAGAAACAGACTCACTTTTGAACTTGGAGCTCAGGGTCATGCGGTCTCGAATCAGGGGTACACCCAAGATCACGTCGTAGCCCGTGCGTTTGTTGTCCTTCAAGCTTCGTGTATTGGTGGATTTATCAACCAAATATTCTTGTTTAAGTTCGTTCCAAGCATCGGTGGCAAAGCTAACGGGGATCCAATTCAAAAACCAAGGTTGCAGATAACTTAAGGAATAGCTTCGAATGCCGACACGGCCATATTGATAGTCGGACTGAACTTTAAGCCGGGTAAAATCGCTGGGAATCAGGCGTTGTTGAAGGTCCAATTTTGCAAAGGCAACCACGATGTCCCGCTCTTGTTCTATCCCAAAATCCATCAAATTGAGCTTTTTTTCTTGGACTTTAAACACAATATTGGGTTTGGTTTTATCCAAACTTTCTTGCAAAATGGGCGGGGAAACATCCGAAAAATAGCCCAAACGCAGCAAGCGGTCTCGGTCTTCCCGCAAGGTTTTGGAATTAAATACAGTATCGGGTTGGGTGACCAATTCCCGATCCAACACAAAGGCCCGGACTTGATCGATGCCCACAAACAAAATTTTTCCAATACGGCCTTCTTGCAGATGATAATGCAACACCCGATCGGCATCCAAACTGATATCTACCACAACAAACAGGTCGTAGCCGTGGTCACGGTACCAGGTTTCCAGAGCCGTCTTATCGGTTTCAATCGAGCGAATATTCAAAACCATGCCGGGACGGTTTTGGATCAGCGGCCGTAAAGTCTCACTTGAAAAAACCGTGTTTCCCTCAAACACAATGGCCGATACGGTAGGGTTTTCATTCACCACAAAATCGAGGGTCAGAACATTGTTAGACACCACAGGGTTGGCTTCAACTTGGCGAAATAATCCTGTTAAAAACAAGGTTTCAATATCCCGTTTTAGGTTAAAGGCATTGGTTTTTCGGCCTACTTTGGTGCTTAAAGAGGGGATAAGGGCATTTTCTGAAACAGCGGTAAGCCCAGGCAGTCGAATGGCAAATACGGGGTGATTAAAATCGGTTTGGGCCAGGACAGCCACAGGGTCGATGACCATGACCCAAAGAACAAAACCAAGCATAAAAAAGAAGCGGTGTTTAAAATTCATAGCTGTATTTTACCGAAACCTTGGGTCGAATGGTAAGGTCCACGGGGTCCTGAATATTGGCATAGTTCACGGTCAGATTTCGAAGCAAATAATAGGTCAATTCAACCTCTGAAACACGAAGGGCATTTTTGGCCACACGGTTATCGGCCGAAGAATCGAAGTCGGTGCGAACCCGCAAAAACAAGGGTTCAGACAGCTGGCTAATCATGTTCACGGCCACGTTGTTTTGGTCTGATCCCAAGCCCGAATACCCCGAGACATTTGACACCTGTTTAAGCAGGGCGCCCCCAACATTATAGTCGACCCGCAAGTCGTAGAGTCCCACATTTTTGGCGATTTGTTTTTCTATGGGGCGTAAAAATTGCCGCCGCACCAGGGTGTTAATTTGATTTTCGCCCACTTCGTTGATGATGCGTTTGGTTTTTTGATCCCCTTCGGCCTCTTGGCTATCGGTACTGCTTTGAACCAGATTGGGAAACAAAAGTCGAACCACAGAAGACAGGTCTTTGGAGGCTCCAGACGAGCCGCTGATGGTATAGGTATTTTGGTATTTGGGCGATCCCTGAAAGGGGTCTTCTGCCGTCATGTTGTATTCTTCAAAGGCAATGGTGTCTAGGTTGTACACCGACCCATTAAACGAGACCAAGACGGCCTTATAGGTGTCGGCAGGTTTGGGACCGACTTGGGTGTTGTCCGAGACCGTGCTGGATTTTTGATAGGGCGGAATCACAGAGATCGCCACAATATCCAACATCGGAATCAGTTCCAGTTTTTCCGAGTTTTTCTCGGTACGGGTTACAAAAGACAGGGTATTGGGATGAATGCGGTATTGCTCGGAATAAAACAGGCGTTGGCGGTCCGTGGTTAACAAATCGAAGCCTCGGTTAAACAAATTAACCCCCCCATCGCTAAAGGTGATTTTATTGCGAATTCGTGGGGCATTAATGGTTCCGCCAACCAAAAGGGGATCCGAAGTTTCGTTAAGGGCCAGATTAAACGAATTGGCGACCCCTTCAAAAAAGCCTTCTCCCAACAAGCTGCCCCCCACATAAATACTGCTTCGAACCATACAGGTTAAATCCAACATAAAGGGCGGTTTCAGGGTCTTGCTGCCCACAGAAGGCAAAATGACTTCGCCGGTACTAAGCTCAATATAGCCAGAGATCACAGGTCCCGATTCCCTTTCGGTTTGCAGCTGTTTGCGCAAAGCCAGCTTGGCCGTGTCTGAAATGCCGACGGTATAAATGCCTTTAACCCGAATGTTCGACAATTTCACATCGCCGTTATACACCTTTGGAAAGTTCAAGGTAATAAACGTATCTTGAAGCGCCAAGTCCAGGCCAATTCGAAGTTGTTCGGGATCAATTAAGGTTAAATCGTTAAAATCCACGGCCCCAGAAACCACAAAGGTGTTTAGCCGTTCTTGGGCAGTCAGGAAAAATTTGGTATCGATCCCACGCCACTCGATGGTGGTGGCTGGAATCATCAGGTGGTTGTTCACCAGGGTTAAAGAGGCCTGAGCGATGCGCAATGGCGATCGCATATAGGTATCCTCGCTAAAGGTGATGGCGGCATTTTTTAGGGTGATTTCCCGGGCGCTAATCAGGGGTTTGGCCAAACTCCCCCCAATATCCAACACCACACGTCCGTCGTTGGTAATGTCTTTAACGGTGTCGTTAAACAAGGTCAAAACACTGATGTTATTCCCCTCTAAGACCACTTCAACCGACATCAGATCCTCGGCTCTGGTTTTGTCCCAAAGTCCGGCCAAGGGGATTCGACCCTGAAGAAACCGGGGGTTTGGCCGTTGGTCGGCCGTGATGCTGCCTTTTTGAATAAACAGAACCCCGTTCTGATCAAAGGTGCCATTGCCCGAAAAATTCTGGAAATCTTTGGCCCCAATACGGCCGTTGTCCATCCCCAAGGTCCATTGGGTGCCCGACCCATCGCTGTGAATGGTGAGCTCGAGTTTTTGAGCCGATAAAAATGAAATCGAGGCGTCGGTTAAGGACAGGTCGGCCGTCAAAGTGGGGGTGAGTTGTTGATGAGACTCCATCACAAAAGTCCCGCTTAGGCTGCCACGGATCAGGTTTTTGAGTCCCAATTCTTCGGGGTTGTCTTCGGACGTTTTTTTGTTGGCCAAAGCCTGATAGTAAGCCGAAACGGCTCCCGTATTCACCAAGCTGTACAATGGCGTTAAGGGATCTTTTTGCAACGGCGAGGTGATGACCATTCCAGTAGCCGGGGTGGTGTTGGCATTGGGAATGGCCTCGGTGGCTATGGCTGGGGCTTCTCGGTGGCTTTTAACCTCTTTGTAAATCGATTCGATCAGTTCGGACAAGATTCCCAAATCGGCTTTGTTGACCCCAACAGACAATTTGTAGTCCCAAGCTTGAGGGCCCAAGTTACGGCCAAACAGAAGGGGACTCAGGTCGATATAACCGCTAAATCCATAGTCGTTATCCCCTCGCTTAAGGGTGAACTGTGGCGAAGACAATTTGTGGCGGTTGTACACAATTTTGCCCACGGCCTCGTCAAGGACAATGTGATTGGTGTGAAGCTGTTTTCCAACAATATTAAGTTCAACATCAGGATCGCGCCAGGTGCCAGAGAGACGACCGTCTACGGCCACTTGCCCAGAAAAATACCCAAAACTCGAGGTCAGCACTGGAAAATCATCCAACACAACCACAGAGCCAGGGCGAAGGGTTAAATCCAAACGTTGATCAGCTTGGATTCGGCCAGCCAACAAAATGGTGGATTTCCCGTGTTTAAGCATCGCATCCGAAAGGGTCAAGGCATTGCCATCCCAGTTCAAGGTGGCGTTCAGGGTTGAAAGCGGTTGGCTTTGGAACAGGGTATGGGTTAAAGAGGCCTGACCTTGAATGGCATAGCGCCCCATCCAATGCCAATTGGCTACAGCGGTTCCGGGCCTGGATTTTTTGGTAATGGACAGTTTGGCACTGATGTCGCCACCAAAGGGTTTGATCACGTCTGGCAGCTGCCGTTGAATCCATTTGGATCGATTCAAATTCAACGATTGAACCACCACCGAAATGGACCTGGGTTCTAGACCTTCGAAGTCTCCGGTAATGGCCAAAAGTTCTGGACCGTGTTTGGCCCTAAACTCTCGGACAACGATGCTGTGGTTGGCAAAAGACAGATCCAAATCCAGGGTATCGATGGGTTGTTCAAAGAACCGGTAATCCGTCAGGTTGGATTGAACACTTCCCTGAAGGTTTTCCCAGGGATTCGCCCAGAAGGCCTGATTTAAAACCCCAGAAAGTTGCCCCTTAAGGGTTAGCAGCCCTGATTTGTTGTGCTCGTGTGTGGGATCTACATCCTTAAGGGGGATGCCCTGACCCTGAAACTGAAGGGTAAAAGCGTTGTTGGGTTGAAGCGAGCCAGACAGGTGCAAAACCCCGGTGTCGTTTAGGCCCAGATCCAGTCCAGAAATAATCAGACTATCATCGGGTCTCAGCAGAAGCGTTCCAGACAGGTGTTGCAGATTTTGTTGATAAAGCCGGACATCGGGTAAGGTGGTTTTGAAGGCAACCGTGTACCCTTCTTGGCCCTGGGTCAGGGTCAGGTTCACATCGGCAAACCCAGAAATGGGAATCTGGCGCAGCCCAAGATCAGCAACAGACAGGTGTTGCCCAGTGGCCGTCAGACTCATGTTATTGGCCCCAGTTGTATAAAAGCGCCCTTCAATTTTTGCTTGCCCCGAAAGACAGGCAACGGGGTCTGTTTTGAATTGAAATAGGGAGGACCCAAACTCGAAATGAACCTTGGCAGACGGAACACTCACTGTATAAATCTCGGCTGTATACAGATCCAACGCGCCACTGATTTTGGGGTCATCCAAACGGCCGTTCAAGCGAAATTGGCTTTCCCCTCGGCCCGAAAAGGTATAGCGATTCAAAGCCGGGAAAACCCGCTTAAGGGCCTCCAGATCAAAGGCCTTGGCCTTAATATTCAGACTAATGGATTGGCTTTCGGCATATAAACTCCCCTGGGCCTGAAGCGGAATGGCATCCACTTTTCCCGATGCCGATTGGATATCAATATGACCTTTACTGAAAACCAGACGGTGAACAATGGCTTTTTGTTGTTCAGAAGACAGAAGGCTTTTCCAAAGCGGAAGGTCTTTTAATTCGGCCAGTTTGTAGCGCAGCAGCCGGCCATCTTGGTTTAAAACCCTTAAGGCCTTTAACCGAGAGATCAGCGACGTTGCCTCCTCGGCGGAAACCACGGCATTCAAATCCAAGGGATCCAATTGGTTGTTATACAAATGAACATCGGCTTTAAGTTGGGTAATGGGTAAGGGGACTGCGGCGAGTTTAAGGGTGTTGTTGTCCAAATGAACCGTCAAATCGTACCAAAATGGAATTTCGGCGGGATCTGCCAATTCTTTGGATTTAACATGGCCCACAATAAACGGACTTTCTTGGGTAATCGAAAACCCAGAATAGGGCAACACGTAAGGTGCCCATCGGTCGAGTTTTGGCGTTAAGCTAAACATTAAATCGTATTGCCCATTAAAGGCATTAAAGACCCCTTGAAGGGTCATGGGGGCTTCGTTGCTGGCCGTTTCGCCGGTTAAAGAAAGTTGAACCCGTTTTAAATGAGAAAAATTAAAACTCCCTTTGAACCGGCCAAAGGTTTCGGTAAAGGGTTTCTGAAGCTGGGTTTCCCCCCAACCTTTGTCGTCTTGAAATTTAAAGGCCAGATTGTTCACAAATAAAATCCCTGTAAAAGTGGGGACGCCCGGTGGCATGTGGGGTTCTGGAGGAGGGAAAAAATGAAACACGTTCCAGTCGTCATTGGCTTGTCTGTGGACAAACAAAATCACATTTTTGACCATTACTTTCGAAGAGGCCGCTGCAAAATCGCCGTTGTGTTGAACCGCCGAAATCAAATTATAGTGAGCCGTTAATTCACCAATTTCGAGACCCACACCGTTTTTGACCCGGTCTTTGTCTGCAAAACGAATGCCCTTTAATGTTGCCGAGAACAGCAAATTGCCAGACACACGGTCGATGGTGACTTCGCGTTTGAATTGTCGACTAAGCTCTTTTTGAACCAATTTTCGAATGGTTTCTTGGGGAATCTGAGTTTGATACACAAACGCCCCAAAAGTTAGGGTTGCAAAGAGCAGCGACAAAATAAGCCAAGTGGAATATTTGGCAAGAAAAGAGAGGGTTTGTTTTGCTTTTGACTTCATGTGTGGGAGCCTGGACGATGCCCAACAGCTGGGCTTGGGTGGGTCCGGGTTGGTCTGAAAAGGATGTCGGTCGGGAACCGCTTTAGTCTATAATAGTTTGCCCGGATTTAAAATGTTTTTTGGGTCAAAAACCGTTTTTAGAGCCTGCATTTTTTGCAAGATCTCTGTGGAAAACATCAAGGGCATAAACGCCTTTTTGGATAAGCCGATGCCGTGTTCTCCAGACAAGGTTCCACCCACCTTCACCACATGGGCAAACAAGGCCTCGACAACAGCATATACCGGATCGGTTTCGGGGTTTTGGGGCAAAATATTAATGTGTAAATTGCCATCCCCCAAATGCCCATAGCCCAACACTGGAATCCCAAAGCGGGTTTCGAGGGTTTCCAAATAGGCCATGGTGGCTTCAATTTCAGAAATGGGCACGGTAATGTCGTGGGAAATCTTAGCCGGACAAAGCTGTTTAAGCGCCTCCGAAATCCCCCGTCTTAGGGCCCAAAAGGCTTGGGTATCGGCCTCGGAATGGGCGGGTTCCAACACGGTGGCATTGGACGCTTTGGCTAAATCCAGAGCCGTAGTCAGATGGGTTTGAACTTGATTTTCATCAAATCCATCAACCTCGATCAACAATTGAACCCGGGTTTGAGAGCCGGGCAGGGGTCGTCCCATCTGGGTTTCGACAGCCCTAAGGCACCGCTGGTCTGTCAGTTCGATGGCCGAGGGTTGAACGGTTTTTTGAAGCAAAGCCAGGGCCGAAAGGGCATCGGAATAGGCCTCAAACCCTGCCAAGAAAACCCGACGAAAAGGTGGGAAAGGCAGCAGTTTAAAGGTGATTTCGGTTAAAATGGCCAAGGTTCCTTCGCTGCCAATCAACAGGCGCATCATATCGTAACCGGCCACATCCTTGAGGCGTTTCCCGCCCAAACGAAAGGGGGTACCGTCTCCAAAAAAACCAGCCAGGCCCAACACAAACTGTCCGGTAACCCCATATTTAACGGCCCGTGGTCCTCCAGCATTTTCGGCCACATTGCCCCCCAAACTGCACTTGGCCAAACTGGCCGGATCGGGGGGGTAAAACAACCCTTGGGCTTCCACAGCAGCCTGAAAATTGCCGGTAATCACCCCGGGTTCTACCACCCCCACACGGTTAATCGGATCAATTTCCACAATCCGATTCATCGCTTCCATCGACACCACAATGCCACCGTGGGCAGCCAAGGCACCACCGGTGGTTCCGGTTCCGGCACCCCGGGGAATCAAGGGCATATTTTCGGCGTTGGCAAAGTCCAGCAGCTGTTGAACCTGAAGAGGGGTTTGAGGAAGAGCGACCGCTTCCGGGCGATACGAAAGCCCAGGACTTTTATCGGTGGCATAGCGAAGGCAGGTCTTTTCGTCAAAGTGGACACAGGGGCCCAGCACGTGGAGGAGGCGGCTTTGCCAGTCCCTCATGCCTTCAGGTCGGCCAACACGGATTCCAAGGTTGGAAAAGCCGTGGTAAGCCCAAAGCTGGCTGGGGTAACGGTCTCGTATTCAAAATAGGGGTTTTCCAAACAAAACCGATCCCAAGGCCCCACTTCGATTCGGAACCATTGGGCCAGTTTCAACACAAAAACCAAACTGATTTTAATGCGGAACCAAATCCGATACCCAAAGGTTTTGCATAAAATTTCAATGGCTTTTTTGCCGGTTAACACCGGATTGCCCAGCACATAATCGTGTTTGGGGGTGGGGTTCAGGAGCACATGTTTGGCCACAGCGGCGATGTCTTTGGCATGTGAAAAATGGAAGCGGGCGTCCATATAAATAAAGCGCAACAGGTTCAAATAGTGTACATTGGGCACCACCCCAGAACTGATGTGCGAATATGGATGTTGGGCGTCTCCCCCAAACACCAAGGTTGGAAAAACGGTGACGACCTTGTCTTTGTAGGGGGCGGTTTGCAGGTGTTGGTAGCCCAGGTATTTCGATTTAACATAGCCGGTTCCAAAGCGTTCGGCTTCGGGGATGGGGCGGTTGTTTTTGCCCAAAATGCTGGCCGTTGAGAAATACACCATGCGTTGACAAACCCCCTCGTGACAATAGGAAAACAGTTGATGGGTTTTTTCGACATTCAGCTTAATGGCATAGTCGGAATTGCTCCAATCGGTGCCAATATGAATCAGATAATCCACGGATTTTAAAATGGCTTCGTGGTTCTCGATGGTTTCCAGATTGCCAACATGCAGATGAATGTTGGGGTAGTCGGCCGGATTAAACCGCAACCGTTTCGGATCTCGCAACAGCAAATGTAGGGTCAGGCTAGGGTCGTCCTTAAGCAGATCCAGGACATAATGCCCAATGCAACCCGTCGCCCCTGTGATAAAAATCTGAGTCGACATTAAAGGGTCAGCAGATGAATGGTCTGATGCCGCCCAGACCCCACAGAAATCAGCGAAATTTTAACTTTGACGGTGTCTTCGATGAATTGAACATAGGCTTTGGCGTTATGGGGCAAATCTTTAAAAGCAGTGATCCCAGAAATATCCTGATCCCACCCTGGTAAAGTTTCATAGATGGGGGTGACAGAACTGAAGGCATCCACATCCAAGGGCAGGTTGTACAAAATCCCATCTTGGGTTTGATAACGGTTACACACCTTAATGCTTTCCAGACCATCCAACACATCCAACTTGGTCAGGCAAATTTCGGTCAAGCCATTCACACGTGCCGCATAGCGCAAGACCACCGTGTCCAACCAACCACAGCGTCGGGGACGGCTGGTCGTGGTGCCAAATTCGGCCCCGCGAGTGCGCAATTGTTCGCCAGTGGCATCCAACAACTCGGTGGGGAAAGGTCCTTCGCCAACCCGGGTTGCATAGGCTTTGGCCACGCCGATGACCTGGTCAATTTTGTGGGGACCAATGCCCACCCCAATACAGGCCCCGCCAGAAATCGGATTGGACGAGGTTACAAACGGATAAGTCCCATGGTCCACATCCAACAACGTGCCTTGGGCACCTTCTAGAATAATATTTTTACCGTCATCAATGGCATCATTCACAAAAAGTGAGGTATCCACCATAAAGGGGCGCAACCGTTCGCCAAACGCGACATAATCCGCAACAATCTGGTCGACATCCAAGCCGTGGTTGGGCAACAACGCCTCCCAATTTCGGGAACGAATGCGTTGCTCCAGGCGGGTTTTGTTCAGAAGGTCAATCACCCGAATCCCGCTGCGAGAGACTTTGTCCGTATAAGCAGGTCCAATGCCCCTGGTCGTGGTGCCAATTTTGTCTTCATCTGTCCGGCAAGCTTCTTGGTGGGCATCCAACAGTTTGTGGAAAGGCAAAATAACGTGGGCTGTCATCGAGACTTTGAGTTTTTTGGGGGTAACGGTAATGCCTTGGGCAGTCAAATTGTCGAGTTCTTTGAAAAACACGTCGGGGTCGATTACTACACCATTGCCAATCACACTGCAACAAGTATCGTACAAAATCCCAGAGGGAATCAGGTGTAGTTTGAACTTGGTACCATCCACAACCACCGTGTGACCGGCGTTGTTGCCACCTTGGTACCGAACCACCAAGTCGCCATTTTCTGCCAACATATCGGTGATTTTTCCCTTACCTTCATCGCCCCATTGGGCTCCAACAATCACTTTTACAGCCATATTTTTCCTAAACAAAAAGAATAATGTGCCCCCAAAAGGGCTGCCGTAGTATACAGCATTTTGATCAAATGGGTAAGTTGATGCCTAGTGCGCCAAAAACCGTTCGGCTTCCAAAGCCGCCATACAACCGGTCCCTGCCGAGGTAATGGCCTGGCGATAAACCCGGTCTTGAACATCCCCTGCAGCAAACACACCGGGCACACTGGTTTGGGTGGTTCCCGGAACTGTACGGATATAGCCGGCATCATCCACATCCAGCTGATCTTTTAAAAACCAGGTGTTGGGCGTATGGCCAATGGCATAAAACAACCCATTGGCAGCCAAGGTTGATTCTTCGCCGGTCTGGGTATTTTTGATTTTGAGGTGGGTCAGAACCCCTTCGCCGATGGCTTCTAGTGCAATGGTGTGCCACAAGATTTTAATTTTGGGGTTGGCCAATGTTCGGTCTTGCATCACTTTAGAGGCCCGCATTTTGTCAGATCTCACCAACAAATAAACCTCGCTGGCAAATTTGGTCAAATAGGTGGCTTCTTCGCAAGCGGTGTCGCCTCCGCCAACCACAACCAAGGGTTTATTTCGAAAAATGGGTAAGCCCCCATCGCAGACCGCACAAGCCGAAATCCCTTTTTGCCAAAGGAGATCTTCGCCGGGAATGCCCATGCGTTTGGCCGTGGCCCCGGTTGCGATAATCAGGCTTTTGGTCTCGAGGATCTCGTCGCCTACCCGAACCTTGAATGGCTGGGAAGACAAATCCACTTCGTCGACAGTTTTGGTGACAATTCGGGTTCCACAAGCTTCGGATTGTTCCCGCAATTTCAGCATCAATTCCAATCCACCAATGTGGGTATAGCCTGGGAAATTTTCAATTTCAGTGGTGGTGGTTAATTGCCCGCCGGCGGCAACACCTCCGGCCATTTCCCCTTCAAACATCAGGGGATTCAGGTTGGCACGCCCAGCATAAATGCCCGCAGTGTGCCCAGCGGGTCCAGACCCGATAATAATAACGTTTTCCATCATCAAACTCCTTCTCTAAAAATGAGGCCCTGAAAAGTCCTAGCTAAATAGCGGTGCGCTATCAAACATAGACGAAGACGAGGAGGACGCAAAAGGCGAGTCCGTAGAACTGGATTCTGCGGCTGGCGCCTCTTCGCCTTCGGGGATCTCTGGGGCATAAAAAATAGCGTCGTACAATTGTTTAAACACCGCATCTGAAAGCGGGAAAGAATCCACAGAGCGAGCTTGCACTTCGGCCAACACATAGTCGGGTAAATACGAGAGCAATTCCTCTTTGATGGGCTCTTCAACTTTGCCCAAAATAAAGGCAATCAACTGGGGTTTTTCTTTGGAAAGCAGGGCAGCCACTTCGGGTAGTGGGCGCAATTTGGGACCGGATTCCACAGGGGATTCTGGTTCTTCGGCTTCGGGTGCGGCATCAAAGGCCCCAAACGAACTTTCTCCAGAAAAAAGAGAAGATGACGAGCTGGACAAGTCGCCCGTAAGCATGGGCTTTTTGTTTCCACCAACCCGTTGGGTAATTTCGTCGGACAAAGCGCTTAATTCTTTGGCACTGGGTTCTGGGGCGTCCTCAATAATGGTGGTCAACAGTTGGGCTTTTTCGGGGGACAATAAGCTTAGAACGTCTTGGGCTTTTGAACCCAAAAGGGACAACAGAATTTGGGCTTTTTGTTTTCCAGTCAACATTAGGCAGGCACCTCTTCTTCTTGGTCGTTTTCAAGCCATTCTTCCATTAATTGGGCGATGACTTGGGGGTTGCTTTCAGCTGTGGTTTTAATTTGTTCGGTGTACCTGGCAGGATTCACTTCTTGATGAAGTTCGGCAAAGTCAGGTTCCCCTTCTTCGGGGTCTTCGTTATCGTCATCATCCTCGAGTTCCTCGGCATTGCGTTTAAAGCGTTCTCGAATCCGGCGCACCAAGCTTGCCAGAAGGCTGTATACCACAAACACCCCAACAGGAACGGCCACAAACGGCCAGTATTTGCCATAGAGTTTTAAATAATATTTCCAATTTTTGTCGATGAAAACGTCCATAATCTGTTGGCGTTCCGCAGCCGAAAGAAGGCTAAAGTCGGCCTTGTTCAGCTGAATCGTGTCCCGGCCCTTCACATAGCCAATGGCACCTGCAATGGTATTGAAGATTTGTTTTTTGGTTAAAATATCCAAATAAATGTCGTTTCGGCTACTGTCTACGACAATGCTGGTGGTCAGACGGCGGACTTCGATTTGGCCGTCTTTAATAACAGGCGAAATATCAGCAGCAATCACCACTTTGTAGCTGCCCATCGGTAAAATGCCCACCAACTGGCGCATGGCCCGCTTGGCCAGGTCTTTTTCGTACTGTTCTTTAAGTGCATACCATTTATTCAGATCGGAAATCGAGGCAAAAGTTGGGCCTGTATTGGCCGATGGAGCCACATTTTCGGTGGGGGAAACGGCTTCTTCGACAGCTGCTGTTGGGCGCTTGGGTACAATGCGTCCAGCTCGTCTGGCTGCCATGCGTTCGAAGATACCCTCGGACAACACGTGTCCTTCGGTGTCCACAACCGTAATGTTTTCTTGTTGAAGGTTTTCCACAGAGTTGGCCACCATTTGAATGATGCTAAACACCACATCGTCGGTTAGAACCCCATCCTGGGTTTTGCGAATCAAAACCGAGGCCGTGACGGGGGGTTGGGTAACGGCAAACAAACGCTGTTCGGGCAATACAATTTGAACCTTGGCATCTTCAACCATATCGAGCTTGGTAATGGCTTTTTCCAATTCCCCAGAAAGGGCCCTTACAAACCGAACCCGTTTGTCGAATTCCGTTACCCCAAGGGTTTGGGAATCGTCCAACAATTGATAGCCTTTAATTTCACCACCCGGAATTCCCTTGAGGGCCAGCAGGTTTTTGGCTTCGTCAATGCGGTCTTCATCGATTAACAAATCGAAGTTTTTCCCGTTTTGTTTGGTTTCGAAAGGAATGTCTGAAAAGCTGAGTTCCCGCAAAGCACTGGTGGTGATGTCGGGAGACAACTGTGTGTATAAAACGGTATATTTTACTTTTTTCTTTTTATCTGAAGAGCTGAAAAAACCACCAGATTTTTCCTTTTTTTCAGGGGCTTCAGCAGTGGCTGGGGCCTTGGCTTTGATGGCGCTAATGCTGTCGTCTTTAATCACATAATTGTAAACCGTGGCCCCCAAAGCAACCACACCTGCGACAACGGCCAAGGTTGTAAAAATACGACGAAACGAGAACCCAGAAGCAGGTTTTGGGGGTTCGCCAATATCAAGATCGTTTTCGTTGTCAAAGTCCATTTCGGCCATAGGGTGTCCTTATCTGTGAAAGGGTTAAATTTGCATTTGTTGAAGTTCTTTTAAGGTTTGGGTGGCCGTGGTGACGGCAGTTGTAATAAAGGAAACAGCGAGGCTTAATTTTGAAGCGGCGATGGTCACTTCATCAATAGAAACCTTACCCTGAATATAGCCGTCGATCAAGTCGTTTACCTTAAATTCCATCTGGCTGATATTTTCGAGGGCATCAACCGCTTTGTCCATGAACAATTGGAAGGGCGTCACATCCAATTTATTACTTTTTTGGGCTTCATTAACGACGTTTTTAGGGGTAACGGCAGCTGGGGCGTTGTCAAAAAGTTGAGCCTGCCAGTTTTCGTAGTTGTTGTCTGGGGCTTGGGCCAAAAGGGTGTTGTCGTTGATGTCTTTTTTGGCGGCCTGAAACTTGCGTTGAGGCTTGGTAATTTCGTCGGATAATGCCTGGGCAACCAAATTGGATTGGGCAATTGCAGAAGGTCCGGCTACGGCTTTTGTCAGGTGTTGAATCGGATTTTGTGTGTTGGAATGGTCGGGTTGTTTGGCTGTTTTTTCGTCCAAAACTTCTTGAAAAGAAGGGCCATCCAGATCGGCCAGCGAGGGTTTTGGTATGGCTGGGCCAGAAGAAGCGGATGCTGCAGCTGTTGAAACGTTTCCAATCATAAAAGAGCCTCCTTTATTTCAAGATTTCCAAGGTTTGTTGATACATAGCCTTGGCCGATTTATAAGCCGTAACGTTGGCTTCGAACATGGCTTCTGTAAAGGCCAAATCCACGTACTCGTCGGGAAGGTTAACGTTGGGCCAATGGACAAAACCTCCGTCGTCGGCTTGAATCACCGCGCCGTCGGGGTACATGGGGAAGGGTTCGTTGCTTTTTTCAACCCGCAAAACCCGAACCCCAAATTTATGCTGCTGCAAAACAGCATACTGTTTCTGATAGGGCAGGCCGGTTTCGGTTTTCAACGTCGCGACGTTGGCGATATTTTCCGCAATCAGGCGCAGGCGAAATTTTTGAACCGCAATGCCAGACATGCTGATTTTAAACGCATCATCCAAGCCCTGGGCTAGAAGTGGAGAAGCAAGTGTCAGCAGTAAAAAAAGAACGACGGCCTTTTTCATTAGCGTTTACCCAAGGTCGCAACCTGGCGCAAAATACCCATTTTTGTTGTAAACAGTTTAATGTAGGCACTTTGATGAGACCTGTTTTCGGTTAATTTGGCCATAAAATATTCAATCATAATGTCCGAATCTTGGTGATTGGCGGGAACAAGGTTTCGAAATTCGAGACTGTCTTCGGGGCTCAAAACGGGTCGAAACCCAGGGGTCGAAGCGTTGGCGATGTTGTACGAAAACATGCTTTGTTTTTCGGCTGCGCCATTAATGGCCGTTGCCAAATGGTCGTGAACATCGTCAAACAAAACACGGTCGATGGCTTTGGCTTGAAGGGGTTCGAGACATAACAAGGCCATTAATAAGCCCATCAAAACGACTTTCATGCTTGGGGCTCCGTCATTTTTTTGGACATGCGGCGACGCAGTTTGTCCAAAATCTTCATGTGCAAACGGCACACCTTGCTGTTGGAAAAATTAAGCTTGGCTGCAATTTCTTTTTGTTTGAGCCCTTTAACATAAAACAATTCCACCAATTCTTTTTCTTCGGCATCTAGGGTATTAATTTCGCTCCATAACAACCGGTAAGAGGCTTCTTCTTCCTCGAAAAACTCGGTTTCAGGGTTTCGGGTGCCGGCCATATGGGATTCGATATCGATGGAATCGGAAGAAATCAGGCAAGAAATGGCCGAGTTGGCCACAATGCTTTGAACCGCTTCCTCGTAGGCTGCTGCCGAATTTTCGGCCAGAGCAGGATCTTCCAAGGCTTCTTCGGCAATTTCGGCAATACGATCCTGAAGTTTTTTGCGGTAATCGGTGTACTCGTGGGGGTTTCGGTATTGCCATTCGCTTCGAATTCGGTCCAAAATCTCGCCCCGAATGCGGTAAAACGCATAGGTTTTGAACTGAGACCCTTTGTCCGACTTGTAGTTGCGGTGGGCCTTGATCAGCCCTTCGATGCCCCAGCTGACCAAGTCGTCAAATCCAATGCAAGGGGGAATTCGCCCACTGCCAGCAATGTTGGAGGCAATGGCCTCGACTATGGACATGTGCTCTGCCACAAACTCGTCTGTAATAACGGTTCGGGTTTGATGAATTTCCTGGTGTTGCAGCTTCGAAATATTAATTTCTTGCTGTTGATTGTTTTTGTGCTTGTTCAGGGTTGATTCCTCGGCGTTTAAAGTAGGCTTTGAGCTTAAAAATATCCTGCTTGGCCAGTTTTAAGGCCATGGCATCGGTGAAGTAGTCGTTTTGCATATCGAATTGCTGCAACAATGCGGCATCTTCGGCCTTTTCTTCTTCGTCCAAGAAGCTGATATTTTGGATCATACACTGTTTTAAAAACATTTCTTTGATAATCTGGGCTTCGAAGGTAACCAGGATGTCTTTTTTTTCTTTTCGGCTCAACTTCTGGTGTTGAATCGCCATGGGATCCATGGGCATCATGCTAGAGAAATCTTGTGCGATAAGAACCGAGGGAAGTAAAGACAAAAGAAAGGCCCAGAAAATCCACTGCTGCATCAGAGGACCTCAAGGTCTCCGATAAGGGAACCAGATTCTTTGAGTGCTTGCAAAATCGAGATAAGGTCTTTGGGTGAAGCCCCAATTTCGTTAAGGGCATTCACCAAGCTAGACAAGGTTGAATTGGGGTTCAAGAAAATAATTTTAGGTTGAGGCTCATCAACCCGAATGGGTTCTTGAGCGCCCCCACCTTGAAGGGCAGCCAACCCCCCATTGTCGCTGTCGCTGATGCGAATGGAGATGTTGCCATGGGTCACAGCCACTGGGAAAAGCCGAACCATATCGCCAATAACCACGGTTCCAGTTCGGGAATTAACCACAATTTTGGAGGAAGAATCGGGAACAACTGCAATATTTTCAAGTTTGGCAATGGTACTGACCAAATCGGAAGAATTAAGATCGGACAAGGGGACTTTGATCATGTTGGCGTCGATGGCCTTGGCGCCGGGAAACCCATTATCCTGAATGGCTTTTGTGGCCCGGGAAACCGTAATAAAGTTCGAGTTGTGCATTACAATGGTAATGTTGTGTTGGTCAGTAAAGGTAACGGGCACCACATCTTCAACAATGGCCCCTTCTGGGATACGTCCCACCGTGGTTTCGTTGCGATATAAACGCCCTTGTTGAGAGCTGCCATCCAAGCCGCCCACCAAAACCGTTCCTTGGGCAACCGCATAAATTTTGCCATTGACCCCTTGGAGTGGGGTAATAATAAGGGTGCCACCCACCAAGCTGGTGCTATCCCCCAAAGACGAAACCGTAACCGACAATTTTTGTCCTTTTTTGATGAAAGGGGGCAAGGTCGCAGTGACCATAACCGCAGCGACGTTGCGCGAAGAAAATTCTTTGGGCCCCGTGGGCAAGCCAATTTTTTTGAGCATGTTGGTTAAAGCTGCATCGGTAAAGACCGTGTTTTTGGAGTCTCCAGAATTCCGAAGACCAATAACCAATCCAAACCCCATCAATTGATTGTCTCTGGCCTCCAGAATTCGACTGATGTCTTTCAGGCGAACCGTTGGGCCTCCGTCCTGGGCAAAAAGCGAAAAAGAAGGGGCTAACAACGCAATAATTAAAAAAAGAACGATTGTTTTTTTCATGTTAAAAGAACCAGTTGAACATTTTGGTTAAAATACCGGGTGTTTGTTTCGACCCAACAACCCCTGCCCCAATAACGGAGACTTCTGCTTTTGCAATTTGAGAAGACGCAATGCTGTTGTCTGGCTTAACATCTTCGGGTCGAACAAAACCAGAAATACGGATGGTTTCGACTTCGTCATTCACCTTAACCTTATGTTCACCAACGATATAAAAAATCCCAGTATCCAAAACCTCGGTCACAATGGCTGTAATGGTGGCGGACACCCGGCTTCGTCTCGAGGTTTGGCCGGTACCGTTGTAGGAGTCGTTGCCTTTGATGTCGAGCTCATAGCCCTTTCGAATCGATTCACTGCCCAAAATGTTGGCGACCTGATCCCAGTTAGAGAGCAATTGGGCATCCAGCTCGGACTGTTTCTGAGTTTTGGTGGTGGCTTCTTGCAGAGCCGTGGTGCTTTCCGAAATGCGAATTGTGATGATGTCCCCAACCTTGGTGCTGTTTTTGGGTGTCACAAACATCGACGTAGAGCCGGTGGTCCAAAGAGAATCAGCCTGGCAGAAGGAGGCTGAAAAAAAGACCAAACTAATCGCGAATAAGGACTTGAACATGATCTTCATCCAATACTTCACCTTCCAAGAGTTTGTCAGGGTATGCTTTTGTTCTGATTTTGACGGACTTGTTTTTGAAACCATCGTTGAGGGCAATCCCAGGTAGTGAAATGGAAATTTGTTTTCCTTTGACGATGACGGTTATGGTTTTTCCTGAAAGGAAAAGGGGTTTTTCCTGTAAAAACCACGACGCCACTATAGCATATTTTGGGATTACTGTAATGGTTTGTTTACCCACAATTTGAGCTGGGTTTTCGAAGGTCTGTTTGGGTTTTCCGTAAACCGATTCAAAGTCGACATAAACATCGGACGTGGCGATGAGGGTTCTGGCTGGAATGGTTCTGGCTGCTTTCAGAAAATGGGCATAAGCGTCGATTTCGATCGACAAGGGAAGCGGCACGGTTTCGGTTTCAAGAGTTAGGCTAAGGGTTTGGGTGGTTTTGCCAATCAAAGAGGCTTCTGGGGGGAGGGTCAGGGTTACCGTTTTCGCCGATTGAATGCGCTGGGTTTGAAGGGGGCTAAGCGTATACCGAATGCGAACAGACTCGCTGGTAAGCCGAGAATCCGACGCCAAAACATGTCCCAACAACTGCTGATCCAACGCGCTGCGAAAATCGGGCACAGCAACCCCAAAAAGCGGTGTGCAACTGGCCCAGCATAGCAGAAAGAATAACCAGGCTTTATTTGCCGATATCACTAGCAGCTTTAAGCATCGCATCACCCGCGCTGGTCGATTTAATAATCAACTCGAAAGAACGCTGGGTCAAAATCATCGAGGTCAGCTGATCGATAATATCCACATTGGAGAATTCCAGGGCCCGTTCTCGGATGCGGCCCATGTCGTTCCGGCCAGGGTTTTCAAAAACGGGTTCCCCGGAGGCAGGGGATTCGACATAGAGGTTTTGTCCGACAGACTTCATGCCGGCTGGGTTTTGGAATTTCGCCAAGAGCAGTTGTCCGGCCTCGCGAGGGACGGCTTCGTTGTTCACATAGACCATGATTTTTCCATCGTCGGTGATGGCAATGTCCGTCATGTTGTTGGGCAGTCGAACTGAGGGCTCCAGTGGGTGACCGTTTGGATCCACAATGGTTCCCTGATTGTCTGATTTAAAGTTGCCAGCACGGGTGTAAGCCAAAGTCCCGTCGGGCATCCGAACTTGGAAAAAGCCCACCCCTTCGATGGCCATGTCCAGGGGTTGGTTGGTAATTTCAATAACACCTTGGCGAAGATCCCGGGACACATCGTTAACCCGAACCCCTTGGCCGTATTGCATGTATTTTTTACGTTTTTCGCCCACAGGAATCGACGAGTCTTCGAACTCGGTAATGGTTTGTTCCATGATATAGGGGAACAAACTCTCCATTTCGGTTCGGCTGCCTTTAAACCCTGGTGTTTGTGCATTGGCAATGTTGTCGGTAATGACCTGCATTTTTCGTTGAAACGCGAACATCCCGGACTTGGCGATAAATAACTGATGGATCATGGTTGAGCTCCTTTGATATAAGGGGGTCTAGGGGGTTCCAATTTGGAACGACGAGGTCATGGTCTTGGTCAAACTTTTCACAGCACGGGTCGAAGCCTCGTAGGACTGCTTAACGATTAAAATATCACCATTCAGCGCTTTTAACACGTTGGATTCTTCAAGGAACCCTTGTCGAACTGCATAATATTGCTCTCCTTCAAGCAATTCTACAGGTTCTTTGCCAGACAAATAAAACACAGAACCATTGATTTCGACCATACGGTCCAAGGTTTTAGAGGGCATGACGGCGATACGAAGCTTGGCAACCCGGTCGCTGTTTACCGAAAGGACCCCAGATTTTGAAACAGCAATGTCGCCAATAGGCAAATAGATTTCTCCTTCTTCTCCCAAAACAGGGTATCCCCCTGCAAAGGTAATCAAATGCCCATTTTCACCCAATTTGAAACGGCCATCTCGGGTGTAGCCCAAAATGCCATAGGGCAGAAGAATGGTAAAAAAGCCCCGGCTTTCGGCGTCGATCAGAAAGTCGAGTTGTCGATTGGTTTCTTTAACCCCACTTTCCCGCCACCGTGGGAAGGCTTTTCCACGGATAATGCCATTTTCCCTGGCGTTGTAGAACGCATGCTCGATATAGCCTGGGGTGTCCATATTAATGGTATAAAACACGAAGGTGGTGTACTGGGTTTGTTGGGCCCTCATGTTTTGCAGGTTCTGCCGCAACGCAAAGTCCATGACAGGCAAATTTTTGTTGTCGTATTGGGGATAAACGCTGGTGGCCAGCAGCAGTAAAAAGAATCCCCCAAGCCAAGATCGTATACCCATAAACATCCTAGACAAGAGGAATAAAGTCCAAAGTGAAAAAATGATAGAGGGAAGTCAATTTTTTGGCAAGGTCCTTATTCACTGCCCAAATGAGCACTGCTTCGCATGGTTTTGTTAAGGGTTTTAACGGCTTTGAGCATGGCCATCCAGGATTGTTGATTAAACATGCTCTCCCCAGCCGCTTCTTTCATAACGGTAGAATCTTCGTAAAAGCCTTGGCGAATGCCATAGAGGGTTTCGTCTTTAAGCAAGGCCAAATCGTCGGGGCCGTTGGCAATAAAAACCACCCCATTAATACCGATCATCCGTCCCAGGCTGGATTTGGGCATTACCGCGATTTTGAGCTTGGCAATTCGGTTTCCATTCACAAAAATAACCCCAGATTTTGAAATGGCAATATCGCCGGGCGGCAAGAAAATGAAGCCCTCTTCCCCCAAAATGGGGTAATGACCCGCAAGGGTGACCAATTGGTTGTTTTCACCAAGCGTCATGCGCCCATCCCGGGTATAACCAATGGCAAAAGGCAATTGAATTTGAAGAAAACCACGGGCATCGGCATCGATATAGATGTCCAAAGGCCGATTCGTTTCTTGAAGACGGCTGACCCTACCCCATTTGTAGTAGGGCTCGATTTGAAGGTTGTTTTTGATGCGGCTAACGTAAGTATAGGTTTCGATATAACCCGGAACGTCGGTGTTGGTGGTATACAGAACGTTCATGGCATAGGCTGTCCGAATGCCACGCATGCCTTGCATGGTGTATTTAAGGGCAGGGTCGATGGCAAAAGTGGGGTTTGGCGGTTGATTGATTTCCTGGGCAAAGGAAATGGACCCCCAGGTCAGCAAAAAGCCTATCATGGCCAGGATCAAGACGATCCTCATCGCACGAATTTTTTGCGAATGGCGTTGCGTTTTTTGGCCAATTTATCCAACTGATACACAAAGGCCAAGACCTCGGCCACCAGGGTATAAAGTTCGGCGGGAATGTTGACGTCCAGTTCAAGTTTGGCCAAAAGGGCTGCCAGACTGGGATCTTCGTAGAAGGGAATCCCATTTTCTTCGGCAACTTTTAAGATTTCTTCGGCAATGGCCCCGCGACCTGTGGCCGTAATTTTAGGCGCATGATCCTTGTGGACATCGTATTTGATGGCAATGGCCTTAAGTTGACTGCGTTCTGGAAGTTCCAGATCACTTAAAAAACGCCGAATTTTCTTGGGTTTAATCTTGGCCATGGCTAGACCTCGGCTTGGATGCGGACAATCGAATCCAAATTCACAACGGGCATAAGCATTTTTTTGATATCCAATTTTTTGAAGGCGGTTTTAAAGCCAACCAAATCCAAATTCAACGACTTCATTCTTTCTTTCAAATCCACATTCATTCGGGTGATTTCTTGGCGCGTCTCTTCGTTGTCGGTATTAAAAATATACCACACCCGCTGGTCAGACAGCTCGACAACGATGGCCACTTCGCCCAAATCGGGGGTTTCTAGCTTAATGGCCAGCTTGGTTTTTTGGGGGTCCACGCCCTTGCGTTTTTTGGGGTCACGCTTGATCAGGATGTCGATGTTGCTGGGTTTGGCCACAAAAGGATTGGGAATTTGCCAGTACATATAGGTGTCTTTACCGAAGGTTACAAAGGGACTTTCTTTGGAAAGAACCAGTTGCGAGACCAAGGTGTTGGTCAGACCTGTCAGTTGTTTTTGAACCGACTGAAGACTTTCTTTGAGGGAGGCTGGCACGGCGTTGGATTCGGCTTTATCCACATTTTTTTCAAGACCGGCCATAAACCCACGCATGGCTTCCAGATCGGAAACCCATTTGCCACGATCGAAAATTTGTAAATTTAATTGATCTTCGGAATCCGAGGATTTTTTAAGCAATTTTTGAATTTCATCATCCATGCTGCCAGCCAAGGCCGAGATACTGGCCACCAAACCAGAACCGATCAGTTGTTGGTTGTTTTGAATGATGCTTTTGAGTTGGGAAAGGGCGGTTTGTGTGGTTTGAAATTGTTCGGTCATTTTGGCCATATTGGTCAGAAAAGAAGAGACCGATTCCGCACTTCGGTTGTTGCTGCCCAATCCCTTTTCAACGGTGACAACCGCAGCTTCGATATCCGTAATGCCGGTATTCCCTTTTAAAACCCGGGCCACTTGGTCGAAATTCTCTTTCGAAGGGGCCAAATTGTGTTGCACCATGGTTTCGAGAATTTGCAAATTGGTGGCACTGGTCTGAACCTGAAGTTGCATGGCATGGGCCACCAAATCGGACCGAGACATGGGAACAACTTCGGACTGGGGTTTGGTGGGTTGTGCGGGTTTGGTTTCGGTGGCCGGTGCTGTCTGCGTAACCGCTTGGGTGCTGGCTGGTGCCGGGGCAGACGAGGTTGAACTGACATTAATGGCCGAGCGTTGGGCATTTTCGGTTTCTGGGGGTTTTCCGACAGGGGCAACCCGGGGGACATTTAATCCCTGACTATTTGCGCCCAATCCACCTGGTGTAATGCCGATACCCATCGTTGATTCCTAAGTTGTCGATTCTTTAAGACTGTTTATAGTAGTCCGATTGCCACAACATCTCAATGCTTAAAATCGTAAAAAAGAGGCTAGAACTTGTGCCGCAAAAAAAAGAATGTTTTGATGAGGACATGACAGCAGCCCCCATGCCCCAAATTCCCTTGAGCGATACTGGGTTTTTATACGGATTTGGCTGTTTTGAAACCGTTTTGGTGGTGAACCAAAAACCCGTACTGTTGGCCGAACATTTCGAGCGATTGAGTGCTTCTTTGGCTTTTTTGGACATCCCCTGTCCCCTGTCTTTGGCTGAATTCGAGTCGGCTTTGGGCCAATGGTCAACATCAGAGCCAGCCCCAACGGTGGTGGTGAATGTCTATGTGACGGGTGGCGACCGGCGAATCGAAAAGGGCCGGCTTCAGATAGGTCCACCCAGAGTAGAAGGGTTGGCCAGAACTTTCCATAAACCGGCCCCCCAACAGCTGGAACTGCGCCAAGATTGTTGGATTCGAACCGCCACCGATGCCCACAAAACCTTGGGATACCTGCGTCCCATTGTCGAAAAACAACGCACCCGCTTGGACGATGTGGTGTTGGTGGATGCCAATGGCTGGGTTCAAGAAACAACCGTCAGTAACCTCTGGTTTCTGCAAGGTGGGGTGGCGATTACCCCAGAATCCGATGTTATTTTGCCAGGAACGGTTCGACATTGGTTGTTGAAGACACCGGGGCCTTTACCCTGCACCTCAAGGCCCATTCACTGCGACGAATTGGGCGATATGGACGAGATTTTTTTAACCAACGCTGTGGGGGGCATTATCCCGGTTGCCCATGTTGAAGGCTATGCCCATTTGTACTCCAAAGCCGGCACAACAACCTTGGCTAAATTCTACGAGGAGTCTCTTTTATGATTAAACTACAAGGCTTTGTGTCTCGCCCAAAATCGGTTCGCATGCAATTGGCCGAAGACATTTGGGCCTTGGGATCCTCGGTTTTTTTTAACGAGAAAGTGCCGTTTTCAACCCGAAACGGGCCGGCCCAAGCCAAACGCATCGTGGCTTTGATAATCGAAGTGGCCAAGTTGTTTCCCAAAGAAACAGACTTTCGGTTTTTGGAATTGGGGGCAGGCTTGGGATTGTTGTCCCATTTTGTACTGAAAAGCCTTAAAGAACAGGCCCCAGCGCTTTATGAAAAAACCACGCTTTTTGTCTCGGACATTCGCCCCGAATTAACGGCTTTTTACAGTCAATCGGGGTTTAAAGACGAGAAATTGGTGTTTTTAACCACCGATGCCACCGCCCCGGAGGTTGCCGGCAGTTTTCACTTTGTGTTTAGCACCTATTTGTTGGACACCTTTCCCGCCCGGCATGTGGTGTGGGAAAACAAAGCGTTTTTTGAAGGACGGGTTAAAACCTGCTTAAAAACAGATGCCATTTTCCCCAGTTTTGTGGCGGGAAAACCCGTGTTTTTGGATGAGACAGATGTGTATCATCAGCTGCGCCAGCCGTTTGACAATCGCAAGGGGCTTAGCCACCGCATTATGGGCTGTTTGGACGAAGCGTTTGAGCCCCAATCCATCGATGCTTGGACCCAGGCCGATCAGCAAGATCTTCGGGCGTTTTGGATGTGGTATTTGGACAAAAACGACCTGCCTTCTTCCCTGAGCTTTAATGTGTCCCATCACATTCCCCAGCATTTGGCGAAGGTTCATGAACTGCTTAAGCCCAATGGCGCCTATTTTTGTTCGGATTTTGGCTTTGCAACCACGATGTTGGATCAACCCTTGCCCTATCTGGTTTCGGGATATGGGGCTACCCAGTTTTATGCCGTGGCTTTTCCTTATGTGCAGTACCATGCCGAAAAACTCGGCTTTTCCAGCCAGATCACAGCCTTTGAAGGCGATCAAACCCAAGATGCCCTGTACCACAAATCCAAAACCCCAGTTCCCGAATTGGTCGCTGTTTTTAAGGCTCAGTTTTCTGAAAACCTGGCCAAACGCATCGGGATTGTCCTAGACGACATCGACAGCAAATCCTGGACCCCCGAAACAGTGTCGGGAATCGGCGAAATTTTAGTGACCCTGACCGACGAAGAACAACTCGACTACTATTTACTGAGGGGATTGGCCTCGTTGCTGTATCAAGATGGGTTGCTGGCCGCGTCTTTGGAAATTTGTAAACAAATGATTGCCGTGTATGGCCCCCTGGCCTTTGATGCCTATTTGCTGCTGGGATGGGTGTTTCAGCAACAGCCAGACCACCGAAAAGCCGTGGAGGTGCTTAAAAAAGCCCTGTTGGTGAACCCCCACAGCCCCATTGCCCAAACCTCTTTGGCCATTAGTTTGGTGCATCTAAAGCACTACGACAAAGCCGAAACCGCCTTCAAAACAGCCCTGACCCATGCCCGCCACGATGCCATGTATTGGCAGACCTTGTCGGGATTAATTTCCGCTTTTTCTGTTTTGCCAAAAGGCATGCGGTCGCCCTACATTCGGGGGCTTAAGGCCATGGTCAAAGCCCATCGGCATTTGGTGCCGGCCGAAATCAAACTAAAAGTTAAATCCCTGATCTAGCGTTCTTAAAACTAGAAAGCGGCCAGTCGGGTAACCCCACCTTCGAGTTTGTCGCCAACATGAACCAAGACCCGGGCCTCGATGGGAAAAATCAGGTCGGTTCTGGAGCTGAATTTAATCATGCCAAATTTATCCCCGGCCTTCACCACTTGGTCGGGTTGAAGGTAGTTCACAATGCGGCGGGCCACAAAGCCGGCAATTTGAATGATGCGCATGGGGCCTTTTTCGGTTTCAAGACGGGTTTCGGTGCGTTCGTTCAGGTTGGCAATATCGTCCCGGTAGGCGGCATGAAAAGCCCCAGGGGTGTGTTGAACGCTAACCACTTTTCCCGCAAAAGGAATGCGGTTGATGTGAACATTCAGTGGGGATAAAAAAATCACCACATGGTGGTGGTGGACACCGTCAATTTCGACGGTTTGAACCTTGGTGACAGTGCCATCGGCTGGGGAAAAAATCACAGCGGGTTCGTCGGGGGTTTTTCGGTTGGGATCTCTAAAAAAATAGGCGACAAAGGCCAATAAAACCAAAAAAAGACCGGCTAAAAAGGTCCATTTTAAGACGAAAGAAATCAGAAAAAAGCCCAACAAGGGCAGGAGGAAGGGATAGCTCTCTTTGGCAAGTTTCATGTCGGCTTCTCCAATCGGACCTCAAAATAAAGGAAGCCCATCCTATCAAAGAAGGGGTTAAATGGGAAGCTGGGTCCGAATCACCAGTTTAAACGCGTTGTGATTCGAGGTGATTTCCCGGGCAATGGCCAGTTTCGCCCAAGACCAGGGGGATCGGTAAACCCAGACCATGCAGTTGTGGTTGTTAATGTGGCGACAAAGTCGGGACAAGGTATAGGGCTCTTCCAACACAAAATACCGGAGGTGACGATTCTGAAGCTCAGCCTCAAAATGTTTAAAATCTCGTCTAAAAAGACCGATTATAAGACCTTTTTCCAAGCGATACGCCGAATCACTTGGGGCCGGTAAGGGGGCATCTTGCAACAGATCCTGAAGGGCAGTTTCGATCTCGGTTCTGGGAATGGGCAGGCGGCAATCCCATTTTTTGCAGCTCAAAGAATCGCATTTATCGGTGCAATCGTGTTGGGAGATTAAGACCCGATGCGGGGTTTGCCAGGGACCCCATCGTAGGACATTTTGGGTTCGGTTCAAATAGTAGGTTAACACCCGGCGCTGGAGCGCAGCAGCAATGTGGACCAGCCCGGCATCGGCAGCAAACACCAACTCGGCTTTCGAGGTAAGGGCAACCAGAGTGTCCAAGTTCAATTGGTTGGTCCAGTCGAGGCATCGGTTTGGGTTGGCTTTGAACAAATCAAGCAAGGTGGGACAAGGGTCCATATTGGCCGTTTCGCCAACCAAAACCAGGGTTAAATCCGTGTGATTCAAAGCCCATTGGGCGGCGTGGACATAGTGGGCTTCGGTGAGGCGTTTTTGGGTGGATTTGGAATCTGGGGATAAAATCAGATAGGAGGATGTTGGAAAAATGAGGGGAGTCGTGGCAGGAAACAATTGGGCGGGTTCTTGAAAGGTCACCGGGGCCACCAGGGCTGCAACAGACAAATTCCATTTGGCTTGGTGGCGCATAAACTGCCCAAAAGTGGTGCTGCGGTGGTAGCAAAGCCGGTTCAGCCAATGAAACCCATGGCCAACCCGCAGCGGAATCCTGGCCAGCGCCGAGAGCAAGGCATAGCGGGGCCGTTCCCAAAGCCCGATAAAACAATCAAATCCCTCGGCTTTAATTTGGGACACCAGCTTAAAAAAAGCAGGCCAGTCTTGGCGACGCAGTTGGTAGGGTAAAGGATCGATTAAACACCCGGCAATCCGAGGGTCTTGGGAAAAAAGCTTCCGAAATCCATCTTGAACCAACAGGTACAACTGGGCCTTGGGATAGCGATTGTGAAGGGCTTCAATAACTGGGGTGGCCAACACCACATCGCCCAGCATATCGCCCCGGGCAATCAGAATTTTTTGAGGATCAGTGGCCAGCGACATCGCGGTAAAATTGGATGAGGCGCTTCATGTAGGTTTTAATTTCGTACTGTTGGGCCAAGAGATCCGATTCCCGACGCCATTTTTGAAAAAATGCAGGATCGAGATGCAGTTTTTGAAGACAGTTGGCAAACCCATCTGGCCCCTGGGCTTTAAGATAGTGGGTAAACAGCGAGCTGGGATATTCGGGATTATCCCGCAAAACCAAGGGCAATTTCACGGCACTGGCTTCGATGGTGGCAAAGGCGAAATTTTCCTGATAGGACGGGAAAAAATAGACATCGGACATGGCATAAAACCCTGGCATGTCTTCAAATTCCACCGCATCGGTAAAAATAACATTGGCAGGGGCATTGTCGACCAGGTCTGTCATGGTGGCGTAATCGGCGGTCAGGCGGCCATAGGGACGGCCACCCACCCACACAAAGCGAATGTCGGGGCATTGTTTGGCGGTCTTAATAAAATCCTCCACGCCTTTTCGGGGTTGAATTTGTCCCACACAGACGGCAACAAAGTCTTTGTCTTGAAGGCCCCATTTTTCGCGAAATTGTTTTCGAAGCAAAACGTTTACTTTGAATTTGTCGCGGTTAACGCTGTTGCACAAGACCTCGATTCGCCCCCGAACCCCCAGTTTTTCGAGCTCGGTTTTAACAACGGGCGACACAGCAATCACCATGCCCGACAGGTTGTACACCCATTTCAAATACAAAGCAGCAAGCGGTTGCCACAACGTCGAAAAAATCAAACTGCCAATAAACGAATCGGGAACCACGTGGGCGGAAACAATCATTTTTTTGCGGCGACCCAGGGCATAGCGAATATAGGACAGCCCGATGGTATGAGAGTGAATCACATCGAAATCGTGGCCTTTGCCATTGATGGTAAGGTCGATGGAGGGCTCTTTTTTGAGATTTTCAACCGCTTCGACAAAAGCGGTGTACACGCCATTGGCTTTTCCAATGAAGGATTCTGCCAGAATATTCAGTTTAAGTGGGGTCATGATAGGTCCTTTAAGAGGTCGGAAATAAGGGTCTCCAAAGTCGGAGCCGAGGCCACCCGCCAAGGCAAAAGGCCCTGCTGGGCCAGTGCATCCACCGCGGTTTTACCCAAACACAGGGTCCGCAATGCGGGTCGGGGGTGTCGATAGAACGAGTGTACCGTCGATCCACTGGAAAAGACAACGATATCCGAGGCAACCAGGTCGATGCTGGGTGGCGCGATGGCCTGGGTTTCGTAGACGGCCAATAGCGTCACGGTGGCCCCTCGGGCTTGAAGGGCGCTGACCAGCTCGAGATTGCGGTGCACAGCACCAGGCAACAAAACCGTCGAGTTAGAAAGCGAGGGGGGCAATGCCGATGCCAAGGCTGCACTATCCCCACCGGCCGAGTCGATATCGGCTTTCAGGCCAAATGCAGCCAAGGCCGCTGTGGTTTGAGGCCCCACGCTGGCGATTCGACAGGTGCCAAACACACGAAGGTCTCGGCCTTGGCTTAGCAGGCCTTGGACAAAGCAACGAACCCCATTGGCACTGGTAAAAACCAACCAATCGGGGGGAGTGTCAGGTATAGAAAAGTCCACAGGACGAATGGCAATGGTGGGCATGAGCACCACCTCGGCTCCCAAATCCCGAAAAGCCTCGTACCAAGGCTGAACCTGGTCGAGGGCACGGGTCAGAATCACCCGCTGTCCCGACAAGGGCAGGGTGTGGCGCCAAGCCAAATCCGCCTGCCGTTCTGTAACCCGACCCACAACCATCAAAACGGGGGTGGGGATGGGGTTTTTCTGGTACTCGCTTACCAGTGTTTTAAGGGTGCCAACCACGGTTTGTTGGGCGGCCCAGGTGCCTTTCGAAATCAAAACGGCTGGGGTGGTGTCTGGCCATCCCTCGTCTTGCAAACGGGTACAATGGGCTTCCAAATGCGACACGCCCATCAAATAGACCAGGGTATCGGCTTTGGGCATGGGCAAGGTGGCCAGGGAATCCCCTGCTTTGGGGCTGCCCGTGACAAAGGCCACCGACCGAGACCGGTCCCGATCGGTTAGGGGAATCCCCGCATAGGCTGGCACAGCAAAGGCCGACGAAACCCCGGGCACAACTTCATAGTCAATGCCTGCATCGTGCAAAAAGGCCATTTCTTCCCCACCCCGTCCAAACAGCAAAGGGTCCCCCCCTTTAAGTCGAACGATTCGGGTAAAGTCGCGGGAATAGCGTGCCAGCAGGTCGTGAATCTCGGCTTGGGTGGCTTGGTGAAACCCCTTGCGTTTGCCCACGCAGACCCGAATCGCATCGGGTTTACAATGCAGCAACAAATTCGGATGCACCAAAAAATCGTAAAGCACGACATCGGCTTTTTTCAAAAGCGCAATCCCTCGGGCGGTAATAAGATCGGGGTCTCCGGGGCCGGCCCCAACCAAAAAGACCTTACCGAGAGTGGACACGAAGATGTCTGACAAAGGAAATGGCGGTTTCGCCCGTATTGTCGCCGTTGCTCATTAACCCAATGCGGGCAAAACGGGGCGCTTTTCGGCCAAATGCTTTTTGATAGTCGGCCTCGATGTCGATGGTGCGGCTGTCCCAGGTTTTAGACGGTCCGGTTTTTAAGATAAACACCCGGGTTTTGAGGGGCTGATTGTCCGTCATCAAGCCCAAGGTTTCGGGGCCATTGCCCCAGACATAATTCAAACTGCGAAAAGGGGGATAGCGGTGATACACCTTGTGATACACCCCATACATCCACCGCTCAAGCAAAGTAGCGGCTTTCGGATCATAATCAAAAATCACCACAACACGCAGGGGGGCGTCGTTGCTTTTCTCTTTGCCCAATTCCCCATGTTCAAACACCTGCTCAACCCGCCAATCCCAGCTAAAAAGGGGGGTTTGATGAACCTCGAAGGCAGTTTTGTGGGTCAGCCCCGAGGCCCCCGATTTTTCGGCCCGAATCAGCAAACTGCCATCGGGTTGTACCAAAAACTGGGTGGGTTTTGGAATGCGCCGAAAGGTCACCGGTTGCCACTCGCTAAGCGGGGACAAGGCAATGGGTTTTTCCAGAGCAACAACTGGGTACAGGTTTCCAATAGAAAAGGCCAGAACCAGGGCAATTAAAATGGTCTTCATAGGGTGAATAGTATATACTCTTAGCTCACATTAAAAAACCAAAAAAAGGATACTGCCATGGTAACCATCCACATTCCAACCCCACTGCGCGGCTTTGTTGGCGGTCAGGACGAACTGGTCCAAGACACCAAAGCCACGGTTGGCGATCAATTGGCCGCTTTGGCCACAGCCCACCCCGCCCTTCAAAAACACCTGTTTGATGATGCCGGTCAGCTGCGAAAGTTCATCAATGTGTATTTAAACGACGAGGATGTGCGCTATTTGCAAGGCCCAGCTTCATCCCTGAAAAACGGGGATGTGTTGTCCATTGTGCCTTCGATTGCAGGAGGTCGTCAGTGAGCAAGCTGTCTCCAGCCGAATTGGCCCGCTATTCCCGCCACCTGATTTTGCCCGAAGTGGGGTTGGCTGGCCAAGAAAAACTCAAAGCCAGTTCCGTACTTTTGGTCGGAGCCGGGGGGCTGGGGTCTCCCTTGGCCCTTTATTTGGCCGCTGCTGGCGTGGGCCGCATTGGGATTATCGATTTTGACGTGGTCGATGATTCGAATTTGCAGCGCCAAATTGTGCATGGAACCTCGAGTCTTGGGCAAACCAAATTGGCCAGTGCCAAGGCCAGGCTCTTGGATTTAAACCCCTATATCACCATCGAAGCCATTGAAGGCCCCTTAACCGCCGACAATGCCCTGGATCTGTTCAAAGACTTCGATGTGATTGCCGATGGCACTGACAATTTCCAAACCCGGTATTTGGTCAACGACGCCTGTGTGTTAACCGGAAAATCCAATGTGTATGGATCGATTTTTCGGTTCGAAGGCCAGGTGTCGGTGTTTAATCATGATGGCGGTCCTTGTTATCGGTGTTTGTATGCCTCGCCGCCGCCGCCAGGGTTGGTACCGTCTTGTGCAGAAGGGGGCGTTTTGGGGGTTCTGCCCGGTATGGTCGGCACCATCCAAGCCAATGAAGTCCTAAAAGTGCTGTTGGGAATTGGCAAGCCAGCGTCCGGCCGCCTGCTGATGATCGACGCCTTGAGTTTGAAATTTCGCGAGCTAAAACTGCGCAAAGACCCGGATTGCCCCCTTTGCTCAGACCATCCTACCCAAACTGGCCTGATCGACTATCAGGTGTTTTGCGGCATTACAACGGAGACCACAACCATGATTCCAGAACTATCCGTCCACGAGTACAGCGACCTTAGAAACAACCAAGTCCCCCATGTTTTGGTGGATGTCCGAGAAGATTTCGAGCGCGACATTTGCACCATCGAAGGGTCTGTCCACATTCCCCTGGGCGAATTGGCCAACCGCACCCAAGAACTCGATCCCAACGCCTTGATTATTGTGCAATGCAAGTCTGGCGGCCGCAGTGCCCGTGCCACCCAACATTTGCTCAACAGCGGCTTTAACAATGTTCGAAACCTCGCCGGCGGCATCAATGCCTGGGCCCAAGAAATCGATTCTAGTTTGAGGCAGTATTAGGCCTTACCCAAACGCCTCAACAATATCCCTGCGAATCTGCGCCACCAGCTCTTCTGCAGACCCAAAGGTCATTTCCCCCCGAATTTTGCGGTCCATAAACACGGTGATGGTTTTGCCGTAGAGGGTGGGTGACGCATCCAAGAGATGCACTTCTACGGCTGCGGTTTTGCCGCCAAAGGTGGGTTTTCGGCCAATATAAATCATGGCATTGTGGTGGGCGTGGTTGACCAAGCAGGTGCCGCTATAAACCCCGTTACTGGGGACCAGTTTAGTCGCTGGGACCACCAAATTGGCCGTGGGAAACCCCAGGGTTCGGCCCCGTTGCTCCCCTTGAACCACCGTGCCGGTAATCACATACGAATGTCCCAGTCGTTCGCGGGCAGACGTAAAATCGCCGCCAAGTAGGGCCTCGCGAATCAAAGCGCTTTTAACCGGTGTTGTGCCCAATTGAACCTCTGGAATCACCGTAATGGCAATGCCCTTGGGTGCAGCCCAAGCCTTAAGGGTGTCCAAAGTTCCTTGTCGCCCTTGCCCGAACGAAAAATCATAGCCAATTACAATGGCTTTGGGGTTGAACCGTTTTAAAATAATGGTGTCCAAAAAGTCCGTGGCCGATAAGGTGGAAAGGGCTTTGGTAAAGCGAATGGCTTTGACTTTGGGAAACAGATGCCTGAGTTCGGCCACGGTGGTCAAGGATTGCAGGGTGGGGTTTTTGCCCAAAACCCGATCCGGATGCGGCGAAAAGGTCACAATCATGTCGCATAAATTGGCAATGGCTTGGTGGCCCAGGTGCATGCCATCAAAAACGCCAAGACCAATGGTGGGGCGGGGGGTGTTCATAACGTGGGTTTAAGTTTTGCTAAAATAGAATCGAGGGACAAATCATCATAGCCAAGGGCATCGCTAAGGGCAAGGTCGCCAACTGCGCTGCGTTCCAAGGCCGTGGCATAGCCCACAGTCCCCAGTTGTTGGGCAATGTCGTTGGCCAAGGACCGCATATAGGTTCCTTTAGAACAGGTGACCCCAAGCGAAACCTCTGGAAAACCGTCTTTCCAATTCAACCCTTCCCAATCGATGCGATACAGGGTTACAGACACGGGTTTTCGCTCGATTTCCTTGCCAGCCCGGGCCAGATCGTACAACCGTTGGCCTTGTTGTTGTTTGGCCGAATACATGGGCGGAATTTGATCGTAGCTGCCCACAAACCCGGCCACAACGGTTTTGAGCTGATGCTCAAAGTCGGGGTTGTTTTGCATTTGAAAGGCCCAATCCAAATCGGTTCTAGACACGTCGGTTTCGGGATCCAAAGAAGGGGTGGTTTGCCCCAACCGGCAGGTGAGCCGATAGGTTTTGGGCAGGGCCTGAACAGTTTCAATTTGGCGGGTAAACGGCCGGCCCAAGGCCAAAACCAACAACCCCGAAGCAAAGGGATCCAAGGTTCCCGCATGGCCCACCCGTTGGGTTCGGGTAATGGCACGGACCTTGCGAACCACCTTAAACGAGGAAATACCAACCGATTTATTGGCCAGCAAAAACCCCTCGATCACGCAGTTGCCAGATCTTTTTTTAATACCGAGATAACGGCGTTGACGGCCTCGTGGAGGGGCAAATTTAAAATCAGCCCAGCCGCCTTTTTGTGTCCGCCGCCCCCAAATTTGGCAGCAAAAGCACTGACATCGAAGTTGGTTTTGGAGCGAAAGCTGATCTTGATCTCCCCAATTTGGGTTTCGCGAAACACAACCGCAACCCGAGCCACCTTCAACAGCCGAATCCAATCGATCAATTTGATCTCTTCGGTGGGATTGGCCTGGGACAGGGTGGTGTAAACCAGCCCCAGTCTGTCGTCGATCACCAAATGATCCAGCCCTTGTTTGAGTTGGTCAAAAGCGCCCATCGACAGTTGTTCGTACATCAATTTGGACAAGGTGTGGGGATCTGCCCCAGATTCGACCAAGGCGGCCCCGGCCCGAAAGGTGTCGGCGGTGACATTCGAAAACGAAAACCGACCCGTATCAAAAGACATGGCGGCGAATAAACAGGTGGCCACATCTTGGCTTAAGGGAATATCCCAATGGCTATAGAGGTTCACCATCATCTCGCCAACCGAGGAAATCGCCTCCACCCAATTCAGGGCCCCGAATCGGGTATTGTCATGGTGGTGGTCGATGTTGATGACGGTTTTGTCGGCCCAAGGCAAAGTTTGGTGCTGATACACCCGACTCTTGTCCGAACAATCCAAACTGACAATGGTATCGTAAAAATCTGCAGCGGGTGCAGTGGTGTGAATGACCTCCAAAAAAGGCAAAAATGCAAACAAATCGGGATTTAAATCTTGGCAAAGCAACGTGTGGGAAACACCCAGCGCTTCCAAGAGTTTGTGAAAAGCCAACATCGAGCCAATGGCGTCCAAATCGGGATCCCGATGAACCACCACCAGGCAGTGTTTGGCGGCTTGTAAGGACGCTTTAAGGGGTGGGATCTTCATCAGCATTGGAAAGGGCATTGATCTTGT
This sequence comes from Candidatus Margulisiibacteriota bacterium, assembly GCA_050250935.1. Lineage (GTDB taxonomy): Bacteria > Margulisbacteria > Marinamargulisbacteria > JBFWNS01 > JBFWNS01 > JBFWNS01. The sequence continues at coordinate 301,939 of JBFWNS010000001.1, read as the reverse complement.
TGACCAAATCCACACCACGTTCTACCGATTCGTCGAATAAAAAAATAAGGTGGGGAATCGATTGGGTTTGAAGCACCCGCCCCATATGAAATTTGATGGTTTTAGACGCTTTGGACAAGGCGCGTCGGGTTTTCTTTTTTTGTTCGTCACTGCCAATTTCGCTGTAATAGACCAAGGCTTTGGAGAAATCTTCGCTGACTTTAACTTCGGTAATGCTGATAAACCCAATCCCACTGCTGTTAATTTCTCGGCGAATAATGGTGGGGATGTGCTGTTGAATGACAGAAGCCATCCGTTCGTGGCGAAGGGTCATGGTGCTAGATCCGCTTTTTCTCTTTCAATTCGAACCCGACAATAACGTCTCCAATGGCAGGGTCAAATTTATCCAAAACAATGCCGCATTCAAAGCCAGTGGCCACTTCGCGAACATCTTCTTTGAACCGCTTGAGCGAGTCGATTTTGCCGGTGTAAACGGCTTCTTTTCCGCGGAAAACGCGGACCTGATGGTTCCGAAAAATCTTGCCAGACTGAACATAACACCCCGCAATCGAGCCCACTTTAGAAAATTTAAACATTTGGCGAACATCAATTCGTGCGGTTTCAACTTCCTCGAATTCAGGTTCGAACATCCCATCGGCAACCTTTTGAATGTCGTCGACCAGTTCATAAATAATCTGATAGGTTTTGAATTCAACCCCTTCGTCTTCAGCCAGTTTTTGGGCTTCGCCAGAGATGCCAACATGGAAGGCCATCACAATGGCAGACGAGGCCATGGCCAACATCACGTCGTTTTCGTTGATGGGACCTGTGGCAGAGTGAATGACATGAATCGAAATATCGTGGGTTTGAATTTGGCCAATCGATGCCACGATGGCATCCAAAGAGCCGTTAACGTCGGCCTTAACAATCACGTTCAAGGCTTTAACATGACCTTTTTCGATTTGCTGAGACAACGCTTGTAGCGTCAATGGTTGTTGAACCGATTTTGCGGCTTTTTCGGCATTGATGCGGGTTTCAACAATCTCGCGGCACTCTTTTTCCGTGGCCATAACTTCCAGCATATCGCCGGGTCTTGGTACTTCAGAGATCCCCAAAATTTCGGCAGGGGTGCCGGGGCCAACTTCAGTAACCGAATCGCCAAGGTCGTTGAGCAAGGCGCGAACTTTCCCCATGGTGGTTCCAATGACGAAATTGTCGCCAATGCGTAGGGTTCCAGTTTTAACCAAAACGGTGGCAACCGGCCCTTTTTTGCGGGATAAACGGGATTCAATAACAATCCCCTTGGCCAGGGCTTTGGGGTTGGCTTTAAGCTCGAGCATGTCAGCAGTCAGCACAATCATGTCCAACAAATCCTCGATACCTTGGGCTGCTTTTGCCGACACTGGCACCATGATGGTTTTTCCACCCCATTCTTCAGCCATCAGGTTGTGCTCGGCCAACTGTTGTTTAACGGTGTCCGGATTGGCCCCAGGCTTATCCATTTTGTTGATGGCCACCAAAATGGGGACACCAGCAGCTTGGGCATGGTGAATGGCTTCAATGGTTTGGGGTTTAATGCCTTCGTCGGCAGCAACCACCAAAATGGCAATGTCTGTTACTTGAGCGCCTCGGGCACGCAATGCGGTAAAGGCTTCGTGGCCAGGGGTATCCAAAAAGGTTAAAAGACGATCCCGAACTTTAACCTGATAGGCGCCAATGTGCTGGGTAATCCCACCGGATTCTTTGGCCACCACGTTGGTTTTGCGAATGGTATCCAGCAACATGGTTTTACCGTGGTCAACGTGACCCATAATGGTAATAACGGGAGGCCGTTCCACCAAGGATTTTAAGTCTTCGTCAATTTCTTGCTCTTCGATTTTGTTGAGCATGGCCTTGATGTCAGAGCCCGATTTTTCGATGCCTTCAACTTCCAGTGCCACACCCAGTTCGCCAGCCAATTCGATGGCCAATTCGGCGCTGATAATGGAGTTTAAGTTCAACAATTGCCCGCGATTCAACACCGCCTTCATGATTTCGGAAAGCTTAACCTCGATTTTTTTGGCCAGGTCTTGCAAAGAAATTTGCTGTTCGCTGATGGTCACGTTGCGCCACTGGGCCGGATCTTCGGAAACAGGGGTGCTTTTGTTGGCTTCGTTGTACAGATCTCGCACCAAGGTCACCGTGTCGTTTTCCAGTTTGGTGGAACCGGACTTGGCTTTCACGTCGATTTCGGACATGAACCGAAGCAGATCTTTGGTGGTGATTTTAAGTTGGTTGGCGAGGTCTTGTACTTTCACTTAGGCATTCCTTAATTGGGTGGCTTGGTCTTGGTTTAGCGAACTGGTTGCCCCTTTAACGGCAATGCCCAATTCGGCAGCCTTTTCCACCAGTTCCTTAGACTTGATTCCGAGTTCTTTGGCAAGATCAGAAACCTTGATTTTTTCGCTTGCACTATCGCTTTGGCTTTGGCGTTCTTTTTCTTTGTCCAATTGAATTTTTTCAACAATGGACAAATGGCTTTTTTGGCGTAATTCAACTTCTTTTTTGCTGTATTCGTCTTCGCTGAAGATGTCCAATTTCCAACCGGTTAGCCGAACAGAAAGCCGAACATTGATCCCGCTTTTGCCGATGGCCAAAGACAATTGGTCGTTGGGGACCACCACAATGGCTGTTTTGGCCGCTTCGTCGGTGATAATGACTTCAGTAATTTTAGAAGGTTTCAAAGCATTGCCAATGAAAACCTTGGGATTTTCGTTCCATTCCAAAATATCAATTTTTTCGGCGCCAAGCTCTTTGGTAACCGCTTGAATACGGGCGCCCATATGGCCCACACAAGTGCCAACAGCACCAATCGAAGGGTTGTTGCTTTTAACGGCAATTTTAGACCGTTTTCCAGCTTCCCGGGCTACGCTCATGATTTCGATGATGCCATCCTGAATTTCAGGAACTTCAGCTTCAAACAAACATTTCAACATGCCGGGATGGGCCCGAGAAATATTCAAAACAGGGCCGCGAACGGTGCGGTCGATGTTGGATAAAAAGACGCGGATTTTTTCTTTAAGTGAAAACCGTTCGCCAGGAATCTGTTCCTTGGCGTATAGAATTGCTTCGGCGCGGCCCAAATTAATTAGATAGTTCAAATTTTCGATGCGCTGAACGGTGCCGGTAATCATTTGCCCTTCTTTGCTGATAAATTCATCAAAAATGGCGTTTTTCTCGGCTTCGCGAATGCGTTGAATAATCACTTGTTTGGCGGTTTGGGCAGCAATGCGACCAAATTCGGGATAAGCAATTTCGATTAAAACAGTGCCATCAACCTTGGCTGCAGGATCCAAAGCCTGGGCTTCTTTAAGAAGAATTTCCAAATCCGCATCAGCCACTTTTTTAACGACGGTTTTGCGCAAATAGATTTTAACCTCGCCAGAATCGCTGTTAATGTGACCTTCCAGCAGGGCTTCTTCTGAAAACTTTTTACGAACAGCAGACACTAGCGCTTGTTCGATGGCAGAAATAAGAATGTCTTTGGAAATCCCACGTTCGGACTCAATCTGAGCAGTAACTTGGTTAAAATTTTCGATTAAAATCATGATGACCTCTGTTTTTAAATAGGGTAGATAAAGGCTGAAATATACAAAAAAAAGTGGGCGGACCCACTTTCTTGTTTGGTTGGATCAAACGATACAGCAGCTACCAAGGGTACCAAAATAGAACAAACCGAGTCAAGCAAACGGCGTCCTTTATACATCTTCAAGTTGAAACTATTTGGGTTTATGCTACACTGTCCCAACCAGATTCTTTCGAATCCCTTTGCCGAGGTGGCGGAACTGGTAGACGCGCTGGTCTCAAACACCAGTGAGAGCAATCTCATGCCGGTTCGATTCCGGCCCTCGGTACCAAAATTACGCAAGGCGTAATTTTGGTACTGCCGATTAAATACACAAACGCGAAGCGTTTGTGGGCCGCAGCGTCGAAGTAAATTCAACACTGCTCCCGCTGCGCGATAATTTATAATCACAAATGCACTGCATTTGTGGGTCGGAACATTGAAGCAAGTTCAATCTTCCTCCCGCTGCGCGGCCCTGTTCCAGCTTTTTCCAGAGAAACGGTTACTCCGTTCCAAAGATAAGTGGCCTAAAAAAATGGATTATAAATCGATTGCCAGCGAAGCGAAGCAATCCCAAACCGCGCTAAGCGTTAGTCTTCAGCGTTTGCGTTCCCCCTCCAATCGGGAGGGGGAAGGGGGTGGGGAACCTTATTAGCGAAATGTCCGAAACCCCATCCAGCCGAAGGCTGCGTGGGTGAGTTTTGAGCGAAAAGCATAGGTGGGGGGTTCTAGGGGGGCACCTCGCGCAGCGTGGTTCCCCCCTAGTCTTCCCCCCCGTAGGAGGGTATACTCTAATCCCCACATGCTCTACCAAAAAAAAATTTTAATTTCTAGACTTGGTATGCTCGGCGATTCCATGTTCATCGTCCCGGCCCTCCGTGCCATCCGCGCCGCTTATCCCAAAGCCCACATCACCGCCATTGTCTCGCCAAGAGGGCTCTGGATTCTCTCCTGTTACCCCGACCTCTTGGACACCCTAATCGAATACAACATCTATCATCCTCGCTTTGCCAAGTGGAAATTGGCAAGGCGCCTTAAACCCCTTTCTTTCGATTTACATTTTAACTTTGATGCCTGGCCAGAAATGCATCACTTTTATACCCAACATGTTCGCACGGCCAAAACCTATCGCATGGTCCGAGCGTTGGAATCAGACGACACGGTTCAGGTGGTTCAAACCGCCATTGGCGATTGCCCACACATCAGCCGGCAATACCTTCAACTGACCGAGGCTGCGGGGCTTCCCATTGTCAGCGAAACCTATTGTTTCGAAACCTTGCCTGCAGTAGTAGCCGAATGGGAAGCCAAGTGGCGTAAAAAGTTAAAGGTGTCGGATACCCAAAAAGTGGTGCTGTTGCATGCAGGAAATCATTCCCAAAACACCAACACCCTTTTTCAAAAAAAGACCTTCGATTCCCGGGCCTGGCGTCTGGACTATTTTGTGGCCTATTGCAAGCGAATGGCCGATACCTTCCCAGGCCTTACTTTTGTCACTACGGGTGGGTATTATGAAAAAAAATTGACAAGGCCCTTAAGCAAAGCGCTAAAAGCAGCCGGACTATCGGTTGTCGATGTGGCGGGAAAAACAACCGGATTTTCGTTCTTGGGCCTTTTTAAAGCGGCCTCCCTAATGATTAGCGGAGATACCGGCCCCATGCATCTGGCTGCAGCCTCCAAAACCCCGTTGATTGGGTTGTACTTCTCGGTCAATCCCAACGATACTGGCCCCAAAGGAGATCCCAACAAAGCCTTTATTTTACAATCACCCATTCCCTGTGCTCCATGCCTGCACACTGCTCATGAGCACCAATGTCCTGAAACAACCAATTGTGTCCAAGAGTTGACCCCCGGGCTGGCTTGGCTACAATCCCAGGCGTTTCTAAACACCTTTTTGAAATGAGTATTATGGATTCAAACCGATTCAAATGGATTAAAGTATTTGGCAGTTATTCCAGGCCCTATATGTGGCAAATTGCCTTGTCGTTGGGGTTGGCTGTGGTGTTTGCCGGGGCCAATATTTTGTTTTTGCCCCTGGCCAGAGACATCGTCAACGAAATTTCAAACAAAAACCTTCAGCATTTTAACAACCAAATTTTTAACGCGGCATTGTTGTATGGGTTGCGGTTGGGCAGCACCTACTATCAATCCTATCTGATGACCTCGGTGGGCTACCTGATGAGTATCGACATCCGCGTCAGTTTTTATGACAAGCTTTTGCAGTTGTCCCAAGATTTTTTTGCCAAGTACAAACTCGGGGACATTTTAACCCGTCTGACTTCGGATACTGAAAAAGTTCGCGAAGCCATTTCCATGTTGTTTTGGGAACTGGTGCCCAATGTGATTACCTTTTTGGGCATCGTGGTGTATTTGCTGATTTTAAACGTTAAATTAACCCTCTTTACCCTGATTAGTGTGCCTTTGTTTGTCGGGATTATCATGTATTTGGCGGACCGGCTTAAACGGGTGTCTGGGCAGGTTCAGCAGCGTTCGGCCGATATTGCCCACACCATTCAAGAAACCTTGTCCAACATCAAATTGGTGCAAGCGTCCACCATGGAAGACCGGGAAATCAAACGATTCAAAAAAGAAAACATGAGAAGCTATACCACCACCATGAAGGGCATCAAAGTTCGGAACACGGTAGAGCCCTTGGTGTCCTATTTGCAGTTTGTCGTGATTTTGGCTGTGATTTGGTATGGGGGCTACGAAATTGCCAAAGGCAGCATGAGTGGTCCGAATTTGGTATCGTTTTTTACGGGGATCTTTTTGTTGGTGGACCCTGTTTTGACGCTTTCGAAAGTGTATAACAATTTGCAGCAAGCCCTGGCTTCGGCGGATCGGGTGTTTTTTGTGTTGGACTATCCCGTGGCCGTGACTTCGCCACCCAAACCTGTAACCCGAAAAATCGATGGCGCTGTTCGATTTGATGCCATGAGTTTTTCTTATGATGATGAATCCGAAGCCTTAAAAGAGATTGAATTGGATGTGAAGCCGGGAGACACGGTTGCCTTGGTGGGGCTTTCTGGCGCAGGCAAAACCACGTTTGTGAATTTGCTGCCACGTTTCTATGATGCCACCCAAGGCCGCATCCTCATCGACGAAGTGCCGATCAAAGAGTACAGCCTTAAATCGCTTCGGTCTCAAATTGCCATTGTGCCTCAAGAAGATATTTTGTTTCGGGGTACCGTGTTGGACAACATTCGCTATGGCCGGCCCACAGCCACCAAAGACGAGGTAATAGAAGCCGCCAAAGCCGCCAATGCCTGGGAGTTTATCGAAAAGATGCCCAAGCAATTGTATGCCAATATTGGCGATCATGGTCGTCGGTTGTCTGGGGGGCAAAAACAGCGGATTTCCATTGCCCGTGCCATTCTTAAAAACCCCAAGATTTTAATCCTAGACGAGGCCACATCGGCCCTGGATTCTCAGTCCGAAGCCTTGGTTCAAGATGCCTTGGAAAAACTCATGAAGCACCGCACCACCTTTGTGATTGCCCATCGACTGTCCACCATCATGAATGCCCATCGCATTTTGGTGTTGGAAAATGGACGCATTGTCGAGCAAGGTACCCACAAATCGCTGTTGGAAAAATCTGGGGTGTATCGGGGGTTATACGACCTTCAATTCCGAAAAATCACCACCCATACTGCCCCCAGCCAAAGCGAATAACCCGGTTTTCGGCATCCAATTCCCCTTGGCTGAGCACAAAGTCCAGCCAGGATTTGGGCCGGTCTGGCAGGGGTTTTTGAGGGTCTTTTAACACAGCAGACAGCAGCAACTGATCGGCGGCTCGGGTGCAGGCCACATAAAACAACCGTTGTTCTTCTTCCAGGGTTTCTTGGGTCAGGGCTGCTACCACGGCCTGTCGTTGTGGGGTTTGGCCGGTGGGAGATGGGTTGGAGAGTCCAAGGCCAGCCGTAGGCGAAATCAACAGTACATCGGAAGCCCCAACGTTGTATGGCTTATGCAGGTGAGGCAGGATGACGATGGGAAACTCTAGCCCCTTGGCGGCGTGGACGGTTAACAGGGTGATGGCGTTGTCCATATGAGGCGCGAGGGAGTCGCTTTCGGCTTCGGACAGGGTATTCATTTGGTCCAAGAGTTGCAAATGGTCGTAGGGGGCCAGAAAGGGTTTTTCTTCGAGCCGCATGAGTCGGTCCAAAAACAAGCCAATCAACCGCCGTTGACGCTCGGGGTGGGGCAGGGCGGCATAGCGCTCATAGCCTTGGGTGTCGGTTAAAATTCCCGATAAGACCGTGGACAGCGGCTCTGCTTTGGCCCGCTCAAGCCAGCGGCTTAAGTGAATTTGAAGGTGTTTTAAGCTTGTCAAATCGGCTGCTCCCAAAGGGGATTGGGTTAAATCGGCCTGGGCAATGGCGTCTGGCAAGGTGTGGTTTTTTTTCTCAAACAGCCAATATAGGCCATCATCGCTCAGGCCAAACAGGGTACTTTTAAGAACGCCCACCCAAGCCAAGGTATTGTCGGGTTCGATCAGGGCTTTCACCCAATCCATCAATTCGATAATGGTCTGGTTCTGAAAAAAACCGGGAGACGTGGATACAAAAGCGGGAATACCAGCCGCCGAAAGAAGGGCCTGCCAAGCATCCAAATCGCTGCGCCGTCGGGCCAAAAGGGCCATGTCCGAAAAAGGATGAATCTGGGACAGCTGGCGAATGTGTTGAATGACGGCTTCGGTTTCGGCGTTAGGCCCATCGGGGGGGACCAGAACAAAATGCACCGGGGTTGGGCAAGTATCGGCACGTTGAGCAATGCTTGGCGTAAAGGGAATCGAGAAGGTTTGGGTGGTTTTGAACAGCCCCTCAAACAGCCCATTGGTAAAACCCACAAGGGATGCTGTCGATCGAAAATTATCGCTTAAATGCACCACCTGGGTGCCAGGACTTTGGGCATAGACGGGCAAAAGCGAGGCAAAAAGACTGGGATCTGCTCCCCGGAACCGATAGATAGACTGCTTTAAATCGCCGACCAAAAACAAATTAATAGGGCTTTGGTGGCCATCCGAATAGGGGGTGTCGCAACACAACAATTGCAAAATTTCCCATTGCAGGGGATCGGTGTCTTGGAACTCGTCGACAAACACATGGCGAACCCGGTTTCGCCAGGCAACGGCCAAACTGGGGTGGGCTTCCAAGAGCGAGCGGGTTTGGAGCAACAGCCCATCAAAATCCAAAACAGACCGGGCAGACTTGGCCGATTCAAAGGCCGTTAAACACTGGGAAAAAAGGGTCAAAAGGGTTTGGAGCAAGGGGTCCGAAACCGAATTGAATTTCCCTTGGTTTTGCCAGGAGACCACCTTGGTTTTGTGCTGATACAAGGTCTTTAAAATCTCCCGAATTTTGGGAGCTGAAAAGTCTTTAAGCAGGGTTTTAAGGCCTGCATCTTGCCCATCGGACAAGGTGGTCCAGGTTTGGGCAACGGCTTCTTGCCAGAGCAGGGCCGCTTCTTCGCGTTCGATAATGCTAAATTGTGGATCCAGCCCCGTGGTTAGGGTTGTGCTGCGTAAAAACCGACCACACCAATCGTGGATGGTTCCAATATCGGCCGCGGCAATGGCTTTGAGGCGGCGGTAGCGTTCTGCAGAATCCAGAGAGTCAGGTGCGTATCGGGCTTGAAGTCGTTCCCGAAGTTCCAAAGCAGCTTTGGCCGTAAAGGTCAGGGCCACAAGGTGGCTTAGGTGAACCTCTGAAGACGCTTCAAGAATGCGAATGATTCGTTCGACCAAGACGGTGGTTTTACCGGATCCTGCCCCGGCTTCCACCAGCAGATGATGGGTGGTGTCCAGGGCTGCTTCTTGGTGAGGGGATAAATTCATGGGTTATCTTTACAAGTCCTGTGCATTTTGAGAGTCTCAATGCTATAGTAATTGCCATTTTTTGAATACCTTTTTTAGCCCTATACGAGGAGTTGCTTAGTGACCATTTATGAAGAATCCGTCGCCCTACACAAGAAATTGGGCGGAAAACTAGAAGTTACCTCAAAAGTTCCCATCCGCGATCGCCACGATTTGTCTTTGGCCTACACCCCAGGTGTTGCACGGGTTTGTGAAGAAATTGCCAAAGACGTTGAAAAAGCCTCTGAACTCACCATTAAGAAAAACACTGTGGCCGTGGTTTCCGATGGGTCTGCCGTGTTGGGTTTGGGCAACATTGGGGCCCATGCCGCCATTCCTGTGATGGAAGGGAAGGCTGTGTTGTTTAAAGAATATGCGGGCCTGGATGCTTTCCCCATTTGCATAAAATCTCAAAACACCATCGAGCTCATCAGCATTATTCGCAATATTTCGCCGGTGTTTGCGGGCATTAATTTGGAAGATATTGCCTCTCCCCGCTGTTTTGAAATCGAAACCGCCCTTCAAGATTTGGGTATTCCCGTGTTTCATGACGACCAACACGGAACCGCCATTGTGGTACTAGCCGCTTTGATTAACGCTGCAAAAGTAACAGGAAAATCACTCAAAGACATGACCATCGTCATCAATGGGGGTGGGGCAGCAGGAACGGCCATTGCTGAACTGTTGTTGGCCTTGGGTGTTGAAGCGCCTAACCACGAAGCCATTCACGACATTTTGGTGTGCGACACCAAAGGCATCATCAGCGAAACCCGAGACGATGTGGCCGAGTTCCCCGAAAAAATCCGATTGGCCTCCAAAACCAATAAATTCGACCGCAATGGAACGTTGACCGATGCCATGACCGGCGCTGATGTGTTTATTGGGGTCAGTGTGGCCGGCGTGGTCACCCCCGAGATGGTCCGTAAAATGAACCCCAAATCCATTGTGTTGGCCATGGCCAATCCAGTTCCTGAAATCATGCCAGACGAAGCCGTGGCTGGTGGCGCCTATATTGTGGGCACAGGGCGCAGCGATTTCCCCAATCAAGTGAATAACGTGCTGGCCTTTCCTGGCGTATTCCGTGGGGCCATCGATGCCAAAGCCAAAGTCATTACCCGCCACATGAAGCTGGCCGCGGCCTTTGCTTTGGCCGAAGCGTTGCCCAACCCAACCCCCGAAGAAATTATTCCCTCGGTTTTGGACAAATCCATTGCCCACAAAGTGGCAGCGGCTGTTGCAAAAGCCTGGGAGGAAAACCCGATTTGAGCATCGAACTTTCCCGCTACGACAGTGCAGGAATCTACGATGAAATGCTCGATGCATCGGGTCGGGTTCGCCCGGCCTACAAAGCCCTTTCCGACTACCTTAAAACCATTTCCTTTAAACAGCTTCAAGATCGCCAACATTTTGTCGAAAAGTCGTTGTTGTCTTTGGGGATTACCTTTAACGTTTACAACGACAACGAGGGAACGGAACGTATTTTTCCGGTCGATGTGTTGCCAAGAATTATTGCCAACGACGAATGGCAGCACATTGAAAAAGGCCTAAAGCAACGCATCACCGCCCTCAATTTGTTTATTCAAGATATATATAACGACCAAAAAATTCTTAATGATGGGGTGATTCCTAAAGAGTTGGTGCTGGCCAGCAAGGGGTTTTTACAGCCTTGTATTGGGCTAAAACCGCCCAAAGGTATTTGGTGCCACATCACGGGAACCGATTTAATTCGCGATGCCGATGGCCAATATTATGTGTTGGAAGACAACCTGCGTTGCCCTTCTGGGGTGGCCTATGTTTTGGAAAACCGCGAGATCATGAAACGGGCGTTTTCGACCCTGTTTCAATCGTTGAATGTCCTGCCCATTTCCGACTATTCCAACCGTCTTTTTGATGTGATGCGCCACGTGGCGTCCAACGACAAAGTTCAGTTTGGGGTGTTGACGCCTGGCATCTACAACTCGGCGTATTTCGAGCATTCGTTTTTGGCCAGGCAAATGGGAGTCGAGTTGCTACAGCCCCAAGATTTGGTGGTCAAAGATGGCTATTTGCAAATGCGGATGACCTCGGGTTTTCAAAAAGTAGACGCCCTCTATCGCCGCATCGACGATGATTTTCTGGACCCCACCGTGTTTAACCCCGATTCCATGTTGGGGATTCCAGGGTTGTTCGAGGTCTATAAAAAGGGCCGATTGGCGCTGTTAAATGCCCCAGGAACCGGTGTGGCCGACGATAAAGTCATCTATGCTTTTGTGCCCAAAATGATCCGCTACTATTTGGGCGAAGACCCTATTTTACCCAACGTGGAAACCTACATTTGTGCCATCGAAAAAGACTGTCGCTATGTCTTGGATAACATCGAAAAATTGGTGGTGAAATGCGCCAATGAAGCTGGCGGTTATGGCATGTTGGTGGGGCCCCACGCCACCAAAGCCGAACACGAGGCCTTTCGGCAAAAGGTTAAGGCCGATCCCCGCAACTACATTGCCCAACCCACCCTTAATTTCTCTCGGTGCCCTTCCTTTGTGGAAGGGGGAATCGAGGGAAGGCATGTGGATTTAAGGCCCTATGTGCTGTACGGCGAAAATATCCATGTGTTACCTGGTGGCTTAACCCGGGTCGCCCTTCGCAAAGGATCGTTGGTGGTCAATTCGTCCCAGGGCGGCGGCAGTAAAGACACCTGGGTTTTGGGAGATCAACCATGTTAAGCCGGGTAGCCGATGCGATTTACTGGATGAACCGCTATGTGGAACGGGTGCGGAATATGTCTCGGTTTATGGAAGTATCCCTGAATCTGATGCTCGAACTGCCCCAAGATTTTACCGAACAATGGGAACCCATGATTAAAGCGGTGGGCGACGAACACCTGTTTAACCGCAATTATGCCAAACCCTCTAAAGAAACCGTGGCCCAATACATGACCTTCGACCGGTTTAATCCCAATTCCATGATGGTCTGTTTGGAAGCCGCCCGAGAAAATGCCCGATCGGTTCGCGAGCATATTTCCACCGAAGTGTGGCGGCACCTGAATAACCTCTATTTAACGGTTCGAGAGGCCAGTGCCAACCCCGATTGGTCCACCGAAAATTTATTTTTGCTTTATGACCAAATCAAACAAGGCTGTTACCTGATTTTAGGCGTTTCCCATGCCACACTCTCCCACAGCGACGAATGGCAATTTGGTCGCTTGGGGATGTTTTTGGAACGCATGGACAACATGACCCGCATTTTGGATGCCAAGTACTATTATCTGTTGCCCCAAAGCAAATCCGTGGCCAATACCTTCGAGCTCATCCAATGGATAGCGGTGCTCCGTTCCATGGGCGCCTACGAAATGTATTTAAGAGAATACGGCTTGGTCGATCCCATCAAAATTGCCGAATTTTTACTGCTGAGTTCCAGTTTTCCCAGTTCTATTCGCTTTTCTTTAATTCAAGCCCAAAAAGCACTGCATGCCATTACTGGGAACGACAGGCGATCCTTCAAGTTTCCTGTTGAAAAAGCCTTGGGCCGGCTTAAGGCCAACCTGGACTACATTGAAATCCAAGAAATTTTTGAATTTGGTCTTCACGACTATTTAAACCGCATTCAAAGCAAAGGAAGCGACATCGGCGACCTGATTTTTGAAACCTTTTTTATTCTCAATCCCATCCCAGAAGCAGGCCAAAGTTAGGATTCGACCATGCGTTTAGAGATTTGTCATACCCTGTCCTACCGGTACACGGCTCCGGTTTCGTTTAATCCCCACTTGGTTCGATTGCAGCCCCTGGAAAATGACCGCCAAAAACTGAAGCTCTATGGGTTGAATGTGTCGCCAGCACCCAGCTATCGCTATCGCATAATGGCCATTGATGGCAGCACCTGGGAGTGGATTCACTTTGAAGCCCCGTCCGACTATTTAACCTTCGAAACCTATACCTTGATCGAAACCCGCCCCTGGTTTTTTCCCCCGATTGTTATGGACCAATTGTGGAGCACCAGCTATTACACCGAGCAAGAAAAATTGTTGTTGGACCCCTTTATTAAAAACAGCTTGCCCCACCCCGAATTGGTGGCCTTTGCCACCGCTATTTTCGCCGAAACCGGGAATCGGGCCATGCCTTTTTTACGGGTTTTAAACGAACGCTTGTCCGACCGAATTCGCAAAGAGAGTCGCCAATATGGTTGGCCCTATCCCCCCCTAAAAACCTTTCGAGATGGGGTGGGGTCTTGCCGAGACACGGCGATGTTAATGGTCTGTCTGGCCCAGTCTGTGGGGTTTGCAGCCCGCTTTGTCAGCGGGTATATTTATGACGCCCAGCAAGCCCAAAACAGCGAGCTTCATGCCTGGACCGAAATCTACGTGCCTCGGTTGGGGTGGGTGGGATTTGATCCCTCGTATGGGGTTCCGGTCGGCGAAGCCCATGTGGCCCTGTGTGCCTCGGCCTTTCCCAAATTGTGCGCCCCTATTTCGGGAACGTTTCAAGGACAGGTCTCGGAGCATCATTTAGAAACCCATGTGACCATGAAAGAAGTGGTGGAGGAAGACCCCTGTTAAATCAAATTAAAATCGATGGCGCCCGCGTTCATAACCTGAAAAATGTGTCGGTGGCTCTGCCCAGAAACAAATTGGTGGTGTTTACCGGACTGTCTGGGTCTGGAAAATCCTCTTTGGCTTTTGACACCATCTATGCCGAAGGGCAGCGCCGGTATATGGAATCGTTGTCAGCCTATGCCCGGCAGTTTTTGGACCAAATGGACAAGCCCGATGTCGACCGCATCGAAGGGCTGTCTCCTGCCATTTCCATCGACCAAAAATCGTCTTCCCACAACCCCAGATCCACCGTGGGGACCATCACCGAAATCTACGACTATTTACGGCTGTTGTTTGCCAGCGTTGGCAAACCCCATTGCCCCACCTGCGACCGACCCATTCAACACCAAAGCATCCAAGAAATGGCCGATGCGGTAATGGCCTGGGGGGTTCAAGACATCATGGTGTTGTCCCCGGTGGTCAGCGACAAAAAAGGCGAGTACAAAGACCTGTTTGAACAAATCAAAAAAGAGGGATTCAGCCGGGTTCGGGTAAACGGCGAAATCCTGCGGGTAGACCAAGACATCACCCTCGATAAAAAGAAAAAACACCGCATCGATATTGTGGTGGACCGACTGGAAACATCCGAAGACAACCGGGCCAGGGTCTTTGAATCCATCGAAGCGGCGGCCAAACAATCCAAAGGTCAGGTGGTGATCCACAAGCCCAGCACAGCCGAGGATCACTTGTTTTCCGAAACCATGGCCTGCCCGCACTGCAATCTGGGGTTTTCGGAAATCTCGCCACGCCTGTTTTCCTTTAACACCCCCATCGGGGCTTGCCCAACCTGCAATGGCTTGGGAGACACCCTCGATTTTGACCCCGATTTGGTCATCGAAACCCCAACAGCTTCCCTTAAAACCTGTACAGCCAAGATCATGAACCTCAACGGAACCATCTATGGCAACCGATTGGCAACCGTGGCCAAACAGCAAGGGTTTTCGATTTCCACCCCCTTTAACACCTTAACGGAAGCCCAACGCAATTGGGTTTTGTATGGACAAGAAAAAGCCATGCCCGAAAACCCCTATGTTCGGGGCCGCATTGTCACCGACACCTACGAAGCGCTGCCCTATTGGGAAGGCATTCTCAACAACCTGCGTCGTCGCTATATTCAAACCCAATCGGAAGGCATGCGTTTCTTTTTTCAAAATTACATGTCCGCCAAATCTTGTACCACCTGCAAGGGTGCCCGACTCAAACCCCTGGCCCTGGCCGTTAAAATTGGGGACGAGTCTATTCACCAGTTGACCCGGAAAAGCGTGTCCGATTTACTGGCTTTTTTTGATGCCTTGGCCTTCACCCAAAAAGAGCAAGACATCATCAAACAGGTGCGCAAAGAAATTGTCGAACGCCTTCAGTTTTTGGACCATGTGGGATTGGGCTATTTAAACCTCGAACGCCGGTCTGGAACCTTGTCGGGCGGCGAGTTTCAGCGCATTCGGTTGGCCACTCAAATTGGGTCTGGTTTAACCGGGGTTTTGTATGTGTTGGACGAACCCAGCATTGGCCTTCACCAACGCGACAACCAGCGTCTCATCGAAACCTTGGTGACCCTCCGAGACCTGGGCAATACCCTGATTGTGGTTGAACACGACGAAGATATGATTCGAAAAGCCGATTTCGTGGTCGACATTGGCCCAGGCGCTGGAAAATTGGGGGGCACTGTGTTGTTTGCAGGACCTTTCGATAAACTGCTCAAACACCCGACCTCACAAACCGCAGCCTATTTAAGTGGCAAACAACAGATCGAAGTGCCCAAAAAACGAAGATCCCCCAAAAAAGACCAGGCCATCACCATTGTGGGAGCCACAGAAAATAACCTTAAAAATCTAACCGTTTCTTTTCCCTTGGGACAATTCATTGGTGTAACAGGGGTGTCCGGATCGGGCAAAAGCACCTTGATTAACGATATTTTACACAAAGCCTTGATGCGCCACTTTTTCAAAAGCAAAGAGCGTCCTGGGGCCCATACCCGCATTGATGGGTTGGAGCACATCGACAAACTCATCACCATCGATCAGTCGCCGATTGGGCGGACCCCACGGTCGAATCCGGCCACCTATACGGGGGTTTTTGGGCCGATTCGAGACCTGTATGCCCAAACCCGGGAAGCCAAAATTCGGGGCTATCAACCGGGGCGGTTCAGTTTTAATGTCAAAGGCGGCCGTTGCGAAGCCTGCGAAGGGGACGGTGTCGTCAAAATCGAAATGCATTTTCTATCCGATGTCTACGTCACCTGCGATGTTTGCAAAGGCAAGCGCTATAACGACCAGACCCTGGAAGTCACCTACAAGGGCTACACCATTGCCGATGTTCTGAACATGACGGTCGCCGAAGGCCTCGAGGTGTTTGCCAATATTCCCCCTATCGTCTCGAAACTGAACACCTTGATGGATGTGGGCTTGGGCTATATTCACATTGGCCAAAATGCCACGACGTTGTCGGGCGGCGAAGCCCAACGCATTAAACTGTCCAAAGAATTGTCCAAACGCAGCACCGGCAAAACCCTCTATTTGTTGGATGAACCCACAACGGGATTGCATTTCGCCGATATTCACCAGTTGCTGGGGGTCTTAAACCGCTTGGTGGATGCCGGCAATACCGTGATTGTGATTGAACACAACTTGGATGTGATTAAAACCGCGGACCACCTGATCGATCTAGGCCCAGAAGGCGGGGCTGGTGGTGGGCAATTACTGGTAACCGGAACCCCCGAAACGGTGGCCAAATGTAAGACGTCTCATACCGGTCAGTTTTTGAAGACCGTTTTAAAATAGGGTTACCAGAATCGGTTCTTAAGGCCAATTAAAAGGGTGCGTTTTTCCCCGTAATATCCGTTGGCGTACAAGGCCCCGCTCCCTTGATAAGGTTTAGAAGGGTCTCGGTTTGTGTTTTGGATCAACAGTTTCGAAACCGTTAAGGTGGCAATTAGCAAGGCTGCAAAGACCAAGCCAAGCCCAACCTTTAAAACCCGCGGATGTCGAATGGTTCGGGGGCAAGTCAGCACATAGGCCAGTAAAAACAAGATATTCAAGGTTGCAATCCGCAGTTCTGGGGTTACCACGGTGGTGGCCGAGATTAAAATAAATAAAATCAAAAAATCGGGTCTGCCTTTGGACCAATCCAGCCGAACCGAGCCCAGGATCAAGCACAGTCCCAGGACATACAGAGCCCCATGCCACACCGAGGAAAAGAAGGGGATGGGAAAAATCAGCGTCAAACAAAACTCCCCGACGTGGGCCGCCATGTTGGCCAGCCGCAACATCAACGGCAAGTGCAGCAAGTGGGTTTGGGCGACATGATGCTGTCCCAGTTTCAGCAAAGACAGCCCAGCAACCCCCAAAAAACCACCCGACAAAACCCAAGCCAGCCGACGTTGTCCTTGCCGAAACAAGCTTCCAATAAAATACAGCGGGCTTAAAAGCACCGTCACTTTCGACAACAGGGCCAGCATCAAATAGACCACACCGGGGCCGGGTCGTTTCAGTTCAAAATAGTGGAAAGCGGCTAAAAAAAAGATGCCCATCAACAAATCTTGGCGCCCACTTATCCACACGGCATGATAGGGGATGGTGGGTAAAATTAAGATGAATAGGGTGCCCATCAAGGCCGTTTGGGTGTTGGCCAAGACCCGATCCCAAAAGCGAAACACCAGCAGTAAAAAGCCGCCCAACAACAGATAGTTCCAAAACCGATCCAAGACCGGATTGTGGACGACCAGGTTGGTCAGATAAATCGATAACCCCCACAACGGTCGAAAATGGTAATTCCCCAAGGGCGAAAACAGGGCATCTTGAAGGGTGTGATGAATCAAAATGTCGTCATCCAAAAAATAGCCGCCCCCTAAAAAGGCGCCATAAACCCCAAAAACCAAGGCCGTAAAAAAACCATAAGCGGCCAGGCTGTTCTGTTTTAGAAGGGCAAGAAACCTATTCCCCACCCAATCCCCGACCCCGGCGTTCGCCGGTGGATTGAGGCACAATGCCTTGTTTTTCAAGTTCGTCCATCAGACGCGCGGCCCGGTTATAGCCGATGCGAAGTTTGCGTTGCAGGTAAGACGTCGAGGCATATTGGGTGCTCATGACAATGTTTTTCGCCTCTTCAAACAGTTCGTCTTGGTCGGAAGACCCGCTGCTGTTTCCAGATTTGGTTTCTTCGACCAGGGGCTGAACATCGATAATTTCGGTGATGTAGTCGGGTTGGCCCTGGAGTTTTAAAAAGTCCACCACCCGCTTAATTTCTTTTTCGCTCACATAAATGCCCTGCACCCGTTGGGGTTTAAAGGCTCCTACTGGGGAATACAACATATCGCCTTTCCCCAACAATTTTTCGGCGCCAGGCATGTCCAAAATGGTTCTGGAATCGATCTGAGATTGTAAGAAAAACGAAATGCGAGAGGGCACGTTGGCTTTGATCAGCCCAGTGATGACGTTAACGCTGGGCCTTTGGGTGGCAATCACCAAATGAATCCCCGTGGCCCGAGACATTTGGGCCAAGCGGCAAATCGTGGTTTCCACTTCTTGGGAGGCCACCATCATCAAATCGGCCAACTCGTCGATAATCACCACAATATAGGGAATGGGTTTGGCTGGGGCATCGGTGCCCGGAATGTTTTGCAGGCCTTCTTTTTTGTAGCCGGTCATTTTTTCGTTATAGCCTTCGATGTTTTTAACGCCCAACCGAGAAAAATCTTCATAGCGCCGTTCCATTTCCAACAAGGCCCATTGTTTTAAAGTGGCGGCAGCTTTGTGGGGGTCTGTTACCACGGGGGCCAACAGATGGGGAATGCCGTTGTAAAAACTCAGCTCTACTTTTTTGGGGTCGATCATTAAAAACCGAACCTCGTCGGGTGTGGCCCGCAATAAAATTGACAAGATAATCGTATTCACACAGACACTTTTCCCAGACCCTGTGGCACCGGCAATCAGAATGTGAGGCATCTTGGCCAGATCCATCAAAATCGATTCCCCGGTAATGGTCAGACCCATGGCGGCAATCAGTTTGCTGGATCGGGACATAAAGTCGGTTTTGTCGATAATGGTGCGCAGCGTTACGGTGTCGACGGTGGGGTTGGGCACTTCGATACCAATCAGCGCCTTGCCAGGAATGGGGGCTTCGATGCGGACATCGGTTACAGCCAGCTTCAGGGCAATGTCTTTGGACAGGGACGTGATCTTACTGATTTTAACCCCAGCCCCAGGTTGAAGTTCATATCGGGTCACCGAAGGTCCGGGTGTAATGTTCACAACCTTGGCTTGAACATTAAAACTTTCCAATGCGTCTTCTAAAATTTTGGCCCGTTCTTGTTGTTTGCTGGCCTTTAATTTGGTTTGAGGGGACCCATGAACCGCTTCTTCCAACAGGTCTAAAGGCGGAAATTCATAGGGCCCATCCGAATGAAACTCGGGCCTCGGCATGGGCTTGAGTTCGGGTTTTGGGGGTTTTGAAACCGGAATCGGAGCCGGTTCTTCGTCTTCTTCCTCGTCGTTTTCGACTGGGAGGGGAAGGGGAACACTGGCTTTGGTTTCGGAAATAAAGGGTAAGGTTTTGTCCGACAGGGGCCTGGTCACTGCGGGTTTGGGCTTTTCTTGGGTATAAAACAACGTATGAATCAGTTTTTGAAGCCAGGCATTCGAGCGGGGTTTCAGGGCTTCGTCGTGGGGCAATAATCCCATCCACCAGCTCAGGGCCGGTTTCAGACAAAACCGATAAATCAAACCAGCCCCACCCACCAGTGCTCCACCCATCACCAACAAACTCCCGGATTTACCAATGAGCCGATAAGACGCCCAGAGGGTGGCCAAACCAATCACGCCACCACCCTCTAAAGACGTAGGCCACCCCAGTTGGGTTGGAACCCCATTCACCCCTTGTTCCAGCAGCAAAAGCAGACCCAATAGCCCCAACCCATTGCCAAACCAGGCCAATCGGGGATGGTGTTTGCCAAACAAATAAGCCGTGGCTTGAAACACCAAAAAAATAGGCAAATACAGCAAACCCTGACCCAAAATATGGGACCCAACAATGTCAAAAATCCAATGTCCTAGAAGGCCAGTCGAGGCCGGAAATTGGGTGTGCAAAAAAATAAAAACGGCCCCCAAAATGAGGGCCAATGCTTTTATGCCATTGCGGGACTGGGTTTCAACAACTGGCTTTCTGGCCATGAGATCCCTAGGAGAAGGTTACAGGTACGATATGGTCGTCGTTGGAACCACTTTTGCGGATGTCCAGCACGTTCAAACGCAGCCGGTCTTTTTGGCGGCGGTTGGTTCTGCGGGAATATTCCACTGTAAAAATAATGTTGTAGCTGGCGTTGGTGTCGTTGGTTTTGAGGGCGTTAAATTTTTCCCACAACCCAAATCCAACCGCATTTACCCGCATCGGCGGACGGTTACGCTTGGGTTTTTTCTCGACCACCCAGAAATCCACGTGTGGGGTTCTGGATTCTTGGTACTTGTTCCCAAACGGACGGGCTTTGGTCAACAAACAATTTTTAAGATAGAAAATGGGGTATTCGAAATCTTGGCCATAAGGGGTTAAGCCATCCAAAATGTGGATCAAACCCATGTTGATTTCATCAAAATCGATGGTGTCCAAAACCTCGTAAGAATAGTTGAATTTATCGATGGGAACGGTTTTCATTTCCTCGCGAACCAATCCCACAAAAGCGTCGAGATGGTCTTTGTGGAAGGTAAAGCCACAGGCTTGGGAATGGCCACCAAAGGCGTTGACCAAACGTTTTCCGCTGTCGCTTTTTACTTCGGACAAGAACAATTGTTTGCCAAATTGTTTTTCAAATTGCTCGCCCACCAGGTCGATAATGCGATACATGTTAATGCCAGGAATGCTTCGAACAGACCCGCGAATGTAGTCGCTGCCGGTGTATTCGGTCAAAATCATGGCGGGTCGAAGGAATCGGTCTTTCAAGCGGTCGGTGTCGATACCAATAACCCCAGGATTCCAGTTGCGACCTTTCACAATAATGATGCGGTCGGTGTTGGGATTCACCTGTTCTTGGATCATTTTATCGATTTCGTCTTCGATTTTGCTGGTCATGTACTTGCGTTTTTCGTTGATGTCGTCAACGGTTTGCGCATCGTTAAGGGCTGGGGTGTTGTTTTTTTGTTGTTGTTCCAGTTCAACCACTTGATTGAATTGTTCAACCAAAGCATGGGCCTTGGCGGCGTTTTTCTTGCCAAATCCGATCAACAACAAATCCACCACAATGCGGGAATCGGGGATGCCTTCTTCGCGGTCCCCAATACGACCAGGGGCGTTCAGACGGGGCACGATGGTGCGGCTAATGTCGTTGGCGCGCAGGTCTTGGCCTCGGGGAATACTAACAGCTTTCAGGGCTTTTAACCCTTCCATTTTGGTTTTGTTTAAGGCATCAATCCCGGCTTTGATCATGATGCGGTTCATGGGCTCTAAAAAGGACATGCGGTCGGAAATGGTGCCCAAAGCGGCGATGGCCAACAGAAAATCATTCAGTTCATCGGGCAGTTTGTGGTTCAAATGTTTGGACAAGGCCAACACCAATTTGTAAGACACCCCGGCGCCAGCCAAACGCTTGCAGCCAGAAGGGCCATCATAGCGATAGGGGTTTACAAAAGCATGGGCAGCGGGTTGAACCTTACCCAAAATATGGTGGTCGCAAATGATGATATCGATGCCCAAGGTGTTGGCATAATTCACCGCTTCCACGTCTTTGGAACCACAGTCCGTGGTGATGATGAGTTTAGACCCCAAAGCCTTGGTGGCTTCGATAATGCGGGGTTGCAGCCCGTGGCCTTCTTTGGCTCGGGTAGGGAAATCGTAGTGAACGGTGGCGCCAAATTCCCGCAAAGAAGCGGTCAGAATGGTGGTCCCGGTAATGCCGTCTGCATCGGGGTCGCCATTGACCATGATGGGCTCGTTGTTTTGAAGGGCCTGGGCAATACGCGTCAGGGCTTTTTGAAGGTCTTCGTTGGATGTAACACCGACGGTTTCGGTGATCAAAGACCTTTCGGGGTAAATGAACCGTTGAATTTGGGATTCATCCAGCTGACCATTGGTCACGCCGATTTGTCTGGCGATAATCAGTCTGGCCAGGATCGGGTGGATGTTGAATTTTTCCGAGAAAGAACGAATTTTGTCCGCGGCGATTTCTGTTAGATGCCAACGCTCGCGATTGGCATGATCAAATGTTTCAAATTGCATAGTCTGACCATGATAGCGCGAGCAAGACTTTTGTTAAAGTGACCAAAACCCTACACATGCACTCGGGCTCTCATGTATAGTTGGGGAAAACTTAATCTTTGCGTTTGAAGGAAATTGCCATGTACAAAGGCCTTATTCACCATTACCGTTCTTTTCTGCCCGTGACCGACACCACCCCCATTGTCTCCTTGCACGAAGGGCAAACCCCTTTAATTCCCATTAATAATTTGGCCAAGCATCTGGGCATTCCGGCCGATTGGTATGTCAAATTCGAAGGGCTAAATCCCACCGGTTCCTTTAAAGACCGGGGCATGACCATGGCCATTACCAAAGCCAAAGAAGAAGGCGCCAGAATGGTCATGTGTGCCTCCACTGGCAACACCTCGGCTTCTGCTGCGGCCTATGCAGCCAAGGCCGGCATGTCGTCTTGTGTGATTATTCCCGAAGGCAAAATTTCGTTGGGGAAATTGGCCCAGGCTATGATGCACGGCGCCTTGGTGCTTCAAATCGAAGGCAATTTTGACAACGCCTTGGATTTGGTTCGCGAAATCACGGCTGAATACCCCATCACCCTAGTAAATTCCGTAAACCCCTATCGCATTGAAGGGCAAAAAACCGGGGCTTTTGAAATTGTGGATGCCCTGGGCAAAGCCCCCGATTTTCATTTTATTCCCGTTGGCAACGCCGGCAACATTACGGCCTATTGGAAAGGGTACAAAGAATACAATGCCCTGGGCAAATCGACCCTACCCAAAATGATGGGTTACCAAGCAGCAGGGGCAGCCCCCATCGTGATGGGACATCCCATCGAAAAACCCGAAACCATCGCCACCGCCATTCGCATTGGCAACCCCGCCAGCTGGAAACAAGCCGAAGAGGCCCGCGACGCCTCCGGTGGCCTGATCGATTTGGTTACCGACGAGGAAATTACCGAAGCCCAGCAATTGCTGGCTGCCCACGATGGGGTTTTCTGCGAACCTGCTTCAGCGGCCTCCGTGGCTGGGGTGATCAAATACGCCAAACAACACCGCGACGCCTTCGAAAAGGGTCAAACCATCGTCTCGATTTTAACAGGACACGGTCTTAAAGACCCCAATCGCGCCATCGAGATTTCATCAAGACCCATCCAAGTTGCGGGGAAAAAGACAGCCATCGCCGAGATTCTAAAACCACTTTTGGGATAGGGAGGCCTCTCCGAATTAATATAAATTCGGAGAGTAATATCTCTGAATTAATATAAATTCGGAGAATAAAAATTGCCATTTTTGAGCTAAAATGATAGTCTTCTTGGTATGTATGATCGTCAGTTAGCTCAATCCATTGAAAATGATTTGGAAAAGAACCAAAAAGTAGTTGTTGTTTACGGGCCTCGTCAAGTTGGCAAAACAACCTTAATCAAAGCCATTTTGAAGCGATTTCCAAAACAATTTTTGTCTATTAATGCAGATGAAACCAAATATCATGGGGTGTTGTCCTCTTGTGATTTGGTTCAGCTAAACGGATTGATCGATGGCTATGACGGCATTTTTATAGATGAGGCCCAACGCGTTCCCAATATAGGCCTTACCCTTAAGCTTCTTCATGACGAATTACCAGATTTTAGGGTCATTGCGACGGGTTCTTCGTCCTTTGATCTGGCCAATCGGGTTCAAGAACCGTTAACAGGGCGATCGTGGACTTACACCTTGCATCCTTTGTCTGTTTTAGAGCTTAGAAAACAGTTTACCCCCTTTGAACTTCGCAATCAGCTGACGCATTTATTGGTCTACGGTAGTTATCCCGATGTTCTAAATCAAACAGCCTGGGTGGCTAAGGAAAGAACGTTGCGTAACTTGGCAGAGGCCTATTTGTATAAAGATATTCTGGAAATGTTGAGTCTTAAGAAGTCAAATCAATTGGAGCTTTTATTGCGGTTGCTGGCCCATCAAATTGGGTCTGAAGTATCGCTGAGTGAATTAGGGCGTCAGCTGGGTCTTAGTAAAGAAACGGTTGGCCATTACATTGACTTGTTGGAGAAATCTTTTGTTATTTTTCGGCTGCCTGGATTTAGCCGAAATTTAAGAAATGAATTAAGCAAGATGGATAAAATTTATTTTGTAGATGTCGGCATTCGCAATGCGGTTTTGCGGGATTTTACGCCTTTAGATCAACGACTGGATATAGGACCTTTATGGGAAAACTTTATGCTCAGTGAACGCCGAAAAACCTTGGGATATTTGGATTCATCGGCACAAATGTATTTTTGGCGTACTTATGCCAAAAGTGAAATCGATTATATTGAAACCCATAACCAAGCCATTTCAGCGGTAGAATTTAAATGGAAAAACAAGGAAGCCAAGCCACCCAAAGCCTGGGTAGAGGGCTACCCTACAGCACCCTTTCAAACCGTGCATCCTGATAACTTTGTTTCGTTTTTATGTGGCAGATGAAGCAAAAGGTGTGCAGATGTTAGCTAGGGGTTAAAAACGAATTCCACCCGGCCGTCTTTGTACATCAATTTGGCAGAAAACGGTTTTCCAGCCTTGCTTTTAAAGCCGTCCAATAGCTCGGTTTCGCCCTTTTTAAGCAGGGTTTTGACGATGGCTTCGTCGATTTTTTTGCCAGCGATGTCTTTCCAAATCACAAACCGACATTGGGTGGTTCGCCATTGGTCGCAGCCAAATCCTTTGGGGGTTTCGGTAATTTGACCCTCCCCACAGATGGGGCAGGTGCCCAGGGACTTTTTGGCGTTGGCTTCGGCAAAATCAAACACCACATCCCCAGCTTCGGTAATGGCCAAGGCGGCCTCGAACGTTTTGCCTTCTTTGCTTTTGAAGCCCTTAATCACCTTCGACTTTTTGGTTTTGAGCAACGCCTTGGCTTGGCTGGAGGTGATCTCTTTGCCGGCAATGGTTTTCCAAATTTTAAAGCTGCATTCCGTGGCCTTCCATTGGCTACACCCATAGGCCATTTTGGTTTCAACCACAGCCCCACTGCATTTGGGGCAGGGGCCCAAACTGTCTTTGATGGCCCCAACCGCCACCGTGGTGCTGGCCTTAACCTGGTTAATCAGATCTTGGGTGAAGGCTTTGATTTCGCTCATATAGGTCTCCCGCTGGTAGTTTTTTTGAACCATGTCATTCAGTTTTTTTTCCCAGCCGCCGGTTAGTTCGGCGGACATCAGTTCTGGGGTTTGGATGTAGGAAATCAATTGAATACCCTTGGGGGTGGGCACCAGGTTTTTTTTCTCTCGGACGATGTATTGGACCGTTAGCAACCGCTCGAGAATTTGCGCCCGAGTGGCCGGAGTGCCCAAGCCGCAGTTTTTCATGGCTTCGCGCAGGGCTTCGTCGTCGATGGTTTTGCCAGCGGTTTCCATGGCCGCCAAAATCGAGGCTTCGGTATACAAGGGGGGTGCTTTGGTTTTTTTCTCGTTTAAATCGAAGGTTTTACCCGTAACGGCGTCCCCAGCTTTTACCACAGGCAGTAGGGCATCGGCGTCCTCGTCTTCGGCATCGTTGCCATAAACGGCCCGCCACCCGGGGTTTGTAATCATGGTCCCAAACGTGCGGAAGCGGTGGGGCCCAAAACTTGTGATAATCTCGGTTGTGTCTTTGTCGCAATCCGGGTAAAACGAAGCCAAAAACCGCCGAACAATCAAATCGTAAAGCTTTAATTCGTCGCTGGACAGTTGGGAGATAACGGCTTTTTTTTCGGTGGGAATAATGGCATGGTGGTCGGTAACCTGTTGGTTATTAAAAAAGCGCTTGGAAAAGGGCAGGGGTTTTGTGGTGAGGGGCTGGGCCAAATCGGAATAGTCAGGTAATTCGGCCAAATGCTGAACCCGTTCGGCCATTTTGGGCTTTAAATCGTCGGACAAATACCGAGACGAGGTTCGGGGATAAGTGACCAGCTTATGGCGTTCGTACAGCCCTTGCAGGGTGGTTAAGGTATGTTCGGCCGAAAACGAAAATTTTCGGTTGGCGTCTTTTTGAAGTTCGGTTAAATCGTAGAGCAAGGGCGGGGCTTCTTTTTTTTGTTTGTTCAGAGCCTCGGCCACCGTGCCTGGTGCCCCAGGTTTTAAGGCCTCATGCAAAGCCTTGGCGGTGTTTGCATCAAATAAACGGGCTTCTTTTTCGTCGTTAATCCAAAGTCCTGGATAGGTTCCGTTGGGGTGATCGATTTCGGCTGAGATCTCGAAATACGTTTCGGGTTTAAAATTAATGTTGGCTTGATACCGGTCCACAATCAACTTCAATACTGGGGTTTGCACCCGCCCAACACTCATGATGCCACTGCCCTTGCTAAATTTAATGGTATAGGCCCGGGTGGCATTCAAGCCCACCAACCAATCGGCCTCGGAGCGGCATCGGGCCGAATCGTAAAGCGGATCGTACAGGGTTCCGTCTTTAAGCGAGGCAAATCCTTCGCGAATAGCCTGGTCGGTTTGGGACGAAATCCAAAGGCGTAAAATCGGTTTGGCGCAACCGGCTTTGGTGTAAATATGCCGAAAAATCAGCTCCCCTTCCCGCCCCGCGTCGGTGGCGCAGATGACAGTGTCCACATCATCTTTGTTCATCAAACTGGCAATGGTGTGAAATTGTTTTTGGCTAGAGGGGTTGTCTTGGAGTTCGATTTGGAAGGCTTCGGGGATCATGGGCAGTACATCCAGGCTCCAGTTGCCATATTCAGGCCGATAGGTTTCGGGTTCGGCGAGTTTAATTAAATGGCCAAAAGCCCAAGAAATGTAATAGCCGTTCCCCGAAAAAAAACCATCGTGCTTCTGATCCACAGTTAAAACGCGGGCAATGTCTCGGGCCACACTGGGCTTTTCAGTCAAAATCAGCTGCATGGGGCTAGCATAACACGATGTGATTTCGGTGGCATTAGTGTTAAACTTAGGCCCCTATGTCATCGCCCTTTGTCCACCTTCACTGCCACACCGAATACTCGCTCCTGGAAGCCCCCCTACGCATTGCCGAGCTGATCGATTCCTGTAAAGCCCAGGGCATGCCAGCCGTGGCCATGACGGACAATGGCAGCATGTTTGGTTGCATCCAGTTCTATTTGGAAGCCCAGAAAAAAGGCATCAAGCCCATCATCGGCTGCGAGATGTACATCACCGACGACATCACCCAAAAAGAGCGGGGATTGGATCGGCTAATTTTGCTCTGTGAAAACTACGAAGGCTACCAAAGCCTGATTCAGTTGGTGACAACGGCGCATTTGGAGGGGTTTTATTACAAGCCCCGAATCGATTTGGCCCATTTGGCCAAGCGAAACACAGGGTTGATTGCGATTGCCCCAGGGGGCCGAGGCCCAGCCAGCTATGCGCTTCGGTCGATGGAGACAGACCGTGCCAAAGCCATTTTGCAAAGCTACAAAGCGGTGTTTGGCGATCGGTTTTATCTGGGCATTCAAAAATTGGATTTGCCCTACGAAGACATCATCAACGACGGTACTTTGGCGTTGTCCAAAGAACTCGATATTCCTGTGGTTCTGACCAACGATGTGTATTATCTCAAACAAGATCAGGCCTATTTGCGGGATATTTTGAACTGCATTCAAACCGGTCGGAAATTGGATGAGAACACCAGACTGGCCGAAAGCCAAGAGCATTATTTGAAGTCCTCCGAAGCCATGGCCGCCCTCTTTCCCCACTGTCCAGAAGCCTACGAAAATGCCATTAAAATTGCCGATCGTTGTAACCTTAAACTCGAAACCGAACAGGTAAAACTGCCCCGTTTTGAATGTCCCGACGGCAAGGCCCCAGAAGCTTACATGGCCGAATTGGTCTGGGAAGGCTTGGCCAAAAAATACGGAACCCTAACCCCAGAACTCGAAAAACGGGCGAACTTCGAGCTGGATATCATGACCAAAATGCAATACGCCCCCTATTTTTTAATCATCTACGATTTCTTGAATTTCTGCCGTCAAAACGACATTCCCGTTGGGCCGGGCCGGGGATCTGCTGCGGGCTCGATCGTGGCCTATGCCCTGGACATTACCAATGTGGATCCCATCGAATACAACCTGCTCTTCGAGCGATTTCTGAATCCCGAGCGGGTGTCCATGCCCGATATTGATTTGGATTTTTGCATTCGGCGTCGGGGCGAAGTGATCGCCTATATTGTTCAAAAATATGGGGCAGATCATGTCTCTCAAATTGCCACCTTTGGAACCATGGCTGCCCGTGGCGTCATCCGCGACGTGGGCCGGGCCCTCGATGTCCCCCTTAAAGATGTGGACTATATCGCCAAACTGATTCCCTCCAGTCCCGGTCAATACACCAGCATTCCCGAAGCTCTGGAGCAAGTCCCCGAACTTAAAAAAATGCAGGACCAAAATCCCCAAGTGCAACGATTGCTCGAGGTGGGGGCTCAGCTGGAAGGGTTGTCCAGACATACCTCGATGCACGCGGCCGGGGTGGTCATTTCCAGAGATCCCTTGTCCACGGTTGTGCCTCTGATTCGCAACGAAGGCCAAGCCGTCACCCAATATTCCATGACGGATCTGGAAAAAATCGGTCTACTCAAAATGGATATTTTGGGCCTTCGAAACCTGACGGTAATGGACGACGCAGTCAAGCTCATCAAACGAAACCGTGGGATTGAAATCGATTTGAATAAACTTGATTTAACCGATTCAGCCACCTACGACATGCTCTGTTCGGGCGAAACCACTGGGATTTTCCAATTGGAAAGTTCGGGCATGCGGCGGTTGATTAAAGACCTGAAGCCCCGGGTTTTTGAAGACATTATTGCTTTGTTGGCCCTGTATCGACCCGGTCCTTTGGGCTCTGGCATGGTTAGCGATTTTATTTCCAACAAGTCTGGGGAAACCCAGGTGAAATACGATTTGCCAGAACTCGAGCCGATTCTAAAAGACACCTATGGGTTGATCGTCTATCAAGAACAGGTCATGCAAATTGCCTCGGTGGTGGCCGGCTTCAGTTTGGGAGAAGCCGACGTCCTGCGCCGGGCCATGGGTAAAAAGAAAAAAGAAGAAATGGACAAAATGCGGGACAAGTTCATGGACGGCGCCGAAACCAAACAGGCCCCCTTGGACAAGGCCGAGAAAATTTTCGACCTCTGCTACAAGTTTGCCGAATACGGGTTCAACAAGTCCCACAGCGCGGCCTATGCCCTAATTTCCTTTCAAACCGCCTATCTGAAAACCCATTTTGCGGTGGAATATTTGGCGGCCTTGTTGTCCAGTATTTTGGGGTCTGGGGACAGAACCTCGTTGTACATTCAAGAATGTAAACGCATGAACATTGCCGTGCTCCCCCCCGATGTGAACAGCTCCGAATCAGGATTCACCATTCTGAAAACCGAGGACACTTGGTCCATTCGCTTTGGGTTGGGAGCCATCAAAAACGTTGGGGAAGGGGCCATCGAAAGCATTGTGTCGGGCCGAGATAAACCCTATGCCAACCTGGACGATTTTTGCAAACGAGTCGATCTCAAACAGGTCAATAAACGGGTCATCGAAAGTTTAATCAAGGCCGGGGCCATGGATGGATTCGGCAGCCGCGGTGCCTTGCTGGGACAATACGAAGTGTCACTGGAACGGGCCCAAACCGAGGCCAAAGAAAGGGCCAATGGTCAAATCGGGTTGTTTGGCGATTTCACAGCCGCCGCTTTTCAACAGCCCCAAGAAATCGCCGATTTTGTGGCCCTATCCACCCACGATTTGTTGCGGTTGGAAAAAGAATTGTTGGGGCTCTATATTTCTGGCCATCCCTTGGATACGGTTCGAGACCGCCTCGAACGCTTGCCCTATAGCACCGATAAATTGCGTCCCGAAGATGCCGATAAGTCGGTGGTGATGGGGGGGATGTTGTCCGAATGTCGCCGCATTTTAACCCGCAACAAAAAAGAAATGGTCATGGCCACCTTGGAAGATTTTCGAGGCAGCATGCCCGTGTTTATGTTTTATAGCGAATCCTTTGAAAAGCTGGCACCCCTGTTTCAAGACGACCATTTGGTGCAGTTGAAAGGGCGGGTTCGGGTAAACCAAGACGAAATTTCCCTGATGGTGGACGATATCCACTTAATGGACCACCAAGGTCCCTTAACCCGAGTCACATTGGATTTAACCCATGTGGAAGACAAGGCCCTATTTTTGGCCATTCGAGAGCTGGTTCTTAAAAACCGAGGCGGTATTCCCCTGTGTTTTCAAGTGAACGAATCGGTGGTTCAGGCCCACAAAAAGTTTTGGGTTTCCGAAGACAAAACCCTCTTGATGGACCTCGAAGCATTGCTGGGGGCAGGGCAAGTTTTGGCGGTTTAGGTGTTGGCTTTTTTTAGTTGAATTAACGTCAAAACAACCGTAAAAACCAACCCAAACAACAGTGTGCCCAACAACAAGTGCAAAGGCTGAAGCGCTGCCGGAAATCCCAAATAGGCCAAACTCATGCCCAGGGCCAGTTCGGCGCCAATCACAAGCAAAATGGCTTTGGCCAATCGCACCAAACGCCCGGTTCCCACCGCTTGTTGCCGAATGTGATAAGCCAGCAATCCGTTCACCAGAACAATAATCCAAGAAAAAGAGCGGTGCAGATCGAAGCGGTTGCCCAAATGGCTAACCCAGGCCGAGCGCTCGGATTCGCCCATAACCTTGGCAATCCCATCGATGGCTTCGCGAACTTGGGTGCCCAACAACAGTTGCCCAAAGGTAAAGACCAAGCTGATCAAAGCCAAAAGACGTAAAAAATCCAACCGATCGATGGCTTCGGGTTTGGGGGGCAGAGCCAGCTGGCGGGCCGTAATCAAAACAGCAACCAAAACCAAAGCCAACCCCATGTGCAAAGTCACAACCATGGGATGCAAATTCGAGGCCACCACTTTGGCGCCCAGCCATCCCTGAAGCACCACCAAAGCCACCCCCAAAAAGCTAAGGGCCGTGACTGAGGGTTTGGTTTTAACATAGCCAAATGAGGCCACAAAAGTGGTGATAATCAGCAGTCCAATGACCACCCCAATCAGTCGGTTGATGTACTCGGTCCAGGTTTTTAAGGCATTAAACGTAACATCATGAATGCCCAGCGCTTTGTAGTGGGCCTGATAGTTGGCGGGTAACTGCGATTCAGAAGTCGGAGGCATCCAGCGACCATAACATTTCGGCCAGTCTGGACAGCCCATGCCAGACCCTGTGGCCCGAACAATACCGCCCACCAAAATCAACACATAAACCGCAATCAAAGTCACCCTACTGATGTGTTTAAAAAAGGATATCATTCCCCAAGTATAGGCGAGGATGACTGCCCTGCACAATCCATCATAATTTTAATTGCGTCATGATAAAAATAAAAAATCTATTTCCAAAAACGTCTAATTAATCTACAGTAAGTCTGACGGACCTATTTTTATCGGGGCTCCCCCAAAAGGGAGATGGTTGGTGTCACACTACAGATACAGGTAACAGTCGGCGAATGCGTCGAACTGATTACGGTTCTGATGGCGATCTTGACATGGACTTCCCGGTCTAAATAGATCAAGATCGCCACCCGGTCGTATCGGCCGTCCGTCGTCGATACGGCCACTCAAGTAAGACGATAATATCACCCCAATTCTCAAATTAAAAGGGTAAGCGATGGACAATTCGAAGTTTTTAATCGGCGGAGTTGGCGTCATTTTTTGCCTGGGTTTGGTGGGATTGCTCCGCCATCACAACGCCGATCAACCCCTGGTGGTCGAAACAACAGCTGTGGCCCCTGTGATTCAAAAACCCCATGCCATGGTCTATATTTCGGGGGCGGTTCAGCATCCGGGTCTCTATCCCATTCAAGGGCATATTCGTGTTCAAAAAGCATTGGAAAAAGCTGGGGGCGTTTTGGCCAATGCCGATGTCGATAAGGTCAATTTGGCGGCCTATGTCAAAGATGGGCAGCGCATCTATGTGCCGCCCAAAAAGGTTAAGCCCCAAAAGGCCGTCAAATTGCCCAAAGAATCCCATCGCAAAACCCGAAAAAATCCCACTGAAAACCCGGACAGGCTAGCCCCAAAAGAAGGGCCTACATTTCCTTTGGGCATAAACACAGCAAGCCCAGAAGATCTGGCTTTGGTTCCGGGGCTCAGCCTGGGAGCTGCCAAAAGCATTGTGAGTTATCGCCAAGAGCACGGCCCCTTTATTGGTCTGGATGGACTGGTCAAACTCAAGGGGTTCAGCTGGAAAAAAGTGGCCCAGCTTCGCCCCTATTTGGTGGTGGACTAGGTCCTAGCGCTTGGCCCCGATGTACAAAATACGGGCCCCATTGGTAAACGATTTGGTCGATTTAAAGGTAATGTCGTCCCGGTAAATTCCAGATTTGGGCGTCGCCGCAAAAAACAGTCCTTCTGGGCTTTTGGGAAAGGTCACCATTTCCCGCCCCTCGTTGGGATACAGTGTCAGGGTGGGAGGCCCATACACCGTTAAAGCCAATCCCAGTGGAGACGAGGGCGAGATGCCCTGAACCGTATGGTAGTTCGGATTAAACGTCACCAACATGGAAACCGGATCCTCGTCCTTAAGCGGCTGCCAGGCAGGGAAAACAATCAAAAACAAAGATTCGCCTTTTTCCATCACATTCAAGGCCTTGTACCCGCCCAAAAACTCATCCGGTTTAAACTCGATATTGGGGCCTGCCATGGCGGCCTTCACCTCTTGCAGGGTCATGCCCAATTTTGCAGGGCCAATGCCCAATTCAGAAACGATAAATTGACTGTCTTTGGGCGAGGCCGAAACCAGGGCGGTCAGGGTTGCAGGTGCCGTTGTTTTGGCAGGGGTCAAAATGGGGTAACAACCGGTATTGTCGGGATTGCCACGAAAGGACGGCCAAGGAGAAGCGACTTTGGGCTTGGCAGGCAACGCATAGCAGTTTAAAAACCCATCTTGGGTGGCAAATAAAATATCCAAAACACCATCGCCGTCCACATCGGTAATAAAGGGCGTTGCTTCGGCCCCGGCCGGCAGCTTAAACTTGGCCAAGACGGTACCGGATTCGTCGCAAACTGCAAAAAAACCGGTTTCCGACGTAAATCCAATTTGCGGGACCCCGGCTCCCAAAAAGTCTGCCACTACAGGGGTTGCAGACACCCGGCCAAGGGGAATAAATTTTGAGGTTTCCCCATCTTCTGCGGGGATAATCCAGGCCCCACACTCGCTGCCTGGCCAGGAAGACCCAATGGCAATCGTGTTCGACGAGGTCAGAACCGGACTCGAAAACAGCCCTTGAAATGTCCCGTTGTTGAGTCTGAAATCTTCAATTGGCACGGCTTTGGTATCGATTTTATAAACCCGCTCATAGGCGTCGGCAAACACAATTACCCCATCTTTATAAATGGCGGATGCATGAATCCCAGCCGGGTTTTCATTTCGAATTTCCCATAAAATCAGACCATTGCGGCCATTAAAGGCATAAAAAGACCCGTTTCGAGACCCGATCACCACATCTGGGATGCCGTCTTTATTCAGATCCACCAAAAGCGGCGAGGCAACAAAAGACCTTTCGGCAGGATAGGTCCACTTGGGCTTGAAATCGGCCACAAACTTCCACAGCACCTCCCCAGTTTTGCCATTCACCACAAACAATTCGCCACTTTCTGTTCCAAAGCAGACATCGGCAACCCCGTCGCGGTTAAAATCGGCGATCGCAGGCACCCCTTCAATATCCCCACTGGTTTCCAGTTTCCATCGGATGTTGCCTGTGGTGGTTGTGGCATAAAAAACGTTGTTATCATTCCCAAAAAAAACGGTGTTGCCTGTAACCGCCACCCCATTAACGTCGGTGTCCCCCAAGGCGTCGGTTTTAATTTGTCGCACAATATCCCCAGTCTTGGCGTCGAGCACATAGACCCCATCGGCATAGTCCATCAGGTTTTTGGTGGAGTTGCCATTCGATCCAATAAACAGGCGATTTTCTTGCTGAACCATGTTGGTTTTAAAGGTGGTAACGCCAATTTTGGTTCGCCATTTCAGGGGCCATTCTCGGCTTGGATTCACCGTGTCTTTAAGGGACTGGGCAAACAAGGACCCAAAAGAAAAGATAACCAATAGAGGGAGTAGTTTAAGGGCCGCTCTCATAAAATGCTCCAATGAAAAAGGAATCGTACTTGGCTCTAGTATAGACAATTTTTTTGCTTTTGGCCTGTATTAAAAAAGCGGTTCGATGCTAAAATAATCCCCTGCTGGGGGCTTGATATTGTTAAGGAGTAACACAGATATGAGTGATGCATTGTCCCAAATTCAGGCTTTGGTTGAGGAAGAGTCCAAATTTGTAAAAACCATTCTAGATGAAGCAGGTAAAGTGATTGTGGGTCAGTTGGGGGTCTTGGAGCGGTTATTGATCGGTGTCTTAACGGGAGGCCACTTGCTTTTGGAAGGGGTTCCAGGTTTGGCCAAAACCCTCACCATTAAAACCCTGGCGACGGTGGTGGATGTTCACTTTAAACGCATTCAGTTTACACCCGATTTGCTGCCAGCAGACGTGATTGGAACCTTGATTTACAACCCCATCAAACAAGAATTTGTCCCAAAGTTGGGCCCTATTTTTGCCAATTTTATTTTGGCCGACGAAATTAACCGAGCCCCAGCCAAGGTTCAAAGCGCGTTGTTGGAAGCCATGCAAGAAAAACAAGTGACCATTGGGGATACCACCTACCCCCTTGAAGAGCCCTTTTTGGTGTTGGCCACCCAAAACCCGGTGGACCAAGAGGGGACCTATCCCTTGCCAGAAGCCCAAATCGACCGATTCATGATGAAGTTGTCCGTGACCTATCCGTCAAAGGCCGATGAGCGCATCATCTTGGATCGCATGACCACTGCCCAGCCCACTAAAGTGAGCCCTGTGGTGTCTGCTAAAGCCGTCATTAAGGCCAGATCTGTGGTTCAGCAAATCTATTTGGACGACAAAATTAAAGGGTATATTTTGGACATTGTCGATGCGACGCGTCATCCCGAAAACCATGGTCTAGAAACCTTGAAACCCTTGATTGCCTATGGGGCCTCTCCCCGGGCATCCATTTGTTTGGTTCAAACGGCGAAAGCCCATGCCTTCCTTCGGGGCCGTGGTTACGTGACCCCAGAAGATATCAAGGCCATCGGCAAAGATGTGCTGCGTCATCGGGTGATTCCCTCTTTCGAAGCCGAAGCCGAAGGATTAACCGCCGATGCTTTGGTGGATCAGATCTTTGCTGCGATTCAAGTTCCCTAAATGATTTCTGCAGACCTCTTAAAAAAAGTTCGAGCCATCGAAATTAAAACCCGTTTGTTGGTCAGCTCGACCTTTACGGGGGAATACCATTCGGTGTTTCGGGGACAAGGCATGCGATTTGCCGAAGTTCGGGACTATCATCCTGGTGACGACGTTCGGTTTATCGACTGGAACGTGACCGCGAAAATGGGGTCTCCCTTTGTCAAAGTGTTCGAAGAAGAGCGGGAATTAACCGTTATGTTGGCCGTGGATGTGAGCGCCTCCCACCGATTTGGCACTGCGGCCCAAACCAAAGCCGACTTGATCACGGAGCTGGCGGCCGTGTTGGGATTTTCAGCCGTTCAAAACAAAGACTGTGTGGGACTGTGCTTGTTTTCGGACCGAATCGAGGCCTATGTGCCCCCCAAAAAAGGCAAAGATCACATGCTCCGCTTGTTAAGGGACCTGATGAGCCTACGCCCCAAAAGCAAAAAAACCTCTCTTAAAATAGGATTGACTCAAATCCTAAAACGGCTTCGCAAAAAAGCCATCGTGTTTGTGATTTCCGATTTTTTGGATACCGGGTACGAGACCGTTTTAAAACAACTCTCCGTCAAACACGATCTAATTCCGCTGGTGATTCAAGATGGTTTGGAACTGGCTTTTCCCAATGTGGGGCCCTTACGTCTACAAGATGCAGAAACCGGACAAACGCAGGTGGTGGACACGGCTTTGGTTTCGGTGAGGGATGCTTTTGCAAAAGCGGCTGAGCAGAGAGCTGCCGAACTGGATTATTTTTTTAAACAGTGGAGCATTAAACCGATTCGCATCACCACAGGCGAGTCTTATGTCGGGGCTTTGAATCGGTATTTCAGACAAAGGATGAAGGTGTTATGAGAACACTTCCGTCAAAACGAAGCCTATTTTTTTGGGGCATGGTCGCTTTGATGGTGGGTCTGCCGGGCGTTGTTTGGGCCAAATTGGACAGTCAAGCCAGTGTCAGTCCGGCTCATCCCCTTTTTGGGGATCCTGTTACCTATACGGTGATTTTGACACCCCCATCTGGCACAACGGTTCAAGCGCCTTCCCCACAGTTGGCCAGACAAGTCTCGGGCAATGCCACCTTCGATGCTTTGGGGGATGGACGCTTCAAATACACCCTAACATTTAAGGTTTACCAGACCGATCACATGCAAATTCCGACGTTTTCAGTCGACGTGGTCCGAGATGGCAAACACTATCCCCACCAAGTTAAAACCTTTGATTTCGCTGTTAAAAGCCGGTTGCCCAAACAAGGCCCAATCGCATTTCGGGGTTTAAAATCGCCCCTGGATATTTCGCTGACGGCCTTGCAATGGACCTTGCTTTTGGGGGCTTTAATGGCGGTTCTGGGTGGGGGAGGCTTTGGAATTTACAAGGCCAAACTTTGGTTTAAACGAGAGCGATTCGAAGCCGAGGCGGTTCCGAAAGTTGCAGCGGTTTCCCCCCTCGACTGGGCCCTTGAAGCCTGCCAAAAATTGGCAGCCAAAACCTGGGGCCAAGAACCCAAGCAGGACTATTCTGAACTCATCGATATTATCAAAGGCTATCTTACCCAAAAAACGGGTCAACCAGTTCTTGAAATGACCACAGACGAAGTCAAATACTGGTTGATTCAAAGCCCAGTTTTGGATCCAATCAAGGCTGAAATTGCAGATTTTTTGGTTCAAGGCGACCAAGTTAAATTTGCCAAAGCAACCCCCAGCCCCGAGATCGCAAAAGGGTGGTTTATGCGACTTCCCACGCTGCTTCAAACGATCGACACGGGGTGGCCAAAGCAGGATACCGATGTTGCGATTTGAAGATCCGCTCTTTCTTTTGGCACTTTTTCCGGTGTTGGGCTTGGCCTATCTGCGATGGCGACACCCCAAAAAATCCGTGGTGTTGTTTTCTTCCTTTTCGCTTTTGGGAAAAGGACTCCCGGCTTGGCCAGGCTGGTTGGAAAAGGCCGTGCCGATTTTGCGGTTTTTGGTGTTGTGTTGCATGGTGATTGCGTTGGCCAGACCCCAAAAAATTGCGGTGTTGGCGGATATTCAAAAAGACGGCATCGATATGGTGTTGGCACTGGATGTTTCGGCCAGCATGAGGGCCGAAGATTTTAAACCCGACAACCGCCTCGAAGTGGCCAAGCGAACCCTCAAGGCCTTCATTCAGAAACGCCAGTACGACAGAATGGGATTGGTGGTGTTTGGCGAAGATGCCTTTACCCAATGCCCTTTAACCTTGGACTACGATATTTTGTCGGGGCTATTGGATCATGTCACCATTGGCATGGCTGGTGGCGAAACGGCCATTGGTACGGGGCTTGCAACCGCCCTAAACCGGCTCAAAGACAGTCCCGCAAAATCAAAGGTCATTATTCTGCTAACCGACGGCGTCAACAACCGTGGAGATATCGACCCCATCACCGCTGCGGGGTTGGCCCAGGATTTGGGGGTCAAAGTGTATACCATCGGGGTGGGCAAAGAAGGGGGGGCACCGCTGCCCGTGATGGACCCCCTGCGAGGCAAGGTCTATGCCACCAACCCGGATGGGTCTTTGGTGAAAACCCAGATCGACGAAGCCACCCTCAAAACCATCTCAAAAATCACCCAGGGGCGTTATTTTAGGGCGGTGGACACCCATTCTCTGGAAACCATTTGTGCCCAAATAGACGGCCTTGAAAAAACAAAATTGTCCGGCAAACACCATCAAGATATTGTGGAATTGTTCCCTATTTTTGTGGTCCTGGCCTTGGGGCTCTTCCTTCTGGAAGGGGCCTTGGTCTTTGGCTATTTTGGACGGGGATTGCCATGATTTTTGGAAATGGATTTTTATGGCCGCTTTTTATTGTGGTTCCCCTTGTGCTGGCAATCCTAGCCATCGGGGCGCTTAGACGCAAACGAAATCTTCAGATTTTGGCGAATAGCTCGGCCTGGGCCCTGTTGTTGGTGGGCAATAGCCCCACCCGCCGGTTTTGGAAACGGGTTCTCTGGGTTCTGGTTTTGGCCGGTCTGGTGGGTGTGGTGCTTCGGCCTCAATTTGGGACCAAATCCGAGCAAGTGGGGCAAAAAGGCCGGGACATTGTCATTGCCTTGGATACCTCGTTAAGCATGTTAACCCCAGATAGTTTGCCCACCCGTTTTGACTTTGCCAAATCCGAAATTCAGGGGCTGATTCAATTGGCCCAGGCCGATCGGTTGGGTTTGATTGTCTTTGCTGGAAACGCTTGGGTTCAGTGCCCTCTAACCGCGGAAAAAGAAGCCGTGTCGATGTTTGTGGATTCGGTCCAAGTGGGGACAGTTCCAGAATATGGCACCAATGTGGCCTCGGCCATCGAAACCGCCATCACAGGCTTTCAAAAACCGGGAGCTGCGGAAAAAATCCTGGTCATTTTTACCGATGGAGAAGCCCTAAGCGGCGATGCCCAAGCCGCAGCCAAAAAAGCAAAACGAGCCGGGATTACCGTCTTTACCGTTGGGGTTGGGACGCCCCAAGGCCAACCCATTCCCCTGCCTCAGGACGATGGGGTTATTGCCCTCAAAAAAGATGGCGACAACCGTGTGGTGGTGTCCAAGCTGAACGAGGCCCAGTTAAAAGCCATTGCAGCCGAAACCGGCGGGACGGCTTTGTTCACTGGCCAAAATCAGCATGTCTATAACAAACTGTATCGGGCCATGATGGTGGTTCACGAAACCACGTTTGGCAGCCATTGGCTTCGCAAACAACACGAAGATCGGTATCAGTGGCTTCTAGGCCTGGTGTTGGTCCTTTTGCTAGTGGAATGGGCATTGCCCGAGGTCCGGTCTCATGACGAGTAAGGTGGTTGTTGGGATTTGGATGGTGATGACCCTTTTTGCTGGTTCGCTCCAGGCCGAGTCTTTAACGGCGGCCTGGCACAACAACTTGGGTGTAAGGGCCCTTAAAAAAGGCGATCCCAAAGCGGCACAAATTCACCTTGAAAAAGCCATTAAAACCAGCGATGCAGGCGAAGCCTGGGCCAACATGGGCAGCAGCTATTATGCCCAAAAGGACTGGCAAAAATCAGAAGAAGCCTACCTAAAAGCCATCCAAAAACTTCCTCCCAGTAAACAAGCCAAAATCTACTACAATTTGGGAAACGTGTATCATCAAAAACAGGATCTTGAAAAAGCCATTGCAGCCTATCGCGAATCCTTAAAACGAAACCCCAACGACGAAGATGCCAAGTATAATTTGGAAGCCGTTTTGGTGGAAAAGCGCCGTTCACCAAAATCCCCACCTCCACCCGACCCAACGCCCCCCAAACCCAATGAAAATCGGGCAAAATTAACCCTAAATACCTTGCGTGATCACGAAAGAGAAAGCCGAAATCGCTTTAATCAAATCCCAAAACCCTCCAAACAAGGAGATCAGGACTGGTGATAAAAAAAACACTGTTGGCAATTTTAGCGCTCGGCTTGTCTGTCTCGCTTTGTGCAGAAGAATTGCGGGTATCGGCTCGAATTGGCACTGCTTTGGATGCCCAAAATCGGGTGGTTTTAGAAATTCAAATTGTCGGAAAAGAGGCCTCCGCTGTACCAAGCCCCCCTGTTCCCAATCTGAAAGGGAATTTCAAAGTCCTTTCAACGGCAGAGTCGACCTCCTTTTCATTGGTCAATGGCAAAATGACCAGCGTCAAATCCATCGAGATGGTCTTGGTGCCGCTGAAGTCTGGCAAACTTTCGATTCCCCCGGTTCGCCTCAGTTATCAAGGAAAAACTTTTCAAACCAAACCCATTGTGGTGTCCGTTTCCAAGCAAACGCCGACGGCAACCGGCAAACAAGGATTTCTAGAAGCCGAGGTCGGTGTCCAACAGGTGATGGTGGGTCAGCCCATTCCGTATCGGGTTGTGTTTTATCGACGTGGGGCTGTGGAGGGCGATGTCATTTTAATCGATCCTGCGTTTACTGGGGTCGTCGCCAAAAGCCAGGCGACCTCTCAGCGTGTGCTCAAAAAAGTGGTTCAGAATCAGAAGTTTTATGGCGCCGAAGTCATCAACAAGCAAATCATCCCCATCACTGCAGGAACCCTAACCTTACCTCCGGCCCAAATTAAGGTGGTGTTTGATGTGGCTCAAGGCCCGGTCACCTTGAGATCAAATCCTGTAACCGTTCGTGTAATCGGCTTGCCAATCCAGGGCCGCCCCGCTGATTTTTCGGGAGCGATTGGCGATTTTACCTTGTCTGCTACGGTGGGAAAAACTCGGATTCGTCCCTCACAGCCGGGTCGGCTAACCGTAACGCTATCGGGAACCGGCAATCTGGATACCGTTGCAAACTTGGTGATTGCCCCTTCAAACGACATGGCCGTTTATTTGGCCAAAACAGAGACCCAAAACCCATCTCAAAAAACCTTTATCTACACCTTAGTGCCCAAACGGTCGGGGCAACTGAGTCTGCCAATCCTTTCAGTTTCGACCTATTCCCCTACAAAAAAAACCTATCAAACCCTCGAAACACCACACTTAACCGTGGAAGGAGAGGTTCGCAAACAAGACAAAGTCATGGCCTTAAAACCCATTTCAGAAAACCTGCCTGCTCCAAAACCTCTGTCGAAAGCACCCTCCTCTTGGCCTTGGGCGTTGGGATTAATCGGCCTCAATGCAGCCCTTTTATTGGGTATGGGGCTTCATCAATTTGGGTTGAAACGGTTTCAAAAATCCGAAGCACAGCGTCTGCGGGATGGTGCTCTTGGGACAGCCAAACAAGCGCTGGAAGCGGCGAAATCTCTGCCCAGTAAAGAACAGGCCCATGTCCTTGAAGGGATCCTTCAAACCTATCTTGGTCATAAAATCGGGGTTTCGTGTGTGGGCCTTAAAAAAGCCGAACAGGTGGCCCTTTTGCAACACTATCAGGTGCCAGAAGACCTCTTGGTTAAATGGGCGAGCCTCATCGACGACCTTCAATTTTTGGCCTATGCTCCGGTTGAACAGCTCGACAAACAAAGGGGACCCCAGTCGGTCCAAGCAGTCTTGGAGGGACTCGATGCGGTATTATAAATTGATTCTGGCACTCTTGGGGGTACTGGTTTGCGGGTCTTTGTGTTGGGCCGAATCAGCAGGTGCAGCAGCTTTTAATGCCAGTCGGCAAGCCGCCAGTGCCAATCGGTTGGGGCCAGCGGTTTATCACATTCAAACCGCCTACCGCCAAGATCCCTGGGATGCCGACATTCGGGCATTTCGAAGCCAATTGTTGGCCCATGTTCCCGAAGACCGTCGGGGATCTGGCTTCTATCTGGAAGCCAGTGTGCAGTGGATCACCGAAGACCAATTGCGGGGCTTGTTTGGGGTGGTTCTCAGTTGTGTGTCTCTGGGGCTGGGGTGGTTGTGGTATGGCCGGGGCAATCGGGTTTTGGCTCAAAATGTGGTGGGTATTGCGCTAGGGGCGACGGTTCTGGTCGGAGGGCTTTGGGGTCTAAAAGCTGTGGCCCTTGCCCAACACAAAGCCATTGTCTTAAGACCAGCAACCTTGTTTAATGGACCTGGACCCAACCGAGCTGATATCGAAAAATTGCCAGAAGGAACTGTGCTGGCTTGTCGGACAGAGACCAAAGATTGGGTAGAAATTATCACAGAAACGGGAACCATAGGGTGGGTCAAACAACAGTCACTAAAACGCTTAAACCAATAGGAGCGCTACTGGCGGTGTGGTTGTTCGCGACCCCCGTCTTAGCCCTGGATGCTTACAGTCCCCAAAAAGGATTTATCGAGCCCGAGGTTTTCGAAAGCCCTGGCATGGCCACCTTCGAAAACCCCGCTTGGATTGGCCGAGCAGGTGATGTCACAAAACTCGAATCCAAGCAGGATGCTTTCGGGTATTCCCAAAGTTTGGTGGGGTCTTCTACCACTATTCGGGGAGTCTCGGTGGGTGTGGGGTTTCTGGGTCTGTCGACTTCGGACATCGCAAGAACCCAATTTGCCTCCAATGGGCGAGGGGAGGTAGTAGGCCAATTTGGACAATCCTTTCAGGTGGTACAAACCACGGTTGGTAAAACCTGGCAGA
This sequence comes from Candidatus Margulisiibacteriota bacterium, assembly GCA_050250935.1. Classification (GTDB taxonomy): domain Bacteria; phylum Margulisbacteria; class Marinamargulisbacteria; order JBFWNS01; family JBFWNS01; genus JBFWNS01. The sequence continues at coordinate 259,539 of JBFWNS010000001.1, read as the reverse complement.
ACTGGCGTTTTGGAGGCAATATTCGGCGCTATGCCCAGCAATTGGATACAGCGATGGCCAGCGGATGGTCTGTGGATGCTGGTGTGGTGTGGAACCCCGATGGCTATTGGCTGGAAGCTTATACCGAAAACATCCTTCAAACAGGCTATGCCTGGACTTATGGTCGTACCGAATTTCTGTCTCCCCATCTGGTGCTGGGCGGGGGCATGGACCTGGGACCCTGGACCCTTCAGATGGGCTACGACGTGGCCAAATACGAACGCTTTAAGGTGGGGTGGCGTCTGCATCCCATGCTGGGGTTAACCGGAGACCTGGTGTTGGACAGCCGCTTTCAGTTCAAGCGCTATGGACTAGGGGTTTGCCTGAATTTGGATCCGTTCTCGGTGGCCTATGGTCTGACCCAGTTAAGCATTGAAGGTCTGAATCAACCCCAAAGCCAATTGGGTGTGTCCTATCGGTGGTAAACCGCTAGAGCTTGGTTCCAAATTCGTCGCTGAGGCGTTCAGCCTGCTCTTTTCCGAAAGCAATCCATTTGTCTTGCTCGGTTTTCGAGGTGAATTGAGCCGGATCCGGGGTTTGCTCTGATTTGGCATTAATGGTGGTGGTGGGTTGAGGGGTCAACGGGATATCCAGGACGTGGGCCAAACGGACGATGTCCAGCATCAGCCGATGCCGTTCAGACAACTCGACATCATAATCTTTGGTTTTGTGTTGGCAGATCACCTGAAGGGTATAGCCCAAAGACGACACCTCTGTCACCGAAACATAGAAACCTTCTTTTTTGGTGAGAGGCTGTTTTAAAATCAAGGTCTTAATACCTGCACAAAATGCCTCGATTTTGTCTGGGGTCACCGAGAGGGGCAGGGTAAAGGTGGTTTTAAGGCGTCGACTGGTCCGAACCCCCAGGTTATCCAAAGGCGAGGTTAACACCATGGAATTGGGAATGGTCAGCAAGGAATTTTGAGGGGTTCTGATTTTGGTATTGCGAAAACTAACACTTTCAACGCTGCCTTCAAGTTCCCCAATTTTGATCACGTCACCTGTTCGGAACAGCTTGTCCATGACAATGCCCAAAGACCCAAAAATGTTGGCCAACGTGTCTTTGGCGGCCATGGCCACAGCCAACCCCCCAAGCCCCACACCGGCCAGCAAGCTCGAGACCTGAAATCCCAAGGCTTTGGCGTACAACAAGGCCGCAATAATCCCCAGTAATAGGGTTAAAGTTCTGGAAATCAGCGAGGCCATTAGGGCGTCCATGCGCCCATCCGATTTGGGGGCTGCTGTGCTTAATGTGGTTTGAATAAACTGAATGCATCGCCACAACGCCACAACCAAACCCGTGGTCATTACCACATGGGCCAGAATGCCAAGGCCCGAATAAAGATGTTCGGGCAACTCCAAAAAATAAACCCCAGCTTTCAGACTCCACCCAACCATAAAAATCCCAACAGACAGGGACAAATCGGTTAAATTGGGGATGGGCAAACCATTCACCTTTAAGGTTGTTCTTTTTAAGATAAACCGGGCAATCATCAGGGCGACAAGGCCGGTCAGCAAGGCAAATCCCGTACTCAAGGCCAGTCCCAACCACTGCCAGTTCTCCAATAAAAACAGTCTGTGGTTTAACAAAGGATTGGACGAGTGTTCAACCCAATTACGCAAGATCAAGGGAACCGATGGAATGTGTTTCATAGTGGCGGCAATCATAGCACCTCCCAGGGTTGACACTCAAACCCCCGTTGGGTATAACAGGCGACGTGCCTATAGATGTAAATTCCTTAATCGTTCAGAAGTTTGGCGGCACCTCCGTGGGGTCCCCAGAACGCATTATGGCGGTGGCAGACCGCGTGATTCAAACCCTTAAAAAAACCCGCCACGTGGTGGTGGTGGTTTCGGCCATGGGCGATACCACCGACGACCTGATTGACCTGGCCAAAAAAATTACAGCAACCCCAGATCCCCGAGAATACGATGCCCTTATTTCCACGGGCGAGGCCATTTCGGCTGCCTTGTTGGCGATGACCCTGATTCAAAAAGGGGTTCCAGCCGTTTCTTTAACAGGGCCTCAGGCCGGTGTTGAAACCGAATTGGCCCACGTTAAAGCCAAGATCACCAATGTGGAAACAACTCGCCTGATCCAAGAACTCGAAGCCGGAAAAGTCGTGGTTGTTACCGGTTTTCAAGGCCTCAATCCCAATGGCGACATCACCACCATTGGACGGGGCGGATCCGATACCTCGGCCGTCGTTTTGGCAGCAGCCCTAGGGGCCGCAGAATGCGAAATCTACACCGATGTGAATGGGGTCTACACCACCGATCCCCGCCTCGTGCCAACCGCAAAAAAGCTGCAAGAAATTGCGTATGAAGAAATGCTCGAAATGGCTTCGTTGGGCGCCAAGGTACTGCATCCACGGTCTGTGGAATGTGCCAAAGAAAACAACATCATCCTACAGGTCCGTTCATCCTTCGCACCGGATGAAGGCACCAAAGTAAAAGAGGTATCCGTCATGGAAGCAACCAAACCGGTAACAGGCGTTACCCTCAACGAAACCGAAGCCCTCGTCTCTATTTTGAATGTACCGGATAGCCCTGGCGTGGCGGGTAAAGTTTTTACCCAGCTGGCCGAAGCCGCCATCAATGTCGATATGATCATTCAAAGTTCAGAAGAAAACCACATCAACAAAATCACCTTCACCGTCGATCAAGACGATTTGGCCCAAGCCAGAACCGTGGCCGAAACTGTGGCTGCCGAATTGGGAGCCAAAGGCGTCAAATGGGACGATGCCATTGCCAAGGTCTCGATTGTCGGGGTTGGCATGATCTCTAAGCCTGGTGTTGCCGCCAAATTGTTCTCGGTTTTGGGGCAAAATGGCATTAATATCAAACTGATTTCAACCTCCGAAATCAAAATTTCTTGCGCCATCGAACGCAAAGAAGCCAAGCGCGCAGTAGCCCTGCTTCATGCTGCGTTTGAACTGGATCAGTAACACCCCTTGTTTCCCCTGATTCTTTTTTTTGCGGTGGTGATGGTCGTGGTCTCGATTCCCCTTTCGCGACTCAAGCGATGGGGCCATGCTCAAATTCGAGACATTCAAGGACAATTGGACAGGCCATCCCTGTGGTGTCAGGCTTCTTTATACCAATGGCTAACCTTTGGGGAAAAACTATTGGAATTCGTTTTGGGGTTTGCCTTTCCCCTTGTGGCCCATTTGTGGTGGGACAGCGACTATTGGGTTCTGGCCACGGTTGGGGTCATGATGGTGTTTCACCACCTACTGCCACCCGAAGAGGCCGAGGTGGATTTTGAATTTCATGGCCATAGCATGAGCTTGCCCAGGCTTCAGGCCAATTGGTTTTTTATGTGGGGTATTTTAACGGCCATTCATTGGAGTTTTGTGGGGGTGTTTCCGCTCTTGATGCTGGTGTCGATGGGTCTGACCAACACCCTCATTCTGGCCTATCCCGTTGCCTTGTTCATCGCAGCCATTTATTCTTGGATTGTGGTCGGAGGCGACGTTTTTCTGGCCATTTTGGCCATGGGCATTGTTTATGCCTACTTAAACAAAACCTTGCTTCGGTTTTGCTTGGAAGAAGAAGTCTTGGACATCGCCCACCACTTTCGATTGCGCTAGATCAATCCGCTACCGTTTTAACCAGCACAATGGTTTGCTGCTGGTCGACATACTTAACGGGAATATGAGGTTTTTTCTGGGTAACCCAGAGGGTTGTTTTGGGCAATAGATAGCCAAATAGCCCCGAGACCTGACATTCGATCCGATAGCAGTCCCGTCTCGAAGCCCAATCCGAATAAAACGGCCGCAGACCAGCTCCATCGAAGGTGTCAGTGCCCACCACAGTAGCAGTCATTGAAAACAAGCTGGCTGGTGGGGTCAGCATCCAAAATTGTAGGGATGTTCCGGGTTCCAAATCTTGGTCTTTCAGGCTAAACAGAAAGGTCTGAAGGGTTCTGGTATTGGGATGGGTCACCAAAACCAGATGACGTTTGGGGTTGCCCAAAGACCCATAGGTAACCTGCCCTTTGGCATCAGAAAAGTCAATCTCCCATTGATAGTGGGCCTTGGTATACCCGTTTTGAGAGGTTTGGAACAAATGGACCAGCTGCAAAGTCTCATCCAACAGACATTGGTTCAGTTCTTCAATGTTTGGGCCTTGGCTTCGGGTTTCCAGAAGGGTTAGAGGGCGTCCATGGTGAACCACGTTTTGTGCCTCAACCTCGATGGTATAAGCGGGTGCCCCTTTATACCGGGCCTCGAAAATGGTTTTGGGAGTGGCCAGCAAAGCTTGACCCAGAACCCCACAAAAAAAGATGTAAAAACCCAAATATCGCATGGAGGCACTATAGCAAAAAAAAGCCATGTTTAAACCCTGCGATTTGTGGGTACGGAGCCAAAATGAGCGGCATTCAAGGTGGATCAAGATTGGGGGCGTTTTTTGGCGGTGTGCCAAGCAGCCGCGGTGGGTCTTCGTCTGCCCCAGGGTTTTCGGTGGGCAGTCATTTGGACCATTTTGCCGAGATTCAATTGATTTCGGAACGCATGAAAAATACCTCGATGATGTCTCCAACCGATTTTAATCGACTCTCAGAACTGGCCAGATCCAGTGACGAGTTGGTCAGAACCAGCGTTGCTGAAACCCTAACCCAAGGGTTAACTCAGGGAAAAGTTCCCGAACAAGATGGGCAAAAATTGCTAGACCGTATTGCGACAAGTACAGGGCCTATAACCCAAGTGTTGCTGGGCGGCCTATCCCAAACGGTCTGAGAGTGGCAGTTGAAACACCAACCGTAACCCTTTCGTGGGGTGATCGAATCCCAGGGTGAAAGCCTGGAGCTGTTGTTGCCCTTCTTTGGCTTTTCCATACAGGGAATCCCCAACCACGGGGTGGCCCAAAAAGGCGCAGTGTACACGAATTTGATGGGTTCGTCCTGTCACTGGCTGGGCTTCGATCAAGGTCTTGGTTTGAAAGCGTTTTAAGACCCGAACGTGGGTGGTAGAGGGTTTGGCATTGGCGTCTTTTTGCGAAGTTACGACGAATTTGGTAAAGCTGGCGTTGCTGCGTTTAATGGGCTGATCAACCGTTTGATGGTCGCTCAAGGGATTGCCCAACACCATGGCATAATAGCGTTTTAAAACAGTATGGGCCTTAAACTGGGCCACCAACTGGGTATAGGCGATATCGGATTTTGCAATCACCATCAGGCCTTCTGTCCATTGATCTAGACGGTGAACAATCCCGTGGCGTCCCGTTCCGGCCAGGGTCGACAAGGGCATGCGTTGTTCAAGATAATCCACCAGGGTTTCGGTATTCTCTTGTCCTTGTCCGGCATGGACCAGGCAGCCAGCGGGTTTGTTCAGCACGACAATGTCGGCGTCTTCATATAAAAAATCGGGAACGGGGCAGGGCAGAATGGCTGCAGAAACCAAGGGTTCCGCTTCAGACAAAACAATATGATCTCCCTGAGCAAGCCGCAATGCCGGTTTGGCAACCTCACCATTGACCCGAACCAACCCATGTTTGATCTTTTTTTGAAGCTCTCCCCGGCTTTGGCCCAAGTATTCGGCCAAATAGAGGTCCAGCCTAACGTCGTCGGCGGTGCTTTTGAGTTCCACGGGGTGCAAAAAGTTCCAATATAAACAGGGCCATCCCAATGTTGATGCAAACATCAGCCAGGTTGAACACCGGAATCACATGGATGTCGATAAAATCAATTACAAAGCCACGCCACAAACGATCAAAGACGTTGCCGGCGATGCCAATCATCAGAAAGCTTAAGCCCAATCGCGACCAGGTGCTGGTGCCCAGTTTGCTTCGAAACACATAACAGCCAGCCAGGACAATAAGACCAATCCCCAATAGAAAAAAACGTTGGTTTTGCAAAATGCCGTATGCAGCCCCGAAATTGTTCACCAATTGGAATTGCAAGACGTTTGGAATCACTTCTGTTGGCTCAAAAAAAGACAAATTGGTTTGGGCCATCATCTTGGTGATTTGGTCGATAATAAAGCCCAATACAATAAACCGGGTATACCCCTTGCTAAAAATCGTCATGCTTTTAAAAACAGTGTTTTAATAAACACCACCCAATGGTGCAAATGGGCCAGGGTTACCGATTCTTTGACCAAATAGGCCATCAAAAAGGTAATCATTAAACACCCAACGGCGAATCCCACGCCACGCACAATACCAATAAAAAAATTAATAATAAAAACCCGACCGGGTTGAGACAAAAACAAGGCCAATTCATCGAATTTGGATTTCCGAAAAATAGACGAAAGCATATGGACACTGTCGTTGAATTCTTCAAGAACGGCCAGATTTTTTTTGAACTGTTTTTCGCTGGTCGAAGCTGGCGCTTCTGGGGCTTTGATTTTGTCGTAATTGTCCTTGGCTTTGATGGCTTCGTCGGTTAGCAGGTGGCGCTTTTTAGACAGGTTTTCCAGGGCTTCGCGGAGGGTTTTATCCGTCATGTTTAGGCTCCAAAACAGCAATGCCAGGCAAGGTTTTTCCTTCCAGAAATTCCAAGGACGCACCGCCACCGGTTGAGATGTGGGTCATTTTAGCAGCAACCCCAGCTTTTTCAACTGCGGCCACTGAATCCCCACCCCCGATGATGGTAATCGCGCTGCTTTGGGCCAAAAGTGCAGCAATAGCAAAGGTACCTTTGGCAAAGTTGTCCAATTCAAAAACGCCCAAAGGCCCATTCCACAAAATGGTTTTGGCATCGGCCAAAGCGTCTTGAATCAGAGCAATGGTTTTGGGGCCGGCATCGACGCCAATGCCCGTGGCTGGGAAATCTGAAATGGCAACAACCTGACTGGGGGCTTCGTTGGAAAAAGTTTCAACCACCACTTGGTCTACCGGCAAGATAACTTGGGTTTTGGTGGTTTTGGCCTTGGCCAAAAAGGCTTTGGCGGTCTCGATAGCCGAGTCTTCGCAAAGCGATTTTCCAATCTCAAACCCCTGGGCTTTGAAAAAGGTAAAGGCCATGCCACCGCCAATAATCAGAATATCTACGGTCCCTAACAGATGCTCCAATACCCCAATTTTAGAAGAGACCTTGGCCCCGCCAATAATGGCTGCCAAGGGCCGTTTGGGGTCTTGAATGGCACCAGACAAAAATTGAATTTCCCGTTCGACCAGCAACCCTGCCAAGGCCGGAATAAACTGGGCTACACCCGCGGTCGACGCATGGGCTCTGTGGGCAGTCCCAAAGGCATCTTGTACAAAATAATCGGCCAAGTCGGCCAATTGTTTGGCAAAAGCTGGATCGTTGTCGGTTTCGGCTTTGTAAAAGCGAATGTTTTCAAGCATCGCAACCTGACCATTGTTCAGGTTTTGCACCGCAGCCTCGACCGCAGGGCCAACACTGTCGTTCAGTTTCAAAACTGGACGGCCCAACAGGGTTTCAAGGTGCTTGGCAACAGTGGTCACCCGAAGGGCTTCTACAACCACGCCATCGGGCCTGCCAATGTGGGTCACCACAATGGCCGTACCTCCAGCGTCGCAAATTAAACGCAGGGTGGGTAGGGCTGCACGAATTCGGGTATCGTCGGTAATAACGCCATTTTGAATCGGGACATTAAAGTCCACTCGAACCAAAAAGCGTTTGCCTTGGATGTCAGAAGCCGAAAGATCTCGAATCGATTTTTTATCCAACATGGATGGCTTGAATCAAGTCAACCACACGGTTGGAGTAACCCATTTCGTTGTCATACCAAGAAATGACTTTAACCAGGTTGCCCATGGCCATGGTGGACTTGCCATCCACAATCGAGGAATGCGAATCGCCAATAATATCAACCGAAACGATGGGGTCTTCTGTATAGTCCAAGATCCCTTTCATGGAGCCAGAGGCGGCGGCTTTAAAGGCTGCATTAACTTCAGCAATGGTGACGTCTCGTTTTAATTCCACAACCAAATCCACCACAGATCCGTCTGGGGTCGGAACACGCATCGAGGTACCATCCAACTTGCCTTTCAGCTCTGGAATAACCAAATAGATGGCTTTGGCAGCACCCGTAGAGGTTGGGATAATCGAAACAGCGGCTGCCCTTGCGCGACGAAGATCGCTGTGGGGCAAATCCAAAATGCTTTGGTCATTGGTGTAAGAGTGAACCGTGGTCATCATCCCTTTAACAATGCCAAAAGAATCGTTCAAAACCTTGGCCAAAGGCGCCAAGCAATTGGTGGTGCAGCTGGCATTGGAATAGGCCTTGATTTCAGGCTTAATTACCTCGTTGTTTACCCCCAAAACCACGGTGGTGATTTCGTCTTTGGCAGGAACAGTCAAAATCACTTTTTTAGCGCCGGCTTCGATGTGGTTCATGTACCCACCTTTTGGGCTGTCAGCAGAGGAGAAAATGCCGGTCGATTCAATGGCAACATCGATATTTAAGGAACCCCATGGCAATTCTTTGGGGTTGCGGATGGCATAAATTTGAATTTCTTTGCCATTCACCACAATGGCGTTTTCTTTGGCTTCGACAGTTCCATTAAAGCGGCCATGAATCGAATCGTATTTCAATAAATGGGCAAGGGTTTTGGCGTCGGTTAAATCGTTAATGGCGACAACCTCTACACCTGGGGTTTTTTGAATCACTTTAAACACATTGCGACCAATGCGTCCGAATCCATTAATGGCGACTTTAATACTCATAAAAAAGCTGTCCTTTCGAGGTAAAATGGGGTTTAAATGTGAGTTAAGAGGGGAGAAAAGAAACTCAGTTCCAAACTATATCAAACCTTAAATTTCCATGTCAAATTTTCAGATCATGACAGGGCATTGAAAGGATGCTATCTTTTTTAAAAAATTCTAACGTTGTTCGAAGGGTGTCGAGATGATTCAAGCGATTAAAACCAAACTCAAAAATTGGGAGACCTATAAAAAAGACCTTAAAGCCAAAAGCTTGGTTCGGTATTTTTTGGTTGATGTGGTGGAAACCGTTGTGGTGGCCTTGGCCATGGCCCTTTTAATTCGAACTTATATTGTTCAAACGTCTTTGGTGCCCACAGGCTCTATGATTCCCACCATGATGGTTGGGGATCGGTTGTTTGTAAACAAATTTGTCTACTTTTTTGAAAAGCCAAAACGAAGCGAAATCGTGGTGTTTAAATCCCCCTTCCACGATGGCAAAGACTACGTTAAGCGCTGCATTGGGTTGCCCGGAGAAACCGTTCAGCTCATCGACGGAGAGCTGTACATCAATGGCAAGCTCACCACTTTGCCAGGTGTAAACATTCAAAACGATGGGGCCAATTATGGGCCTATTACCGTGCCAGCTGATTCCTATTTCATGTTGGGCGACAATCGGGCCAATTCCTTGGATTCTCGCTATTGGGGGTTTGTTCCGTCCCAAGATTTGTTGGGCAGGGCCTTTTTCACCTTCTGGCCTTTGGATCGAATGCAGGTATTGCGCTAGGGCTAGAACCGTCTAGAAGAAATCCCGCATCCACTTGTTCAGCAGGGTGGATACCTTATATTTCGATTTCCCCTGAGGCAAAATGGCCTTGCTGCGAAGCCCAAATAAAATGCCGCCAACGGCGCTGGCATATTCAATTTGGTCGACAATGGGCTTAATGTTCTCGGGATAACCCAATCGAACGGGTGCCTTGAAATGGGTGTGAACCAGATGGCTCATGCCATGAAGTAAGGTGCCACGACCGGTTAAAATGCTGCGCTGAATGTCATAGGATTTAGGGTTTAATTCTTTCTTAATCAGTTGAATAATTTCCAGGGCACGGGCCTGCAAAATTTGGCCGATCAGGCGAAGTTTAACCTGCTCTTCGACCCCTTCTTTGTTCATCACCGTCACGGTTTCGGTAGGGTCAAGTGCGGCCAAGGCGGTGGTGCCATGGTTCAATTTAATGCGCTCGGCTTCCTGCCAAGACGTTTTAAGGCAATAAGCCAAATCGGCTGTGAAGCTGTCTCCGCCCAAGGGCAGAACACAAGAATGTTCGAGCAACCCGTGTCGAAAAACACCCACTTTGGTGAATTTTCCCCCAATATCCAAAATCAGACTGTGGTAATTTTTTTCTTCTTCTGTCACCAAAATTTGGCCAGATGCCAATAAATCATAGACCAACCCACTAATATGAAGGCCAAGGCCATGCAAAACATGGGTCAGTTGTTGAATAAAGTCATGGTCCACCAGCACAATCAGGGTCTCGACTTCCAAAATACGGCCTTGTTGTCCGATCGGATCTGCAGCCACTTGCCCGTCGATTTTGTAGGTTAAGGGCACCACATGCAAAATGGTTTTTTGGTGGGTTGGGACCATGTTTTTGGCCCGTTTAATACACTCGGCCTTGTCTTCTTCGCAAACTTGAGACGTCTCTTCTTTAAGCTTTAAGCTGCCAAAGGAATGAACAAACTCCAGCCGATACGAGGGAATGGCAATCATGGCGCGTTTGGGTCGGATTTCGGCCGTGCGTTCGGCCCGCTTGATGGCCCTTTCAATGGCCGATTTTAAGCTGTCCATATCGTCAATTTTGCCCCGTACCAACCCCGAAGTCAGGCTAGAGCCCAGCCCCTTCAGATTAATTTGGGCGTTGGCGTCGATATCGCAGATCACCGCCGCAATTTTGGAAGACCCAATGTCGATTCCCAGGTAATAGCCGTCTTTACTGGCCATGGCTATTTTCGGTTACAACGCGTTCAAAAGTGTGCATTTTTTCCCCAACAATAATTTTTTGTCCCAAGCTGACGTCCACATGATCCAATCGCTTTGGCAAATCTTCCGGTTTCAGCGAATGAAGGGTCATGTACGCCGATAAAAACTGATTTAGTGTCCTTAATTTTAGGTCCATACTCTCCATATTGCCAAGGTTCATGGGAATCGGAAGATGGTCCTGGAACACCGTAATTTTGCTCAAAAACTGTGTTTTAGGATCAAATGAGAATACATCAAAATGAATTTCAAAAAAAGCGTGTGGAAAATGAAAATGAAGCCTGGCTACCAGTTTGTTGATATTGCTTAATGCGTTGGGGCTTAGGACATGTTTGGGATAAAACCGTTTTGGGACCCCAAGGACCAAAGGCTCATCCCGAGTGGTGGGCGGTGTTCCGTCCCCATCCCGAAGCAAGCTCCCGTCTTCCGAAAATTGATACCAATGTCCCCCTTCGTCGACCAGGGTAATCCAAGGTTTTTTTTCGGTCAGGGTCAGTATCAAGGTCTTGGGCAACACCACCGACACATGACAACTCGCCAATTTCGGATTCACAGCCACCAGTTTCGATGCCGGTGATGCGATTAATTTGACCCATAAAATATTCCGACCCTTCATCGATTCTGCAGTGGGGTATACCAATTTGGGATCAGAAAGACGACAGTTTTCAACAATCACGGTTTGAATTTTAAGCTGAGGAAGTTTGAAAAGAACGATAAGTCCAACGAGGGCGAACAATAATCCCAAAGCCAAAAGGCGTCGTCGTTTTTGGGTGGAAGACAGGGCCTTTTTTCTCATTGTGCGCTATTTAAAATCAATTCCACCAAATCCGCAAAAGCGATACCCGCATGCTGGGCTTGGGCAGGAAGGTCTGACAAATCCGTCATGCCTGGTATGGTGTTAATTTCCAAAACAAAGGGACCTTGGTCCTCATGAACAATCATGTCGGTGCGGGACATCCCTCGGCACCCTAACAAGCGATGAACCTGCAAAGCCAAAGCCTGACACCGGGCTGTCAGTTCTGCATCCAAAGAGGCTGGCAAAATAAAATCCGTCAGTCCTTGGGTATATTTGGCTTGATAGTCATAAAAGGCGTGTTTGGGGCGAAGTTCCAAAATGGGCAGGGTTAGGGGGGCACCATTTTTTTCGATCACGCTCACCGTAATCTCTTTGCCAGGAACGAAGGTTTCGGCCAACAAAAACGGAAACTGTTGCAAATGGGCCGAACAGCGTTCTTTAAACAATCCCGGGCCTTCAATCAACTCGACACCCACACTGGAGCCTTCGTCGATAGGTTTTAAAATAACCGGAAAGGGCAGGCCCAGGTCTTCCCCGGAACAGGGAGTTGTCAGGGTTTTATAAGCAGGGGTTGGAAGGCCATGGCGAATCAGGACCTGTTTGGTCATCAGTTTGTTCATGGCCAGGGCCGAGACCGCCGCCGAAGAGCCGGTATAGGGAATCCCTTCTCGCTCGAAATAGGCTTGGATGGCCCCATCTTCACCCAGGGCCCCATGCAAGGCAATAAAGGCAACATCGAAGGTGTGATCGCTTAAAGCCGAGGTGGCCGGATCGATTAAAAGGGTGGTGTACCCTTTTTGGTTAAGGGCGGCATAAATGTTGTTGCCAGACCGAATCGAGACTTCTTTTTCAGAGGAATAACCCCCACAAATGACGGCAACGGTTTTATCTTTAAAGGGCAGGTTCATGTGACCAATTTCACTTCCGGTTCGAGTTGAATATTGGCGTGCGATAAGACACGCGCTTGAAGGGTTCGAATAAGTGATTCTATATCCGAAAAATTAGAATTGCCAAGATTGACCATGAAATTCGCATGTTTTTCAGAAACTGCAGCATCGCCAATCCGAAAGTTTTTAAGGTTGGCCGCTTCGATCAGTGCTCCGGCAAAATGGCCATCTGGATTCTTAAAACAACTGCCAAAAGTCTTGGCGCGCAGGGGTTGTTTGGACAAGCGGGTATGAATATTGGCCAAAATACGGCCTTCAATGGCTTTTGGGGAGTCTGGACTCAGGTCAAATTCAGCCGCCAAAACAATCCGATCAGAGGTCGACATGATTGATTTTCTATAGCCAAAGGCCAGTTGCGTTTTGGACAACCATTCGGTTTTTCCGGTGTTCGGGTCCAATACCCAGGCTCGAAGCAAAACATCGGCCACCTCGCTGCTCCAACACCCAAAGTTCATGGCCACCATCCCCCCCACACTGGCGGGGACACCGGCCGAAAACTCCAGCCCCGACAACCCATGCTGAACGGCCAAATTCATCAACATGTTGACGGTGGTCCCTGCCGAAACCGTCAGGCGATGGCCCTCGACACTGGGCGCGATAAACCGATGCGACAGTTGCACAAACGATTGAATCGGTCCTTCGGGATTAATCAGGGTATTTGATCCTTTTCCCAAAACAAAAAATGGGGTTTTACAAGGAAAAAATGCAGCCAAATCGTCGGGAGATTCCAATAGGGTCAACGTGCCAACCGTACCCTGATTTTTAAAGGTGGTCAGGGTCGAGATGGGAACCTCATGCCGAACGATCATGCGGCGGGAGTCAAATCCAGAGAAGCTTCTTTAAGTTGGACGTAGAGCTCTTTGGCCACGGTGTAAATGTCGCCTGCACCCATGGTAATCACCACGTCGCCTTGTTTAAGGGTGGGGGCCAGTTTGGATGCGATATCGCTTTTTTTAGAGATAAAACAAACATCCACTTGGGGGTAAAGTTTTTTCATCTTATCAACGATCACCTTGCCGGAGATCCCAGATATTTTTTTCTCATTGGCCGAATAAATTTCGGTGATAATCACCTTATCTGCCGCGCCAAAAGCTGTGGGAAACGATTCCAATAAATCCCGGGTTCGGGTGTAACGATGGGGTTGGAAAATACAAATGGTTCGGCGCTGCAAGCTTTGCTTAACCCCCTCCAGAGTCACCCGGATTTCGGTGGGGTGGTGGCCGTAATCATCATAGACAATAATATCGTTGACTTGTCCGATCACCTGAAGCCGACGTTTGGCCCCTGTAAAGTTCATAAGGCCTTTCTTAATCAAATCCAACGGCAGGTGTTCCCGAAGACCAAAGGCAATGGCGGCCAGGGCATTGTACACATTGTGAACCCCTTTCACCGACAAGAGAACTTCCCCCATGTCTTCTCCATTTACCAGAAGGTTAAAATGAACACCTGTTGGCGAATGCACAATCGATTGTGCCCGAATGCTGGCCTCGGCTTCAATACCGTAATAAATAACGGACGAGGTGTCAGACAATTGGGGAACCAAGCTCATTAAATTGGCGTCATCTGCATTCAAAACCAGGTAGCCTTTTCGGGATAAAATAGCGTTCATAAAGGTCACAAAATGGCCAAACAAATTGTCGACCCGTTTGTAATAATCCATGTGCTCCGGTTCGATGTTGGTTAAAACCCCAATGGTTGCTTCCAAATGCAGAAAAGAACCATCGCTTTCATCAGATTCAGCCACCACATAATTGCCATCCCCAAGGCCAGCACTGCCCCCATAATCGGCCATCTCGGCCCCAATAATATAGGTTGGTTTTTGATTCGCAGACTCCAAAACCCGGGTAATCATCGAGGTTGTTGTGGTTTTCCCATGGGTGCCCGCAACCGAAATCCGGCCGGGGAAAGACTTCATCACTTCGTTGAGCATTTCGGCCCGTTTTAAAACCGGCAATTTTTCTTGTAAGGCATGGGTGTATTCGGGGTTGTCTTCCGAAATGGCGCTGGAAACCACCACATAGTCGGCCGATCTCAGGTTTTTGGGATCATGACCATAAAACAATTTGGCCCCCAAATCCTTTAACCGAATGGTGGTAATGGTTTCTTTGAGGTCAGATCCGCTTACTTTATAACCCTGTTCCAATAAAATTTTGGCAATTGCGCTCATACCAGCACCGCCGATGCCAATAAAATAGATGGTTTTCTTCTTGGAAATAGTCATGTCGGGGTAGTGTAACGTAAGATGAATAAAAATGGAATTTTTTGAATGATATCCCTAAAATAAGCCCATGGATCTCCTCTATTTACTCACCGATGCCTATGCGCCAGAGGGACTTTCCTTCAGGACCTTCGACGATTTCGAGCCCATCAGCGAGTGCTTGGTGGACTGTGGATTTCGGGTGGTCATCACCTCCTGGAATCACCTTAAGATTCAAGATGAATCCGTATGGGTCTGCAAAGGCGTAGAAAAAACAGCGGCCGGAACCGTTCGAATCGAAGATCCCGAACCCCTAGAGCCAGCCCTCATTTTAGATGAATGTCCTGGGACCTCCGCCGTTATAGAAAATCCTCAAAATCAGAAAGCCCTTAATAGCCTTCGGCAACGGGGTGTTCTGTCATCCATACCCATCAGCGAGCGCGATTTGGCCTGTGCCTACATTCAATACTTGCTCAAAACCTTCTGGAAAAACAGTGTGTTTACCTATGACCCTGTTTTGGCTCACTGTGGAAAATGTGCTTTGGAAACCTATTTTAAAGCCGCCGATGCACGCCTAAACGAACCCATTCCTCGTCCTTACACTCAAATCGCCTTAAATGCAGACCAGGCTTTAACTCAACTGTCCCAACAATTAAGCATGGCCGATGCCATTGTGGTGAAGTCTGACTTAGGCTCCAGAAGCGAGTCGGTTTATGTGGTAACCCCAGAAACTCAAGCGGAGTTTGCCACAACCCTCAAGTCATTGCCGCCTTCCAGCTATGTGGTCCAAAGGTTCATCGCCGATTCGGTGCTGTATAAAGGATGCAAGGCCGACCTGCGCATTAATGTTGCTGTTTATTCATGGGCGCCGCTACGGTTTCAGGTCTTTCGCCAAGCCAAGGTTCGGGTGGCCAATCAACCCTTTTCTGAAAAAAATCTCGACAATTCTGCCAATTCCATTACGGCAAGGGCTGGCTATGAAACAGCAACGGCCTATTTTTCGACCCTGTCCAACCCCCAACAGGTTTGGATTCACATCGAGCATGAAATCGAAAAAGTGCTCCAAGCCGTTTTGTGGGGATCGGGCCTGGAAAAAGACCCTCTTCTAAACCAACTTATTTCGTTTTTTGGCATCGATATCATCCTTCAAGACAGCCCAGCAGGCCCCATGCCGTTGGTGTTGGAAATCAATCCAAAACCAGGGCGCCTAACGGTTAAAAACAACGAAGCGGACTTGATTTCCGATCTGTTGGCGTCTTACAAAACCTTCTTTTTAACCTGCAAAACGTATGTCAAACCAAACCCTAGAAGTTATTGACACCCTCATCATTGCTGTGATACCGTCTTACGTCTTACTTTGCAAGTTTTAAAGGATCAGCCATGAGAGTTTTGGTAACATTGGTGTGTGCAGAGCCTGGGTGTGGCAGCGCATACAGCACAAGAAAAAACAAAAAAAACACCACAGAAAAAATCAAACTAAAGAAATACTGCAAATTTTGCCGTAAATCGACTGTTCACCAAGAGACCAAATAGTGTCACATAGGTCCGTAGCTCCAACTGGTAGAGCATCGGTCTCCAAAACCGAGTGTTGTCGGTTCGAATCCGACCGGGCCTGCCAGAATCTTCCCGGAAAAAATTGAGTTTAAAATAAAATTTATGAATGTAGTGTCCTTCCTCCACCAAAGTCGCGAAGAATTAAGCAAGGTCATCTGGCCCAGCCGTGATGTCGTGGCCAAATCAACCGGCATTGTGGTATTAATTGTGTTTGTCGTTGCAGTTGTTGTTGGTTCAATCGATTTTTCTTTATCTCAGGCCATGGGTCTCATCCGCGGTCTGTAAAGTATACTTTTATAACGTTTAGGATTCTTGATATGTCATTAGAAACAGAAAATACCGAGCTAGAAACACCCCAAGCCGAAGCAGAAAGCGCAGGTTCTGCGCCACAAGCCGATGGCCGCGCTTGGTATATCTTGCAATGCCTTACCGGTAAAGAATACAAAGTAGAAACCCGAATTTTGGCCCTCATCGAAGAAAAAGGTTTTCAAAACCAGATTTTCCGCGTTTTGGTTCCTGAAGAAGAGGTCATCGAAATTAAAAATAACAAACGCGTCGAGAAGATCTCCAAGATTTTCCCAGGATATGTGTTTGTTGAAATGATCATGTCCGATCCCCTGTACTACGAAATTCGCCAATTGATGGGTGTGGCGAAATTTGTTGGAACCAAAACCCATGCGACCCCTGTCACCGAAGAAGAAATTCTCCGTGTTCTCAGAAAAGTGGGCGAAAAGACCCGTAAGATCGATGTTGATTTTGAAAATGGTGAAGTGATCAAAGTCATTGCGGGACCTTTCCGCGGCTACTCAGGTCCGATTTCCGAAATCAATGCAGAACGGGGCAAGTTGAAAGCCCTCATCTCTATTTTCGGTCGAGAAACCCCTGTCGAACTCGAGTTCGATCAGGTAGAAAAAGCAGTCGAATAATTTTTTGTAAGGATAAGGTGTCGAGCAGATGAGTAAAAAACCTCAAGAAACTGGGAAACCAGGGGCCAAAGGCGGAAAAGCAGTCCAGGCCAAAATTAAGCTTCAAATTGTTGCTGGGAAAGCAAACCCAGCACCACCAATCGGTCCAGCTTTGGGTCAACATGGTGTGAACATCATGGAGTTTTGCAAAGCTTATAACGAACAAACCAAAGATAAGGGCAACATGGTTGTTCCTGTCGAAATCACCGTTTATGGCGATCGATCTTTCACGTTTGTTCTAAAAACCCCACCAGCATCGGTTCTGATTCTAAAGGCCATCGGTGTTGATAAAGGGTCTGCAAGACCCAACGTGAATATCGTGGGGACGATCACCGACAAACAAATCGAAGAAATTGCCCACAGCAAAATGAGCGATTTAAACGCAGGTGATATCGAGGCGGCCAAAAAGATCATTAAAGGGACCGCAAAAAGCATGGGAGTGAAGGTGCAAGGATGAAGACTCGAGGAAAAAAATACATAGAGAAAGCCGCTTTGGTTAAATCCCAAGACGCGCTTAGTCCCAAAGAGGCATTGCAGCTCGTTAAAGATGCCGCATTCGCCAAGTTTGATGAAACGGTTGAAGTGCATTTTGGTTTGGGTATTGATCCCAAGCAAGCTGATCAGCAGCTCAGAGGAACCTTGGTTCTTCCCCATGGCAGTGGTAAAGATGTTCGGGTGTTGGTTTTTGCCCAAGGCGAACAGCTCATCGCAGCCAAAGATGCTGGTGCCGATTTTGTAGGCGGCGAAGATTTGGTGGAAAAAATCCAAGGCGGCTGGTTTGATTTCGATTTGGTGGTTGCGGCTCCAGACATGATGGCCAAGATCAGTAAATTGGGTAAAACCCTGGGTGCTAAAGGGTTAATGCCCAATCCCAAAAGTGGAACGGTAACCCCCAACATTGCCACAGCCGTTAAAGAATTCAAATCTGGCAAATTGGAATACAGAAATGACAAAGCCGGTTTAATTCACATGCGTATCGGCAAGAAGTCATTCTCAAACGAGCAGCTTTTGGATAACTTCAAAGCGGTCTACGACACAATCCAAAAGGTAAAACCCAACAAATCCAAAGGGGTTTATCTCAAAAGCATTACCCTGTGCACCACCATGGGCCCAGGCGTGCGTGTTGAGCCTTCTCGGTTGAAATGGAAGGAGGAGCAATAATGCCCGTTATTCGCCAGGAAAAAATCGATGTAATCGAGAAAGTAAAGGAGAAGGTTCAGTCCTCATCCATCGTTGTATTCGCAAGATACAGCGGTGTGTCTGTTTCTGACATGACCTCGTTCAGAAGTCAGCTCAGAAAACAAGGTGCCCATGCGTTGGTCTGCAAAAACACCTTGGCTAAAATTGCCCTTCATCAGCTGAACTATCAACAGTGTGATGACATGTTCAATGGTCCCTCCATTTTGGTTAACTCTTCGGAAGATCCCGTCCGAACAGCAAAAATTGTGGTTGATTTTGCTGAACAATCTGGTGGAACCCTCAGTGTCCATGGTGCCATTGTTGAACAGAATGTCATTGGTGAAGCCGACTTAAAAGCGCTGTCCAAATTGCCCTCAAAAGAGGTGCTCATTGCGAAGGCAATTGGCTCGATTAAGTCCCCCATTACTGGATTGGTCCGATCGCTTAACAGTCCAATTTTGGGTTTCATCTACACACTAAACGCGATCAAAAATAACAAAGAATAATTTTTTCAGGAGGTCCTAACATGTCCGCAGAAACTACCACGATCGAATTGTCCGCAGCCGCTAAGTCCGTTATCGAAACCGTCGAGAAATTGACTGTTTTAGAGTTGTCTCAATTGGTTAAAGCCTTGGAAGACAAATTTGGTGTTGTGGCCGCTGCCCCTGTTGCAGTTGCTGCTGCTCCTGCCGCTGGTGGCGCTGCTGAAGCCCCCGCTGCTGATGCAACCGTTTCTGTCATCTTGACCGGTTGTGGCGACAAAAAAATCCAAGTATTGAAAGCCGTTCGTGAAATCACCGGCTTGGGCTTGAAAGAAGCCAAAGACTTGGTAGACGCGACACCTAAACCAGTTAAAGAAGGCATTTCTCGCGAAGAAGCCGAAAAAATCAAAAAAGAGCTCGAAGAACAAGGTGGTTCTGTAGAAATCAAATAGTTGATGCTCTTGTTTGTCCTTCCGTCTTATTTCCAAAAATCTACTGCCTAAACGATGACCTGAGAGAGAGCCCACGCTCGATCTCAGGTCTCAGTTTTATGAAGAGGTGAAACTCGTGCAAGTTTTAAAACCGAGAAAACGCGTTCTGTTGAATGCCAAAGCCCCCGAAAATCGTCTTGAAATCCCGAATCTGATCGAGATTCAGCTCAATTCCTTCAAAAAGTTTATTGATGAAGGCCTTAAAGAAGAATTTAAAAATATTTCTCCCATTGTTGCCTACGGCGGCAAATATGAATTGGAGTTTTTGGATGGCTATCATTTGGATGAGCCAGAATTTTCATTTGAAGAATGCAAGCACCGCGAAATCACCTACTCGGCTTCGTTACGGGTTCCGGTTCGTTTAATTAACAGAGAAACGGGCGAAATCACCGAACAAGAAGTCTTCATGAGTGATATTCCCGTAATGTCCGATATGGGAACCTTCTTGGTTAACGGTTCAGAACGTGTGGTCGTCAGTCAGTTTATTCGATCACCAGGTGTTTATTTCAGAAAAAAAATTGGTATCGCAGACCGTGTTACCTATTTGGCAACCATCATCCCTAACCGAGGCGCTTGGCTTGAAATCGAAACCGATGTCAACCAGGTTATCTATGCGAATATCAACAAAATCAAAAAGTTGCCTGTAACCGTTCTTTTGGGTGCCTTGGGGTATACCGAAGAAGATATTTTAAAACTTGCCAAAGACAAAGACATCATCACCAGAACCCTTGAAAAAGGACCTGTGGAGTCTCAAAAAGATGCCTTGTTTGAAATTCACCGTAAACTTCGCCCTGGAGACCCAGTCACCCTAGAAGGCGCGAAGTTGTTACTAAACAACCTTTTCTTTGATCCAGGAAAATACGATTTGGCCAAAGTAGGTCGTTACAGAATTAACCGACGACTTGAATTGGATGTGGACATCAACACAACAGTATTGTGTAACGATGACATCATTTCTGTAGTGAACCAAATCATCGATTTGATCCGTGGCGAAGGCAGTACAGACGACATCGATCACTTGGGTAACCGTCGTATTCGCAGTGTTGGCGAACAGCTTCAAAAACAATTCCGAATTGGTTTGGCCCGTTTGGAGCGTTCGATCCGAGAACAAATGGCAGTCAAAGGCAACGAAAGAATCGTTCCCCAACACCTCATCAACATTCGTCCTTTGGTGGCCATCATGAGAGAGTTCTTTGGAAGCTCTCAGCTGTCCCAATTTATGGACCAAACCAACCCCTTGGCCGAAATTGCCCACAAGCGACGCTTGAGTGCCTTGGGACCTGGTGGTTTGACCAAGGAACGTGCTGGTTTCGAAGTTCGGGATATTCATCCTTCTCATTACGGACGTATTTGTCCGATTGAAACCCCAGAAGGTCCAAACGCCGGTTTGATCGGTCCTTTGGCCACCTACGCTAAAATCAACGAGTTCGGTTTCATTGAAACCCCCTACTACAAAGTTGAAGACGGCAAAATCACAGACAAAATCGAATATTTCACAGCCGATATCGAAGACAAATATGTCATCGCCCCTTGGGATACGCCCACTCAAAACGGGAAAATCAAGGGCAAACAAGTGGTGGGTCGCTATAACCGCGAATTCGTGATTATGAGCCCCAGCGATGTGCACTATATTGGCGTTTCTCCTCAGCAATTGTTGGGGGTTTCTTGTGCCTTGATTCCCTTCTTGGAGCATGATGACGCCAACCGGGCTTTGATGGGTGCGAACATGCAACGTCAAGCTGTGCCCTTGCTTCACCCCAAGGCTCCCTTTATTGGGACAGGGATCGAACAAGTGGTTGCCCGAGATTCTTGCAGTTTGGTAAAAGCCAAGCGGGCAGGGGTTGTCAAAAAAGTAACCGGCGAAGAAATTGTCATTAAACCTGAAGGGTCTAAAGACAAAGACGATGTTTATTTGTTGCAAAAGTACCTGCGCTCGAATCAAAACACTTGTAAAAACCAAAAGCCCATCGTTCGCGAAGGCGATAAGGTTGAAAAAGATCAGGTGATTGCGGATGGAGCTTCGACCCAAATGGGAGAATTGGCCTTGGGACGCAACGTTCTGGTCGCCTTTTTGCCTTGGGAAGGGTACAACTTCGAAGACGCTATTATCATCTCCGAAAAACTGGTTAAAGAAGACACCTTCTCGTCCATTCACATTCACAAGTACGAAGTGGATGTTCGAACCACCAAATTGGGCCCAGAAGAAATCACCCGCGAGGTTCCCAACGTATCCGAAGATGCCCTGTCGAATCTCGACGAAAACGGGATTGTTCGGGTCGGTGCTGTTGTCCGCGCTGGTAATATTTTGGTCGGTAAAGTAACCCCAAAAGGGGAGACAGAACCCCCAGCAGAAGAAAAACTACTCCGCGCTATTTTTGGCGACAAAGCCAGAGACATGCGCGATACCTCGCTACGTGTATCTTCAGGCGTAACTGGAAAAGTAATTGGTGTTCGGGTTTTCTCTAGAGAAACCAGCGATAACTTGCCTCCAGGAGTCAATTGTATTGTTCGCGTTTATGTAGCCCAGCTTCGTAAAATCTCAATTGGGGACAAAATGGCAGGACGCCACGGAAACAAAGGGGTTATTTCAACTATTTTGCCCGTAGAAGACATGCCTTTCTTGCCCAACGGAGAAGCGATTGACGTCATTTTGAACCCCCTAGGGGTTCCTTCACGGATGAACGTGGGCCAGCTTTTCGAAACCCTGTTGGGAATGGCTTCCCATGTTTTGGGCGAAAACTATCAAGTTCAGTTGTTCGATGAAGCTTTTGACGAATTGGCTTCAGTAAAATCGGTAGAAGGCAAACTGATTGATGCTTCAAAAGAAGACCAATACACCTGGGTAAAACCCTCGGGAAAAGTTGCCCTTCGCGACGGTCGTACCGGCCAGCCTTTCGAGCGTGAAGTCACCGTGGGAAGCATGTATATGTTGAAACTGATTCACTTGGTTGAAGACAAAATCCATGCAAGATCCACTGGACCCTACTCTTTGGTTACCCAGCAGCCGCTGGGGGGTAAAGCGCAGTATGGGGGCCAACGGTTTGGGGAAATGGAAGTATGGGCCTTGGAGGCTTACGGTGCAGCGCACACTCTCCAAGAAATGCTGACCATTAAATCCGACGATTTAACCGGCCGTTCAAAAGCCTACGAAGCCATTATCAAAGGCAAATGTTTGTCTCGCCCTGGAACCCCAGAATCGTTCCGCGTCTTGTTGCGAGAATTGCGTTCAATTGCATTGGATGTTCGTGTTGTCTCCGAAGACGGCACCGAAGTGGATACGCGATAGACAAAAGGAGAAATGCACCGATGCTTGTTAACAGCCCCAGCGATTTTGATTTTCTAGAAATTGGTTTGGCCTCCCCCGATAAGATCCGTTTTTGGTCTTACGGGGAGGTTGAAAAACCAGAAACCATTAACTACCGAACGTTCAAGCCAGAACGCAAGGGGTTGTTTTGCGAAAAAATCTTTGGCCCTGTCAAAGATTGGGAATGTTCCTGCGGTAAATACCGCCGGGTTCGTTATCGCGGTATTGTCTGCGAACGCTGTGGTGTGGAAGTCACCCATTCCAAGGTTCGTCGTGAACGCATGGGCCATATTGAATTGGCCGCCGATGTTTCTCACATTTGGTTTTTAAAAGGGATACCCAGCTATATGGGCCTTTTGTTGGACATGTCGTCTCGTCAGTTGGAAGAAGTGGTCTATTATGATTCATACATTGTCACAGAAGCGGGTCCAGAATTGGCTGGAAGCGTGGAAGTTAAACAAGTGGTCAGCACTTCAGAATACGTAAAACTCAGAGAAAAATTTGGTGACCGTTTCAAAGCCGAAATGGGTGCTGGGGCCATCAAGAAAATTTTGGCCGGCATGGATCTTAAAAAAATTATTGGCGAACTCCGAGAAAACCTAGACGAATTAAAAGGTCAAAAACGCCTTAAAATCACCAAACGCCTTCGTATCGTTGAATCCTTGTACAAATCTGGAAATCAACCCGAGTGGATGATTTTGGAAGCCATTCCGGTTATGCCCCCAGACTTGCGCCCTATGGTTCAGTTGGAAGGTGGCCGTTTTGCAACTTCCGACTTAAACGATTTGTACCGCCGTGTGGTCAATCGGAACAACCGATTGAAACGTTTGATGGATATCGGTGCCCCAGAAATGATCGTCCGAAACGAAAAGCGGATGCTTCAAGAAGCCGTGGATGTTTTGATTTCAAACGGCAAACGGGGTCGTTCTGTTACCGGTTCAAATGGTCGTCCTTTAAAATCTTTGGGGAATATCATTGAAGGGAAACAAGGTCGTTTCCGTCAAAACCTTTTGGGTAAACGGGTCGACTATTCTGGCCGTTCCGTCATTGTTGTTGGTCCTCACTTGAAGTTCCATCAATGCGGATTGCCAAAAGAAATGGCCCTGGAATTGTTTAAGCCCTTCGTCATCCGTCGTTTGGTGGATGCGGGTCATGCTTCTAACGTTAAAAGCGCTAAGCGCAAAATAGAAGCCAGAGAAGTCATTGTTTGGGATATTTTGGAATCTGTCATTAAAGGTCAGCCTGTTCTATTGAACCGTGCACCTACCTTGCACCGTTTGGGGATTCAAGCCTTCGAACCCATCTTGGTTGAAGGATCTGCGATTCAAATTCACCCCTTGGTTTGTTCTGCGTTTAACGCCGACTTTGACGGTGACCAAATGGCTGTTCACGTACCCCTGTCTTTGGAAGCCCAAGCTGAGTGTCGCTTGTTGATCATGTCAACCAACAACATTTTGTCTCCCAGCAGCGGTCGTTCCATCGTAACCCCAACCCAAGATATGGTGTTGGGTTGTTACTACCTCACAGCCGAAAACCAAGAATTGGCGGCTCAAAAGCCAAAATGTTTTGCCAGTGTTGACGAAGCTTTCCGAGCTTGGGAAGCGGGAATTTTAACCATTCAAAGCCCCTTGGTTGTCAAAATCAATGGACAGCGTTACCAAACCACCATGGGCCGTGTGGTCTTCAACACCGCCGTGTGGGAAGTATTGGCCGAACATGGTTGCCCACCCACCGAATTTATGAACGATGTATTGGGCAAAAAGAAATTGTCTGATGCTGTTTTCAAATGGTATTTGACCTACGGAAACGACATCACCTCCAGCCTCATCGACCGGGCCAAAAGTTTAGGATTCAAATATTCAACCCGATCTGGTATTTCCATTTCCATCGACGATTTGGTGGTTCCCAAAAACAAATCAGAAATCATCGAAAATGCCGAAAAAGAAGTTGAAAAACTCACCCGACTCTTTAAATCCGGTGCCTTGTCTGCGCGTGAACGCCAATTGCGAAGCAACGATATTTGGCGAGAAGTTACCCAAGATGTCGCAGGTGCCCTAGAATCCGAACTGGGGAGCTTGAACAACCTCTATATCATGGCTAACTCTGGTGCACGGGGGAATATGGACCAGGTCAGACAGTTGGCCGGGATGCGGGGTTTGATGTCCGACGCTCAAGGTCGTACCGTCAACATTCCCATTACGTCTAACTTTAAAGAAGGCTTGTCGCTAACCGAATATTTCATTTCTTCTTACGGGGCCAGAAAAGGGTTGGTAGACACCGCCTTGCGTACGGCCGACTCGGGTTATTTGACCCGCCGTTTGGTGGATGTCGCCCAAGATGTCATGATCACGACAGAAGATTGTGGAACCTCAGAAGGTGTTGATATTCAATCAATCAAAGACGGGATTAACATCATTGTTCCGCTTTCCGAATTAATTGAGGGTCGTATTTCACTTGAAGACGTTGTGCACCCCGAAACCAAGGCTAAAATTGCCTCTAAGGGCGAACTGCTTTCAGAAACTACAGCCAAAGAAGTTCAAGAAGTCGGTAAAGATTCCTTGAAGGTCAGAAGCATTTATCATTGCCGTGCAGAACGGGGCATTTGCCAAAAATGTTATGGACTAGATTTGGCTTCAGGCAAGTTAATCAATATTGGCGAAGCGGTGGGTATCATTGCTGCTCAATCCATTGGGGAGCCAGGTACACAGCTCACCATGAGAACCTTCCACACTGGGGGGGTAGACTTGCGTCGTGCTTCTAAAGTTGAAATTAAAGCCAAACATGCTGGGACGGTTTCCTTACCAAGCGATCTTCCAATCAGCCGGATTAAAGACGAACAAGGGAAAACCATCTGGGTTTCAACCCGAGAAGGTAATATCTATGTTATGGCCGAAAATGGTCAAAAACGGGTTTACCTTATTCCTCAAGGAAGTACCGTTTCTGCCAAAGATAAAAAGCCTGTCGGTGTTGGCGATGTTTTGGCCGAATACGACCCATCTTACGAATACATTTTCTCCGAAAGTGAAGGCATTGCCAAAATCTTTGGGGCCAGTGTTCAAGAACGTAAAGACGAAGACGGTCAAATTATCGAAAGTTTTGCCCAAAAAGACGGTGAAATTTTTGTATACAACCCCGCAGTCGTTCACGACTTCCCCATTTTAAAATCTGTTGCCGCACGATTCAAAGAAGGCGATCGGATTAAAGCAGAAGTCGAACTCACCTCAGGTTACCAATTGGAAAATGGGGGTATTGTGGTCGGCTTTAAAGAAGGCGAGGCCAAACAAACCAAATCCCGTTCCAAAGAACCCTTGTTAACCATCTCAATTTCACCTGGTGAATCTTACCAAATCCTTTCTGGTGCTCGGTTCTTTATCAACGATGGCGAAAAAGTCAAAGTTGGCGAGATCCTTGCAAAAGAACGCATTGGTGGTTCAGATGCCAGCAAAACCAAAGACATCGTTCAAGGGTTGCCTCGTGTAGAAGAATTGTTCGAAGCCCGTCGTCCAAAAGATGCCGCTGTTCTCAGCGAAATCGAAGGCGCTGTCGAGATCTCCGATGGCGATGGTTACCGCTTGTTGGTTGTAACCTCTACCGAAGGGGTGAAAAAAGAATACAAAGTTCCTTACGGTATCCGTTTGAAAGTGTATTCTGGTAAAAAAGTTCGAAAAGGTGATCAACTGACCGATGGGGTTATCAGTCCCCACGATGTGTTGGAAACAAAAGGTGTTTATGCAACCCAATGTTACCTTACCGACGAAATTCAACGGGTATACCGCTCTCAAGGGGTACAAATCAACAGTAAACACGTTGAGGTTATCGTTCGACAAATGACCCGAAAAGTAAACGTTATTTCCATGGGAGACAGCGACTTTTTGCCAAACGAATTGGTGGATATCCGCAGTTTTGAACGGGTCAATATTGCCCTGGTTGAAGCTGGAAAACGCCCAGCTGTTGGGGAACGTGTATTGTTGGGGATCACCCGATCTTCCTTGAATACAGAAAGCTTTATTTCAGCGTCTTCCTTCCAACAAACTGCCAGCGTTTTGACCAAAGCCGCCATCGAAGGTCAACGCGATCCAATGTATGGTTTGAAAGAAAACGTCATTATCGGAAAGTTGATTCCAGCCGGAACCGGAGGTGCTCGATACAACCGGGTTCGCCTAGAAGCGACCGAAGAAGGTGTCAACGAGGAAGAAGCCATCCTCGGATAGACGCATTTGACAAAAAAATAAGCCGTACATTACTATCGTTCGGCTAAATATCAGTAAGGAGTTTATAGTGCCTACCAGTAATCAATTGATTCGCACCAAGCGAAAACCGAAGAGAGCCAAAGGGAAATCCCCGGCCCTCCAATCCTGTCCGCAACGCCGTGGGGTCTGTACCCGGGTGTATACAACAACGCCAAAAAAACCAAACTCAGCTTTGCGTAAAGTTGCCAGGGTTCGGTTGTCTAACGGATACGAAGTCACTTCGTATATCCCAGGTGAAGGCCATAATTTACAAGAACACTCTGTAATCTTTATTCGCGGTGGTAGGGTTAAAGATCTTCCAGGGGTTCGCTACCATACTGAAAGAGGCCGTGGCGACCTTCAAGGTGTAGCCAATCGAAAACAATCCAGGTCCATTTATGGCGCCAAAAGACAGAAGAAGGAGGCTAAGTAACCTTTATGGCTAGAAAAAGTCGTAGTATAAAGCGTGAAATTACGCCAGATCCGGTTTACAACAGCGTAAACCTAGCAAAGTTCATCAATAAACTCATGATCTCTGGTAAAAAAAGTATTGCCCAAGGCATTGTCTATGGGGCACTTCAAACCTTTTCAGAGAAAGTGGGCGAACAACCCGTTTTGGGCTTTGAAAAAGTCATTAAAAACGTCATGCCCATTATGGAAGTTAAATCTCGCCGTGTGGGCGGTTCAACTTACCAAGTTCCTGTAGAAGTTAAAATGGATCGTGCTGTAGGGTTGGCCATGAGATGGTTGATTCAACATTCCCGTTCACGTTCAGGAAAATCAATGGCCGACAAATTGGCCAACGAATTTGTAGACGCTTACAACAAAGTTGGAGCTTCAATCAAAAAACGCGAAGAAACTCACAAAATGGCTGAAGCAAACAAAGCATTTGCTCACTTTAGATGGTAGAATAAACATGGAAAAAAACTTACAAAAACTCAGGAATATCGGGATCTCTGCCCACATTGATGCCGGTAAAACAACCCTAACCGAGCGGGTTCTGTTCTATACAGGAAAATCTCACAAAATTGGTGAAGTTCATGATGGTAATGCCACCATGGACTGGATGGTTCAAGAGCAAGAGCGGGGTATCACCATCACCTCTGCTGCCACCACTTGTTACTGGAAAGACAGTGTTATTAATATCATCGATACCCCAGGTCACGTTGACTTTACTGTTGAAGTTGAACGGTCGTTGCGGGTATTGGACGGTGCGGTTGTTGTTTTCTGTGGTGTGGCTGGGGTTCAACCTCAAACCGAAACCGTATGGCGTCAAGCAACCAAGTACGAAGTTCCCCGTATTGCCTTTGTAAACAAAATGGACCGTGTTGGTGCCGATTTCCACCGTGTTGTGCAAATGATCCGAGACAATTTGTACGCAAGACCAGTGGTCATCAACTCCTCTATTGGAAGCGAAGACCAATTCAAAGGTGTTATCGATATCGTTCGTGGTAAGGAATATCATTTTACCGATCAAAAAGGTGACCATTACCAAACCGTAGATCTTCAACCTGAAAACGAAGCCAAATACAAAGAGCTTCGTGAAATTCTTTTGGAAACAGCGGCCGAAGCAGATGACAAATTGCTCGAAAAATATTTGGAAACAGGTAACCTCGACGAAGACGAAATTGTTGCGGCAATCAGAAAATTAACCATTGCTGGTGAAATTGTTCCGGTCTTCTGTGGAACAGCCTTTAAAAACAAAGGGGTTCAACCTTTGTTGGATGGCATTATCGACTTTTTACCTTCTCCTTTGGATTTGCCTCCAGTTAAAGGGTTGAACCCCAAAACAGGTGCCGAAGAAGAAAGAAAGCTGGCCGAAACCGAGCCTTTTTCTGGCTTGGCTTTTAAAATTCAAACAGACCCCTTTGTTGGTCGTTTGACCTACCTGCGTGTTTATTCAGGTAAGTTGATGCCCGGAACCTATGTCATGAACTCTACCCAGGACAAGCGTGAGCGCGTCGGACGTATCATGCAAATGCACGCCAATTCCCGCTCCGAATTGGATGCCGCAGGCGCTGGTGACATCGTTGGGATTATTGGTCTCAAATATACCAAAACAGGTGATACCCTTTGTTTTGAAGACAAGCCAATCACCCTAGAAAATATCGAGTTCCCAGAACCCGTAATCTTTGTTGCTATTGAGCCTAAAACCAAATCTGACCAAGACAAATTGTCTACAGCTTTGGAAAAATTGTCAGACGAAGATCCGACTTTCCGTTTCAAAACCGACCAAGAAACAGGTCAAACCATCATTTCTGGGATGGGCGAGTTGCACTTGGAAATCATTACCGATCGTTTGCTCAGAGAGTTTTCTGTTCAAGCCGGTGTTGGTAAACCCCAAGTGGCTTACAAAGAGTCCATCAACAAAAAGGCAGAAGCCGAAGGCAAATTCGTACGTCAAACGGGTGGCCGTGGTCAATATGGTCACGTTATCCTGACTATCGAGCCCCTCGAGCGTGGTAAAGGGTTTGAATTTGTAAACAAGGTCGTGGGTGGACGCATTCCAAAAGAGTTTATTTCTTCTGTAGAAAAAGGTGCCAAAGAAGCCTTTACTACAGGGATTATCGCTGGCTTCCCCATGATCGACGTTTGTGTAACGGCACTCGATGGGTCCTTCCACCCTGTAGACTCTTCAGACATTGCCTTCCAATTGGCAGCCTCTTACGCCGTAAAAGATGCGGTGAAAAATGCAGGTCCAACCATTTTGGAACCGATTATGGAAGTTGAAGTGGAAGTTCCAGAGTCCAATATGGGTGACGTTATTTCAGATTTGAACAGCCGTCGTGGAAAAATCGAAAAGATCGAATCTGGTAAGAACAATATTCAGTTAATTAAGGCCCATGTGCCCCTCTCTGAAATGTTCGGATATGCGACCAATTTGAGGTCACTTACCCAGGGTCGCGGTATTTACACAATGCAGTTCTTCATGTATAGTGATTGCCCCAAACAAATCTATGAATTTTTAGTCGCTGACAAAAGAAAAGGAGAATAATCAATGGCCAAGGAAAAATTCGAGCGTAATAAGCCCCACGTTAACATCGGAACGATCGGTCACGTTGACCATGGTAAAACCACGTTAACAGCTGCGATCACAAAAGTATTGTCTTCAAAAGGCTATGCGGAGTTTCGTGGTTACGATCAAATCGACTCTGCTCCAGAAGAAAAAGCCCGTGGTATTACCATTGCAACGGCTCACGTTGAGTATGAAACAGATACCCGTCACTACGCTCACGTAGACTGTCCAGGTCACGCTGACTATGTAAAGAACATGATCACTGGTGCCGCTCAAATGGACGGTGCAATTCTGGTAGTAAGCGCTGCTGATGGTCCTATGCCCCAAACCAGAGAGCATATCTTGTTGGCTCGTCAGGTTAACGTTCCTTACATTGTTGTTTTCTTAAATAAGGTAGACATGGTTGACGATGCTGAGTTGATCGACTTGGTCGAAATGGAGCTTCGTGAATTGTTGTCTAAGTATGAGTTTCCTGGCGACGATATTCCTTTCGTTAAGGGGTCTGCTTTGAAGGCCCTGGAGGCTGCCGATAGCTCACGTGAAAGCGCTGATGCCAAGTGCATTTGGGAATTGATGGATGCGGTAGATGCTTATATTCCTCTTCCAGAGCGTGATGTTGACAAGCCTTTCTTGATGCCTGTAGAAGACGTGTTCACCATCACAGGGCGTGGTACTGTAGGTACCGGTCGTGTAGAGCGTGGTCGTGTTAAAGTGGGTGACGAGCTGGAAATCGTTGGGATGCAAAAAGATATTCGCAAAACCACCATTACAGGGATTGAAATGTTCCGTAAATTGCTAGATGAAGGTCAAGCTGGTGACAACATGGGTGCCTTGTTGCGCGGTATTGAAAAAGAAGACCTAAAGCGTGGTCAAGTTTTGGCCAAGCCAGGCAGCATCAAGCCTCACTCCAAATTTAAAGCTGAAGTTTATGTTTTGAAAAAAGAGGAAGGTGGTCGTCATACACCTTTCTTTAAAGGATATCGTCCTCAGTTCTACATCAGAACCACCGACGTAACAGGTGCGGTAACATTACCTGATGGTGTAGAAATGGTAATGCCTGGCGATAACATTTCAATTCAAGTTGAGTTGATTGTACCTGTTGCTTGCGAAGAAGGTTTGCGCTTTGCGATTCGTGAGGGCGGCAGAACCGTAGGTGCTGGTGTAGTGACTCAGATTTTGGACTAGTGATCAGGAAATAAAAGTGAAAAAGCAAAAGTCGTCTTTAAAAGCTCAGCAACGAATCCGAATTAGACTCAAGGCCTTTGACAGCCGAGTTATCGATCAGTCTGCTGAAAAGATCGTTCAAACTGCTCAGCGCTCCGGGGCTAAAGTCCTGGGGCCTGTGCCCCTTCCAACCCAGAAAAAAATCTGGTGTATTTTGAAATCTCCCCACATCGATAAACGTGGTGGTGAGCATTACGAAATTCGTGTTCATAAGCGTATGATCGATATTTTGGATCCCCCATCTTCCACTGTCGATGCACTGATGCAGCTGAATCTTCCAGCTGGGGTCAACATCGAAATAAAGTTAAACTAGTTTTTATACCCACATTTAAGGTTTTTTATGAATAAATATATTTTGGCTAAAAAACTGGGCATGTCTCAGTTTATCAATGACGAAGGAAAAGTTGTTCCTGTAACTGTTCTTGCTGCTTGCGATTCATTGGTCTTGAAGCATAAGACGCTAGAGACCAATGGGTATACAGCTGTGGTTGTTGGTTACGAGGCTGTCGAGGATAAGCACCTCAACAAACCGATGAAGGGGTTCTTTGATAAGCTATCAGCAACTCCAAAAAAGTTTGTTAAGGAAATTAGAACTGCAAACGTCGAAAACTACTCGCTAAATGAAGCTTTGAAGTTGGAAGTTTTTTCTGCTGGTGACATTGTCACTGTCTCAGGGCGTTCTATTGGTAAGGGTTTTGCCGGTACCATTAAGCGTCATAATTTTAACAGAGGCCCTATGAGCCATGGTTCTAAAAGCCATAGAATTCCTGGTTCTATTGGTGCGGGTACAACCCCAGGTCGTGTTGTCCCCGGTAAAAAGATGGCCGGAAGAATGGGTAACGAGCGAGTGACCATTAAGAATCTTACAGTTGTATCGGTTGATCTGGAGAAGGGCCTTGTTTTTCTTAAAGGTGCTGTTCCTGGCAAAGCCAATGCGCTAGTCGAGATATATTCGTAGCGGGCTCAGGGAATTATTTATGAAATTAAACATTGTTGATATTGCTGGAAAAAAAGTTTTGGATTTCGATTTTGGATTTGAAATTGCTGCAGAGGGAAGTTCCCATCAGCTTTACTTGTATAACAAGTTCCAAAAAAATAAGTTAAGAGCAGGTACTGCTTCGACTAAAACAAAGTCAGAAGTATCCGGTGGTGGTTCTAAGCCATACCGTCAAAAGGGAACCGGTAACGCAAGACGTGGGTCTAATCGAACTCCTCTCAGACCTGGTGGTGGTATTTCTTTTGGTCCTAAGCCAAGGTCTTTTGCCACAAAGTTAAATAAATCAGTTATTGAAAATGTTTTGAAATCTTTGGTGAGCACCCAAGGAGCCAATATGGTGGTCTTGGATACACAAAATCAAATTGTAAAGACCAAACAAGCTCAAGCTCTTTTGGGTAAAGAATCCAAAAAAGCTGTTTTGTTGGTGACCCCAGCATGTGATTTTGAAATTAAGTCATTTTCTAACCTGCCCAGTGTAAGTATCAATTCGGTTGACGCTATGGACATTGTAAATGTCCTTCAGGCAGATAAAGTAGTTTTAACCAAACGTGCAGCCGAGCGTTTGCAAGAGAGGCTGAAAAATGAATAATTTGATTAAAAAACCAGTTGTTTCCGAAAAGTCTTCGGCGCTTCTTGAGCGAAATAAATATGTCTTTTTTGTTGCCCCTTCAGCTACAAAAACAACATTAAAGCACTTTTTTAACCAATATTTTGGTGTAAAGGTTGCCGCTGTTAATTTGATGACGGTCAGAACAAAAGCAAGACGTGTGGGCCGTTTCTTTGGAAAGCCCCAAAAACTAAAAAAAGCGATTGTGACACTTTCAGCCGATTCAAAAATCGAATCGGTGAAAGATTAAATAAGGTTAGGATTTTACAATGCCAGTTAAAGCATATAAACCAACATCCCCAGGGTTAAGAACAAAGCAAAGTGTTGACTTTGAATTTTCTCCACTCACAAAACCAGAAAAAAGACTCCTTAAAAAGGTTTCAAAATCATCTGGTAGAAATAACCAGGGGAAAATTACAGTTCGTCATAAAGGCGGCGGGGTGAAACGTAAGTTTCGTGTAATCGATTTCAAGCGCAACGGTGACGATGTTTTGGGAACTGTTGCTGCCATTGAATACGATCCAAATAGATCTGCTTTTATTGCTTTGGTTGCTTATGGCAATGGAAACAAGGAGTATATCCTAGCCCCTCATGGCATAAAAGTGGGAGATGTTATTTCTTCTGGAGAGAAAGCGGATATTAAATTGGGGAATGCCCTTAAACTTCGTAATATTCCAGCGGGGACTACCATCCACAATATTGAAATCTCAGTAGGTTCTGGTGCTAAGTTGGTTAGATCTGCTGGATCTGGCGCCGTTTTAATGGCTAAGAATGAAGACTATGCAACTGTAAAACTGCCTTCAGGTGAGGTTCGTTTGGTATCTTTGGAGTGCAAAGCAACCATCGGTCAAGTTAGCAATCTTGATAACCGCAATGTGTCACTTGGAAAAGCGGGTGCGTCTAGAAGAAAAGGAATTCGCCCAGCTGTTCGTGGTTCTGTAATGAACCCGAATGATCACCCACACGGTGGGGGTGAAGGTAAGGCTCCTATTGGAAGATCTGGCCCTGTTACGCCTTGGGGTAAACCTGCATTGGGTTATAAAACCAGAACCAAGAAAAATAAATCAAACAAGCTTATTGTGAAGCGTAGAGGATAGGAGGATATAGCCTTGCCACGATCGTTAAAAAAAGGACCCTTTGTTTTGGACAGACTGCTTGAAAAAGTAGAAAAAATGAACGAAGCAAATGAGAAAAAATTAATCAAAACCTGGTCTAGAGCGTCAATTATTGTTCCAGAAATGATCGGTCATACCATTGCAGTTCATAACGGACAAAAGCATATCCCAGTTTTTATTCAAGAAAATATGGTTGGTCATCGTTTGGGAGAGTTTGCGCTCACCCGAACATTTAAAGGCCATTCCGGAGGTAAGTAGCGCTAATGTCAAACACAAAGTATCACCCCCAAGCGGTTGCTCATTCAAAATATATTCGGGTATCACCGTTCAAGCTTAGAAGGCTTGCTGATGTTGTCCGAGGCAAACAAGTTGATCATGCAGTTGCAATTTTAAAAAGCATGCCCCAACCAACAGCATTACCCCTTCGCAAAACTTTGGAATCTGCTATTGCAAATGCCACCAACAATGCCGGCTTAACCCGAGCCGATTTGTTTGTCACTTATTTGCTCATCAATGAAGCACCAAAATTGAAGCGTTTTCAACCTCGTGCTCGAGGCAGAATTTATAAAATTATTAAAAGAAGCTCCCATATAACAGCGGGTGTTGATTTACTACATGGAGGAAACAATGGGGCAAAAAGCTAATCCAAAGGGATTACGAGTTGGTATCACAAGATCTTGGGAATGCAATTGGTTTGCAGAAAAAGAGTACAAAGACTACATCGTAGAAGATTTCAAAATTAAAGCATTTGTTCGTGCCGAGTTTGGACGAGCAGGAATTGCTTCAATTCAAGTCAGCCGTAAACAGAATTTTACTGAAGTTACCGTTCAAGTTGCAAAAACGGGTATGATTTTTGGAAAATCAGGCAAAGACATGGGTGTTGTAAAAGAAGCCCTGTCTCAACTGATTAATTCAAAGAATGTGAAATTAACCATTACAGAAGAAAAACATGTGGATCTCAGCTCCAAGTTGTTGGCGGACTGGGTTGCCCAACAATTGGAAAAACGGATACCTTTTCGCCGAGCAATGAAAATGGCTGTTCAGCGTGCACTCAAAGCTGGAGCACAAGGTGTAAAAGTTTGTTGTGCAGGAAGACTGGGTGGCGCAGAAATTGCAAGAACCGAATGGTACCGAGAAGGAAAGGTTCCCTTGCATACCCTGAGAGCCGATATTGATTATGCGTTTTCTGAATCTTTAACAACCTTTGGAAAAATTGGTGTTAAGTTTTGGTTATACAAAGGTGAAGTGATGAGTCTCTCTCACCTCGATCAGCAAGAGCTCGTAGAAGCAGCATCATAACAGGTTGGAGATAGTAAGATGTTAATGCCCAAAAAGACCAAATATAGAAAATACCAAAGAGGCCGCAACCGTGGAGTGGCCAGTTCATCCAACTATATCGCCTTCGGTGATTTTGCGTTGCAGACCCTGGACGCTCATTGGATTACGGATAGGCAAATTGAATCTGCCCGACGGGCAATGACCCGCCATATTAAAAGAGGCGGAAAAGTTTGGATTAGAATTTTTCCAGATAAAAGCGTAACAAAGTTACCGGCTGAAACCCGTATGGGTAAAGGTAAAGGGGCTCCTGAATTTTGGGTTGCTGTTGTTAAGCCTGGAAATATTTTGTTCGAGTTGAGTGGTGTTGATACCGAAGTGGCCAAAGAGGCTTTTCGTTTGGCGGCACATAAGCTGCCTGTCAAAAGCAGGTTTATCCAAAAAAGTTTTGTGTAGGGATTATTTATGACAAAGAAAAAAGCAGTACAAGAGTCAAACGAAACCGTAGCTTCAAAAATAGAAGAAACAGAAAAAAAGCTGATTCAATTGAGAATTGATCTTTTGAAAAATGAACTTAAAGATGTGTCCCAATTTAAAAAGCTTCGAAAAGAAATTGCCAGAATGCGGACTCAATTGAGTTTGCATCAACAGTAAGGAGAGAGTGAAGTGTCAGCTGAAAAAAAAGTTCTAACAGGAAAGGTTGTCAAAAAGTCAGGACTCAATACGATTTCTGTATTGGTTCAAGATTTGAAACGACACGGGCTTTACCAAAAGGTTTTTAGTAGCTCAAAAAAATATTTGGTAGATGATCCCAAAAACGAAGCACAATTGGGCGACAATGTAGAGATTGTTGCAACAAGACCCATTAGCAAACTTAAATTCTGGCGATTGAGAAAAATCGTTCCTGCGAGCGAGGGATAGGGCAATGATTCAAACAGAAAGCCGTTTAGACGTAGCAGATAACTCAGGCGCAAAGGAATTATTGTGTATCCGGGTTATGGGCGGATCAAACAGACGTTATGCTCGGGTTGGGGATTTGATTGTTTGTGCTGTTAAAAAAGCCATTCCCCAAGGACAAGTTAAGAAAAGTGAAGTTGTTTTGGCCGTTATTGTTCGAACCAAGAGCAAAATCACAAGAGAAGATGGATCTGTTCTTCGTTTTGATGACAATGCTGCGGTTATTATCAACAAGGATGGTAACCCTCGTGGAACCCGTATTTTTGGGCCTGTTCCAAGAGAGCTCAGAGATAAAAATTATTTGAAAATTGTGTCGCTGGCATCAGATGTTATCTAGAGGGATATAGAATCATGGCTAATTTGAAAAAAGGTGATAAAGTGTTTGTTCTGTCTGGAAAAGACAAAGATAAAACCGGAGAGATTTTGCGGGTTATCCCCAAAAAATCTGCTGTGGTTGTGGCGGATATTAATATTGCAGTTCACTACGTAAAAGGAAATGCCAGACAAGCTGGCGAAATTGTAAAGAAGCCAGCCCCGTTTCCTATCAGTAAAGTGGCTCTTTACAAGGAAAAATAGTCAGGAGAAACCATGTTAGACCTTAAGAAAAAATACACCCAAGAAATCACAAAAAAAATGCGCGAAAAATTCGGGTATGCCAATGTGATGGAAGTTCCTAAAATTGAAAAAATCGTTCTGAACCGTGGTATTGGCGATTCAGAGTCCAACCCCAAATCCTTGGAGTTGTCTCTTGAAGTCATGGCTGCAATTTCAGGCCAAAAACCAGTCGTTACCCGTTCGAAAAAATCGATTTCGAACTTTAAGGTCAGAGAAGGACAACCTATTGGCTGTAAAGTAACCTTAAGATCCAAAAGAATGTATGACTTTTTGACCAAACTGATCAACGTATCTCTTCCTAAAATTAGAGATTTTCGTGGTGTTCCAATTAACAGTTTTGATGGACGTGGTAATTATACCCTTGGCATTAAAGAAGACATCATTTTCCCTGAAACCAACTTTGATAAAATCGATAAAATGAGAGGGTTTGACATTACCTTTGTCACCTCCGCCAAAACCAATGACGAAGCAAGAGAATTGCTAACCCAATTCGGAATGCCGTTTAGACGAAAATAGAGGAGATAATCAAGAGAAAAATTATGGCTAAAACATCAATGATTTTAAAAAATAAACAAAAAGTAGGAACGGTGCAATTTCGTAACCGCTGCTCTATTTGTTCCAGACCCAGAGGATTTATGCGTTTTTTTGGACTTTGCCGTATTTGTTTTAGAACGTTAGCCAGCAACGCACAGTTGCCTGGTGTTAAAAAATCTTCTTGGTAGTATTTGGAGGAAAAGGTTAGATGTCAGTTACAAACCCAGTTGCGGATATGTTTACAAGAATTCGTAATGCTTTGCGAGTAAAGCACGATTCTGTTTCGATGCCTCATTCAAAAATGAAAGAAAAAATTGCTAAAATTCTCAAAGAAGAAGGCTTCATTAAGCATTTCGATGTTGTGGATCATGGCAGCAATAAAAAGTCGATCAAAATTGACTTAAAATACAGCCCAGATGGAAAAGCAATTATTTCCAATTTGGTTCTTAAAAGTACGTCATCGTGCCGCCAATACATTCAGAAAAAGCAGATCCCTAAAGTTTTAAATGGATTTGGTATTTGTATTCTTTCAACATCACACGGTATTCTATCTGGCCGCGATGCCCGTTTGAAAAATGCCGGTGGTGAGCTTATTGGCTATGTTTATTAAATTTCGAGGAGAATAGGTGTGTCACGACTAGGAAAAAAGCCAATTGTAATCCCCAAAGAGGTTACGTTTAGTGTTCAAGACAGAAATGTCACAATCAAAGGACCTAAAGGTACCCTCACTTTTAATATGGATGCATTGGTTTCTGCAGAGCAAGTTGAATCTGAAATCCATGTTAAAGCCGTAAACGACTCTAAAGAAGCCAAAGCTATGTTTGGGCTTACAAGAGCAATTTTGTTTAATTATGTAACAGGTGTTTCAGAAGGTTTTTCAAAAGAGTTGGAATTGGTTGGCGTGGGCTATAGGGTTCAATTGCAAGGTCAAGACTTGATCTTTTCTCTAGGCTATTCACATCCCATCAAAGTGGAGCCTCCTCAAACCATTCAGTTCCAAGTTGAAGGACAAAATAAGGTTATTGTAACTGGACCTAACAAAGAATTGGTTGGACAAGTAGCTTCCGATATTCGTGCCTTGCGTCCCCCTAACCCTTACAAAGGTAAGGGTGTGAAATTGTCCACCGAAGTTATTAGAAGAAAGCAAGGTAAGAGCGTTAAAAAGTAAAACGTCTTAAACCAGCGAACTTAAGATAGAGAGAAATATCATGAAAAGAAAATCAAATAAAAAGACTGCTATTAAATCTTCCGAATTGCGACACAGACTATCTGTTTTCAGAAGCAATAAATTTATTTATGCCCAAATTATTGATGATGCCAAAGGTGTAACTTTGGTTTCAGCGTCCTCTTTAAAAAGCACCCCTTCTCACAATGTGGCTGCTGCACAGGCTGTTGGAAAAATCTTGGCCGAAAGTGCTTTAAAACTGAATATCAAAGATGTTGTTTTTGATCGCGGCAGCTATGTTTACAAAGGACGTGTTAGTGCATTGGCTGATGCAGCAAGAGAACACGGTCTTAATTTTTAAGGAGAGTATGAATGCAACAGCAGCAACAACGGAATTTTAAAAGACAAGAAGCAACATCAACTGATGTTGAAAAAGTGATCCAAATTGATCGTGTAAACAAAGTTGTTAAAGGTGGGAAACGGTTGGCGTTTCGTGCCTTTGTTATTGCTGGTGATACACAAGGTAAAGTGGGTTTGGGTTTGGGTAAATCCAAAGAGGTACCCAGCGCAATTAAAAAGGGCATTGATCGTGCAAAAAAGAAATATGCAACCATTCAAGTCATCAATGGAACCATTCCACACGAAGTCCATGGGGCTTTTTCTGCTTCACGGGTAATTTTGAAACCTGCTAAGCCAGGGACTGGTGTAATCGCCGGTGGAGCTGTTCGCATTTTACTAGAAGCTGCAGGGATTAAGGACATTGTTGCCAAATCTTTGGGCTCGACCAATGCCATTAATGCGGCAAAAGCTGCTTTAAACGGCTTGATGAAATTGAAAAATTTAGAAGAAGAAACGAAGTTGCGCGGTAAGCAACTCCCTGTTTTTGTAGAAAAAAAACAGACGGTACAAGATAACGGAGAGGCATAATGGATTTTTTGAAACCTGCAAAAGGGTCTGTATTTAAAAAAACACGTAAAGGCAGAGGAAACTCAGCTGGACAAGGTGGAGAATGTGGTCGTGGCCATAAAGGTCAAAAAAGCAGAACAGGCTATTCCCGCCGTTTTGGTTTTGAAGGCGGTCAAATTCCCTTGTACCGTCGTATTCCTAAAAAACGTGGGATCAATAACCCCGCACGCGAAGGTTTTGTAGCCCTAAACCTCGACGTCATTGCGACTGTTTTCTCAGACTTAAACGAGGTGACAGTTGAAGCAATGGTTGATAGAAAAATTTTGAATCACAAACAAAAAGTAAAAGTATTAGGCAATGGAGAGCTTTCTAAAGCCATCAAAATCCATGCCCATGCAGCTTCAAAATCTGCCCAAGAAAA
Organism: Candidatus Margulisiibacteriota bacterium; assembly: GCA_050250935.1. Taxonomy (GTDB): domain Bacteria; phylum Margulisbacteria; class Marinamargulisbacteria; order JBFWNS01; family JBFWNS01; genus JBFWNS01. Next base: position 219,875 of record JBFWNS010000001.1, on the reverse strand, counting down.
AGTAGCGGCTGCAGGCGGCACCTTAGAAATTATTGGATAAACAATGGCTTCTTTTATAAGCGCCTTCAAGTCTCAAGGGCTTCAAAAAAAGCTTTGGTTCACCTTGGGTTTGGTGTTTGTTTACCGATTGGGGACGCATATCCCACTAGCGGGTGTGGACTTGTCTTTGATTTCACAAACGTTTAGCAGCAGTGGAATTTTAAGTTTTTTTAACTTATTTTCTGGTGGTGCTTTAAGCCGTTTTTCGGTGTTCGCTTTGGGGATTCTGCCCTATATCAATGCCTCAATCATCATGCAGCTATTGTCCGTTGTTTCCCCTAGTTTGAAAGAATTAAACGAAGAAGGGGACTATGGGCGAAAAAAAGTAGCCCAATATACCCGATATCTCACGATTGTTTTGGCTTTTTTTCAAGCCATTGTTATGTCGGTTGGGTTTAGAAATTTTGTGAATCCCGATATCCCCTTTGCTTTATTTTTAACCTATTCGGTGATTGCCTTGGTCGCTGGGGTTGCCCTGGTTTTGTGGATTTCAGAACTCATTACGGAGTATGGAATTGGTAACGGGGCTTCGGTTTTAATTTTTATTGGGATCGTTGCTCAAATGCCCAATTATGTTCATCAAACCTATGTGTTGGTTCAAGGTGGCACAAGCATTTTAAATGTTTTGATGTTGGTTTTAATTTTTATGGTGTTGTTGGTTGGAATTGTTTATGTTCAAGAGGCCTACAGAAAGATACCCGTGGAATATGTTAAACGGGCAACCGCAAGAGGCGCAGTCAGCCAAAAATCTTCTTATATCCCTTTAAAATTGATCCAAAGTGGGGTTATGCCAATCATTTTTGCTTCTGCTGTTATGCAATTCCCCCTGATGATTTTTCAGTATGTCCATGTCGAGGCCATTAGCAATTTTATGGCCCTACATTATCGCTACGACAGCGTTTTTTATAATGTGGTGCTCTGTTTATTGATTTTCTTTTTTGCTTACTTTTATACGGCGATTACCTTTAATCCCGAAGAACTCTCAGACAATATCAAAAAACACGGTGGGTTTATTATGGGAATTCGTCCAGGCAAACCGACCGTTGAATTTCTTGATAAAACCATTACTTCGTTAACACTATTTGGGGCGGTTTTCTTATCGGTAATTTCCTTAATTCCAATGGCGGGGGCCTCCTTAACTGGGGTTACCAGCTTTGTGGGATTGGGGGGTACGGCGCTGCTGATTATGGTCGGTGTGGCCATGGACTTGCTTCGCCAAATCCAATCCTATGTTATTTCCAGTAAGTATGAAGGTTTGTTGCGATAATGAAGGTTCTCATTTTTTTAGGTGCACCAGGTTCAGGAAAAGGAACACAGGCCGCTAAACTGGTTGAGAAGTATCCCTTTAAGATTGTGTCTACCGGTAATTTGATTCGGCAACACATTCGTGACAATACGCCACTGGGTCAGGAACTAAGCCCTTTTTTAAGTTCGGGACGCTTGGTTCCGGATGCATTAATTATCGATTTATTTAAAGACTATATGCGGAGCCTGGATGGAGAGGGCATTATCTTGGATGGTTTTCCAAGAACGGAAGGTCAATGCAAAGCTCTGGATAGCCTCTTAAAAAATGATTTTCCCCAAGCAAAAGCAACCGTATTCTTTTTTAATGTTCCACTTGAAGTGGTGAAAAAAAGAATGTTGGGGCGTTTAACCTGTAAAGCCTGCGATGCCGTGTATCACAAAGAAACCCAGCCTCCAAAACAAACTGGAATCTGCGATCGTTGTGGAGGCAGTTTAACCGTTCGTGCAGACGATACTGAAGCCGTCATTGAAGAGCGGGCAAAAATTTTTGAAAAAGAATTAAATCCCATTCTAGGCCATTATGGCACCAAGGCCATTTGCACCATTGATGCATCCCAGAATCCAGATCAAGTTTTCGCTCAGGTGGAATCGAAACTATGATTCCCATTAAAACAGAAGCGGATTTGGCCATCATGCGAGAAGGCGGCAAGATTTTGGCTCGGGTTTTTGAGGCCGTCGAAAAAGAAATTCGGGTAGGGGTAAATGCGGGGTTTTTGGATACCAAAGTTCAAGAAATCATAGCTTCTTATGGGGCGAAGCCTTCTTTTTTGGGCTATAAAGGCTATAAACATGCTACCTGTATTTCCAAAAATGAAGAAGTGGTTCATGGCATTCCATATCCTGATAAGGTTTTATACCCTGGCGATATTTGCTCGATCGATATTGGTGTTTATTTTAAAGGATTCCATGTTGATGCTGCGAGAACCTTTCCCGTTGGGGATGTGACCCCCGAGGTTCAGCACTTGATAACGGTGACGAAAGAGTCTTTTTTCAAGGCCGTTGCGTTTGCAAAAGAAGGGAACCGCTTGGGAGACATTTCTGCAGCGTTGCAGGGCCATGTGGAGTCTGAAGGGCTCTCCGTTGTCCGAGATCTTTTTAGCCACGGGGTTGGAAAATCCCTTCACGAAGAACCGTTGATTCCCAATTTTGGAAAACCGAACAAGGGCCCTACGCTCAAAACAGGGATGACTTTTGCCATAGAGCCCATGGTCAATTTGGGAGATTATCGGGTCTTAACATTACCGGACAAATGGACTATAATAGCCGCCGATCGAAAATGGTCCGCCCATTACGAGAACACTATTGCTGTTGGTGAATCCGGACCAGAAATCCTCACAGTCTTATAAAATTATGTCCAAAAAAAATGATGTTATAGAAGTTACCGGTGTTGTTGTTGAGTCTTTACCTAACGCTCAATTTAAAGTTAAGCTAGAGACTGGTCAAACCATCATCGCCCACATTTCCGGAAAAATCCGAAAAAATTATATCCGAGTTTTACTTGGTGATAGCGTTAAGGTAGAATTGTCCCCCTACGATTTGACCAGGGGAAGAATTATCTATCGAGTCAAATAGAAGTGTTAAAAGAGGTATAGATTTATGAAAGTAAGAGCGTCCGTAAAAAAAGTGTGTAAAAAATGTAAGGTTGTAAAACGTCACGGCGTTGTTCGCATTATCTGCGAAATTCCCAAGCATAAGCAAAGACAGGGTTAGGAGGAGTTTTCATTGGCACGGATTAGTGGGGTAGATTTGCCCAAAAACAAACGCGTTGAAATTGGTTTGACTTACATTTTTGGTATTGGTCCTTTTCTGTCTCAGAAAATCCTTCAAAAATTAAACCTGAATCCAGACATTCGGGTGAAAGATCTTACAGAAGATCAAATCGTTAAGTTGCGTGATGCGGTAAGTGAATACGCAATCGAAGGTGATTTGCGTCGTCAAATTGGCCAGAACGTTCGACGTCTACGCGATATCGGCTGCTATCGTGGACAACGTCATCGTCGTAATTTGCCTGTTCGGGGTCAACGTACGCATACCAATGCACGTACCAAGAAGGGTAAACGAATTGCGATTGCTGGTAAGAAAAAAGTGACTAAGTAGGAACTGGAGGATAGAAATTGGGCTTAAAGAAGAAGAAGAAAGTTAAAAAGAGTGTTCCGGTTGGTGTTGCACACATCAAATCAACCTTTAACAATACCATTGTGTCCATTACTGACACCGAGGGTAATGTTATTTCTTGGTTTTCAACCGGCGTTGTAGGATTCAAAGGGACCAAAAAAGGGACTCCCTTTGCTGCTCAACAAGCAGGTGAGCTGGCCGCCAAAAAGGCCATTGAAATTGCAAGCATGCAACGCATTCATGTTTTGGTTAAAGGACCAGGTTCTGGTCGTGAAACAGCAATTAGAGCAATTCAAAGTGCTGGGCTAGAGGTAGAATCCATTCGCGATGTCACCCCGATTCCACACAACGGTTGCAGACCCAGAAAAAGACGGCGCGTCTAGGAGGATTTGATGGCAAGATATCGTGACGCAAATTGTAAGATTTGCCGAAGAAATAAAGTAAAGTTGTTTTTGAAAGGGGCCCGTTGTTTGACGGCGAAATGCGCGATTGAAAAGCGTAACTTCCCCCCAGGTCCTCGTGTTGGTATTCCAAAGAAAATGTCTGAATATGGCCGTCGTTTGAGAGAAAAACAAAAGCTTCGTTTTTTCTATGGCGTTTCTGAAAAACAAATCAGAAATTATTTTGAAAAAGCAGTGTCTCAAAAAGGTGTAACTGGGACCAATTTGTTGGCCCACTTTGAAAAAAGATTGGACAATTTATTGTGCCGTGTAGCCTTGGCACCTTCTCGTAAAGAAGCCCGACAATTGGTGCGTCACCGCCACATTTTCTTGAATGGCAAACAAGTGGATATTCCTTCCATCATTGTGAAGCCTGGCGATGTGGTGTCTGTTGCCCCAGCTTCTGTTGAAGCCCTAAAGAAACGTTTTGAATTTGTAAAAGGCCAATTGATGCCAACTTGGTTGGCTTTCGAAGATGCCACACATTCCTTTAAAGTGCTTCATACACCAGAACGAACTGAAATGGATGTTCCTGTCGAGGAACAACTGGTTGTTGAGTTCTATTCAAGGTAATTACTAGGAGGTCCTGCCGTGTCTAAGCCGCTACCGTGGGTAAAATTTGAGAAAAAAAATGAGGCCGCTGCAAGTTTTGTGGCGTCTCCATTAAATCGTGGGATGGGAACAACTTTAGGAAACTCTTTAAGACGGGTTTTGTTGTCTTCATTGTCAGGTTACGCATTAACATCCATCAATATTGATGGGATTGAACATGAGTTTTCTACTGTTCCCAATGTTGTCGAAGATGTTTTTGACATTATTGCAAACTTGAAAGGCGTTGTGTTTAAAGGTCATTTTGAAGAAATGAAAACCTTAACCATCGACTTTAAAGGACCTGGCAAAGTGCATGCCAGCGACATCAAGCGAGATAGCGATGTGGAAATTGTAAACCCTGATCACTACATTGCAGAGGTTTCGGGTTCTGGGAAATTTGTGGCCACACTTACCCTTGAAAAAGGTGTGGGTTATGCCCCCTCTACTCAACGTGAAGATCAACCCATCAATACCATCAATCTAGATGCTTCTTTTTCTCCCATTGTTCGTGTAAATCATCAAGTTGAAAACATCCGCGTGGGTAAAGAATTGGATTACGATAGTTTGACTTTGGATGTCTTTACCAATGGCAGCCTTGATGTTGAGAAAGCCGTAAAAGAAGCTGCTGCTCTTTTGATTTCTCAGCTTCAATTGTTTGAAGCCCTAAATGAAAAACCAATGGAACATGCGGTGACTCAGCCTTCTGACAAAGTCAAAGAGTCCGCCCTAAATTTGACCATCGATGACTTGGAGTTGTCGGCTAGATCTTCAAACTGCTTGAAACGGGCAGGTATTGAAACCGTTTCTGAATTGATCGAGAAAGACATGTCTGAACTGATTCAAATCAAAAACTTCGGCAAAAAAAGTGCCGATGAAATCAATGATAAATTGAAACAGTACGGTTTGGCTTTAAAAGAAAGCTAGGAGTTAAGGATTAAGTCATGAGACATCAAAAAGGAAATAAGAAACTAGGCAAGCCCACGGATCAGCGCATTGCGCTTTTGAGAACCTTGGTTGTTAGCTTGGTAGAATTTAAAAAAATCACCACCACCGATACCCGGGCTTCAGAAGCTCAACGGTTTGTTGAGCGGTTGATTACCCTGAGCAAAAAAGGCGATTTGCATTCCCGACGCATTGCCTTGAGTTTGTTGCCCAACAAGTCTGCTGTGTCTGAATTGTTTAAGACCATTGGTCCTAAATTTAGCAGCCGAAATGGGGGGTATACCCGTGTGACCAAGTTGGGTTTCCGACGCGGTGACGCAGCCCCTGTTTCGCTTTTAGAGTTTGTTGAACAATAGTTTTATTCAAAATTACCGTCTTGATCTTTGTTATTGTGGAGTGAAGTTTAAAGGGTCTCAGTACCAGCCGCGGTTGCGTACAGTCGAAGGAGAGCTCGTGAGAGCGCTTAGCGGGCTGTACAAAACCGAAATCAAGCTGATTATGGCAGGTAGAACAGACACCGAGGTTCACGCAGGGCACCAGGCGGCGCATTTTTTTGCAAACCCTGTGGTGCCAGTCGATGTGATTGGCAGGCAGCTGAACAAGATGCTTCCCAATGACATTCGAATAACTGCAGTGACCTGTGTTGAAAGCGGATTTCATGCCCGTTTTTCAGCCAAAGCAAGAGAATATCACTATTGTTTTAGTGCCCAGGAGGTTCCAGTCCTGATGCGCCATTGTGTGGCGTCAATCGACTTTGAGCCCAACTTGGAGGTCTTAAACAAAGTGGCTAAGGTTTTTGTCGGAAGAAAAAACTTTAGGAATTTCTCAAACCGAGGATCAGCAGAATCCTCCTGGATAAGAGATGTGTATGACTGTTGTATCGAGAAACAAACTTTTGTTGAGTCTGTTTCTGGTGTCTCTTTTCCAGTTTATCGACTTAAGATTATTGCAAATGCGTTTTTGTATCGAATGGTTCGGTGTATTGTTGGGGCAATTTGGTGTACAGTGCAAGGGAAAGTTTCCGAACAAGAGATTGTTCAAGCTTTCGAAGACGGTGCCAAAAAGCCAATTTATGTGTTAGCTCCTCCCAATGGGCTGACCTTAGCAAAGATTTATTACGAGGAGTTCACACGATGAAGCTTCAGAAGTCATTTCATTTAAAGGACGATGTCAACCAAAAATGGTTTGTCGTCGATGCTACCGACCAAGTTCTAGGTCGTCTGGCATCACAAATTGCGACCATTATCCGAGGTAAACACAAGGCTATTTTTACCCCTTCTGTGGATGCTGGCGATGTTGTGGTGGTGATCAACGCCGAAAAAATTAAAATTACCGGCAACAAAGCGTCTAGCAAAATGTACTACCGTCACAGCGGTTATGCAGGCGGGCTAAAAGCGATTTCGTTCAAAGACTTGATCGTTAAAAACCCAGAACGTGTCATTTGTCATGCGGTTGAAGGCATGTTGCCCAAAAACAGATTGGCCAAAAAGTTGGTTAAGCACGTTAAAGTCTATGCTGGGAATGAACATCCTCATCAAGCTCAAAATCCGGAAGTATTGGTTCTTCAAGGAGGCAATAAGTAAGCCATGGAAACTAAAAAGAAAAACGAAAAAAAGCCTGTGGCCAAAGCTGCAAAACCAGTTGCTGAAGCTGAAAAAGCAAAAAAAGTTGCACCTGCTGTTGAAAAAACAACAGCTGCAAAACCTAAAAAAACCATCAAAATCCCCAAAACATCTTACTATGGGACCGGCAAGCGAAAATCAGCCATTGCAAAAGTATGGTTGTTCCCTGGTTCTGGCCAAATGGTGATTAACAACGAAGTTGCAATCGCGTATTTGAATACCAAGATTTTGGAAGACCAAGTCAGAGAACCTTTGAAAGTGTTGGGCCTGGAGACCAAATACGATGTCGTCATCTCGACGTTGGGTGGCGGGATTGTTGGCCAAGCTGGCGCTTGTCAGTTGGGGATTTCCCGGGCCTTGTTGGAACTGAACCCCGAGTTCAGAGCCTCGTTGAAGCCCCACGGTCTATTGACCCGTGACCCCCGCATTAAAGAACGTAAAAAGTATGGACGGAAGCGTGCCCGGAAAGGATTCCAGTTCAGAAAACGGTAGTCGGTTTTGGATATTGGATTTGTGTTCAGGGTGGCTTAGGAATCAACTTAAGTCACCCTCTTTTTTTTCTGGCCCTGTGATAAACCTCGCAATGACCCGCATACTAGAAAGGAGACGTCTGTGTTTCATATTCGAACTGTAAACAATATTTCTCATGATGGTCTGAATGTCTTTGAAAAAGACCTTTTTAACATTTCCGATGCTCAGGAAAACCCCGATGCGATTTTAGTTCGTAGTGCCGATTTGCATTCGCTGGAATTTTCACCCGCCCTTAAAGCCATTGGTCGAGCAGGCGCTGGGACCAACAACATTCCCATCGACCGCTGTACCAAAGCTGGGATCGTTGCTTTTAATACCCCAGGTGCCAATGCCAATGCGGTTAAAGAACTGGTTTTGGCCAGTTTGTTTATCGCCTCCCGTAACATCTATGAAGGCATTGAATACACCAACTCCTTGGCCGGTAAGAACGACCACGACATTCACACCACCGTTGAAAAAGACAAAGTGAAATTCAAAGGCTATGAAATTCGTGGCAAAAAGTTGGGTGTAATGGGGTTGGGTGCCATCGGGATGATGGTCGCCAATGATGCCGTAACCTTGGGCTTGGATGTTGAAGGCTACGATCCATTTATTTCGGTGAACACGGCTTGGGCCTTGTCCAGAGCAGTAAAGCCAGCCACCAACTTGAATAAGCTATTTTCGACTTCTGATTTTATTTCGGTTCATGTTCCCTTGACGGACAAAACCCGTGGCGTAATCAATGCCGAGTTGCTGAGCCATGTTAAAAAGGGCTCTGTACTTTTGAATTTTTCTCGGTCTGAAGTGGTTAACGAGCAAGACATCGTGGCAGCTTTGGATGCCGGGCATTTGTCCAGGTTCGTCACCGATTTCCCCAGTGAAACCCTGTTAAAACATAAAAAGGTTATTTGTATCCCCCATTTGGGGGCTTCCACTAAAGAAGCCGAAAACAATTGCTCGGTGATGGTCTCTGCTCAAATTCGAGACTTTTTGATCAATGGCAATATCACCAATTCGGTGAACTTTCCGAACTGTTCGATTGAACGAACAACCGATATTCGATTGATTTTAAGCAACGAAAATGTCCCGAATATGGTTGGACAAATTACCTCTGTTTTGGCTTCAGAAAATTTGAACATCAGCGAAATGGTGAACAAAAGCCGTGGCGATTTGGCGTATAACATTGTGGATTTGAATCAACGCCCAAGCCAAGCTGCCCTCGAAAAACTCAAAGGCATTCCTGGGGTGTTGATGGTCCGCTTGCTCGAGAATAAACAAGGAGAATAATGAATGAAAATTGCAGCAAACACCGTAGCCGGATTTACCTATCGTTTGACCAATAGCGAAGGCCAAGAATTGGATGCTTCAACAACGCCTTTGGATTATTTACATGGCCATAAAAACATCATTCCAGGCCTAGAAAAGGCTTTGGAAGGGTCTAAGGTTGGCGATAAAAAGCAAGTGACGGTTGCACCAGAAGAAGCCTATGGAACTTATGATGAAACCTTGCTTCATAAATATCCCAAAACCGTTTTTCCTGAAGATGTAACCCTGGAATTGGGTATGGAATTGGATTGCGAAACCGAAAATGGCGTGATCTCGTATATTGTAAATGAGATCTTAGAAGACGAAGTGTTGTTGGATGCCAATCATCCTTTGGCAGGGGAAACCTTGCATTTTGATGTTGAAATTACCTCGGTCAGAGAGGCTACTTCCGAAGAATTGGAACATGGACACGCGCACTCTCCAGGCGGTCACCACCACCACCACCACTAAGCGATAGATCGGTAAAAAAGGGGGGAATCTAAAGGGCGTCTAGAAGACCTTTTAGAATGGTTTTTTCGGTTTCTGTGGCCGGAACCAGAGGCAATCTGGGCACACCAACAGAAAAGCCTTTAAGGGCCATGGCCGCTTTAACCAAAATGGGATTTGTGGTGACAAAAAGCCCTTCAAAAAGGGGTTTGAGGGTTGTTTCGATAACCCGAGCCTGATCGTGGTGACCAGACACAAAGGCGTCGATCATGGTTTTCATCTGTGGGCCGACGCAGTGAGCAGCAACCGAAATGACCCCACAAGCCCCTTCAGCCATAAAATCGAGGGTTAGTCCGTCGTCTCCGGAATAGATATCAAAGTCAGAAGGGGTCATTTGGCGCATAGCGCGCATTTGTTCGACACTGCCGGCGGATTCCTTGATTGCAACAATGTTGGGGATTCTGGCCAATTTTTCGAGGGTCTCAGGATCCATGTTGCGGGAAGTTCTTCCTGGGATGTTGTATAAAATCAGGGGAAGGTCTGTATTTTCGGCAATGGCTTTGAAGTGTTGATAAATCCCTTCTTGAGGGGGTTTGTTGTAGTAGGGAACCACTTGCAAGGTGGCATCAGCACCCAATTTTTCGGCTTCTTGGGTGGCGGCAATGGCCGTGGCTGTGGCATTCGAGCCAGTCCCAACCACAATGGGGACTTTGCCTTTAAAATGACGGATCATGACCCGAAACAGCTCGAATTCTTCGTCGTGGGATAGGGTCGGGGATTCCCCGGTGGTCCCGGCCAACAAAAGGGCATCGGTGCCGTTCTGGGTTAAATACTCTCCAATGCGAATGGCTTCGTCGAAGTTGACGTCGCCGTTGTCGTCAAAAGGGGTAATCATGGCGGTAATGATGCGGCCAAATCGGGGTGTCATGGGGGTTATTCTAGCATTAACCGCTGTTCCGTAAACAGGGGCCCTGAAGATGTGCCGGGTTCTGGGGTGGAGTTCACGTCCCTTAGCCGACGTTCGATGGTTCTTGTTTTTCGGGCGGCATCTTCGATGGTATTCCCGGCTTCTTGAAGTTTTTTATGGGTTTTTTCCAATAAATCCCCAAATTTACCAAATTCGGTTTTAACTGTTCCCAACAAGGACCAAACCTCGCTGGATCGTTTTTCGATCACCAGGGTTCGGAAGCCCAGTTGCAAGCTGTTGAGCAAGGCCACCAAAGTGGTGGGGCCGGCGACCATGATGCGGTGGTCTTGCTGCAGGGTTTCGGCGAGGCCAGGCAGGCGCAACACTTCTGCATAGAGCCCTTCTGTGGGCAAAAATAAAATCCCAAAATCGGTGGTATAAGGGGTTTCGATGTATTTGGTGGCGATGTCTTTGGCAAAACTTTTGAGGCGTTGTTCCAGCTGTTTGGTGGCATCGGCAATGGCGTCTGCGTTGCCTTGATCTTGGGCCGAAACCAAATGAAGATAGGCATCTTGTGGGAATTTGGCGTCGATGGGAAGCCAGACTTCGTGGGAGCCTTGGCCGGGCAATTTTATGGCAAATTCAACGGCGTCGTTACTACCTGGTTTGGTTTTGACGTTGGTGGCAAATTGTTCGGGAGACAAAAATTGGGTTAAGAGATTGCTAAGCTGAATTTCGCCCCAGAGTCCCCGGGTTTTGACGTTGCTGAGCACTTTTTTGAGATCCCCAACGCCGGTGGCCAAACTTTGCATTTCCCCCAATCCCTTGTGAACCAATTCCAACCGATTGCTGACCAATTGAAAGGATTCGCCCAGTCTTTTTTCCAGGGTGGCGTGCAGTTTTTCGTCCACCGTAACCCGCATTTGCTCGAGTTTTTGATTGTTATCGTTTTGCAGCAATTCGAGCCGTTTTTCGATGGTGGCGCGCAACGCTTCGAGTTTGACATCGTTGCTTTGGGTTAGGGCAGAAAGGTGCTGATGCTGTTCGTCCCGTCCCATTTTTGCAAGGACTTGGTTATCGGTTCTGAGGGTGTTGAGGTCTTTAAGAAGTCGGTTTTCAGTATCCGAAATGGCTTTAACCAGTAACCGAAGCTCGAGGGTGAGTTCTGCAAGTTGAGGGGTTGAAGCGGCGGTTTCGGTTCGTTTCCAAACCACTACAAGCACACCCAATTGGACCAGGCCTAGGGCCAAAAGAATAAATAAAAGCATGGAGGTGTTATAAAGAAGGTTGCTTGAATTTGCAAGGGCCTTGGCAAGGGTAGTAGGATACAACCAAGATGCAAGGCACAAAATGGGGTGAACGATGGGACTCGAACCCACGACCAGCGGAACCACAATCCGCTGCTCTACCAACTGAGCTACGTCCACCAAGCCGGCGCTCATTCTACCGAACTTTCTTGAAAAATCAAAGCCAACTTCTTGCCTGGGGCGTTTTAAGGGCGATGGCCATTCGGTTGGCGTCCTTGATTGTGATGATTGGATTCTTTTTTGGGTTGGGGGCTGGGCTGCGACAGCTGGTGTCTTTTGAGGCAACTCTGGCCGGTGTCTTGTTGGTGGCCATGGTGTGGGGTGGTCGTTGGGAGCGGCGGCTTCGCAAACGGTTGGAAAGGGCCATCGTGCCGGATTGGTACGATTTTGATCTGGCGATTTCGGGGCTCCAGCAAGTCTTGTTTTCGGTGCATCACAAGCAGGCCTTGTTGGAGGTGGCTTGCCAGCATATGGCCGAGGTTTTGCAGGTTTCATTCACACAAGTGCTGCTGTTGGATGCTATGCCATTGTCGCATTCCAGACCGCCGAAACGTCGGTCGTTTAAGCCCAATCCAACCCAAGGGGCGATTTTCTTTATTATGCAAAACCGGACTGCAGAAGCGATGGTTTTTTTGGGGCCCAAAGACGGTGGGTTGCCCTTTTCAAAAAAAGATAAGTTATTTATTCAAACGGCTTCAGGCCTAATAGAAAGAACCTTGGGTCAGCTTAAAAACATTCGATTTGCCGAACAAGTGGCCCAACATTCGGCCTATGCCAGGCTAACCCGCAGCATCGCCCACGAAATTAACAATCCCATGGGCATGGTGTTGAGTGGGATGGAGTTGTTGATCAAACGCATCGACGATAAACCCAAGGTTTTGGAATATGCCACTATGGTTAAAAACAGTGTTTTTCGCCTGATCGAGATTACGGACACCATGCTCAAATATGGGGGAGCCGTGGTTAAAGACCGGGAAGTTTTTTCGATTAACCAGTTGGTCGACGACATTTGTTTGATGGCAGAAGGGGAATGTCGAAAACAGCAGATTACCCTTGAAAAGCAGACCGAGAATCTACCCGAGTTCGTGGGAGATCCGAATCGCTTGCATCAGGCTTTGGTGAATGTGGTGCTCAATGCCATTGAAGCCACGCCAGAAGGGGGAATGGTGAAAGTGCAAACGACGATGACTGATTTTGTAGACCGAAAAGGACAACCCAAAACGGGGATTGAAATTCGAATTGCCGACACCGGTTGCGGCATCGATGCGGTGCATTTGGCCAAAATTTTCGACCCCTTTTTCACCACCAAATCCGACAACAATGGCCTAGGGCTGGCCATGGTCTTGAACATTATTCACGATCACCACGGTAAAATCGAAGTGGAATCTACCCCAAATGCGGGAACAACATTTCGGATTTTTATCCCTAGCTCAACCGATCCAAAAACGGCTTGATGCCCCAGGCCAACCAAGCATCGGGAATGACGGTATAGCTGCGTAAGGTCGGCGAATCCAGTTCTGGAAAGTGGACCAGGATATCTTCGACAGTCAGCTGGTGAGTCTCTTGATAGCGTTTTTCCAAGGCCAAGAGCCCTGCGGACTGGGGCATTTCGGTCTGAGGACCCGTGGACTGAAAAATGCGCTGAAGAGTGCGAAGTAACAGAGGTTCTGAAAAGGGCTTGTTAATAAAATCGATGGCCCCATCTCGCAGGGTTTTTACCGCCAAATCGATATCGCGAAAAGCCGTTAGAATTAAAAACAAACAGGGACGAATGGCCTGGAGATGTTCCAAAACCTTGTCCCCATTCATGTCGGGAAGGCCAATGTCCAAGAGTACCAAATCGATGCTGGGGTCGGCCTTGTATAGGGCCACGGCTTCGGCAGCCGTTCCGGCGCTGGTGATGCGGTAGTGGTCGCTAAGCAAATCGGTGGTGAGAATGCGATAGTGATGCTCGTCTTCCACCAACAACACGTGGGGACGGTGAGTGGGGGCATCGGGTTTCGGCGTTGTTTTTTGAGACGATGAAATGATGTTTTTAAGCGAATGGGCCGATCGCAACAAAATGGCCATTTTGGCCACCAAGCTGCTGGGGGTAAAGGGGGGATAAATAAAATCGTAGGCCCCAGCCTTCATGACCTCGACGGCCAGATCCAGGCGTTTGTCTTTGCAAAAGACCACCACTTCTGTGGCAGGGCTGATGTCCCGAAAGGCCGAAACCAGGGCCTGGGGCGATTGCCCTTGGGGTGTGCCACTGATCAAAATCAGGGTGAAATCCAAGGGCGTGTTTTGGTAGGCCCCCAAGGCTGCATCCACCGTCGAATACAGCGCAATGGGAAAATGAGCCGCGAGAATGGGCTCTAGAAAGGGACTGTCTTCAATCAGGAGGATGGGGCTAGTTTCGGGCCCGTTTTCGGTCGTTTTCATTCAGATAAACCTTCCGAAGCCTAATGGATTGTGGTGTGACTTCAACCAACTCGTCGTCATTGATGTACGAAATACATTGTTCCAAACTCATGAGGGTGGGTGGGGTTAAAATAACGGCATCATCCGATCCGGAGGCCCGCATGTTGGTCAGTTTTTTGCCTTTGGCTGGATTGACCACCATATCGTCGTCTCGGGCATTTTCGCCAATGATCTGACCTTCGTATACCGAAACACCAGCCGGTAAGAATAGTCTACCACGCTCTTGAATATTAAAGAGGGCATAGGCCACGGTGGTGTCGGTTTCTTTGGAAATCAGAACCCCATTTTTGCGGTTCTTAATTTCGCCAGCATAAGCATCGTATTCGAAAAACACATAGTTCATGGTGCCCATGCCTTTGGTCAGGGTCATAAACTCGGATTTGAAACCCAAAAGGCCGCGGGTGGGGATTTTGTATTTAAGACGGGTCATGCCGTTGTCTTGGTGCATTTCCATTAAAATCCCTTTTCGGGTGCCCAGGTTTTCAATAACCTTGCCCGAATAGGCTTCTTCCACATCGATGGTTAATTCTTCGTAGGGTTCCAGCCGTTTGCCGCCTTCTTCTTTGAAAATAACGCGGGGACGTGTGACTTGAAATTCGTAGCCTTCGCGGCGCATTTTTTCGATCAAAATCGACAAATGCAATTCCCCACGTCCAGAAACTTTATAGCCTGGTGCATCCGAAAGTTCTTCCACTTGCAAGGCCACATCCGACAAAATTTCTTTTTCCAAACGATCCCGAATGTGGCGAGAGGTAACAAATTTGCCCTCTTTTCCCGAAAACGGAGAATCGTTGGGAATGAAGTTCATGGAAATGGTTGGGGGGTCAATTTCGAGGGTGGGAAGCGGAATCGGATTGGTTGGGTCCGTAATGGTTTCGCCAACCATGATGTCTTCGATACCCGCCACTGCGATAATATCGCCAACAGCAGCAGAGGGCGCTTCGATTTTGTCGTTGCCAGAAAACTGATAAATTTTGGTGATACGGGCTGATTTTAAAGCGCCATCGCCTTTGGACACCACAATGTCTTGATTGACTTTTAACTGACCGGAAGTGACTTTACCAAGACCCAACCGGCCCAAGAAGGTCGAATAGTCGATAGAGCTGACCAACAATTGAACGGGTCCTGCTGCATCGCCTTTGGGACAAGGCAACTTTTCGATGACCAGATCGAACAAGGGGGCCATGTTGACGTTTTCGTCTTCCAGTTCCAGTTTGGCAAATCCTTCTTTGGCGGACGCATAAAGAATGGGGAAATCCAAAATATCGTCTGGGGCGTTCAGTCGAACAAAGAGATCAAAAACTTGGTCGATCACCCAGTCGGGTCTGGCGGCAGGTTTATCGATTTTGTTAATCACCACGATGACGGGCAAATGCAGGGCAAGGGCTTTTTTCAAAACGAAATAGGTTTGAGGCATGGGCCCTTCGGCTGCATCCACCAACAACAAGGCACCATCGGCCATCTTTAATACCCGTTCGACCTGACCGCCAAAATCCGCGTGACCTGGGGTGTCGATGATGTTGATGCGATGGTCTTTGTAGCTGACCGCGCAGTTTTTGGACAAAATGGTAATGCCACGTTCACGTTCCAGATCCATGGAGTCCATCAGACGTTCTTCGACCACTTGGTTGTCTCGGAAGGTGCCGCTTTGGCGGAAAAGTTGGTCTACCAATGTGGTTTTGCCATGGTCAACGTGGGCGATAATGGCAACGTTACGAATCTTCTCTTGATGGGACATAAAACAAGGCTCCTAAAAAATAAATGGGTGTTTGTGATGGCCTGAAAGGTACCCTATGATGGTACAGTGGTTGGTGTTGAATCCAGCCAGATGAGGCGACAAAGTGTCCTACTTTTACCATTTTTGCTCTCATCAAAGCAACATCTTTAATAGAAGGAGACCAGGAGATGCGATTTTTACACACGATGTTACGGGTGGGAGATTTGCCAAGAAGCATTGCGTTTTACACCGAAATCATGGGCATGAGGCTCTTGCGTCAAAAAGACTATCCCGAAGGAAAGTTTACCCTGGCGTTTTTGGGCTATGAAGACGAGGCATCCAGCACCGTTTTGGAGCTTACCTACAATTGGGGTGTGTCGACTTACGACTTGGGAACAGCCTTTGGCCACTTGGCCGTTGGGGTTCCCGACATCTATAAAACCTGCGATTTGATTCGGGCCAAAGGTGGCAAAATTACCCGTGAACCTGGCCCCATGAAGCACGGTACCACCGAAATTGCCTTCGTCGAAGATCCAGACGGTTATAAAATTGAGTTGATTGCCCGCGTTTAGAGTTGATATGATACAAAACCCTTTATTTTTTTGTGTTTTTTAAGGAGAGTTCTATGAGCAAATTAACCAAACAAGATTATTTAAAAGAAAAAGTGCAACACGTGGACATTACCCAGCACAATGTGGTGCCTTTGGTAGATGCCATGGGTGAAATGGCTTTTCAAGCCCGCAACCTAAGCCGAGCCGCCACCATTTTTGACAAAATGCAGCAGGACAAAGACTGCGTGGTCTTTTTGACCTTGGCTGGATCTTTGATTAGCGCAGGTCTTAAAAAAACCATTTTGACTTTGGTTCAAAACAACATGGTCGATGCCATTGTGTCGACCGGTGCCAACATTGTGGACCAAGACTTTTTCGAAGCCTTGGGTTTCTCACACTACAAAGGAACCCCCTTTGTGGATGACCAAGAATTGCGTTCACTGATGATCGACCGCATCTACGATACCTTTATTGATGAAGAAGATCTGCGGATTTGCGACGACACCATCGCAACCATTTGTAATTCGCTAGAAAGACGCCCCTACTCGTCTCGCGAATTTGTCTGGGAAATGGGCAAATTTTTGGATCAGAACGACCAGTATGCACCGTTCCGTAGCGAGTCTATTGTGCATACCTGTTACAAAAAAGACATTCCGATTTTTGTGCCTGCCTTTTCGGATTGTTCGGCTGGGTTTGGGTTAGTCCACCACCAATACCACACCGCCGGCCCCAAATTGACGATCGATTCGGCTGCCGACTTTTTGGAAATCACCAAAATTAAAACCGAAAAACAAGAGTCTGGCATCATCATGATTGGGGGCGGTGTTCCCAAAAACTTTGTCCAAGACATCGTGGTGGCTGCCGAAATTATTGGTCACGACGTACCCATGCACAAATATGCCGTTCAAATTACCGTTGCTGACGAACGGGATGGCGCTTTATCTGGGTCAACCCTCAAAGAAGCCTGCTCTTGGGGTAAAGTGGATACGGTGTTTGAACAAATGGTGTTCAGCGAAGCCACCGTGGCCTTCCCCTTAATCGCTGGGTATGCCTATCACAAAAAGAACTGGACAGCCCGCACCGAAAAACGATTAAACAGCCTTTTCGTAACCCAAAAAGCCTAGGTCCCTGGTCTGATCCCGAAGGGGTCTCTGAAGTGTGCTCCATACTTTCAGAGGCCCTTCGCTTTTAGACCGCAGGTGGCGGATTATTAGGCTTGTCTTTCAAAAGACTCCCGTATAAATAGCCAAAGAGAGCAGATCCTGTCGAAGCAAGGACAATGGCCAACTTGGCTTGGTCTTGTAGGGCGGGGTTGTCGAAGGCCAAGGTGGTGATAAAAATCGACATGGTAAAGCCGATGCCACCCAGAAGCGCAGCAATAATCAGATGGTTGAACCGAATGGCGGTTGGCAGTTGAGTCCAATTGAGTTTGAGTGCGAGGCCAATAAACAACAGAATTCCCAAGGGTTTTCCCAAAATAAGCCCAAACAAAATGCCAAGGCTCAAGGGTTCTTGGAGGCTGTGTAACAGCGAGGGGCTTAAAGCAATGCCGGTATTGGCCAAGGAAAACAAGGGCATAACCCCATAAATGATGGGAACATGGAGCCATCGCTCGGTTTTATGCGCAGCTTCGAGGGGCATTAAAAAGCCCAGCAAAACCCCGGCAATGGTGGCATGAATGCCAGATTGAAGCACACAAAACCAAAGCACAGTGCCCAAAAGCAGATAGGGGATGGGGTTCTGAACCCGGCGGTGGTGAAGACCAAACAGCGCAAGGCAGATCAGTCCTGCTGCCCCCAGGGCCAACCAGGCCAGAGAATGGGTATAAAACACCGCAATCACGGTAATGGCACCCAGATCGTCGATGATGGCCAAGGCCAATAAAAAAACTTTCAAAGCTTTTGGGACACGGTTTCCCAAAAATAAAAAAATGGCCAAAGCAAAGGCAATATCGGTGGCCATGGGAATGGCCCAGCCGTCTGCTGTGGGGAGACCGTGGTTAAAGAGCATAAACACGGCTGCAGGCACCACCATGCCGCCAACCGCTCCCCAAAAGGGCAGGGAGGCTTTTTTGAAGCTGGTCAGTTCACCAAAAACAATTTCCCGTTTAATTTCGATGCCGACCAACAAAAAGAACAAGGCCATCAGCCCGTCGTTGATCCACGCATGAACCGAAAGGGACAAAGGACCAACCCCAAAGTCATGGTGTAAAAAAGCCGAATAGACCGAGTTCCACTTGGAATTTGCAAGCACTAAAGCGGCTACGGTAACACCCAACAACAAAAAGCTACTAAACTGCTCGTGGCGGATCAAGTTTCGGATGGGCTGGGCAAATTGACTAATGCGTGAACGGCTCATGGCCGACCATTATACCAGAGTTCTGGGTTTTTTGAGCATGCGATGGAGACAGGGGAAAATTTCTTTCTCGCCAAGGCCTCGCCAGAACACATACCAATCTTCATATTTCATGAACCCATCGCATTCCCGCATATAGAAGCTGTTCATGGGATTCACACGGGTGGCCCGCCAGATGAGTTTGGGGCAGCTTTTGATCATTTTTTGCCAGAGACTTTTGCCAAGCCCGGTGCCTTCTACAACCTTGGCTACTGCAAATTTATCCAAATAGGGGATGCCATTTAGGGTTTGTAAAATGGCGATGCCTTCGTAGTCTTTTTCGTAGTAAATCTGACGAAACCGTTGATCGAAATAAGTGTCGACCAGGGTTTTATCAAAGGCGTTTTCCAACAGGGCTTTGATTTTGTCGTGATCCAATTTTTTCATGCGATAGGTGGTTAAAATCTCATGATACTTAATAAAGGTTCCGCTTCCTTTAATGGTAAAAATCTCTTTAAGCAGGTTTTCGGCCGAGGTAATAACGACGGCACAATCGTCGACTTGTCGCAGAAAATCGCGAATGGCTTTAACCTGTTTTTGCATCTCGACTTTGGCCAAAGCCCAGGTTTTATTTTGGGAAAGATTAAGGAAGGGGATGGGGCTGTCTTGTTCGTCCAAAATGCCGCCAGAAGGGGTCAGCAAAATGTATTTTTTGGGCAATAAGGTTTTGACCAGAGCTTGGGATAAGCGGTGGCCTGACAAGGTCTTGCTTCCCTTTCGGTACAACCCCGTAGGACTGATGATGGGTAAAATCCCCCGTTGCAACAATTTTCCCAGCCGTTTTAGATCGAACCGAATATCGCCAGGCCCACAATATTCGAAAACCAAATTCACCCGTTCGGCCTTGGACCCCCGGCTTTTAAGCGTTTGAATAAAGGCGTCGCAGGTGGCATCGAAGGTCTTGGGATCGTCTAGTGTAAAGGCGAGGATGGGGAAAATACCCAGCTTGCCCATTAAAGCCAGCTGCTCGGCCAAGGTTTCAGTTTGGTGGTGCAGCACCTGTTCATCGCAATCGATAACCCCAAATTGGATGCGGGAAATGGTTTTGTAAACCTGTAAGAAGAGTTCAACTTCCTGTTTGCGTCCAATTTTTTGGATGAAATCGAAAAGCAGTTGTTTCATGTTCGGCTTACGATAGCACCGATTTAGCCCTTTTACTATTTGTTGGACTTCATGTATGATGAGCCCGCCAGTTCGAATTTATGGAGTTTTCATTGTTTGACCCTGGTTATTTTTTTGTGAGGTGTTGATATGATCAATATTTTTGTGGGTAATCTTGCATACGCTGTTTCTGAACAAGAACTTCGTGAAGCTTTCGAAGCTTACGGTTCTGTTAGTTCTGCAAAGGTCATCATTGATAAAATGACTGGCCAATCTCGTGGGTTTGGTTTCGTTGAAATGACGTCTAACGACGAAGGTCAACAAGCCATTCAAGAACTAAACGGAAAAGACTTAAAAGGTCGCCGCATGAACGTTAATGAAGCAAAACCAAAAGAAAACGCTCCTCGTCGCGGGGAATACGTTAACAACTAATAACGGTTAACTTTAACGGAAGGCCCGGGTGTTGCAATTGCAGTGCCCGGGCCTTTTTTGTTTTAGAGCCCGGTTGCGATTTGGCCCAAGAGGGTTGCCAGATCGTTGGCCCTCAAGGTGTAGGCGGGCATGATGTACAGATAGGACCCAAAAGGACGTAGCCAAACGCCGTTGTTAAGGCAGTGGTCTTGAATTTTTTTAAGGGAATAGGTTGGGCTCATTTCGAGAACACCCACAGCACCGATACAGCGTTTGTCGACGATGTCAGGATGATGGATGGCCTCTAGACCCTCTTGTAGTTGGCGATGGAGGGCTTGAATGGCATCCAGATAGTGATCGTTGAAAAAAACATCCAGACTGGCCAAGGCCACCGCACAAGCCAGGGGATTGCCGCCAAAGGTGGGGCCGTGCATTAAAATTCGGTTGGAATCGCCCTGAAAGGTGTTGAAAATGGACGTGGTGGCCAAAGTTGCGGCATGTCCGATATACCCACCGGTTAGGGCTTTGCCAAGCACCATTAAATCGGGGCAGATGCCGGCTTGATCGGCAGCAAACAAAGACCCGGTACGGCCAAAGCCGGTGGCGACTTCATCAAAAATCAGCAGCACGTTATAGCGATCACAGAGCTGTCGTAGGTCTCGAAGAAACTGTGGGGAATGCAGTTTAAAGCCACCGGCTGCTTGTAGCAGGGGTTCAATAATGACTGCGGCAAGGGTTTGGTGATGGTCTTTAAGCAAGGCTTCAACGGCATCGGCATCGGTGGGACAGAACCGGTGTTGGGACAATTGTCCCGAAAACAAGTGGTGCATGCTGTCGATGGGATCACAAACCGACATGGCCCCAAAGGTGTCGCCATGATAGGCATTGTCGAAGGCCAAAAACTGGGTTTTGCCACCCAAGCCTTGATTCAACCAAAACTGCAGGGCCATTTTAAGGGCGACCTCAACCCCGACAGAGCCGCTGTCTGAAAAGAACACATGGTTCAGTCCCACTGGGGTGATATCGACCAATCGCTGTGCCAAATCCAAGGCCGGTTGATGGGTCAGTCCTCCCAACATGACATGGGCCATCTTCGACACTTGGTCCGAGATCGCCGCATTGAGCACGGGGTGGTTATACCCATGAATGACGGCCCACCACGACGAAATACCATCAATCAGCTCCCGCCCATCTTCCAAAAAAAGCGAAGTTCCCTGCGCTCGTTTGACCACCGGAAAATCCGGTGCCGGAAACATAGCCGTATACGGGTACCAAAGGGTGTTAGACATGGGCTGTATAGTAGCGAATTCTATCTGATGGGGCTAGCGTAAGGCGGCTGTGGCGAACCGCGACACGCCCCCAACACCCGCTTAACAGCCTATTCTTCCCCACTTGTCCCAGGAACGGAGTTCCCGTTTCCCCGGAAAAAGCTGTAACAGAAGCCGCGCAGCGGGAGCCCCGTTGAATTTACTTCAACGGGGCGACCCACAAATGCTGTGCATTTGTGTATTACGATATTATGCACCAGTTTCGCCCTGCGAAACTGGTGCCGAGAGGCGGAATCGAACCACCGACACGAGGATTTTCAGTCCTCTGCTCTACCGACTGAGCTATCTCGGCAAAAACTCTGGAGCCGACGGTCGGATTTGAACCAACGACCGGCTGATTACAAATCAGCTGCTCTACCAGCTGAGCTACGTCGGCATGCTGATTAGGGCCCTGGAATTCTATAAAACAAACGGGGATTTGTCTATGTTTATTCGTGGCGCAAGGCGTCGATGGGATTGAGCTTGGCGGCCCGTTTTGCCGGCCACAACCCAAAAACAATGCCAATGGCAGCAGAAAAGGCAAAGGCAAGGCCGATGCTTTGGACGGAAATAATCATGGTCCACCCCAGGGTTTGACCAATGAGCAAGCTGGTTCCACAGCCCAGGAGAACCCCAAAGCCGCCCCCGGCCAGACTCACCACAATGGCTTCGATCAGAAATTGCATCAAAATGTCGGTGGGAGTGGCGCCGATGGCTTTGCGAAGGCCAATTTCCCGGGTTCGTTCGGTCACCGAAACCAACATGATGTTCATAATGCCGATGCCCCCAACCAAAAGTGAGATGGTGGCAATGGTGGACAAGAGCATGGAAAAGGTTTGACTGGTCGCATTGAGGGCATCTTGGATATCGGCCATATTGCGAATGGAATAGGCGTCGTCTTTGGCCGTTCCTGGGGTGGGGTGGCGCTGGTCCATCAAGGCCAGGGTGGCGTCTTGAACCTCTGTCATGGCGTCCGAAGAATCCACTTCGATATCGATGCTATTGATGAAGTCTTTGCCCAAAACCCGTTTCATGGCCGTGGTGAGGGGAATAACAACCACATCGTCTTCGTCTCGCCAAGACGTGCCACCTTTGGGGGGAAGCAGGCCAATGACTTGAAACCGAATCCGGTTGATGCGAATCCATTTGCCCACGGGATTGGGCACATCGTCGCTTTTGGGATCGCCAAACAAGGCTTGAGCAACGGTGGCCCCAATCACAGCGACTTTGGCCCGGGAACGGTCTTCTTGTTCGGTATAAAACCGACCCAGAACGGGGACAGAGGCGCGCATCACCGCATAGCTGGATTCGGCACCTAACAATTGGGTATTGCTGTTTTTATCGCCAAAATCGATTTGCACCCGACCATTGACCGAGGCGTTGGTGCGCCGAACATGGGGAAGACCACGAATGGCCAGGCTATCGTCCTGGGTAAGACGGCTGATGGACCCAGATTCCAAACTGACACCCCGCGATTGGGAAGAGCCAGGGCGCAAAACCAACAGATTGGATCCCAAAGACGATAACCGCGCTTCGATGGATTTTTGAGCCCCGGTTCCCAAGGCCATCATGGCAATAACAGCACCCACTCCGATTAAAATGCCCAACATGGACAAAAATGATCGCAATTTATTGGCGGTAATCGACCGAAACGCTTGGGTAAAATGGGCATAGCTTTTTTTGATCCACTGACCCAAAGTAGGGGATTGGGAAAGGGGCAGGGCACCGAGGCTGGTTTCGGGGTCCGGCGCGGGTTTAGAATCCGACAAAATGCGGCCATCGCGCATGCGAATGATCCGAGAAGCGTGAGCGGCCACCTCTTCTTCGTGGGTAACCAAGAGGATGGTAATGCCAGATTGATTGAGGCTTTTAAACAACTGCATGATGTCGTCTTGGCTTTGAGAATCCAAGTTTCCGGTAGGCTCGTCGGCTAAAATCAGGGCCGGTTGATTCACCAGCGCTCGGGCAATGGCCACCCGTTGTTGTTGTCCTCCCGACAGTTCGTTGGGGTGATGATGTGCCCGATTTGCAAGTCCCACTTGGTCGAGCAATGCAGCAGGATCTGCGCCCTCGCCGGTGGTATACAACAAAGGCAAGGCCACGTTTTCTAGGGCCGAGGTGCGTTTAAGCAAATGAAATTGCTGAAAAACAAAGCCCAGGGTTCTGCCCCGAAGCTCGGCCAAAGCGAGTTCATCCAAGTGTTGGGTGGGTTTCCCCAGCAAGGTGTATTCTCCAGAATCAACGGTGTCCAAAAGGCCTAAGACATTCATCAAGGTGGATTTTCCAGACCCAGAAGGGCCCATGATGGCCACAAATTCCCCGGCTTCAATCGTTAAAGACACATCATGAAGGGCATAGACCGTGCTGCCCCCCATCGTATAGCGTTTGGTAAGGTTGCGGCAGTGGATCACCGATTTCGGCCTCCGCCACCATTTCGGCCCCCACCACGGGAACCGCCTGGCATGAAGGGACTGTTGCCATCTTTTCGTTTTTTGAGTGGTGTTTTGGATACGTACACGGTATCGCCTTCGTTGAGACCAGACAGCACTTCGGTATTTTGGCCATCGCTAAGCCCCACCCGGATGCGGGTCTTGCTGGGTTTTGGGGTTGAAATGTCGGTAATAACCCGATGGCCCCGCCCCCGAGATTCAATGGCCAATTGGGGGATCATCAACACATCGGCGTGTCGCATGATCGTAAAACTGACGTCGGCAGACATCCCACTTTTAAAAAACGCAGGCAACGGTTGGGTTGGGGTTAGTTCTACCTCATAAATGGTCACGTTATTCACGGTTTGGGCTTCGTAGGCAATGTGGGTAATTTTGGCGGGAATGGGGACATTGGGGTAGGCGTCCAACGAGATGATGGCCGTTTGCCCAAGCTTGAGTTTGCCAATATCCGTTTCATCCACCTGGGCATCCACCAACAACCGATCGGCCAACACCAAAATGGGATCTGACGGGGTAAAGGTTTGGCCGCCTTCCATTTTTCGGGAAATTACAGTACCCGAGATGGGGGCGATTAACGGGGTGGGTTTGTAAAGGTCTTCCCAGTGGGCCAGGGCTTTGGGGCCTTTAATTCGCGCCAAATCCAAGAGGGCCGACCGTTCTGTAGAGCTTAACCAAGCAATCACCTGACCGGCTTTCACCGAATCGCCTTCAGCCACCAACAACGATTCAATTCGCCCCGAAATAGGGGCCTTCACCTCGACCCGATTTTGGGGAGACACCGTTCCCGTGGCCGTGATGATTTGTTCGATGGTTCCTCTTTTCACCGTGAAGCTGTCGAAAGTGGCTTGGGTTGAGCGGGGCGAGGGTTTCAAAAAATACCAATAGCCGCTGCCACAGGCCAGGCCCAGTACAATCAGCCAAAAAATCCATTTTTTAGAAGTCATTACAATCCCTTTCCACAGAGTTGATCAAATTTTGCAACGGACAAGAGGGCTTGTTTGGCCGTATTCAGGGCATTTTTTTGTTGGGCAATCAGATCGTTTTCAATCAGATCCCAATTGTCATAGGACAGTAGACCCGAACTGTATTGGGCCTGGGCGATTTCGGACCGGGTTTGGGCTGCGCCCACAAACTGGGTTTGAAGCGCTGCATTTTCTTGGGCATTTTGGGCGTTTAAAAAACTGGTTTCAAGGCTGTTTTTAAGGGTTAGACGGGTTTGATTAAGCACCTGATCGGCTTGGGTTTGAGCCCGTATTGAAGTTTCGATATCCGCTTCTTTTTTGCCACTGGTATATAGAGGGAAGCTTGCAGATAGTTTTCCAGAGGCCGATGTTGAACTTCCAGAAGAAAATCCACCGCTTTGGTCCAGCCCCAAGCTCCCAGAAACCATCAGACCATAGCGATTTTGGGCGACATCAATGCCTTGTACGGCTGCGTCTAGTTTGGCTTGAGCAGCCAGAACATCGGGGGTTTTTTCGGCCAGTTCGGGTAATCGAGACAGCGGCGGTAAAACGGGTGTGGGGAGTGAGTCCGACAAGGGGCCTTCAGCTGTGGCCCCAATGGTTCGCCATAAGCTTAGGGTGGCCACTTGAATGGCGCGTTTGGCTTGAATCACATCCAAAGCGGCTTGATCGGCCTGGGCTTTAACCCGAAGGTAGGAGCCCTTGTGTTCACGGCCTGCTTCGTACCGGGATTGAACCAGCTCGGCATTGGTTTTTCTTCGGGTCGCGATTTTTTGGGTTAAGACCAGTGTTTTTTGAGCAAAAACCACATCGAAATACGCGGCTGTGATGTCGTAGCGCAACTGGGCCAAAAGACCCAAATAGGTTGCCCGTTGCGCCGCCAACAGCGCTTGGGCTTGCTTGACTTCGGGTTGGCTAACCACCATAGGCAGCAATTTTTGGGACAGGGAAAGCCCTGCATCGTAGCTGGTGTTGGTATTGGGTGAAAACCCTTGAGAAACAGATCCCCCAAGCCCCAAGCTAGGGCCATAATCGGCCTGGGCCAATTTGACTTGCAGGGCTGCGGATTCCAACGATTCTTTCTGGGCCAATACGCTGGGATTTTTGGTAAAACCCAATTGAACACAGTCTTCCAATCCAACCGCACAAGAGGTCGAGGTCCATCCCACTAAAAGGCATAAAAAGAGACTGAGATATTTCATAGCTTTCCTAGAAGACCGAGAAGTATGGGACTTTGTTCCACAAGATTTACCGCAATTTGACCATGAACTGCGCGTATAATAAACTACCCTTTCTTGCAAATATAGACAAAAAACGTGCCGATGTAGCTCAGTTGGTAGAGCAACTGATTCGTAATCAGTAGGTCACCGGTTCAAGTCCGGTCATCGGCTCCAGGGTAATCCATTGAGACACAAAAAATTGCTAATAGCGATGTTGGTTGGACTGGGACTTGTTGGCGGGCATCCCTTGGTGATGGCCTTTGGTCAACGTCCGCCCCAGCAAGAGGTTCAGGTGGCCACAGAGGCTGAAGCCGAGGCCGTCGAAGTCCCTATTTTGGTTCAACCTGAAGCAGCGAAACCCCGGACCACGACAACCCAAGAGGGGATTTTGCTGCACAGTCCCTCTACCGTTTTTTTAACGACCAAACCTACTTTCTTATTAAAAGGAACCAACCCGTTTGTGCGACCTGTTTTTGTGAATAATCAATCCGTATCGGTTCGAAACGACGGACGGTTTGTGCTGGATATGCCCTTGTCAGCGCCGGGCATGAACACCATTTGGGTGAGTGCAGTCGTTGGTGAAAACCGGTTGTGGCACACCGTGCTTCGGGTGTACCAGTTGGTTCCGGGATTGTCCATTGCGGCCTACCCAACGGCGAACCGAGATGCCCTTATTGCTTTGCTTAAATTGCCGCTGTTTCATCCTGGGGTAACCGATCTGACCACGCCCATTACCCGAGAAATGTTGGCCTATGCGTTTTATCAATTGGAAAATGTGCCAGATAACCGTCATCGCCCAGACCCCAAAGATGCTGTGCGCTACGTTCAAAAACAGGGGTGGATGGGGAACAATACCCAAGGAGATTTTGGAGAAAAACAACCCGCGACACGGTTGGATATGGTCATAGCCCTGTGGCGAAAAGCCCCCCCAGACCAGCAGTCTTTGCCAAAAGCAAGTGGGGCTTGGTATCAGCGTCTGATGGTCTGGGCCTACAAGCAAGGGGTCATTTCTGAATCGGCCATGAAGGCCCCTACCGACACCATCACCGTTGCGGATCTGGTGTTGGCTCTGTCCAAGCAACCGACCTTTGTGGCCCTGGCCAAGCCCTTAATGATATTGCCAACGGATTCGGTAGCATCGGTTAACGAAGCAGCCTTTGCCTATGTTGCCGCCCTAGCCCCCTCAAAAAAAGGAAGCCGAATCGAAGCCCCTGCCTATACCCTATCCCCAACCGTTTCCGTGACCTTTCGGGTTCCAAAAGGAAGCCAGGGGACGGCGTCTTTGGGTGCTTGGGTGGCGACGTTTAACGCTCAGCTAACCACTTCAGTCCCGCTTGAAACAGGCCCCAACACCCTTTGGCTGGCAGCAGAGGGTGGGGTTGTTACTGTCAACGTAGTCCGGCTGGTTCCTTTCGAGGATATGAAAGGACACTGGGTCGAATCGGTGGCGGTATTGTTCCGTGGTGTGGGCATTGTTCCCGATCAAGCACACTTCGAGCCCAAATCGCTGGTGTTAAAGCGCGATTTAATGGCGTGGATGCAGGCTTTGGGGCAATATACCCAAACGGGTCCAGTGCCCTTGCAACCCCTTCAAGAGTGGGAAGCCGTTTTACCGGTTGCCCGAGCAGAAGCGGTTGCCGCTGTGGTGAAATGGTTGGGCCTTCCCCTTCCCGATGCTCCAAAAATTCGCTTACCCTACCGAGATGTTCCCCGTCACCATTGGTCTAGACCCTATTTACAAGCCGCACTCAATGCCGGTCTTATTGCGCCTGGTCCTGTGTTTAACCCCAAAACCCCCATTACCCGGGCCGAGTTTTTGGCCCTCTTGTCCAAAACCCCCCCTGTGAAAAAAATGATGGATGGGGTAAAAGAATAACCATGCTCATTAGACAGGTATTGGCCGATCAAATTAAAACAACCTTGGCCCAAGCAAATATCGTGTTGCCGGTTCCCATTGTGATGGATGTCCCAGCCCACAGTGACCATGGGGATTTTGCCACCAATGTCGCGTTTCAATTGGCCAAAACCCTGCGCAAAGCTCCCAAACAAATTGCCGAAGACTTTGCTGGCATTTTGAATGCTGAATGGGAATCCCAAGGCCTTCGGTTTGAAGCCTTGAATGGGTTTTTGAATCTCAAACTGAGCGATGCTTGGATATGGAAAGCCGCAGACCAAGTCACCCTAACCTTTCCCAAAACAACGGCGACCACCTTGCTTGAATATGTATCGGCCAACCCCACAGGTCCTTTGCACATTGGGCATGGCCGGTGGGCGGTTTTGGGCAGTGCTTTGGCCCAGTTATTGCGCTTTGTGGGCCAACCGGTGTCCACCGAGTTTTACATCAACGATGCCGGTAATCAGATTCAAAAATTTTATGAGAGTGTGGCTGCAGTTCGCGAAGGAAAGCCCGTTCCAGAAGGGGGCTATCAAGGCGCTTATATCCACGATTTAGCCGCTTCGGATGCCGACCCGCTCCAAGCCAATCTCGAAGCCCATCGCCGAACCCTGGCCTCGGTGGGGGTGGCGTTCGATCGGTGGTTCTCCGAAAAAACTTTATATCAAAACCAAGCCATCGATGGGGTGTTAAGGCTCTTGGCTCAAAAAGACCTCAGCTATACCCAAGACGGGGCGTTATGGTTTAAATCCACAGCCTTTGGCGACGAAAAAGACCGGGTCTTGGTTAAAGCCGATGGTGCCTACACCTATTTCTTGGTGGACATTGCCTATCACCGAGACAAATTGTCCCGGGGCTATGATCGTCTTATCAACATCTGGGGCGCCGACCACCATGGCTATGTGGCCCGGGTCAAAGCCGCCGTCGAGGCCGTTTCCGAAGCCGAAAAACCCCAAGAATTGGTGGTTTTAATTGGCCAATTGGTCAGCCTGGTGCGGGGCGGAGAGCCGTTTCGCATGTCCAAACGAACTGGCGAAATGGTGACCTTTGACGAGGTAATCGAAGAAGTGGGTTCCGATGCCATCCGCTATTTCTTGATTCAAAAAAGCCCTGATACCCACATGGATTTTGATGTGGAACTGGCCGCCAAAAAAACCAACGAAAACCCAGTTTTTACCATTCAATATGCCCACGCCAGACTCTGTGGCATTCTTAAAAAATTGGCCGAAGTGTCGGCTACCTTGCCCAAAGCAGAAGCCCCAACCACCTTGGAAAAAGCCGAAAGGGCCCTGCTCTTAAACTGGATTCAACTGCCCAACGATCTCTGGGATTTTGCCCATCAAATGGCCCCGCATCGGGTGGCCCAAGCGGCCTTGGAAACCGCAAAACTGTTTCATGCCTTTTATGAAACCTGCCCCTTGCTAAAAGCCCCTCCCGAACAACAAGCCCCCCGCCTGGTGATTTTGGAAAAAACCCAAACCATGTTGGCCCAGCTTTTGCATATTCTGG
Source organism: Candidatus Margulisiibacteriota bacterium (assembly GCA_050250935.1). GTDB lineage: Bacteria > Margulisbacteria > Marinamargulisbacteria > JBFWNS01 > JBFWNS01 > JBFWNS01. The sequence goes on along the minus strand of JBFWNS010000001.1, from coordinate 190,366 downwards.
GCATAACTGCACCCCAAGAAATGTGAGTCCCCTCCACCCCAAGGTTCGGTTTGAAAGCCTGTCGTCAACCGACGCCGTTTTGGTCGCATTTTCAGGCGGGCCGGACAGTACATTTTTACTTCACCAAGTTGCCACTTTTTTTACTGGAACAAAGAGGGCCGTGTATTTCGACCATGGTCTGCGAGCCCCCGAGGTTTTGGCAGCAGAAAAAGCGATCGTAACAGCCTGTGCCCAAGCGCTGGATGTTGTTTTGGTCCAACAGTCTTTGCCTATCCAACAAACCGCAGCCGAAACCGGAATGTCTGTGGAAGAGGCAGGACATCATTTACGAAGAAAAGCCCTAAAAACCCTGGCAAAATCCCAGGGCATTGCCCATGTTTTGACTGGCCATCACCGCGATGACCACATCGAAACCCTCTTGCTGCAATGGATTCGGGGGACGGGCAGCGGCTGGGCCGGCATCACCCCGGCTTCCGATTTGGGCGATGGCCTGACTCTGCACCGACCCCTTTTAGGCCTCAGAAAAGCCGAGATTCTGGGGTTTTTGGCAAAACAAAAAATGGGCTTTGTAACCGATACAACCAATCTCGAGCCAACTTTTTTGCGCAACAAAATCCGACATCAAGTTCTGCCCCTACTGTCCAGCATCAACCCGACTTTCGAAGAGACACTGTTGAAGGCCGCGGCAACAGCCCAAGAAAAGGCCCAGTACTGGGAAGAACAAGCCGCTCCAATTTTGGCCAGATTCATGACCTGCGAGACGGGCTTTTCGGTGCCCTTTGCCCTACTAAAACCCCTTCCAAAACCCATTTTAAGCCATGTGTTGTGGCGCTTTTTATCCCAAGCTCAACAGCGGGCGGAACTGGGGGCAGAACAAGTGGTCAGCGCCGGCCATATCGACACGTTGATGCAGCTGATTCAAACCGATCAATCCATTGGCTTGGACCTGCCAGGGCTCTGGCGAGTGGTTCTCAAAGCCGACTATTTGTGGCTGGAAAAAACCACTTACCGCCGCCGACGCGCTTTGCGATAGTCCCAGGGTGGGGTGGGATTGGCCTCGGACCACAGCCCCTTGCGCTCGGCCCTGGCCTGTTGTTCAAGAGCATCCAAGGCCGGATCGTGGTCAAAATAGCGGTAATGCCAGGCCAGGCCGGCTTCCAATAGGGCGATATCCAACCGTTTTGATCCCACTTGAACCGTGCCAATGGTTCGGCCGTATCGGTCTTTTTTGGTGGTGGTAACTGTCACGCGTTGGCCGTCGCAAAACGCTTGGGTAAACCGTTGGGCTTGGCGTCCAAAGGGTTGGGATTTTTCTGGACAATCAATGGCGGCCAGCCGAATTTTTGTGCTGTGGCGATTGTCCTGCAAAACCACAATCGTGTCCCCATCGCTAACATGAACCACCCGCCCAGAAAACACATGGGCCATCGCCATCGGGCAAAAAAGAACCCAAAAAACGAGACCAAGCACACTTCTGATGGTTAGGTTAGACATTCACTTTCCTTGACTAAATCTTGCCGATTCTGCAATCATACTGCCTTCATCCCAATTTTTTTAGCCTTATTTTTGATTTCAAAAGGAGTATTGCATGAGTAAATCCGTTTCCGTTTGGGCGGCTATTCTGTCGGTGACAGTAGCGGCTATTTTACAGGTCTTACATCTGTATGATCTTGCACCGGTGTCCCAGCCTTTATTGTACGGGGGGCATTTGGTGGCCAGTCTTGGGCTTTTGGCTTATGGGTTTCAAAAACGGTCTTTAACGGTTTTTATTTTTATCAGCATGGTGATTGGTATTTTGGTTGGCCACGATTTGCCAGCTGTTGCGGTTAATCTGAAAATTTTAAGCGAAATTTTCTTGCATTTGATCAAAACAATCATTGCCCCACTGTTGTTTGCAACTTTGGTGGTTGGGATTGCCGGACATTCCAACCTTAAACAAGTTGGACGTATGGGTTTAAAATCCATCATTTACTTCGAGTTGGTCACCACCATTGCTTTGGTGGTTGGGTTATTTGCCATTAACGTCAGCAAAGCCGGGGTTGGGATTCACATGCCAGCCAACCTGCATGCTGAAGTGGTTCAAGTTCAAAAACAATCTTTTCATGACATTGTGTTGCACATTTTCCCAGAAAACATTGCCAAGTCTGTTGCCAATGGGGAAATTCTTCAAATTGTGGTGTTCAGCATCTTTTTTGCCATTGGGTTGGCCATGGTTAAAGAAAAGTACAAAGCCCCCATGGTGTCGTTTTTTGAAGGATTGTCCGAGGTTATGTTCAAGTTCACCGATGTGGTGATGCTCTTTGCCCCAATTGGGGTAGGGGGTGCCATTGCCTATACGGTTGGGAACATGGGTCTTGGCGTTTTGGTGAATTTGTTCCAGCTGTTGTTAACCCTTTATGTGGCGCTTATCGTCTTTGTGTTGTGTGTGCTTTTACCGATTGCCTTAATCGTTCGTGTTCCGATCAAAGCCTTTTTAAAAGCGGTTGCAGAGCCTGTTGTGATTGCCTTTGGTACCGCCAGTTCAGAGTCTGCATTGCCCAAGGCCATGGAAGGGATGGAATCGATTGGGGTTCCCCGAAAAATCGTGTCTTTTGTAATTCCAACGGGGTATAGCTTCAATTTGGATGGAACAACCTTGTATTTGTCTTTGGCCACTGTTTTTGTGGCACAGGCGGCCGGGATTCATTTGTCGATTATGCATCAGCTTTTGATTGGGTTTACCCTGATGTTGACCAGCAAAGGCGTGGCCGGCGTTGCCCGAGCTTCCTTGGTGATTCTTTTGGGTACTGCCGCCCAATTCAATCTGCCAGTTGAACCCATTTTCTTGATTTTAGGTATCGATGCCTTGATGGACATGGGTCGTACAGCGGTTAACGTTTTAGGGAACTGCTTGGCAACCGTTGTCGTTGCCAAATGGGAAGGCGAGTTTACGCCGATTGTAAACACAAACACATAGCGTTTGTGTGTCGCAGCTTTGGAGTAAATCCAAAGCTGTTCGCCTGCAGGGGCCTAAAAGGCCCTGTACTAAAAAACGGGCTTATTATAATCACAAAACCACAGGTTTTGTGGGGAGGAGGTTGAACTAAATTCAACCTCCTCGCCCGCACTTGGAGCAAGTTCGACTTTCCTCCCCGCAGGGGCCTAAAGGACCCTGTACAAAAAAGACAAGCCAGGCCGAAGGCCCAGCGCCAGCGTGAGGGGGAGGCTCAACCGAACTTGCTTCGGTTGAGGGGGCGACGCAAGCCCCCATCTATAGATGCCCCTATCTATAATTAATAAAATCAATATGAATGTCGTAGTCTTTGGCTTTTAAGACCTTCATAACGGCCTGTAGATCGTCGATCTTTTTGCCAGATACCCGAATCTGATCGTCCTGAATTTGGGTTTGAACTTTCAAGCCGCTGTCCTTGACGTCTTTTGTGATTTCTTTGGCTTTTTCTTTGGAAATGCCTTGTTGAACCGTTATTTCCATTTTAGCTCGGCCACCCAAGGCGGATTTGATTTCGCCGGCTTTAACGGCTTTGGCTGAAATCCCACGCTTGATGAGCTTTTGAACAAAGAGTTCATAGATGGCGTTTACTTTATAGTCGTCTGGGGCTTCAATAAAAATTTTAGAGTCCGCTTGCTTTTGCTCGATGGTGGCGCCGCTGTCTTTAAGGTCGTAGCGATTGGCGATGTCTCGCTCGGTTTGGTTAACGGCGTTGACGATTTCTTGCCAGTCAATTTTAGAGGCGATATCAAACGAGGGGTCAGCCATAAAATGTCCTTTTTTGCGGGGGATAACGTTCGGGTTTAACCCTAACCCAAGTCGAGGGTTTTGATCAAGCAAGAATCCTGATTTTTATTGAGATCAAGTCTCAAAAATAGACCATAAACAATCCATGAAATCTTCTGTTGACGGACCGAAGAAGCGTGGGTGTATAATGCATTTCACCCCATTTTCAGGGTACCCAAATCTTCTTCAAAAAAACCTAATTTTCAGGTTGAGTTAGTCACCCCTACTACTTAGGGAAAACTCGCAAACTTACAAGTTGATTTTATTGTTTTTTAGTACAGATGGCAGAGCCCATTTTGGGTTTTCTTGTATCCATTTTCTCGTATCCATTTTTTATTTTTTAAGGAGAGTTAGTTATGGCCCTAATCCACTACATCATCAAACGCAACGGTCAAAAAGTTCCTTTCGATAAAGCTCGAATTTTCAGTGCCATCGAGAAGGCCTTTTTGTCCGAAAACAAAGTGGATACAGCGGCTGTGGCCAAACTAACCGAAGAAGTGGTCTATGCGATGATCGCCAGGTCTGGGAACAACGACACCACCATCGTGGAATCGGTTCAAGACGTGGTTGAAGAAATGCTCATGAAAGCGGGCTACCACAAAATTGCCCGCAACTACATTGTGTATCGGGAGATGCACAAACAGGTTCGCCAACAAAAGGTGTTGGACAAAATCCGCGAGAAGCAACTTCAGGTCAAAGTCAGCGAAACCGAAACCGTTATCTTCGATTCCAAATCCATCGAAGAGCAGCTGCGCCAATTGGCCCCAGACCTCATGCGCGTGTCCATCACCGAAATGGTCGAAGCGGTCACCAAGCAGGTCTACGACAACATCCCTAAGCACGAAATCGACCTCTTGGTACTAACCGCCGCCAGAGAACGCATCGAATTGCACTACGATTATGCCCACCTGGCCTCCCGCATCGCCATCAGCAACGAGTTGTACGGCAAAATTTTGGGCGAGCCCATGAATAGTCCGCGCTTGGCCGAGTTGTATAAAGAAAAATTTGCGGATTATGTGGCCAAAGGGATTTCTTACGAAATGCTGAATCCCGAGCTAGCTGGCTTCGATTTGGAAAAATTGGCGGCAGCCTTGAACCCAGAACGAGACAAGTTGTTTTATTATTTGGGGGTTCAGATTTTAATCGACCGTTATTTCCTTCGCGATCGATCCCTGGAAAAAAATATCTACGAATTGCCTCAATGGTTCTGGATGCGTGTGGCCATGGGCTTGGCGCTTAAAGAAGCCGATAAAGAAGCCCGCGCCATCGAGTTCTACAACGTGTTGTCTCAAATGGACTTGGTTTCTTCAACCCCAACCTTATTCAACAGCGGTACCACCCACAGCCAAATGAGCTCTTGCTACCTCAATTTGGCCGGCGATTCGCTCAACAGCATCTTTAAACTCTATGCCGACAACGCCAACCTCAGCAAATGGGCCGGAGGGATTGGATCCGACTTTACCTATGTTCGGGCAACAGGGTCTAAAATCAAAGGCACCAACGGCATGTCCCAAGGGGTCATTCCGTTTATCAAAATTTTCAACGATGTCGCCCTGGCCGTGAACCAAGGGGGTAAACGCAAAGGGGCCATGTGCGCCTACATGGAAATGTGGCACTTGGATTACGAACAATTTTTAGAACTGAAAAAGAATACCGGCGACGAACGCCGCCGCGCCCACGATGTTAATACGGCCAGCTGGATTCCAGATTTGTTCATGAAACGTGTTCAACAAGATCAAGACTGGACCTTCTTCTGCCCAGCCGATGTTCCCGAATTGCACGATCTGTACGGCAAGGCCTTCGAAGCCAAATATGTGGAATACGAAGCTGCAAATTTGCCCCGAGCCAAAAAAGTGAAAGCCTTGGATCTGTGGCGAAAAATGTTGACCATGCTCTACGAAACAGGCCATCCCTGGATGACCTTCAAAGACGCGGCCAACGTTCGTAATCCCCAAGACCATTGTGGGGTGATTCACTCGTCCAACCTGTGTACCGAAATCACCTTGAACACCTCGAAAGACGAAACAGCGGTTTGTAACTTGGCTAGCCTAAACTTGGCCAGAATGATCAAAGATGGGGCCCTGGATGAAGCCAAAATCGCCAAGACTGTGGAAGTGGGCATTCGCATGCTCGACAACGTCATCGATAACAATTTTTACCCCATTCCAGAAGCCGAAAAAGCCAACTTCCGTCACCGTGCGGTCGGGTTGGGTTTGATGGGCTATCAAGATGCCTTGTTCCAAGTGGGCATTGCCTTTGATTCTGAAGCCAACCTTGAGTTTGCCGATCAATCCATGGAAATGATTTCTTATTATGCCATTAAGGCCAGTGCCTTGTTGGCCCAAGAACGGGGCACTTATCCTTCCTATGACGGCAGCAAATGGTCCCGTGGGCTTTTCCCGCTCGACACCTTAATGGTTTTGGAAGAGCAACGGGGACAAGCCATCCAAGTGAATAAAGCTCAACGCTTGGATTGGGCTGCTTTGAAAGCTCAGGTTGCCCAACACGGCATGAGAAACTCCAACACCATGGCCATCGCCCCCACCGCCACCATTGCCAATATTTCCGGTGTTTATCCCTGCACAGAACCGGTTTATAAAAACATCTACATGAAAGAAAATTTGTCTGGAAACTTCATCGTGATCAACCGCTATCTGATCGACGAATTGGAAAAACTGGGATTGTGGAATCCCGACATGGTGGCCAAAATCAAGCTCTACAATGGGTCTATTCAAGACATTGAAGAGATTCCCGTGGCCATCAAAGCCAAGTACAAAGAAACCTTCGAAATCGATGGGAAATGGATTATTGGGGCAGCCGCAAGACGGTCCAAATGGATCGATCAAGCGGCCTCTACCAACGTATTCAGCAACACCACCAGCGGGAAAGCCCTCAGCGACATTTACATGGCCGCTTGGGAACAAGGTCTTAAAACCACCTACTACCTCCGAACCTTGGGGGCGTCTCAGATCACCAAAATGTCGGTGACAGATGCCGTGGTCGCCGAAAAGCCTGCGGTAGAACAACCGGTTCCTGCCGAAATGCCCAAAGCCTGTTTGATCAACGATCCCGATTGCGAAGCCTGTCAATAAAAAAAAGCGAGGTAAACCATGTCTATTAGTGAACTTTTTCAAGGCGAATTTACAGACTCCCCCATGAGCAACGCCGACATCATCAACAAACGCCGCATCATCAACGGGTTTGACGATGGATTGATGCAAGCCAGCCCCCTCAAACACCCTTGGGCCCGGGACATTTTCAAAAAAATGCAACGGAACAACTGGGTTGCCGAAGAAATTCCTTTCCAAACCGACTACGAGCAATGGTACAACAACAAGCTCACCGAAACCGAAAAGAATGCTTTCATGCGCGCCTTGGCCTTTGCCTCCAATTTGGATGGATTGCTCACCAAGACCTTGTCTGAATTGATCAAACCCCAAATCACCAGCCCAGAGGTTTGTTTGGCTTTGGCCAGGCAAATCTACGAAGAGGCGCTTCACGTTGATTCCTATTCTTGTATGATCGAAGCCTTGGGCTTTGATGCTGAAGAAGTGTACGGGCTGTACCGTAAAGACAAAGGGTTGTTCTACAAAAACAAAACGGTTTTAAGATCAGTCTCTAAAATTGCCTTTCCTGGCTTCAAAACGGGCACTTTGGATAACGACAAGTTGTTCCTAGAAGCCTGCACCACCAACCTGATTTTGGAAGGGGTGTTTTTCTTTAGCGCCTTCTTAATTTTCTACAATTTTGGCCGAAATAACAAAATGCCCGGCAGCAAAGAGATGATCCAGTTCATCAACCGCGACGAAGATTTGCACGTGGCTTTGTTTGTGAACATCATTAACGGCATTCGAGAAGAGCAGCCCGAGTTGTGGACCCAAGAGCTCCAAGATCTCATTATCCAAAACGTTAAAGATGCCGTTCAAATGGAATATGAATGGGGATTGTCTTGCATTGGTGATGGCATTTTGGGGATTACTGGCGATAACATGAAAGAGTATCTCCAATTTATTGGGGACCAACGCTTGGCGGCCATTGGCTTGCCTAAGGTTTGGAATGCGACGAATCCGTATCCTTGGATCGATGAATTGACCCAAGGGAATATGATTGAAGTGAACTTCTTTGAAGGACGGGTGAAGGAGTATCAGACTGGGACTTTGGAGTGGTAGGGTAAGCGTCGCTTAACGCCTAGGGGGGAACCACGCTGCGCGAGGTGCCCCCCTAGGACCCCCCACCTGTGCTTTTACGCTCAAAACTCACCCACGCAGCCTTCGGCTGGATGGGGTTTCGGACATTTCGCTAATAAGGTTCCCCACCCCCTGCCCCCTCCCGATTGGAGGGGGTAAGACCAACACTTAACGCTTAGCGCGGTTTGGGATTGCTTCGCTTCGCTGGCAATCGGTTTATAATCCATTTTTTTAGCCCCCTTATCTCTGGAACGGAGGAACAGTTTCGCTGGAAAAAGCTGGAACAGAAGCCGCGCAGCGGGAGGAAGATTGAACTTGCTTCAATGTTCCGACCCACAAACGCTGTGCGTTTGTGAATACAATCTGAAACTGCTTCGCTTCGCTGGCAATCGAGCTTATAATCCATTTTTTTAGCCCCATTATCCCTGTAACGGAGTATCCGTTTCTCTGGAAAAGGCTGGAACGGAGGCCGCGCAGCGGGAGCGGCGTTGAATTTACTTCAACGCTGCGACCCACAAACGCTTGTCGTTTGTGTATACAATCCATCACAAACGCTGTGCGTTTGTGATTAAAATTGCTTCGTAGAAAGCAGGACCAGCGTGCAGGCTTCCATCGTTTGGATGCCGGCGTTTTGGAGAGTGGCTTCTAGAGCAGGGCTTTCGGTACCGGGGTTAAAGATTACGCGGCGGGGGTTTGCGGCGATGAGGTCTGCGGCCATCGCGGCGGATTTCTCGGCGTTAACGTACAGGGTGATGGTATCGATGGGGTGGGGGACTTGGGCAAGGCTGGGATATACGGCCAGGCCTTGAACGGTTTTTAACTTGGGGTGTACGGGCAACGCCACATGGCCATGGTTGCGGAGGCGCTCGATGGCCATGTAGGAATAGCGGTCGGGTTTGTCAGAGGCGCCAATCACCGCTACGCGTTCTGGTTTCATTTTATTTCACCTGAGCGGCGATGACGTCGATTTCTAAAAAATAGCCCTTGGGAAGGGTTTTAACGGGGACGGCAGATCGGGCGGGTTTGTGTTTGCCAAAAAACCGACCGTAAATATCGTTCACGGTTGCCCAGTGGGCCAAGTCGGTCAGGTAAATGGTGACTTTAAGAACGTGGTTTCGGTCGCTGCCAGAGGCCAATAAAATCTCGTCGAGGTTTTGAAGGACTTGGCGGGTTTGGTCTTCCAACGATTGAAGGGGTTGGTTTTCGTGTTGGGGATCAATGGGCAATTGGCCGGCAACATATACCAGGCCGTTGTGGATCACCGCTTGGCTGTAGTGGCCAAGGGGAACAGGGGATTTTTGGGTTAAAACGGTTTCCATCATTCTGAATACTCCTAGAAGGGATTTACAAAAGACTTTATTATATCATCTGAAAAACAATATGGTAATCACACTCATTGGCATGCCCGGCGTGGGCAAAACAGAATTGGGCAAGCGGCTGGCAAAGCTGATGGACTATGGGTTTATCGACCCCGATCAGCTGATTCGTCAGCGGACCCACCAAGATTTAATCGACATCATCGACCGATCCGGCACCGATGCCATGATGCGCATCGAAGAAGAGACCATCTTGAATCTGACCCATTTGGCCAGAATGGTCTTGGCCCCAGGGGGTAGTGTGGTCTATTCCCAAAAGGCCATGCGCCACCTTAAAAAACAATCCATTATTGTCTATTTGCAAGACAGTTTCGAGAACATTCAACGCCGGGTTACCGATGCAGCCAAGCGCGGCATTGTAGGACTTAAAGAAAAAGGATTCGAAGCCGTTTTTGCCGAACGACAGCCGCTGTACGAAAAATATGCGGACCATGTGTTTCGTCTGGAAGGGGATTTCGATCCCGATGCCTGGGCCCAGCAACTATTCCAATTTTTGAAAGATCACTATGAATTCACCCCATAAAAAAAGTTTGTTCATCTTGTTTTTGGTGGTGGCCACCGAACTGATTGGGTTTGGTCTGCTCATCCCCATTTTGCCGCAAATCGCCAGCCAGTTTCAGGTGAGCCCCTTCTTGATCGGGTTTTTATTGGCCTCGTATTCCCTGGCCCAGTTTGTGGCAGCCCCGGTTTTGGGGGCGCTTTCTGATAAATTTGGCCGAAAACCTTTGTTGGTTATCAGCAAAGTGGGATCGGTTTTGGCCTATGTGCTCTTGGCCAATGCCCACACCTATGCCTTGTTTTTGATTTCCAGGCTTCTAGACGGCTTCACTGGCGGCAATATTTCGGTTGCCAGGGCCTATGTGGGGGATATCACCAGCCCCGAAGACCGCCCCAAAGGCATGGCTGTGATTGGGATTGCCTTTGGAACGGGCTTTATTTTAGGGCCAGCCCTGGGTGGCATTTTGTTTGGAATCAGCAACGGTCATGCCTTGCCGGCCTGGGTGGCGGGTGGATTTTCGGCGGTGGCGACCCTCATAACGGTCCTGTTTTTAAAAGAGCCGGAGTCTCGAAAAAAATCAGAATCGGCTTTGGAAAGTCTTAAAGCCTTGCCTACCCGGTTAACCAGCCGCCCGGTTCGCATTATTTGCCTAACCCAAATGGTGTATATGATTTTGTTTTCCGGTTTCGAGACCTCGTTTTCGGCCTTTACCCACCGGGTTTTTGGCTATACCACCCAGCAAAACAGCTGGCTGTTTGTGTTTGTGGGGCTGATGATGTTGGTGGTTCAAGGGGGTATCACCCGACGCGCAACCCGCAACCTGAAGCGCATGGTGGGGGTAGGCTTAAGCATTACGGCCCTAAGCGTTTTTGGATTGTCCATGGCCCATGGGTTGGGGATGTTGTTGGTTTCCTTGGCGGCCCTGGCCCTGGGCGTCGGGTTGGTCAATGCCTATATGCCCTCGTTATTGTCTGGATTTGCCCACGCTGATAGCCGGGGCGCACTCATGGGTCTTTACGAAGGATTGGGTAGCCTGAGTCGCATTATTGGCCCTCTGGGGGCCTTTGGATTTGTCTTGCTCTATACCCGCCTCAGTTATTTTGCCTTTGGATTGGTTTTGGTGCTGGCTACGGTGGGTTTTGTGCTCTTGCTAAAGCCAACCTCGCCAGAACTTTCCCAGGACGCCTAGTGAAACAGCACACCGTAGCCGAGTCCTTCGCCATCCATGGGATCGGCATTCACAGCGGAAAAGCCAACACGTGTAGGGTCCATCCAGCCCCAGTGGGGACAGGACTTGTGTTCGAGGTTGCCGGGCAAGCGGTTCCGGTGCGTCCCGATGCTTTGGCTCATACGGCCCGGGCAACCTTGCTCGAAAAAGCAGGGGCCAGGGTCCAAACCCCAGAACATTTTTTGGCGGCCTGTTATGGGTTGTGTATAGCCAATCTTCGGGTCGAATTGGACCATCCCGAAGTACCCGTTGTGGATGGCAGTGCAAACGCGTTTGTGGAGGCCTTTGTAAAGGCCGGACTTAAAAATCAAGAAACCCCTTGGCCAGAACAGGTGATTACAACCCCTGGTTTTATCGAAGATGGGGATAAGAAAATCCTGTTTATTCCCAGTTCAGAACCCCGTTTCACCTATGTCTTGTCCTATCCCGACACCTTTATTGGCACCCAAGTGGCCTCGGTGTTGGACAGCCCAGAATCGTTTATCCAAGACATTGCCCCAGCCCGCACCTATGGCTTTTACCACGAAGTGGCCCATTTGCTGGAAAAAGGCCTGGCCCAAGGCGGCAGCTTGGACAACGCAGTCATCATCAAAGACGACGGCTACCTAAACCCGTTGCGGTTTCCAGACGAACTGGCCCGCCACAAAGTCTTGGACATGATCGGCGATTTTGCGATTTTGGGCCGACGCATCCGCGGCCATGTTGTGGGCATCGGATCCGGGCACGCACTCAACGCCAAAGGGGTGTTGTTTTTGAATTCAATCCATGTAAAATAAGGCTCATGAAAAAGAAAAAAGAGTCGTCTAAAACAGCCCCCCAGTTTGTATTGGATGCCGATGGTAATCGGGCCTTTGTGGTGTTGCCCATTGAAAGCTATGAAACCCTCATGGAGGATTTAGAAGACTTGGCTGTTGTTGCAGAGCGTAGAGAGGATGAGAAAATCTCTTACGACAAATTTCGAGAACAGCTTAAGGCGCATGGAAAAATTTAGTCTTTTTATTAGCAAAAAGGCCCAAAAAGAGCTTGAAGAGTTGCCTGCTTTGATGCTGAGGCGATTTGATAAGCGTCTTTTAGAATTAATCGATAACCCTTTCCCAACGGACAGTAAAAAACTCAGCGGTTCTCTGCATACCTACCGCCTTCGAGAAGGCGATTACAGGTTGGTTTATACCGTTGAGGAAGCCACAATTACTGTATTGCGTGTAAGACATCGAAAAGATGTCTATCGGTAACTTATAACCCCAAATGCCGTCGTTCTAGATCGGAAATGGCTTTGAGCTTTTTTTTGATCTCGCTGACGGTTTTGGCAATGCTTTCCCCATCTTCAGATTCTTCCACATAAAACTCTTCCCCAATTTTTTGTTTTTCCCGCTCCAAAGACTGTTTTTGAGCTTGCTCGTTGGGAATCAATGGGGTCAAGTTGGGGTTGGTTGAAGCCTGTTTTAAATGGGCTAAAAAAGGGTTATTTGGGTCGGGTTGTGCAGCAGCCTGTTGGGCCTTTAAGCCAGGATCGGGCTCAAATCGGGAAGAAGGATTGATGTTCATTACACCACAGTCCCACCCTTACCCGTGTCGATGGGCGGGTCTGGATGTTTAGTAGGCGAATCCAAGCTGCTGGCCAAATCTTTGATGATTTCAGGACTCACATTCATGTCCATTAAAACATCCTTGGCCTTGTTAAACAGCAGTTCCGAGGGGCGTTGGCTAAAAAAGCTATCCACCATAGAAAATCCCCTAAGCCCTTTATTCCAACAGTCTTTGGGCCAGACGCAAGGCCTCGAGTTTTCGATAGGGCGTGCCCACAATGGATTGGTTAATCACCCCAACCATTTTGGCGTCGTGTTCGGACAATTGTTTACCAATGATCCCTTCGAGTTTTAAAGCAATCATGACTTCAGCCAAAATAATACGACCTTCGTGGGTGCCCAAATGGGGTAAAATGCTTTTCAAAACAGCTTCAAATTTCGACTGTTTTTCCTTTGAAGACACCATAAAAACCCCGCCTCTGCGAGAATCAGGTGTCGTTTGGGTTGGAAGATTTTGGGAATGTGCTGTCATAATCGTTGCCCTTTGGCTGGTTTATCGACAGGTTTTAAGGGATACATGTATGGATAATTCTGAATATTACCCGGATTTTACCCGTTGATGAGCCCAGAAAATTCTTGCAAGGCAGCATTCAATTGATCGTAATCGATGGAATAAAAAATTTTGCGACCTTCTTTTCGAGACTTGGTAATCCCGGCCCGTTTGAGCATGTTCAGGTGATGCGACGTCGTGGATTGCTCTAAAAAGAAGTGTTTTTCAACATCTTGAGCAAACATTTCGGTATTTTTTTTGAGGAGTTTTAGGATTTCAAGCCGTTCTTCGTTGGCAAGGGCTTTGAAAAATTTAATGAATTTGGTGTTTTTTTCAGCCATGAAGTTGTTTCACCCCCAGATATGGAACCAGAACTTCTGGAATCAGAATACTGCCATCCGCTTGCTGACCATTTTCCAACAGGGCAGCAAAGGTGCGGCCAACAGCCAATCCAGATCCGTTCAGGGTATGTAAATAGCGTACTTTCCCCGTCCCAGACTCTCTGTATCGTATCATGGCACGGCGGGCTTGAAAATCAAAAAAGTTCGAACAGGACGAAATTTCTCGGTATTTATTTTGAGAGGGAAGCCAAACTTCGATGTCATAGGTTTTGCCGGCAGAGAAGCCCAAGTCGCCGGTGCACAGGGTAATGACCCGGTAGGCAAGCCCCAGTTTTTGCAAAATGGTTTCGGCATGGCCCAACAGCTTTTCGTGTTCGGCTGCAGAGTGTTCCGGGCTGCAAAACCGGACCAACTCGACCTTGTTAAATTGATGAAGACGGATAATACCTTTCATGTCTTTGCCATAAGAGCCTGCTTCTTTGCGAAAACAAGGGGTATAGGCGGTGATGGCTTTTGGAAGCTCGGCCTCGTCAAAAATATGGTCCCGGTATAGGTTCGTCAGGGGAACCTCGGCGGTGGGGGCCAACCAAAAATCGGTGTTTTCGATCTTGAAACTTTCTTCGGCGAATTTGGGCAACTGACCGGTTCCCACCATGCTTTGAGAATTGATTAAAACAGGGGGAATCATTTCTTCGTAGCCGTTGTCTTGGGTTTGAACATCCAGCATAAAGTTGATCAGGGCACGTTCCAATTTCGCGCCCAATCCCCGATAACACACAAACCGAGCTCCCGAGGTTTTGGCCGAGCTTTCGAAATCCAAAATCCCCAATTTTTCGGCCAAAACATCGTGGCTTTTGGGTTCAAAATCTAAGGTGGGTGGGGTTCCCCAGGTTTTGACTTCGACATTGTCATCTTCAGAGGCACCAATGGGCACCGTGGCATCGGGAATGCTGGGGAGCATTAGACAGGCTTTTTGAAGGTCGGTGGCCAAGGCGTCCACCGTTTCTTGTTGGGCTTTAACCGCTGCAGAGAGTTGCCCCAGGGCTTGGCGTTGTTCGTCCGTGGGTTTGCCCTTGGGGGTTTGTTGGTTCCGTTCGGTTTGGAGCTGTTCGAGTTTGTGTCTGGCTTCCAGCCACTGGGCATCCAGTTGAGCCACTTGGTCCAGGGCTTCGGCGGGAAAGTGTCGGTTTTGCAGGGCTTGGCGAACAGTGTCCAATTCATCGCGGATGCGCTTCGGATCGATCATGACGGCTCCTTTGGCAAGGGTAGTGTGGGGTAAGATCCCAAAAGTCGGTAAAACGAGGTTTTGTGTTGCAATTCATCCAAGGCTTCGGCCACATTGGCATCGGCAGCATGGCCTTCCAAATCGATAAAAAATACATAATCGCCCAACCCTTGTTTGGTGGGGCGAGATTCAATGCGGGTCAAGTTAATGGTGCGTTTGGCAAAAGCCCCAAGCACCTCATAAAGGCCGCCGGGTTTGTCTTTTAAAGTGGAAAACACAATCGAGGTTTTGTCTTGCCCGGAAGGGGGCGGGAAATCGTGGGCAATCACCACAAAACGGGTGGTGTTGGTTTTGGAATCTTGGATGTTGGGGGTGTGGCAATGCAAGTGATACAACTCGGCTAGAATAGCAGCGCCTATCACCGCATGGGTGCTACCGGGTTTAAGATGGGCCACCCCTTCGGCGGTTGAAGCCAGGGGATGGACCCGGACCTTGGGCAATTGGGAAAGCAAAAAAGTTTGGCATTGGGCAAAACCTTGGGGATGGGAATAGATATCGGTGATCCGATCCAGGGCCAAGGGCTCTGCGGTAATCAACGCCTGCGAAATGGGCAGCTTTAAATCCGCACAAATTTTTAAGGTTTCGTTTTGAACCAACATGTCCAAGTTCGGGGCAACGGCCCCTTCGATGGAGTTTTCAATGGCAATCACGGCATGGGTGAGGGTGTTGTTTTTGAGGCCCTCAAACAGTTCAAAAAAGGATTCGCCAGCCTGGGTTTCAAAGGGGACAGACAGGGTGCGGGTGTACACCTGCATGGCCTTTTCGGTAAACGTTCCGGCTGGCCCCAAATAGCCAATTTTAAGCATTATTGGAGTTCGGGATAGAGCGGGTAACGGTCGGTGAGTGCCGAGACCTGGGTCCGAAGTTCGGCAATTTTGGCCTCGTTGTCGATATTGGCCACCAGATCGGCAATCAGGTTTCCGATAGCGGTCATGGCATCTTCTTTCATACCTCGTGCAGTGGCAGCAGGCGTTCCGATGCGAATCCCAGAGGTGATGAAGGGGCTTTCCGTGTCAAACGGAATGGCGTTTTTGTTGACGGTAATGCCAATCTCGTCGAGTTTGTGTTCCACTACTTTGCCTGTTAATTGTTGAGGGCGAAGATCCACCAGCATGAGGTGGTTGTCGGTGCCGCCTGAAAGCAGGGTAAATCCGCGACTGATTAGGGTTTGGGCCAGTTGTTGGGAATTCTTGATAACCTGAGACTGGTAGGTTTTAAATTCAGGGGACAAGGCTTCTTTGAAGGCCACAGCTTTGGCGGCAATCACGTGCATGAGTGGCCCGCCTTGAATGCCGGGGAAAACCGCTTTGTCGATTTGTTTTTGATAGGCTTCGGTGCACAAAATCATGCCGCCTCGGGGTCCGCGAAGGGTTTTGTGGGTGGTGGTGGTGACAATGTCGGCATGGGGAACAGGGCTGGGATGCAAACCGGCTGCGACCAAACCGGCAATGTGGGCCATATCCACAAAGAAAATCGCGCCGATTTCTTTGGCAATTTTGCCGATGCGTTCAAAATCGATGATGCGGGGATAGGCTGATGCACCCGCAATAATCATTTTGGGTTTTTCGCGTTTGGCGATGGTTTCGAGTTCGTTGTAGTCGATGCGGAAGGTGGTGGGATCCACACCGTAGGGAATCACATTAAAATAAGACCCAGACAAGCTGACGGGCGACCCATGGGTTAAATGTCCACCGTGGGCCAAGTTCATGCCCATAATCGTGTCCCCAGGTTTGAGGGTGGCAAACATGACGGCTGTGTTGGCCTGCGCGCCAGAATGGGGCTGAACGTTGGCATGGTCGGCACCAAACACCTGTTTGGCCCTTGCGATGGCCAATTTTTCCACTTCGTCGACATAGTCGCAGCCGCCGTAATAGCGTTTATCAGGCAACCCTTCGGCGTATTTATTGGTCAGCCAGGTGCCTTGGGCTTCCATAACAGCCAAAGAGGTGAAGTTTTCAGAAGCGATCAATTCAATATTATTGCGTTGGCGGCGGAGTTCTTTAAGCAGGGATTCGGTAACTTCAGGATCAATTTTCTGAACATGGGCAATCGAAGACAACAACATGATGCAACTCCTACCGTGGCCAAGGGATTTTGTGGTGTAGCGCCGGTAGGGGTAGTTTACTGTATTCAGGCCGTGTTTTGTAGGGGCCTTGGGAAAGTCGACCTTAAATTCCCAAGGCCTTCAGACTCAGTTATTCAGCGCAGTGTTATGACTAGAACCAATAGCTAACGCCCAAGCCGCTGTCAAAATACTTCACGGTATCCACCGAAACCCCTGCTTTTGCTACAGTATGAAACGATATTGGCAGGGTCCAAACCGACAGTAAAATACGGTTGGCCAAGGGTTTTTCGAAACCAATAAAAGGTCCATAACCATAGCCTTTATCCAAGGTCACACCGGCATCCGTTCCGGATAGGGTATAAGCATCAATCCCATAGGTTAGCATCATCATATCGTCCGAGACCAAATCCCGCTTTTCGACAAAAAACCCGATGCGAGTTAGGGCCGTTTTAGCCGCTGCATTGTCCGCAGAACTGCCAATCGAAATCCCACCGCCAAAACCCGTGTCATAGCACAACAACCCAATGCTGGTTGTGTGGGGAACAACTTCGACTCCCCATCGTGGCGCTGCGGTTAATCCGGACGAAATTAAGAGCAAAACACCCACACATAACGATAGGTAACGCATAAAACATCCTCCTTACCGAAAATTGTGGAGTGGTGCTACTCCGCGCGGGAATATTCCCACTTTTACGAAGACTTAAACATTGAAAAATTTCAGGTATAATGACCCCATGCCGATTACCGTGACCACTGCAACAACCACCTATCCCATTCATGTCGGACGAGGGCTTTTGGGGAAAATCCCAGACTGGATTCGGGATCAAACAAAGGCCAAAAAAATAGCTGTGGTGACCAATCCCAATATTCAGGTCCATGCAACGCCACTGATCCAATCCCTTCAGGAGGCTGGTTTCGACTGTTTACCCATCCTGATACCCAGTGGGGAAACCGCCAAATGTTTTGAGCAACTTCAGCACATTGTGGGCTTGCTTGCCGAACATCGGTTCGAGCGTGGCGATGCGGTTGTGGCCTTGGGCGGCGGCGTGATTGGCGATTTGGCTGGATTTGCAGCCTCGGTCTATTTGCGGGGCATTCGGTTGTTCCAAGTTCCCACAACCCTGCTTGCCCAGGTGGATTCGGCCATCGGCGGCAAAACAGGCATTAACATTCCCCACGGCAAAAATTTGGTAGGCACGTTTTATCAACCCACCATGACGGTCTGTGATTTAGAGGTTTTAAAAACCCTGCCCAGCCGAGAATGGCGGTGTGGATTGGCCGAAGTGGTGAAATATGGCGTGATTTTTGACGCCGACTTTTTTGCCTGGCTTCAGGCCCATTCCGAGGTGATTCGAACCCCAAATTTTGACCAAAACCCCGAGGTTTGGCAGCACATTGTCGAACAATCGGCACAAATTAAAGCCCATGTGGTGTCTTTGGATGAAAAAGAAGCAGGATTGCGCGAGATATTGAATTTTGGACACACCATCGGCCATGCCATTGAAGCGGCTTTTGGGTATTCAGTCTATCTGCACGGCGAGGCCATAGCCATTGGCATGAAAGCGGCCATGCGCATTGCCCACCGCATGCATCTGATCGAAGAAGACGCCTGTGTGAGGTTGGAAAATTTGTTGGCCGAATTGGGCTTTGAATTAACCCTAAAACCCATCGCCGTACAGGCCCTGATGACGCCGCTGTTTCAAGACAAAAAAGTGCGTCAGGGTAAGTTGCGATTTGTGTTGCCCACCCAGCTGGGCAAGGTCGAAACCCGGTCCGATGTGCCGCTTAGCCTGATTGAAGCTGTTATAAAGGAGCTTGTATGCGAATCTTAATTATTCATGGCCCCAATTTGAACTTGGTTGGAAAGCGCGAACCAGCCGTTTACGGCAGCACCACCCTAGAGGACATCAACGCAACATTGATGAAGTTTGGCCAAGACAATGGCTTAACCCTGGACATTTTTCAATCCAATCACGAAGGTGAACTGATAGACCGTATTCAAGCGGCGCCCAACCAGTTTGATGCCCTGGTTCTGAATGGTGGGGCGTTTACCCACTACAGCTATGCCCTTCGGGATGCCTTGGCAGCCATCGATTTGCCCAAAGTCGAGGTACATTTGTCCAACATCCACGCTCGAGAAGAATTCCGCCACAAATCGGTGACGGCTGGCGTTTGCCAAGGTCAAATCGCAGGATTTGGGGTGCATAGCTATCTTTTGGCGTTGATGTATTTGAAACAACGATAACCCAATAAAATTCAAATAAATCGAGAAAAATAGATGCATTTGGGGTCAAGTGGATCCGATAATCCTTTAGTTTAATGACTAAGGGTGTCCACAGAGTATGGGTGTTTACAAATATGTCTCGATTCAACCTGCAGTAGGCGGACCCGATGCTTTGACGGTATTCCAATTAGCATTGGTACAGGCGACTCGAGACAGCCAAAATCCCCGCGATCTTAATCTCGTATTAAGAACGCTACAATCCAGACTAAATCCACTGTTATTACTGATTCAGGCCATACGAGAACGATTGGCCCCTGAACGGTTTCAGAAATTGGTGTTGCTGTTAAAGCGATACTATGGAACGCCCTTGTTTCATCTTCAATCAGATCAAGCAGGGCATACACCCTTACATGAGGTGCTGTATGGGTGTCGAGGCTCTAACTACGAAGATGCCTTACTTCGGGCAGGGGCTGACCCTTTGCAAGCCCTGCGAGATGGATCTCGGTTTGAGATTCATCCGGACAATCTGGCGAAAAGTAGCGTTTTGCAGGCGTTTATCGAGAGATCTCGAAGGCCAGAAGCCATGGTGGATGCCGATTTTGTGCCCGTGCCATGGCAGGTTGGGGATACGGTTGTGATGGTGGTTGATTATAAAGATCAAGCTGGAAGGCCATTGATCTGTGAAGTTCAAGATCTGGGAGAATCTTTACTTCGTTTTGGAGCCCACGAGGGTATTTTGGCAAGCCTGGCCCCATCGGTGGACCCCCAACACCGCCTGACAACTTCTGCGCCTCTCCCAAGGCGTACGACTTCTGAATCGTTTCGGGCCCTTTTCCCAACCCAGACTGATTTTCGGCAACAGCTACCCAAGTCAACGACGCCCAGATTCGAGTATGTTTATACTGCATCTCCTAGAGCCACAGAAGATGGCGATGTTCGGGTTTTTGGATATCAGTGGCCTAAAGGGATGCAACGGTTACTGTTGGCACAGACCCGTTATGGCGTGAACCCTGTAGAATTTGATCCTGCCCATATGCTGTATCCCAATGTCCCGGTTTTGGCCCAGTGTTTCAATGGGGTAGAAGCGAAACGATACTTTCCTGGTTTTCCCAACCCTGATTCCAAATTTTTGGTCCCCGGTCAGGAGTTTGCCTGTCCAACTGTGGTGGTAAAACCCCAGGATAGTTGTCAGTCGAATGTAAAATTTGTGGAACGAAGCCACCCCCGTAATCCTGCGCTTACCAGAAACCATATGCAATCTGCAGGTCGAACCAAATTTGGGGTGGAAGAAACCGATCAACGGGGAAATAGTATCAGCGATTATACCAATCGCGCGGTTGTGGCAGTCCAAGAAACACCTCAGGGTCGATGGGTACGGGTTATAGCTTGCTACCAAAGGGAACCTGAACTGGTTTCCTTGCCTCCAGAAATTGGGCAACGTTTTGAGTATGTCTATGCAGGTGTTTTTGCAACTTTGGCAACAACCCTCAGAGATTTTTGTCCAGAACGATATTTGGATCGGTTAAGTCAATCCCCAAACGTTAGTTTAAAGACCCTGTGTTTTGCACTTTATGGGACCCAAAATGTGGCCTATGAATACCGTTCGTATAAGGTTGGTTCCCAACAAATCCTCGTGCCGGATCTTACGATGGCCTATAAAGTTGCTTTAAAGCGGGCTTTTTCAATGGTTTCGGATCAGTTTAAACAATGGGGTGCTGAACAACCCACATCCGATAGAGAGGTGCAGATTCAAACGGCCTATCAGTATCTTGAGGAACTCTTTAATCGTCTGTTGTTTTGTGTCCATCAATTGATCTTTGATGCAGGGGAGTATTTAAAAGCCACGTTTGGAAAAAATACAACGCAACTTTCCCCAGAGCAAAAGGCTTATCTAGCCCACTTGGAAGGTCATCTAAAAGAGATTTATAATGCGGTTATGGTCTCCGATGCCCCTCCTTTTATTAAGGCTATTGTGGGGAAATATTGGGAATTTCATTTGATGCATTTTGAGGTTGCGATGGCGCCTTTGGCAAAGTATCCCCCCAGTGTCAAAACGGCATTGTCCGATTGTCTTAAACGAGGTCTGCAGATGCCAGGATTTCGACTGACTAACGCAATGCGAAAAAAGATGGAGAGTTTTAACGCCCTATAACATCTCTGCCGCCAAGGTTGCCAAAGGCGAGCGCTCGCTTTTGGACAAAAACATGTGGCCGGTAATGTGTTGGCCTTTGAGGTGTTCGGCGGTGTAGCTGAGTCCGTTGGAATTGGCATCCAAATAGGGGTTGTCGATTTGTTCGGCATCGCCAGTCAGGACAATTTTGGTGCCTTTGCCGGCTCGGGAAATGATGGTTTTGATTTCGTGAGGGGTCAGATTTTGGGCCTCATCAATAATGATAAATTGGTTGGGAATACTGCGACCCCGAATATAGGTGAGGGCTTCGATTTCAAGCAACTGAGATTCCAGAAGGTAGTCGATTTTGTCGAACTTTTCGGCCTTTTTATAACGGGGCTGTTCGTCTTCTGGGGTTTCGTCTTTGTGCATAATAAAATTCAGGTTGTCGAAAATAGGCTGCATCCAATAATTAAGCTTTTGGTCTTTGGTACCAGGTAAATAGCCAATGTCTTTGCCCATGGGCATAATGGGTCTGGCCACCAGTAATTTTTCGTATTTGGGGGATTTGCCCAGCACCTGTTGAAGGCCGCAGGCCAGGGCAATCAGGGTTTTCCCTGTGCCTGCTTGTCCCACCAAACTGACCAAGACCACCGCGTCGTTGAGCAATAAATCGAAGGCAAATTGTTGTTCGAGGTTGGCGGGTTTAACGCCCATGGCTTCGAAATGGGACCGAATGGGCACCAGTTGATTGTGAGGGGCATCAAATTTGGCCAGACAGGAGGTATTGGGGTTTTCCAAAGATTTAATGCAAAAATACTCGTTGTCCAAATAGTTGGTTTTGCTAACCTCTAGTTTATGGTCTTTATACAGCGCATCAATGCTGGCCTGTGGCAGAGCTATCTCGCGCCAACCCTGGTACAACGAGGTGTATTCTACTTTTTCTTTTTCGTAGTCCATGGCCACAATGCCCAGTGCCTCGGCCTTGATTCTGGAATTCAAATCTTTGGAGATAAAAAAAACAGTGTTGCCTGGGGCCAAAAACGAGAGGGCACAGTTTAAAATTTTATTGTCATTCACCGACAGATCCAAAGAACTAAGGACACTTTTTTCGGGACATAGGGCAATGCGTAATTTCCCACCCGTTTTGATTTTTGCCCCTTCTTTTAAAGCCCCTTTGCGAACCAGGCCATCAATTTCGCGCATGACTTGCCGGGCATGCATGCCTTTTTTATCGGAAGCGGTTTTGAATTTGTCGAGTTCTTCAATCACCGTGATGGGCAAGACAACCGTGTGTTCGCTAAACGAGTACAAGGCCGCTGGGTTGTGGATTAAAACGTTGGTATCCAAAACAAAGAATTTGTTGGTGGGTGTGCTCATGACTTTTTCTCCTTTAAAAACTGAAATTGTGGGGTAGGTGCCGGGGTTTTAAGAAAGATTTCAAGCGGCATTCGACGGATGAACAGGGTGCGAATCCGGCTTTGAGACCCCCAAATTTGCACCGTAACCAGTCCGGGCTCTTTTTGCCAGGCTGATGCAGACGAAAAAGAGGTTCGAGGGGCACGAAGGGTTTCGGGTAAAAACGAGGGCAAATCCAAGCGAACCGTAATGGACGTTGGGGTTAACCCGATAATGGTGCCTTGAATACAAAAACCTTGCTTGGGTTTTGAAGGCCTAAAACTATAGGGAACCTCGCAGCCATAGCTGTCTTTCGTCAGCAACACATAGCCCTGATCGCCCAATTTAAACGGGGCAGCATTGAGGGTGATGGTGGTGTCTTTAAACGGAAGGGGAACACGGGTTTGTTGCAAATACAAAGAAACCGGGTTTTCTTCTAAACGAAACAGGTGATGGGTGCCAAAGGCTCGAATCAAAGCTTCGTTGGCCAGAAAACCACCGAATACAAGCCATTGCGTCAGAACAAGGGCGATCAAGGGTGTTGAAAAGCTGGGTTTTTTCACGATTTTCGCCTTGCATATAAATTAAGACCGATAATAGCCGAGCCCAAAATCAGCAACGCTAAGCCTTGGAGGCCAGCCCCGAAGGCTTGGTGGAAAAAGAAGGTGGCCACCAACAAGGTCCCATAGATGCCCCCGACATTGATCCACGCCAGCTGATTCCTGGAAAGGCCTTCCCGAACCAGCCACACAGACCAAAATAAACCCAATACCAAAAAAGCAGTTTGAATGGGCCAAACGGGGGTGGGGGCCAAACGCCAGAGCCCAGCCAGCAGAACCAGACCTGGAACCCCTGCCCCAAACCCCAGCCCAGCCGAACGTCGCGCCTTATTTTGCCACAAGGCCAGTCCCCAGAGGCCCACAAGCCCCATTAATAAAACGGTGCTGGCCCAACCTAAGTATACGGTTGTTGGCAAAACCGATTGAATTAAAGAGGGCCACTGCAGTTTAAAAGTGCCAAAAAGACAGAGAGCCATCAACCCCAAAAAGCTCACCCCAATGGCCGAATCTGGGGGCCAGTGGAGTTTGGGGGTGTGGCGGACAATCAATAGGGAAAAAAACAGCCCCAATCCCAAAAAATAGAGCGAAAAAGGGCCGCCGTTAAAGACCTGCATCAATCCCATCGCCGTAAAAAGCAGCCAAGCGGCGGGCAAAAGACCTGTTTTGGGCGTTGCAGACAACCAGTTGTTCGAGACAAGTTGCCAGCCTACCAGAGCCAACAACAACCCGCCTTCAACCCAAGAAAAATGTTGAACAAACCAGAGTTGGCACAAAATCATCATGAAATAGGTCAGGCTATTTCGGCCCGAAACCCAAGCCCCCAAGGCCAAAAAGCCCACCCAAAGACCCAGCCAACCATGGTATGACCAAAACTGCCAGGTTGCATTCAGCAGAAAAAACGAAAGGCCGGTTCCCAGTCCAAACATCAGTAAAAAAAGGTCTTTTAAAATCGGTGAAGAAGCGGGTTTTGGCGTCCACCAAAAGCAACCTTGAGAAGCCACCAAAAGCAGGGCGGCGAAAAGGGTCTTAACCCAAATGGGATACAAAGACCATTGGTAAGTTAAGAGCAGCAACAGGCCAAATCCCACCAAACAGCCACCAATGGCAAGCCACAAGCTGGTGCCAGGATGGGCCCAAACCCGTTTGGGTGTGCTTTGGGTGGCATAGTGCTGACGAAGGGTTTCGCCTTGGTCAGCTTGAATAAAGCCACGGTTAACCCAAAGGGAAATTTCTTGTTCTAAAAGCACTAAAAACCGTTTGTTCATAGGGGTAAAAGTGAGGATCAGAATACCATTTTTGAATCCCCCTTCACAAATAGAAAACTAATTTTCGATTAAAAAAACAGGTTTAAAACCTCAAAATTTTGGGAAAGGGGCAAGAAGTATGTATAATGAACGAAACAGTTTCAAAAATGGAGGGACAGAGATGAAAACGTGGTTTGCAGCGGTTCCGCTGATATTCATTTTGGCTTTGGGGGGCTGTGGAAAAGCATCGGAATCCACCACGTCGACAACCTCGACCACCAGTTATGCGGGGGCCACCACCTTAAGTGGCTATGTCATTGCATCGGCTCAAGATCAAAGCCAGGTGGGGATTACCAATCCGGTGTCTTCGATTAGCAGTTTGTCGTCGTCCAAAAGGTTGTCTCAAGCCTTCACAAAACATTTGTCGGACATTTCGACTTTGTCGGATGGGACAGCCATTTTATATGAAATTGGATCTGATGGCACTGTTATTCCCACGGGCATTACAGCCAATGTGGTGGATGGCGCTTACGAATTCAAAAATATAGCAGACGGTAAAAAATATGTGGTCGGGATTGTCAAAACAGGGACAGATTCTTCCGGAGCCCAAAACGTGTTGCGCATGGACACCTATGTGAACGTTAAAAGCGGAGAAACGGCCGTGTCGGCCAACGTCTCTGAAAAGACCCGGGCTATTGTGGATTATGTGGTCGAAAAAGTAGCCAAAGGAAACGGGAATAAATTCAGCGGGGATTTGTCCGACGAATTGACACAAAAAATCACCGATACCATCAATTCAAAACTCAGCTCTGGGGAAATTCAGCGGGTGTCTCCGGTCAAGCCAACCACCGATGCTACGGTGAATAAAGACGTGTTTCCTGCGCCCGACGATACCCAAAAACTAATCGTCGAGCAGTTGCAAAACGACGATGATTTACGAAAATTGGCCCAACAAGCCGCTTTGGATTCTCAGGTTAATGCGACCTTAACCCTAGATCGTGCCAAACAAATTATTCGGTCCATTTTTGGGGGTAAAAGTGGTGGCGGATCCAAAGACGGATCTTCGGTTGGCGTGCCACCAGAATTTTTTATTGAGCAATTTGCAACGGGCTATTTGAATGGTGTAACGGTAACCATTGCCGAGTTTGCCCAGGCGTTTAACGAGAGTTTGCCAGAAGGGGAGTTAAAGTCGGACTATTGGTCGGTTGCTAATGTTAAGGCAGAAATGTTGGGGGTTATGAATCAAGATAATTCACAACTTAGAAAGTTATACGCCTTTTACGATGCCACCGCGACGTCCGATACCACGACGATGCCGGCCATGCGGGTTATTTTCCCCAAAAACAACCGGTGGACATTGCCCATTACCGAAAGCCAAACCATGACGGTTCCTCAGGCCATTGCCGTCATGATTCAAGCAGGATTATTGGATGGAAGTTCTTTGCCGCTGATGGTTCGAAATGAGTTTTTTACCCACGATGGCCCCGTTTTTGATCCGTTTGTATTGCTTAAGGCCATTAATTTTGTAAGCATTCAAACCGGGCGCTATTACATTGTTGAAACCTCTTTGGTTCCTGTTCGGGCCTATAGACAAGTATCGGACAACAACTGGCAACCCACCGATGCCTTGGATTCTCGCGTGGTTCTTTATGCAGAAAACGCTTCTGCAGCGGCTGCCCGTGTGGTTTTGGAATACCCCACCTCGACCGGAACGCAAACGGTGGAATACCAACGCGTTTCTGCTGGCAATAACCCCCAATCGATTGGGAATCCCCAAGCGTTAAGATCGTCTCAATCCCTGGTTGCCATTTCGGCATTTAATGCTGCTCAATCCAAAAAGGCCTTGGATAATCCTTTCGATGTCACCTGGATCATCTCGCCTTATCAAAATACAGGTTTTTCTGGAGACTTTACCCCCACCTTTGTGACGGATTACATTTCGGGAACGGCCACGATTAAGGTGCTGGATGCCGACAACAATGTGTTGACATCAACAACGGTCAGAATTTTGAAACCCAGCATTGGCCTGATTAATTGGCGGAACCCACGGGGCATGGACATGGCCAGAGTACAAGCCACAGGCTGGGACGACACGTTTGAAATGCAAACCATGGATGTGGATGTTGATACGGATAAAGCCCAACCCAACCTGCAATGGGATACACCGACTGGTACGGTACCCGATGGCTATTTCTTGGCCTATGCCATCAACCTGGGGCTCTCGGCCATTAAAGTGGATTGGAACAACAATACCTTTAATCCCTCCGGAAGCTGGGATTCCAGTGGTGATAACTACAAATGGAAATTTATTTGGAGCTCTTGGCAAGACAATCGCTTTATCCAAGGGAATTCCTTCCAGTTGAAACAGCAGTTGGCCCGTACGGTTCGCGATATCGGGAACAACTACGAAACCACCTACGAACTCAACATCATGCCCGTCTTGGTGGAGCAATCGTCTGGACGTGTGGTTTGGCAAGGCGCTGAAAGCCGAACCAGCTTTAAAGTTGGGGCTGCCACACCGTGGAGCATTGGGTTGAACGGGACTGTAACCTTCCCATCGACGCTAAGTTCTCGGGTTGGCGTAGGTCAAACCGGTACATGGAAAGTGGGCTTGTTTAAAATGGGTGGATCCGATGCCGGTGTTTGGTCGGACTATTTCTTCTCTGCCGGTGCCAAAACCCCCGTGACGGGACCATCCAGTCAGTCGATGGTGTACAGTCTTGGATCTATGGAGTCGGTATTGGCCGGCAATCGTCAATCCAGCTATACCTTACCCACGTTTACCAAAACCGACAGCATTTTGTCCCGGAATTCCAGCTATCGATTGGTGGTTTGGTACGATTTGGTCAGCTCGGGTCAAACGGACAAAATCGATGTGGCCTTCGATGGCACAGGTGAGTTTTTTGAAGTCATGGATGGGGATATTTGGGCCGACATGATGGGCGTCCGCCTCTTCAGCTTTGGCAGCAACGCCTCGTACATGCTCAACGACGACACCGACCATCAGACAATCAACATCACCGTAGGGCGCTATTGGCGGTAGGGTTTAAATTATAAACAAAAACGGCAAGCGTTTTTGAATCGGGAAGCCAAAGCAAGTTTGTCTTTCCTCCCCGCAGGGGCAGTATAATTATAAACAAAAACGGCAAGCGTTTTTGAATCGGGAAGCCAAAGCAAGTTTGTCTTCCCTCCCCGCAGGGGCCTAAAGGACTCTGTACAAAAAAACAGACCATGGCCGAAGGCCCAGCGCCAGCGTGAGGGGGAGGCTCAACCGAACTTGCTTCGGTTGAGGGGGCGACGCAAGCCCCATTCAAAAATAGGCAGCAGCGGGGTGGTAAAACACCAGAGCATTCACCGAAGCTTCGGGGTTCATCATCATCGATTCGGAAAGATGAATCCCGATGGTTTCGGGTTTTAGCAACTTAAAAAATAGGGCCTGTCCTCGTAAATCGGGGCAAGCCGCGTAGCCAAAGCTGTAGCGTTTGCCGGTGTAGCGGGCATCCCACAGGGATTGGGCATCGGGGGGGCTGTCTTCGTCACCGTGCATACGCCGCAACTGGGCATGAACGGTTTCGGCCAAAGCTTCGGCACTTTGAACGGTCAGGGCATGCCAGCACAGCATGTCGGTAAAGCGGCCTTGCTGAAACAGGGTTTCGGTGTGGTCTCCCGCGACTTTTCCAATGGTCACAGCCATGAGGGTGATAAAATCGTCGGTGTCGTGACGCAGATAATCGGCAAGGCAAATCCCATTTTTTCGGGGGAAATCCCAGCTTACTGGGGCCGAAGCTTCGGGATACACCCAAATCTGATCGTGGTTGCTTTTGGCTTTAAAATGTTGCCACAATGCCTGGGGTTCAAAGAGCCGATGTGCCAGGGGTTTTAGGCGATTAAACCGCTCTGTTATTGCGGTAAACAGGGGATTCCCCTGGGCTTGATGCGGGTTGCCCTTGAAGCCCAAATGCAAATTGTAGAGGGTTCGTGGATTAATGGCATCCCACAGGGTTTCCAGGTTAAAATCGGTTTGGGTGATGGGCGAAAAAGAATGGGGCAGGCAAGGGGTTTGAACCGCGACCGGGGCGCATTTTTTGCTTCGATCAGTGTCGAGATCTGGCGAAAACGTCAGGCTGGAAACCCAAGGCAAGGGCCAGGCTTGTAAAATAAACCCCGCAGCTTCGACGCCGTTTTTGGGATGCACGGTTTTAGGGGCCAAGGTGCTAAATCGCGTCGACAAGGTCCGGGGAGAAAACGCAAATCCACCCAAAACCAAACAAGTCTGTGTTTGGACCAACTGGGGGACCAAGGCCCCGAAAAAATCCAGTTGGGCGGTTAAAAAACAGGTCATCACAATATGGGTGGGGTTGTTGTTTGCCAAATAGAGGGTCAAGGCCTGGGGCGTCATTTCCCAGTGCACGTCTACCCGACACCCTGCCTTTTCAAGCAAAGCTTGGGTAATGCGGGTGCCCAGCCGGTGCACATCCCCAGGCAAGGTGGCCAAGAGGATGTGTTCGGATCTGGCCGGTAAGGCGGGTAGGGCCTCGACGATTTGAAACAGTTCGTAGAGGCCAATTTTTTTGTTCAGCGCTTCAGCAAGCGTTGTGTTAAAACTGTTGCTTGATGCCAAAGTAGACATTGCGTTCGTGGGAGTTAAATCCGTACACCTCTTGGTGATGGGAATTCAAGGCATTAAACAAAATGACTTCCAATTGCGTTTGAGGGCCCCATTGATAAGCCCCGCGCAAATTAAGCTGAAAATAGGCGTCCAACGGTTTGCTGGCCGAATCCAAGCGCGAGCCTACCCAAGCAGCGTCGAAACCGTAACGCCAGGCATCGAAAACGAATCCCCCATTTAAGTTGGCCTGCCAGTCTGGGGTTTTCAAAATGGTTTTGTCTTTGGCAGAAAGACGGGTGTAAGACGCTTTTAAAAACTGAAGCGGGCCGAGATTTCGAATGGATAGGGCATAGTCTTGACCGGTTGCTATAGCGGTACCGGTGTTTTGGATGTATTTGAAGGTATTCAAATCATCATAGGTAATCAGGTTGGAGGTCTGGTTTTCAAACCAACGCCAGCTTAAGACAACGGGTCCCAGGGGTTTTTCCAACAGCAGGTCCTTGGAGAGGGTGGTTTCGGGTTGAAAATCGGGGTTTCCGGTATAGCTATCAAAGCGCTCAAATAAGCCGGCTTCTCGGAAACTGGTGCCAATGCTGGGTTTGACCAACAGATCCAAGGCTTCAACCCGGTAGTAACTGCCCAAAGAATAGGCTTTTAAAATGTGCTGGGTGTGATCCATATGAACCCGATGCCCGGCCGAAACCCCAAAGCCTGGCGTGGTGTATTGCAGTTGCCCAAAATAGCCTTGGCTTTCCTGCGATTGGGCTGGAAAAGAGCTGGGATACAGCGGATGCCAATAATCCGAAGATCCTTCCTCGATTTGAAGGTCAAACCCATAGGTGGCTGCCCATTCCGAAGACAGTAGGGTTTCGTTACGCAGTTCCAAGCGCCGGGTCACTCCCCAAAATTGAGACACCACGTTACTGTTCAATGCCTCATCGGCTTGGTTCAGTTCCAAGCGGGTGATGTTGGAAATGCTCCCTTGTAACACCGTGGTGGTGAGGGGGATAACCGAGGTTTCCAAGCTTAAGGAGGTTAAATTTTGTTCGGTTTGTAGGTTGTCGTTGGTATCGTCGATGCGAACCTCGGCATAGCCAGGGCCAACATAGACATAGTCGGCACGATCTAAGCCCAGAGTAGCTTTGTTCTTGTTGTAGCGGAAAGCCCCCTTAAAAAAGCCAAAGTCATTTTCAACATAAGCCGAAAAAGTAGACCTCTCTTTGCGATCGCGTTCGCTGGTATTGATGTAAGAAGACTGCCGCCAATCGTTTTCGTAACTGCCCGAAAACGAGACTTTGGCACTGCCAAATTGCCGGCTAAGTTGAGCCGAGGTTTTGCCGTGGTCCCAGCCCTGAACATAATGAACCTGATTGGCGTCGGTATTCGAAAAAATTTGAATAACGCCAGCCATGGCTTGGCTACCATAGAGCACACTTTTGGAATTGAACATCACCTCGACCCGATCAATATCATCGATGGAAAGCGAATCCAAATAGGCAATGGGCTGCGGAGAAATGGTGTCGTTGATGGGCATGCCGTCTTTGAGGACCAAAATTTGGTAAGATTGAAACCCATGTAAGAAAAGGGTTGTTGGCGTTGCCCCGCCCGTATCCGAAACGGTTAAGCCAGGAACCAACATCAAGGCTTGTTTGATGTTTTTAACCCCGGCTGCTTCCATATTTTTCGAGGTGATCACAAACACATCTTCGGCGACTTGCGAACTGAGTCTTGGAAACTTGGTTGCACTGACCACAGTTTCGGGAAGCGCTATACTGGGCTCGGTTTGGGCCATCACTAGCCCCGACCAACACATACACACAACAGCAAGCAAGACTTGCTTAAACACAACGTCTACGCGCATAAAAACTCCTTAATGCCTATCCACGGGCATGGGGTAAATTGGGGTTGATTTCAGGCATTCTGACTAGGCTACTTCCACTGGAGACTATCCGCATTTGTATCTGCTGCGTTAAAGCCAAGCTAAAAAAATCCTCATTTAGGTAGCTAAATTCCGGTTTTTTTACTTGTCTTTGCCTTGCATCTGTCAAATCGGGATAGGCTCTATGAAGTCGCTTCACAGTTGCGGGACAGCTGGGTTTTTCGCCCAATTTCCCTGATAAAAACCAGGCAAGAGCCTAACATTAAACCCAAAAAAGTGCTAGAATTCTTTCCCATTATTTCGATGCCCTGTTGATAATCTTTTACCCATTGGAGATGTTATGAGCTCACACAACCCCCGACATTTTTCTTCTCAGATGACAGACGGCTACGACCGAGCCCCTTCCCGCGCCATGTTGCGGGCCGTGGGCTTTAACGACGAGGATTTTAACAAACCCCAAATCGGGATTGCTTCGACCTGGAGTATGGTAACCCCGTGTAATATGCACATCGATGGCTTGGCCAGAGAAGCCGAAGCTGGGGCTAACGAAGCGGGTGGAAAAGCCATTATTTTTAACACCATCACGATTTCTGATGGGATTTCCATGGGAACAGAAGGCATGAAATATTCCCTGGTTTCCCGAGAAGTCATTGCCGATTCCATCGAAACGGTGGTGGGTTGCGAAAATTTGGATGGGTTTGTGGCCATTGGGGGCTGCGACAAAAACATGCCGGCCTGTGTCATGGCCATGTTGCGGATGAACCGTCCCTCCGTGTTTGTATATGGCGGGACCATTTTGCCAGGATGCCACAAAAACAAAGACCAAGATGTGGTCTCTGTTTTCGAAGCCGTCGGGGCATTTGCCAACAACAAAATCGATGCTGCCGAACTGACAGAAGTCGAAAAATGTGCGATTCCAGGCCCTGGTTCTTGTGGGGGTATGTACACGGCCAACACCATGGCATCGGCCATCGAGGCCATGGGGCTGAGTTTGCCAAATAGTTCGGCCCAAGCGGCGGTTTCCGAGCATAAAAAAGAAGACTGTCGTAACGCGGGAAAAGCCGTTTATGCCTTGCTTCAAGCCAATTTAAAACCCTTGGATATCGTCACCAAAAAGTCCTTGGAAAATGCCATTGTGGTGGTCACGGCTTTGGGAGGATCCACCAACGCCGTGCTGCATTTGTTGGCCATTGCCCATACGGCTGGTATTCCCCTAACCTTGGACGATTTTACCCGTATTGGTCAAAAAGTACCGGTGTTGGCGGATTTAAAACCCAGCGGCCGGTTTACCATGTCCAAGTTGGTGGAAATTGGTGGTGTGACCCCTTTGATGAAGATTTTATTGGACGCTGGGTTGCTGCATGGCGATTGTCTGACGGTGACGGGCAAAACCCTTGCCGAAAACTTGGCCGATGTTGCGCCTTATCCCACGGGTCAAGAAGTGGTTCGTCCCTTGTCCAATCCCATCAAATCGCAAGGGCATTTGGTGGTGTGTTACGGCAACGTGGCGTCTAAGGGCGGCGTCGCCAAAATTTCTGGCAAAGAAGGCCTCAAATTTGAAGGTAAGGCCAAGGTGTTTGATTCGGAAGAAGCAGCCCTCAAAAGCATTTTGGATGGCGGGATTGTTAAAGGCGACGTGATCGTCATTCGCTATGAAGGTCCTAAAGGCGGACCTGGGATGCGGGAAATGTTGTCCCCAACCTCGGCGGTGATGGGTCGTGGCCTGGGCAAGGATGTTGCCTTAATTACCGACGGCCGATTTTCAGGCGGAACCCATGGTTTTGTGGTGGGACACATCACACCAGAAGCCTTTGACGGTGGGGTGATTGCCGTGATTCAGAACGGCGATACCATCACCATCGATGCCGAAAAACACGAGGTCAATGTTCACGTTCCCGATGCTGAACTTCAAGCCCGGTTGGCAGCCTGGAAGCAACCAGCGCCCCGTTACACCCGTGGGGTCTTGGCCAAATTTGCCAAACTGACGACTTCAGCCTCCGAAGGCGCTGTCACCGACAAAAACCTGTTCTGATGGAAAAAACCATCAGCGCGGGTGGCATTGTCCTTAATCGCCATGGGCAGGTGCTTATCACCTGCCAACATGGCACCTCGTGGTCCTTGCCCAAAGGCCACGTGGACCCTGGCGAAACCCTGCTTGATGCAGCCAAGCGAGAAATTGCCGAAGAAACCGGTGTGACGGACCTCACCTTGGTGCGTTACCTGGGGTTTTACGAACGGTATCGCATTGGCAAAAATGGTGGGGAAGACCACTCAGAGCTTAAACGCATCGAATTCTTTTTATTCACCACCACCCAAACCGAATTGGCCCCAACCGATCCCGAAAACCCCGAAGCCCTGTGGCTGGACAAAGCCGACATTGCCGACAAACTAAGTCATCCCAAAGACAAGGCTTTTTTTGAAGAACAAGTATCTTTTATATAAAAATAAAAATATTTCCAGAATAACTGCCGTCGTGTAAGCTTTATCGAAACGGCGCTAGTGCGACGAGCACCTCTCAACCCCTCGAGTTATAAGAGAGGAGGTGTTGACATCAAACTAAAAGTTGAATTAACAGTAGGCGAGATTATCGAACTTATTGTTTCACTTTTGGTGGTCTTGATGTTAATTGCTCGCCAGCATTAGTCAAGACCACCAGTAAGGCTTGCCAGGTTTCGCCGTTTTCCTGGTAAGCTACAAGCTGAGTTCCAGTATAACTTAAGAATTTTATCATCACAATATTGATCCCATGAATTCAGTCACCCTCATCCTTACCACTGTCAGTACCGAAGCCCAGGCCCAAACCCTGGTTGATACCATCATGGCCTACCGTCTGGCGGGCTGCGCGCAAATCGATGCCCCCATCACCAGCACCTATTGGTGGAAAGGGCAGTTGGAATCGGCTTCGGAAATTCGGTGTTGGTTCAAAGTCCCTGCTTCAACCCAAGCGACTGTCATGCAGGCCATCAAAGACCATCATCCCTTCGATGTGCCTCAAATTGTGGCCATTCAAGCCGAAGCATTGCCCGACTATGCCACGTGGTTGGAAGACGCCGTTCAAAAAAGCTAGTGAAGGGTTGTCAACAAGGCTGTTGCTGCCCGGTCTAAAACCCCAGGATCCCCCAGTTGGGCCGGTAGTCCATCCAATTTGGATTGGCGTTCGGTGCGCAAGGTTGCATCGTCCAAAAGGGCCAATCCTGTTGATGCTAGGGCCGAAGCTGTGGCTTTGTCTTGAAAAAATTCGGGAAAAATTTCGGCGTCGGCCAGCATGTTGGGCAGGGCCATAAACCGAAGTTTTTCTAGTTTTTTACGGAGTACAAATTTGGCGATTCGATAGGACAGCGGCGAAAATTTATAGGCCACCACCGCTAGTTTTTTTAAAATGGCATGCTCGAGGGTAATGGTGCCCGAAGTGGTCAGAGACAGATCCGCGGCTTGGATCAAGCTGGCCGAATCCCCGGTATAAAAAGTTGCAAAAGGCAGTCGAGCCTCGATGGCCAAAGCACGAATTTTTTGTTCCAAATGCAGGGCGGCCACCGAAATGACAGGTTGAATGTCTTTTTTTCGGGAAATCAGACTGGCGGCTTCCAGCAGCACGGGAGCCGTCAGGGCCAGCTCTTGTTTTCGGGACCCTGGAAAAATGGCCAGAATGGGTTTGGTAGGGGATAGGTTTAGGGTATTGCGCAACGCTTCGGGGGACAGCTTTGGTACCACGCTATCCACCAGCGGGTGCCCCACATAGGCTACATGGCCCCCAAGTCGCGAATAAAATTCGGCTTCTTGCTTAAAAATACAAATCAACAAATCGGTTACAGCAATCACGGATTTGCCGCCTTCGTCGCTGCCCCAATGCCATTCTTGGGGGGTGATAAAATAGGCGGTTTTTAGGCCCAGAGCTTTGGCGGCTTTTAAAACAGGCAGGTGAAATCCCTGCGCATCGATCACCACCACCAAGTCCGGCCTGGTTTTTTGAAGTTCTTTTTTAATACGAAAATAGGCTATGGCAAACCTAAAAAGATGTCGAATAGGCTCGATAAATCCAATGGTGCTGCGGTCCGTTAAGTCATCTAAAATGGCAATGCCAGTGGCCTTTAAGTGCTGCCCACCATAGCCGTAGCAGATCAGCTCGGGGTCTTGGCGAAGGAGGGCTTTGACCAAATGGGACCCATGCAGGTCTGCGGACGGCTCTATCGCACTGATAAAAATTTTTTTAGACACGGTAAAAATCCCCCAGAGTTCTGGCCCATTCGGATGAGAATACTGTATCATAGCCACCCGAGGTAAAACATCATGAGTATTTTAATCACCATTTTGGCGTTGGCATTTGTTATTTTAATTCATGAATTTG
Source organism: Candidatus Margulisiibacteriota bacterium (assembly GCA_050250935.1). Lineage (GTDB taxonomy): Bacteria > Margulisbacteria > Marinamargulisbacteria > JBFWNS01 > JBFWNS01 > JBFWNS01. The sequence goes on along the minus strand of JBFWNS010000001.1, from coordinate 155,165 downwards.
GGCACATGATCGTGGCCAAGCGCGCCGGAGTCGGGGTCTATGAGTTTAGTTTGGGCATGGGTCCAAAAATTTTTGGAAAAACCATCGGCGGTACGTTGTATACCCTGCGTTTATTACCCCTGGGCGGGTTTGTAAAACTAGCGGGGATGGACGATGAGCAATCAGATTCTCCACCCCCTGCAGAACTGAATTTTTACAACAAAAGTTGGGGGCGTCGGTTTTCGGTGATTGCAGCAGGACCCGTGTTCAATATTCTGTTGGGATTTTTTATTTTTGTTGGCATCTACACCTTGATGGGCGTTCCCCATACCCAGCCTGTACTTCATAAAATTGCCCAAGATTCCCCGGCCATGAAAGGTGGCTTGTTGCCTGGAGACCGCATTTTAACCGTCAATGAAATTCCCGTTCGCAGCGTGGAAGACGATTTGATTCCCGCCATTCATAATTCGACCCATTTGCCCTTGGTGTTTGAACTGAAACGAGGCGCAGATATCTTGAACATTACCGTAATTCCCGAGGCCCTAGATGGTGGGAAACAAGGCCTGATAGGGGTGGTGTTCGAAACCCAATGGGAACGGTTGAGTCCCCTGGCCGCACTGTCGGCCAGCATCGATGCCACTGAACACAATGTGGGGCTGGTTTTTAAAAGTTTGACCATGCTGATCACCGGAAAAGCCGGACTTAAAGAATTGGCAGGCCCCGTTGGCATTGTTCAAATTACATCCTACCAATTGCAGCGCAGTATTGCAGCCTTTTTTGGGATGGTGGCCATGATTAGCATCAGTTTGGGCGTCGCGAATTTATTGCCCATTCCGGTGTTGGATGGCGGCCATATTTTGTTTTTAATCATTGAAGCGTTGCGTAAAAAACCCTTGAATAAGCTCTGGGAAAACCGCATTAACACCGCGGCCTATGTGGTGCTCATGGCCCTGATGGCCCTGATTGTGATTAACGATGTTGTGAACTGGTCTTCGCGCATCGCACTTTTGAAAAAACTGTAAGGACGAAACGACATGTCAGACGATCAACACCTTCTCTCCGTTGCCAATACCATTCGTGGATTGGCCATTGATGCCATCGAAGCCGCCAACTCTGGCCACCCAGGCTTGCCCTTGGGTTGCGCCGAACTGGGGGCCTATTTGTTTTCTGAAGGCCTACGCTTTAACCCCAAAGACCCACATTGGGTGGCCCGAGATCGGTTTATTTTGTCTGCAGGCCATGGATCGATGCTGTTGTATGCCGGGTTGCATTTAGCCGGATACGACCTGTCTTTGGACGATTTAAAAGCCTTCCGGCAATGGGGTTCTAAAACCCCAGGTCACCCCGAATTTCGCCACACCCCAGGGGTAGAAACCACCACAGGTCCTTTGGGTCAAGGAATCGCCAACGCCGTGGGATTGGCCCTGGCCCACAAAATGCTTCAGGCCGATTTGGGGCTTTCGGGCGCGGACAAGGACCTTTTAAACCCAAACATCGTGGCCTTGGCCGGTGACGGTTGTTTAATGGAAGGGGTGGGAGCAGAGGCCAGTTCCTTTGCCGGCCACATGAAGCTCGACAACTTAATTGTGATCTACGATGCCAACCAAATTTGTTTGGATGGCCCCATTTCCGAGTGTTTTGATGAAAACGTGGCCCTGCGCTATCAAGCGTATGGCTGGCATGTTGTCACCATCGATGGCCACAATTTGGCCGAGATTCGAACCACCTTCCAAGCGGCAAAAGCCCACAAAGGTCAGCCGGTTCTGATCATTGCCAAAACCATTATTGGAAAAGGGTCTGCAACGTACCAAGGCACTTCTGAAGTTCATGGCAAAGCCTTGGGTGCTGAAGAGGCCGCCAAAACAAAGGCTGCCCTGGGTCTGGGTTCGGAGCCCTTTTCGGTTTCGGCTGCTGTTCGCAGCTTTTTTGAAACCAAAACCCAAGAAAAAATCGCAGACTACGACGCTTGGAAAACCCAGTTTTCAGCCTTGGGCACAGAGGTTCATTCCAAACTAGAAGCCCTTCAAAACCACAGCATTACCCCCGATTTTGAAGCAACACTAGCGGCACTGCCCATTAAGCCAGGTGCCACTCGGCAAGCCTCGGGTGCTGTGATTGCGGCCGTAAACACGCATCTTCCTTTTGTGGTGGGTGGATCTGCCGATTTGTCTTGTTCGGACAACACCTTCATTAAAGGCAGTGGGGTGGTTTCTCCGGCCAACTACGCCGGTCGAAACATCAAATACGGGGTTCGCGAATTTGCCATGGGGGCCATTGCTTCTGGGTTGGCTTTAAGCGGCTATTACACCCCATTTTGCGGAACCTTCTTAACCTTTTCCGACTACATGAAAAACGCGGTACGCTTGGCGGCTTTGATGAAGCTACCGGTCATTTATCAATTTACCCACGATTCTGTGTTTTTGGGCGAAGATGGACCTACCCATCAACCGGTCGAGCATTTGGCCGGTCTGCGGGCCATGCCTGGGCTGACGGTGATTCGCCCAGCCGATTCCACCGAAGTCAAAGGGGCTTGGTTGTCGGCCTTAAACGCGACAGCGCCGACGGCCCTAATTTTGAGCCGCCAAGCCCTGCCCGAGTTACCAGGCGCCTCCATCGATGGGGTTCGAAAAGGCGGGTATGTGATTCGCAAAGAATCGGAATCTTCCAAAGAAACCCTCGATGTTTGTTTGCTGGCCACAGGTTCAGAAGTCAGCTTGGCTTGTGCGGTTGCCGAGGCTTTGGAAGCGGCGGGTCAATCGGTTCGTGTGGTCTCTTTGCCTTCTTTTGAACTGTTCGATGCCCAGCCAGAAGCCTATCGCAAGTCGGTTTTGGGCAGTGCTCGCTTAACCTGTTCGATCGAAGCCCAATCCACCTTTGGATGGCACAAATATGTGGGGTCGGAAGGTCTGACCTTTGGCATCGATCATTTTGGCGACAGCGCCCCCATGAAGGCCTTGGTGGAACACTATCATTTTTCTGCGTCGGCGATTTCAGAGTCGATCTTAAAAAGGCTGTCTTAACGCATGATTCGAATCAAAAACCTTAAAAAAATTCATCCCAACGGGTTTAGAGCCTTGGATGGGGTGGATTTGCACATTGAAAAAAATGAGTTTGTCTATTTGGTAGGCCCTTCGGGTGCAGGAAAATCGACCTTGCTGAATATGGTGTTTCGGGCCGACACCCCAACGATGGGGGATATTTTTATTGGCAATATGTCCCTAGCGTCGATGGCCGAAGACCAAATTCCCATGTTGCGGCGCAGCATTGGGGTGGTTTTCCAAGACTATAAATTGCTTCCCCGAAGAACGGTGTACGAAAACATCGCTTTTGCCCTGCGGGTGATGCACTATTCCCGATCCAGAATTCGCAGACAAGTCAGCCAGGTTTTGGAACTGGTGGGTCTTCAAGACAAAATGAACAGCCTGCCTTGCGAATTGTCGGGTGGCGAGCAGCAACGCATTTGTATTGCCAGAGCCATTGTGAACAACCCCCCCATTTTGTTGGCCGACGAGCCCACCGGCAGTTTGGACCCGGATTCTACTTGGGAAATCATGCAATTGCTCAGTAAAATCAATGCCAGACAAACCACCGTTCTGGTGGCCACCCACGATAAAAATGTGGTCGACGATATTCGAAAACGGGTCATTGCTTTAGACCGAGGCAAGGTGGTCCGAGACCAACAATTTGGCATGTATGAAGGGTAGACACCATGTTTCGTGATTTGGGATTCTTTATTTCAGAAGCCATGATTGGCATGCGCCGTTCCGGGTTGATGTCTGCCATTTCCATTGCCACGATTACCGTGTCCTTGGTGATGTTTGGGGTATTTTTATTGTTAATGCTCAACATTCACAATTTGGCGGATTTTATTTCTTCTAAGCTCGAAGTTCGGGTTTATTTAAAAGATTCTGTCACCCAAGAACAGGCCGAGGCTTTTCAAGCCAAACTCCAAAAAGTGGATAAAATCAGCCAAGTGGTTTACATCGACAAAGACACCGCTTGGGCAAAATTCAAGCAAAACTACAAAAACATGGATCTTTCAGATTTTGTGGAAAACAACCCCTTGCCCAATTCCTTTCAGATATTTTTGTATGACAACAACAATCTGCCCGAAATCGCGAGTTATTTGGGACAGTTCAAAGATTTGGTGGACGATGTGGGCTATATGGGAGCCATGGCCGAGCGGATTGAATTGTTTTCGAGGTACACCAAAATTGTGGGATTTGTCTTGGTCGGGCTCCTAACCTTTGCGACCTTGTTGATTGTGGTGAATACCATTCGGTTGACGGTTTTGGCCCGAGAAAACGAGATTGTCATTATGCAATTGGTGGGGGCGACCAAGGCTTTCATTCGCTGGCCATTTATTATTGAAGGGCTGCTGATGGGGGTAGCCGGTTCGGTGATCGCTGTTGTTTTCTTGAAATTTAGCTATTTGTTTTTTGCAGCAAAATTCCAAGAAAGTTTGCCTTATTTTCCCCTGGTTTTTGATGCCTTTAAGTTGAACATGCTCTATTTGTGCGTGGCCTTGGTGGGCACGACTTTGGGCGTGTTGGGCGCTTATATTTCCATTTCAAAGACCTTAAAATCCACAATCTAGATACGTAAGGAGTCGTCATGCTAGTTGCGATGCGTGAAAAATCAAAAATTATTGCTTGGGTGATTGTGGTGTTGTTTTGTGGAACCCTGTTTACAGGGTTGGCCATCACAGGGTTTTATGGCCGTTTACATAACACGTCGACTCCCCAACAAAATGATCCCAACCAATTGGCCATGATTGGGTCTTTGCCCATTAATCGCAAAAAATATTCTGAAATTTTGTACTTTAATTTCAGCCAACTTGAACAACAATTAAATGGCCAAAAAATTCGACCCGAATTGGCTGAGATTATTCAAGGCAATGCCTTCGACCAAGCCCTGCAATACACCCTTCTGACCCAAGAAGCCAAAGACCGCGGCTTGGACGTGTCGGGTGCAGAATTGGATATGGCCCTTGGCAATGTTTATCGGCAATACAATGTCCGTGGCGAAGAGGGCTTAAAAGCCCTTTTGGAAAAAAGCCATTATCCCTATGATCAATTCATCGACAACCTAAAAGACGATGTGTTGGTTCAAAAAGTCAGCGCCGAAATTGCCAAAACAGCAACGGTTAATGTGGATGACGTGGTGGATAAATATTCCGAAGTCCATGTGGCCCATGTGTTGATTGGTGTTGGCCCGGAATCGCCTTCTGAAAACGAACTTAAGGCCAAGGCAGATGCGGTGTATCAGAAAATCAAAGCCGGGATGCCTTTCGACGAAGCGGTGAAGCAGTATTCCGACGATTCTCAAACCCGATCAAAAGGCGGCGATTTGGGATGGTTGGGCCTTGGTAAAACCGTGGCGACGTTTGAAACGGCCCTGTATGCAACCCCCGAAGGCGGCATATCGAAGCCATTTCGAACCCCATTTGGCTATCACATTATTCGGGTGTTGGGTAAACGGGGTCTTCCACGACCCACCCCTTTTGATTTTGCAAAAGAGCAAGACGAATTATTGCGCTATAAACAAAGCCAGCTGGTCCAGGCGTTTATCCAAGACAAACTGACCCACAATAAATTGGTCATCAACGACCCCGGTGTACGGGCGTTTCGGGCCAAAACCCAAGGGGATACGGCCACGGCCATTGCAGCCTATCAAACCCTAGCGTCTCGGGACCCAGCCTCGCCCTTGCCCCATTATTTTTTGGCCAAAGTTTACGTGCTGATGGGAGAGCCCACCCAAGCCCAACAAGAGCTTGAAAAAGGCATTATTAAAGGAGAAATGAATCCAGGATTGGATTTTTCGGAGTTGCACATGTTGCAGGCCGAGCTTCTTATCAAACAAGGGAATTCTGCCCAGGCCAGTGCGGCCTATGACAAAGCCATTGAGTTGTCCAAAACCAATGCGATCTTTTTAAACCAAATGGCAACCTATTTTGCAGAGAAAAAGGACAGTGCTCACGCCGCCAAAGTGAAGGCGTTATTGGCCATTTTGTCTTCAGCAAAGCCAGTGCCAGGCCCTGCATCCAATGCCCTCAAAAACTAGACTTCGGTGGATCAGCATGGGGCTGACCACCTTGATTGTCGCAGGACTTGTGGTGGTGTCCAGACATGCTCCCGAACCGGTGTGGCAACGTCGGGGGCACAGCCAGTTGCGGGTGTTTCGCGTGGCTGGGGACAAGGACATGGTTACCGATATCCAATTTCGAACCGGAAAACTGGACATAGAATCGGCAACCTCAAACGAAGCGGTGACCTCGCAAGTTGAATTGAATCCCCGGGTCATGACAACCTTCGAGAAAAGCTTCATGGAAAATGGGCATCAGGTCTTGTATTTGCGCCAAAAAATGCGATCCAAACGGTTGGGGTCTTCGGCTTTTGCTTGGAAATTGGCCCTGCCCAAAACCGTAACCCAATCCATTAAGATCGAAAACAGAACCTCGACCCAGCACTTGGATTTTACAGGCATCCCTTTAAAATCGCTTAAACTTAAAACCGTGGCCAGTAAAATGACGGTCTTGTTCCTAGAGCCCAACCCCGAGCGATTAACCGTGGACATCGATTCTGGGGCTTCGGACTGCCATTTTTATGGATTATCCAATGCGAACATCGCCTCTTTAACCTTTACCAGTTCGGCAGGAAACTATGTATTGGATTTTTCTGGCGACAAAACGCCCAGTGGAAATGTCGAGCTAAAAGGTGGGGTAGGTCGGGCCAAATTGGTCCTGCCAGCCTCGGCCAACGTTCGCATTGTGTTCCAAGATACCCTCATGATTAAAACCACGATTACGGGCTTTTTTAAGACCCGTTCAGACGAATACATCAGCGAACACTATCACCCAGGTAAGCCAGAATTGCGCATTCACATCAATTTAAAATCGGGTTCTTTAACCATTAATACAAAGGAGTAGCGATATGGCGGCTTTGCCAAAACGGGGTCTGGTTTCTGGGATTCTATTAATCTGTATTGGGTTGGTCTTTTTATTGGATAATTTGCAAATTGCCGATGCGTCGGTGGTTTGGCCCATCATACCAATCGGAATTGGGGTGGGGATGCTCATTCGCTATTTAACAACACCCAAAGGATAGCCCATGCACAAATACGATTTGCCAGATTCGGTTCTAGACCAAGCGCCTAGCATTCATCCCAGCGTTTTTGTGGCCAATACAGCCACGGTTGTGGGGGATGTGATTTTAGAAGAAGATGCCTCGGTGTTTTATTCGGCGGTTCTGCGAGGGGACATCAACCGCATTCACATTGGCAAACGCAGCAACATCCAAGATGGCTGTGTGATTCATGTTGAAAATGACAACGCGTGTATCGTTGGCGAAGATGTGACGGTGGGGCACCGGGCGGTTTTGCATGGCTGCACCATCGAAGATGGCTGCTTAATTGGCATGGGGGCCATCATTTTGAACGGCGCTGTTCTTAAAAAAGGATGTGTCATTGGGGCTGGGGCCATTGTCACGGAAAATCAAACCATCGAATCGGGGTCATTGGTGGTGGGTGTTCCCGGAAAAGTAATCCGAAATCTGGGGCCCGAAGCATTTACAGTAAACCAAAAATGGGCGCAAAAATATGTGGCCATTGCAGGCAAACACAAGACCTTGGCTTTAAGGGTTTAAAACGGAACCAGCGTGGTTTGCCCCGGTTGAAGCACTTTAAAGGCGGCTGTGGGAATGTGCGCCTGATTCAGGGCAGATGCCAGTTCGGCCAAAGGTTGTTCTCTGGCCTCGTCGGTGAGCTGAAAGCAGCCCCAATGCATCCCAAAACTTTGTTTGGCACCCAACAATTGATGGGCTTGGACGGCCTCTGCTGGGTTGCAATGTACGGGCTTCATAAACCAAGTGGGTTCGTAGGCACCGATGGGCAATAAGGCTACATCAATGGGGCCCAATTGTGTTGCAATGGCCTTAAAAAAAGGATCGAATCCCGTGTCTCCTGCAAAATAGAGGGTTGCCCCCGTGGCCGATTTTGCGACAAATCCACCCCAAAGCGTTTGATTCCGATCAAATAAACCCCGGCTCGAAAAATGTTTGGCGGGGGTAAAGGTCAGGGTCCAGCCCTTCACTTGAATCGAATCCCACCAATCCAATTCAACCACGTTTTGCAGGCCTTGCTGTATCAAAAATGCCTTATTGCCAAGACCGGTAATAAACAAGGGCCGACAGCGTTTTTGAAGGGCCTTAAGGGTTTGGATGTCCATATGATCGTAATGGTTGTGGCTGATCAAAACAACGTCGATGGGGGGGAGTTCTGAAAAGGGAAGACCGGGATCATGTACCCGTTTGGGCCCTAGCATCGAAAATGGGCTGGCCCGCTTGGACCAAATGGGGTCGGTTAAAATCCGAAGGTGATCGGCTTCGATTAAAAACGTATCGTGGTTGATGAAGGTCAGACGAAAGGCTTTGCTGGGAATGGGGTATTGAATGTCGGGCTTAAAGGTCAATGGCACATGTTGGGGCCAAGCCTGTGGGGAAGAGGTCCATTTCCATTTCAAAACATCCAGAAATCGGGTACGAACGGGGGTTGCATTTTCAAAGGTTTTGCCGTTGAAGTGATAGCTTACCGCACCCTGATAACCCGGTGCAGAAAAATGGTAGCCCAGGTACAGGATCAGAAGCATAAAGACCAAAACAAGAAGAACCAACAGCCCTAGCCACTTCATGTGTAGCTCATCCGAAGCTGGCCTTCTTGGGCGATTAAGGTGGCGTTTCCACCATTTTGGAGCTGGCCAAACAGCACGGCTTTGGAGAGGGGAACCAAAATTTCCCGTTCCAGGCAGCGTTTAAGCGGTCTTGCGCCCATGGCGGGGTCAAAGCCCTTGTCCAACAAAATCGTTTTGGCGGCATCATCGAGAGAAAAGATAACCTTTTTTTCGGCCAAGCGGGCGACAATCACTTGCAATTCCTTGTCCAAAATTTGGGTCATGACGGCCTTTTGAAGCGGGGCAAAAGTCACAATGGCGGTCAGACGGTTCCGCAGCTCCGGGGAAAACCGTTTTTCAATGGCTTCTTTGCTGCGGTCCTCGAAATCGGGCTTGTCGAATCCAATCGGTTTTTGTTGGCTTTCTTTGGCCCCGGCGTTCGTGGTTAAAATTAGGAGGGTGTTTTTGAAGCTGACGGCGCGGCCATTGGTGTCGGTCAGGGTGCCGTGGTCCATCACTTGGAGCAAGATATTGGCAATATCGTCGTGGGCTTTTTCAATTTCGTCGAGCAAAACCACCGATTTGGGGGATTTTTGAACGGCTTCGGTCAGCAAGCCCCCTTGTTCGTAGCCAACATAGCCTGGGGGCGCCCCAATCAGTCGGGCAACGGCGTGTTTTTCCATATATTCGCTCATGTCGAAGCGTAAAAAGGTCATGCCCAGGTGTTCGGCGGTTTGTTTGGCCAATTCGGTTTTACCGACCCCTGTTGGGCCTGCAAACAAAAAACAGCCCAGGGGCCGCTGGGGATCGTGCAAACCCGCTTGGGCAATCTGCACAGCATCGGCAACCGTTTCTATGGCCGAGTCTTGGCCAAACAACACAGCAGATAAACTGGATTTAAGGTCTTTTTTGTCGGGTTCTGCTGTGGTTAAAAGATGGGGGTATCGGGTTTTAAGCACCGCATCCACATCGGCAACCGTAATGTGTTTGTCGGTACGATTTTGAAGCTTCAGGGTCACCCCAACCTCGTCCATCAAATCAATGGCTTTGTCGGGGAATCGGCGATCGTGGAAAAGGCGGCCTGCGCTTTGTACCAAATGGGACATCACAGCGTCGTCGTAGCGAACGGTATGAAACAATTCGAATTTCGGTTTAAGACCTTGCAAAATGGCCGTGGTTTCGGTTTCGGAAGGTTCAGAAACCGAGATCTTTTGAAAGCGGCGGGACAAGGCTTGGTCTTTGTCGAAAATGCGGCGATAGTCTTCGTGGGTGGTGGTCCCCATGCAGCGCAGAGCTCCGCTGGACAACACCGGTTTGAGTAAATTGGCCGCATCCAAATTGCCGTTGCCCAAGGTTCCAGCACCGATCAGGGTATGAATTTCGTCGATAAACAAAATGCTAAACGGCTCTTTTTCGAGTTGGGTCAGGACTTTTTTGAGGCGTTCTTCAAAATCCCCCCGGTACCGGGTTCCGGCCAATAAAGCCCCCATATCGAGGCTATACAAAACCGCATTTTTCAAAAAGTCGGGAACATCGCCGGCCACGATTTTAGCGGCCAGACCTTGGGCCAAGGCGGTTTTCCCCACCCCAGCATCCCCAACCAAAATGGGATTGTTTTTTCGGCGCCGGCCCAAACAGTGGATGATGTGATCCAGCTCGATGTCTCGGCCAATCAGCTGGTCAAAGCCCTGGGTTTTGGCCATCTCGTTCAGGTTCAGGCAACAGCCTTCCAGGGCCTTTGCGCCACCCGATTCTTCGGATGTTTCGGTGCGTTCAACCTCGGGTTTGGCACTGCCATGGGCCATCACCCGAAGCACATCCAAGCGCGAGATCCCTTGTTGGCTCAAAAAATACACCGCAGCCGATTGCTCTTCGCGAAACAACGCCGCCAACAGGTTGCTGGCATCAATGTGATTTTTACCGGCCGATTCGCTATGCCCAATGGCCAGTTGCAACACAAACTGAAAGCCCACCGAATATTCGGGGTCTTTTTGAATATGGGGGGGCAGGGCGGTGATTTTTTCATCCAAAAAGCTACGAAGGTCTTGGCGAAGGGTGGTTAAATTGGCCCCACACACTTCCAAAAGTGTGGCCGAAATCCGATCGAAGGTTAAAGCCAACAGCAGGTGTTCAAGCGTCACAAATTCGTGATGACGGGTTTTGGCTTCGTCGTAGGCGGCTGTAAGGGTTTTTTCGAGTTCTTCAATTAGTATCATGGCAGTATCATGGTGCGGTGCTATCTTCGGGGGAAACGGGTTCAATCACACAGTGTAGCGGGTGTTGGTGTTGCCTGGCCAGCTCTTCGACTTGGCTGGCTTTGCTGCGGGCAATGTCATAGGTGAACACCCCACAAACGCCACGCCCTCGGTGGTGGACATCGAGCATCAACTTCACACTTTCTTCTGGGGTTTTATAAAACACGGTCTCCAAAATCCAAGTGACAAATTCCATGGGCGTAAAATCGTCGTTTAACAGCACCACGGTATAAAAATGTGGGGGTTTAACGGCGACAAGCTCCTGGAGGGCGCCTTCGGACTGGTGATGGGTGTGGCCTTGCATCCCGACAGTATAAAATTTATCATGACGAATATGAAGTACTGGCTATTAAAAACAGAGCCCGGTTGTTATTCCATTGCCGATCTCAAGCGAGACAAAGCCACCTTTTGGGATGGCATTCGAAACTATCAAGCCCGAAATTTTATGCGCGATGCCATGTCGGTTGGGGATTTGGCTTTTTTTTATCACTCCAACGCCGAGCCTTCGGGGATTGCTGGCATTTGTAAAGTGGTGAAAGCAGCCCACCCCGATTTTACCGCTTGGGAAGACCCCAATCACGATCATTTTGATCCCAAATCCACCCCCGAAAAACCCATTTGGGAAATGGTGGATGTGGGTTATGTCAGCACGTTTTCCAAGTTTGTGTCCTTGTCGGATTTAAGACAATACCCCGAATTGGCCAACATGGTGGTGCTTCAAAAAGGGTCTCGCCTGTCGGTTCAGCCCGTCACAGAAGCCGAATTTAAGTTCATCGAAACCCTGGGCAAACCCAAACCATGAGCGCCGAAGAACAGTTGGGCAAAGACCATTTGGAGCGTATCGCCCAGGTTGCCAATCAATTGCAATCCCTGATTTACGAACTGGAAACCGAGGCCCTGCACAATACCGACTTGCGCAAACACCACTACGATATGGCCATCGACACCGTGCCGTTGATTCGAAAGCTGTCCGAGGCTAAAAAGCATGCTTTGTTTACCCTGAGCCATTTCCAAAAACCCCGCAGGTCCAAAGCCTCCTAGCGGCTAAAGGCGGAGTTTTTCCCCGTTGTTTTTAAGCCAGGCCCACCGCTGTTTGTAGTCGGGCAAGATCTTGGCGACGGTTTCCCAAAAGGCAGCCGAATGGTTGGGGACCAGCAAATGGCAGAGTTCATGAACCACGACATAATCGATCACATCCAGAGGGGCCATCATCAGGGTCCAGTTAAAGTTTAAATTATTTTTGGACGAACAACTGCCCCAGCGGCTTTTGAGGGTTTTAAACCGAATGGCATTGACCGGTTTCCCGACCTGGGGCTGAAAAATCGAGACCCGGTCCGAAATGATGTCGGCAGCGTTGGCCCGATACCATTTTTCCAAAGCGGCTTTAACAGTTTCTGGGTGTTGGGTTGCAACCCTTAAGGTGTCTTGTGCCAAGGTTACAACCGGTCTTTTTTTAGGTGAAGGGACAATCTGAAGGGTTTTGGGTTGGCCCAAATACAGCAATTCCCGGCCGGTTGTCAGGGGACGGTGCCTGGCGGCGTGATCGTCCAAGCGGTCTTGAATCCAGTCGGATTTTTCATAGATAAACTGCCAAATGGTTTTCGGCGACACCAACCAAGGCGACCGCACCACAATCCGATCGGGGCCTTCCACACGAAGGCTCAGCGACTTGCGTCCCCGGATTTTTTGGATGCTAACGTGCTTGTGCCAGCTCGTTTCTAAACTGGGCAAGGGTGTCCACATAGTTGGGGGTTTTAAAAAGGGCAGAACCAATCACAAATGTGTCGATTCCCGCTTCGGCAATGCGGCGAATGTTGCCAGGGTTTACGCCCCCATCAATTTCCAAAATAATATTGCGGCCACTGGCCTGAATTTTTTCTTTGGCTTTTCTGATTTTGGGAATAACAGCATCGATAAAAGATTGCCCCCCAAAACCGGGATTAACGGACATAATCAGTACGATATCAATTTTGTCCATCACATAGTCCAAATAATCCAATGGCGTTGCAGGGTTAAACACCAAGCCGGCCATCAGACCCGCGTCTTTAATCAACGACAAAGATCGGTCGATGTGTTCAGACGCTTCGGGATGAAAGGTAATGGCCGAGGCACCGGCTTTAACAAAATCCCCAATAATGCGATCCACAGGTTTGACCATCAAATGCACATCGATGGGGGCTGTAATGCCGTGGTTGCGCAACGCTTCGCACACCAAAGGCCCAATGGTCAGGTTGGGGACATAGTGGTTGTCCATGACATCAAAATGAACCCAATCGGCACCGGCTGCCAAAACGGCGTTGACTTCATCGCCCAAACGGGCAAAATCGGCAGACAAAATGGAGGGAGCAATGCGATAGGTTTTCATGGAGGTTCATGGTAGGTCACACCCAAACGTTGTGGCAAGAGGCCAATCCAGACTATGATTTGGGGCATGATGAAGTCCTGGTTGGTCAAACTATTCGATCTTATTTTTCCCAGGGTCTGCTGCCATTGTGGTAGTTTGGGAGAGGGAATCTTGTGCGAGCCCTGTCGAAAACAGGTGGTTCCGAAGCCTCATTTTAATACCCACATAGAAGGGATGGTCTCTGTAATTGGACTTTTTCCCTACGAGGGGCCGGTTAAATCGCTGATACGGGCCTTGAAATTTGAACAGTGTCCTGAGGCTGCCCCCCTGTTGGTGGCCGCCCTTCAAAAACACATGGGGGTGTTGCCCTTCCATGGCATCGACGCCTGGATTCCTGTTCCCAGTCACCCCGATCGGCTTCGAAAACGGGGCTATAATCACCTCGATTTGGTCTTTTCGCCCTATTTTGAAACCCATCAAGCCCACTACACAACCCCGGTGAATCGAACCGTCGACACGCCGCCCCTTCATGCCCAAACTGCCGAACAACGCAAAACCATTTTGAGGAATTGTTTTAGGGTGGAAGACAGCTTTCCCCCTTACCAGCGCGTGGCCGTGGTAGACGACATTTTAACCTCGGGGGCCACCCTGACCGAACTGGCCAAAACCCTCAAACACCACAGAAACCTCGACATGGTGGGCTTTACCCTGGCCTATGTCCCGGATTGGCAATGACCCTTACCCTAGACCTGACCAAAAAGCGATACCCCAGTCACGAAAACCTAATCAAAAATTTGGTGGATCTGGGCTATGTCCGGGTTCCCATGGTTTTGGAAGCGGGTGAGTTTTCGGTGCGTGGTTCCATCATCGACGTGTTTGCGGTGAATCAAACCAATCCCATTCGCATCGACTATTTTGGGGAGTCCATCGAGCGGCTCAATTCGTTTTTGGTTCAAACACAACGGTCTTTGTCCGAACTCAAAAAAACCACCATTGCGGCCACGAATACGGTTCAAAAATCCCCCTATTTCCAACCCATGGGCGAGGCGGTGTTGGACGATTCGGTTCTGTCGACCTACAAAATCGACGATATTTTGGTTCACGAACACTATGGGGTGGGGCGCTATAAAGGACTGGTTCGCCGGGCTTTTGCTGGAAAAGAAGGCGACTTTTTGTGGATTCAATACAAGGGCGAAGACCGGTTGTTTGTGCCTTTGGACCAGTTGAATTGGGTGCATCCCTATGGCGACTCCGAAACCGAGCCCGTGATTAATGGCCTGTATGACGGCAGCTGGAAAACCACCAAAAAGAAGGCCCAAAAAGCCGTTTTGGAATTGGCCTCGGACATTTACGAGCTGTACAAACAACGTCAATTGGTGGTGGGGTTTGCCTGCAAAGAAGACAGCGTCTGGCAACTCGAGCAAGAGGCCACCTTTCCCTATAAAGAAACCCAGGATCAACTGTCGGCCATTGCCGCCATTAAAGCCGATATGGAATCCCAGCGTCCCATGGACCGGTTGCTCTGTGGTGAAGTGGGCTATGGCAAAACCGAAGTTATGCTCCGGGCTGCCTTTAAAGCGGCAGACAACGGCAAGCAAGTGGCCATCGTGGCCCCAACCACCCTGTTGGCCGAACAGCATTTGACCCTGTTTAAAAAGCGATTCGAGCCCTTTCCCATCCGGGTTGAGGGGTTGTCTCGGTTTCGGTCTAAAAAAGACCAGCAAGCCATTTTGGATGGCTTAAAACGCAACAGCGTGGATGTGGTCATTGGCACCCACCGTTTGCTTCAAAAAGATGTGAGTATTCCAAATTTAGGCCTCTTAATTTTGGACGAAGAACAACGCTTTGGGGTGACCCACAAAGAAGCCCTCAAAAAAGCCCATCCCACGGTGGATGTTTTGTCGGTCAGTGCAACCCCCATTCCCCGAACCCTCTATTTGTCGTTGACAGGCTCTCGAGATTTGTCCCTCATCAGTACCCCGCCCTTGAAGCGAAAACCGGTTTTAACGGCGGTTCAAGCCTACAGCGACGAGGCTGTTCATCAGGCTGTAGCCACCGAATTGTCTCGGGGTGGGCAGGTGTTTTACATCTATAACAACGTTCGCTACAGCGCCCAACGGGCGGCGGCGCTTCAAAAAATTTTGGGGAATGTCACCCTGGAGGTGGCCCATGCCCAAATGCCAGAAGGGGCCCTTCAAAAAACCATGGCAAGGTTTCTGGCAGGCGAGATTCAGGTCTTGCTTTGCAGTACCATCATCGAAAACGGGTTGGACATTCCCAACGCCAATACCATCATCATCGAAAAAGCCGAAAACTTTGGGTTGTCTCAGATCCACCAATTGCGGGGTCGGGTGGGACGAACCGAAAAACAAGGCTATGCCCATTTGTTTTACACCAGCGAAGAAACCCTCAGCGGGGCAGGGATCAAGCGCCTCCAAGCCATTCGCGACTATATGGCCTTGGGATCGGGATACAAATTGGCCCTCAAAGACCTCGAATTGAGGGGGGCCGGAACCATGCTCGGGCACCGGCAATCGGGCCATGTCACAGCTGTGGGCTTCGAGTTGTATTGTAAGCTTTTGGAAGATGCCGTTTATCGAGCGCGAGGCCAACGACCGCCTCAAAAACCAACCCTTCATTTGGAAGACGTGCTTCAGACCTATATCCCCGACGACTACATCGATACAGAATCCGAACGGTTGGCCATTTATCAGCGCTTGATGGGCGTAACCCGACAAGACGAACTGGACGATTTAATTTGGGAAGTCGAAGACCGCTATGGACAGCTGCCAGAGGTGGTGAAGATTTTGTTCGAGGGAATTAGGGCTCAATTGCGGTAAAAATCACACTGAAGAATAGGGTTTAAGAATGCCCTTTTTTCTTTTTTTCTTTTTGCCGTTTGCGAACCTTTTGAAGGGCTTCGAAGATGTCTTCGGCCATCATGGCGGTGTAGGTGTCCATGTCGTTGGTTTCGCCCATGGAAAACGCAATTTCGGCCAACCCTTTTGCGATGTCTTTAATTTTAGAGCGTCGAATGGCCACTTTACGGTTGTTAACATCCAAAATAACAGAGCCTGCTTCAGCCAAGTTGGGGTTGGAATTCAGGGGGTCTGCATTAAATTTAGGCTGAATATTCATCGACATCGGGCTAATAATAACCTACCCAAAATCAGAGCACAACCAGGCTTTTCATTTCTCTAACAGCCTGGCGAAGCCCCACAAATAGAGCCTGAGACACAATGCTATGGCCAATGTTGAGTTCTTGAAGATGGGGAAGCTGCACAATAGGCCCCACATTGCGGCGATTAAGCCCATGCCCTGCGTGAATAGCCAACCCCAGCTGGTGTCCCAATTCAGCGGCGTTTACCAGCCGTTCCCGTTCGGTTTCTTGGGTGCCTTGTTGCGAGAGTCGGGCGTAGGTGCCCGTGTGTAGTTCAACGGCGTTGGCACCGACCTGTTGGGCTGCCTCCAGTTGAGCAGAATCTGGATCTATAAACACCGAGACAAAAATCCCATTGGCCTTTAAGCGTGCCACAACAGCGGCAAGGTGGGCCTGATGCCCGGCCACATCCAACCCGCCTTCTGTGGTCAGTTCTTCGCGTTTTTCGGGAACCAAACAACAGGCCCAGGGCCGGGTTTCCAAAGCCACCCGAACCATCGATTCGGTGGCAGCCATTTCCAAATTCAATTTGGGCACAAAGGCCATCAGCTGGGCCAAATCCTCGTCTTGAATGTGACGCCGGTCTTCCCGCAAATGAACCGTAATGCTGTCGGCACCGGCCTCCAAGACATCTCGGGCGGCGGCACACAGATCGGGATCTCCCTCTTTTCGGGCTTGGCGCAAGGTGGCCACGTGGTCGATATTGACACCCAAACGGATCATCAGACTAACCTCCTGGGGTTTTGGTCAACGGGGCATATTTGGCAATTAAGCTTTTAAGCGACCCCGAAAAATTCACATGGATCACCATTTTTTCGCCTTCCCCTTCGGTACGAATCACCTGGCCCTGGCCCCAGTCGCGGTGATAAACCGTTTCACCCCGATCAAAAGACTGTACAGGCTGGGTAACAGGGGTAAATTTCCCCAAGGAAAAGCTTACTTTGGCGGCAGACAGGTCCACTCTCGGAGCAGCCGTTTGGAGCAATCTAGATGGAATTTCGGCCAAAAACCGAGAGGGTTCATGCAAACTGACTTCGCCAAAAACCTGGCGTCGTCCTGAATAGGTTAAAAACAGCTTTTCTTTGGCACGGGTCAGGGCCACATAACAGAGACGGCGTTCTTCTTCGAGTTCGGAATCGTTGTGCAAAGACCGAATATGGGGGAAGGTTTTTTCTTCCAGTCCGCACACAAAGACGATGGGAAATTCCAACCCTTTGGCATGGTGAATGGTCATTAACGTGACGGCACTGTGGGTCGACTCGGTTTGGTCGCCATCTGTGGCCAAAGCCAAGCGATTTAAAAACGCTTCAGCATCGGTTTCGGCGTGTCCCATGGCGATCAGTTCGTAGAGGTTGTCCAATTTTTCGTCTTTGGTGGCGGGATCTTGGCCCAGCCAAGTGGCATATTGGGTGTCGTCTAGAATCTGTTTGAGCAAATCCCCCAAATTGGCAAAAGCCCCAGCTTTTAAGTGCTGATGTTGGGTTTCGACCCAGTCCAAAAAGGTCTGGATATTGGCCTTGTTTCGTAGGGGTAAGTTGCCTTGGGCCAGCAGTTCTTGAAAGGTTAATCCCTGGTCCTGAGACGCCATCAACAGGGTTTGTACCGTCACCTCGCCCATACCTCGGGTGGGACGGTTGGCCACTCGGGCAAAGGCAATGCGGTCTTGGGGATTCACAATCAGCCGCAGATAGGCGATAAAATCTTTGATTTCAGCTCGGGCAAAAAATTTAAGCCCACCAATCAGGCGATAGGCCATGCTTTTGCGTTGTAATTGTTCTTCCAGAGCCCGGCTTTGGGCGTTGGTGCGAAACAAAATCACCACATCGTTGGCATCGTGGGTTTTCAATTGGTCTTCGATGGTGTGGGTAATCCATTCGGCTTCATCAAAATCGCTTTTGGCCCCATAAACCACAATGGGGGTTCCGGGATTATTGTCGGTCCACAGCACTTTAGGTTGCCGTTGGGTATTGTTTTCGATCACGGCGTTTGCGGCGTCCAAAATGGTTTGGGTCGAGCGGTAATTTTGTTCCAGTCGAATCACGGTAGCTGTGGGATAGTCTTGTTCAAAATTCAAAATGTTTTGAATATTGGCCCCCCGCCAGGAATAAATGTTTTGGTCAAAATCCCCAACCACACAAAGATTTTGGTGACGCTTGGCCAACAATTGAACCAAAATGTATTGGGCATGATTGGTGTCTTGGTACTCGTCCACCAAAATGGAACGAAACCGGTTTTGATAATGTTCCAACACCGCAGGGTGGGTAACAAAAAGGGTGGTGACTCCGAAAATCAGGTCGTCGAAATCCATGGCGTTGTTTTGCCGCAACCGATACTGATAGGCCTGATACACATCGGCCAATTTGCCATCGTAGTCCCGGCGACTGGGGTTGCGATAGTCCTCGGGGCTCACCAACTTGTTTTTAAGCCCACTAATACGGGCGGAAACCACAGCGGCCGAATACAGGTCTTCGTCCAAATTGTTGCTTTTAATAATGTCTTTGAGAATACGTTGCTGGTCCCCACTGTCCAAAATTACAAACGACTGGGATCGCCCCAAATGATGAAATTCCTTGCGCAATACCTCGGCACAAAACGCATGAAAGGTCGCAATCCACGGTTGGGGCTGGGTTTCGCCCAACAAGGTTCGAACTCGCTCTTTCATTTCTTTGGCGGCTTTGTTGGTAAAGGTGATGGCCAAAATGGCATTGGGGGAAAGCCCCTGGGTTTGAATCAGATGTCGAATTTTATGGGTGAGTACCATGGTTTTGCCAGAGCCTGCGCCTGCAATAATCAGCAGGGGACCCGCGCTGTGGGCAATGGCTTCTTGTTGTTGGGTGTTAAGGGTAGCAGTCATTGGGGGTCCTATTCGTAACAATTGGGGTGATATTGGGGTCGCGATGTGTTCTGGTCGGTAACGCCAAGAACGACTATAATACCCCGAATTGCTGATTTTTAGGAGATTCTTATCGCATGTCGCATCAGTTCAGTTTGGTTTCTTTGGGTTGTGCCCGTACGCTAGTTGATTCCGAAAAAATGATAGACCAACTTCGCCGGGGGGGCTTTGCCATCACCCCAGAAGGCAGCGGCGAACAAATCACCATTTTGAATACCTGTTCGTTTATCCAATCTGCGATCGACGAAACCGAGGCCAATATCGAGGCCTTAATCGCCAAAAAAGAAGCCGGAGACCTTAAATATGTGGTGGTCAGTGGTTGTTACCCCAGCCGCTTCAAAAAAGAAGAATTAACCGCCAAATACCCCTTGGTGGATCTGTGGTTAACCACCCACGAAGAAGGCACCATCCAAGAAAAATTGGCGGCTATGGTGTTTAAACGTCGGTTTACACCGGTGGTGCCCAAGCAATACCTTAAACTGACTCCGTCTCATTTTGCTTACATTAAAATTTCCGAAGGGTGCGACAACTGGTGTTCGTTTTGCACCATTCCCAAAATTCGAGGTAAACACACCTCGAAACCCCTCGAAGAGGTAATCACCGAGGCCAAATTGCAAGTCTCGTTTGGGGCCAAAGAACTCATTTTAATTGCCGAAGATACCACCTGTTGGGGTGAAGATCTCTATGGAAAACCCTCCTTGCCAATCTTGCTCGAGGCCCTGGCCAAAGTCGAGGGTGTCGAATGGATTCGGGCCATGTACATTTTCCCGCCTCGGGTTGATGAGGCCTTGGTTAAGGTCATCAAAGACAATCCGACCATTTGCCGCTATTTGGACATGCCCATTCAGCATGTCAATTCCGAGTTGCTCAAAGCCATGGGGCGTGGCTCTACCCAAGACGATCTGCGTCGCATCTATACCCTCTTTAAGCAAGAAATTCCCGAATTGGTTTTTCGAACCACCCTCATCATCGGTTTCCCTGGCGAAACCGAAGCGCACGTCGACGAGCTTATCGCCTTTATCGAACAGTATCCCTTCACCCAATTGGGGGCCTTCCTTTACTCCGAAGAACGGGAAACCCGTTCGGCGCGCTTGGGCGACAAAGTGCCCCGCGAAATCGCACAAAAACGACTCAACCGCGTGATGTCTGCACAAAAAAAGAGTGTCCAAGCGCAGTTGGCCAGCCGAAAAAATGAAACCATCCAAGTGCTTTACGAAGGCGATGGCATCGCCAGATCGTTCCGAGAAGCCCCAGATGTGGATGGGGTGGTGTTAATTGCCAACCCCGAATCCCTAAAACCCGGGCAGTTCTATACCGCAACCATTACCGGAAGCAAGGGCTACGATACCGAAGCCCGTGTCCTGACCCGCTAATCCGACCAACCCATGTTCTCAACACCCATCAAATGATTTATACAAGTTTTCAACCCCTTCACACGATAAGTATACAAAACAGATCGAAACCACTATTGGAACAGACCCATGTTTAAGACACGTTTTACCATTTTGCTACTGGCCTTTTTCCTCTCCTTAACGGGTGTTCCCGCGAAGGCCGATACAATCGACGATACAACTTCTTCAGTCTCCTTCAATCAAGTCTTCTATTTTGCCAACTACTTCACTGCTTTTGTAAAAGCCCTCAATCCAGAACTCTCAAAAGAAACCAACATCAACCGTTCGGTCAATGCGAACCAACTGTCTGTCCTTAAAATGGGGTTTGCCAATTTGCAGTCCACCATTCCCACAGGTTCGACAAGCGTGGGTGTCCAAGATTTTTCGAATGTCGAAGCGGCCGTTATTGGACCTGCACTGGTTTATCCCAACCCCTTCCAACAAGCCAAGGGCGGCATCATTGGGTATCAGTTGTCCAAAAACGTGGATATTCAATTGCAAATCTACGACATTTTCTCCAATCGAATTTTTAATGGGTCTTTTGCAGCAGGGTCTGAAGGTGCCAAATACGGCTACAACAAGGTTCGCCTCGATTTGGACAGTTTTGGGGGCTATCAACTTTCTGCGGGAGTCTATTTTTATGTGCTTGTAAGCGGCGGAAAAGTCCTGTCCAAAGGTAAAATGGCGGTTATCCCATGATTCAAAAAAGCCTGGCCATGATCCTCGGATTGTTTTTGCTGGCGACCCCTGCGGTGGCCGGTGGAAACTATTTGGATATCACCGATATCGGGTCTTCGGCACGGGCCATTCGGTTGGGTCAGGTGGAAGGGTTTAGCCCCTATGCCAATAGTGTGTTTGAAAATCCAGCGGCTTTGTACCGCATCCGTCGGTTTTCGGTGTCTGCGTTTACCTCTAAATTAATGGACGAAGCCAACTTCAAAAACGTGGCCGTCAGCATGAGAATGCCCTATGGGGTGATTGGTCTTGGGTTGATGAGTGTCGATGTTGGCGATCTCAAAAAGACCCAGGCCATTGGTGTAGAGAGCAATGTCATTGGGGACCTCAGTGGCGATTGGTATATTTCCGAAACCGGCGAAACCTTCGGGTACTCCAGTTTGGTGGCCAAAGTGTCCTATTCCGTTTCTCAAACCCGGAACTTGCATTTTGGGGTTTCGGGGGTTTATTACTCCAATAGCATCGAAAAATACACAGGGTCAGGCTTCAACATGGATGCAGGGATGGTGTTGGATACCGGGGCGTTTAATACGTCGATTACCCTGAAAAACGTGATAGCCGGTTTAAAGGTCAACTACAACAATGGGGGATCAGAAACGCTTCCACTTCAAGCTATTTATGCGGTAAGGTATACCATGGGCGATTTCCAATTGCACGGTCAAATAAAGACAGTGGGTAGCAACAAAATGCTACGGGCCGCAAGCTTGAACTATCGGCCATCCTTTGTTCCCTTTTTCCAAGTTTCGGGGGGATACCGCGAGTTTAACGTGATTACCGATGTTAAAAGTGGACTTGCTTTGGGTATTGGATTGGAAGTCAATGGCATTAATTTCGATTATGCCATGCAAAAAAGCGATCATATCCAATATGACAACAATCACTATTTTTCTGTTTCGTTGAACCTCTGATGAAGGGTAGGGCATGAAGAAGTACGTTTGGGGAATGGTTTTGGGACTTGCTTGGCTAGCCACACCGCTGGTGGTGTTGGCCTTGACCATGGATTTCCAAGGAACGGCCTACAACGCTGCCAATCAAGCCCTAAGTGGCAATATTTCGGTTGCCTTTAAATTTTATAGCTTCAGTACCGCTAACAGCACCTACTCGGCGCCTTCTGGCGCATGGACCGAAAGTAAATTGGTTAAATTCACCAACGGGAATTTTGGGGTTAAGTTGGGGGAAGTTTCTCCGCTGGTCATTACAGATCTGGATGTCACCAACCCCTATCTGGGCATCACGTTGCCCACAAGCGAAACCATTTACATGCCCGTTACGTCTTTGCCTTATGCCGTCAAAACCAACCTGGCCGATACGGCGGGTCGTGCCGATGCAGCAACGGTCTATGGGAACTTTACAACAACCGTTAATGTCAGCAAATTATTTACTGTGAGCCGCAACATTTTATATGTTGATCCGGATAATTCGCACATTGGTCTTTGGAAAACAACCCCAAACCAATTGCTTGATGTCAATGGAAAAGTCAATGTCCAAGGACTTTATATTGCAGGCCAATCCTTCGAGAACCTTTTCCCCTGGCAACAAGATGTCAGCCAAAACATTTCCTATGTTCGGGGTAACGTTGGGATTGGAACCGCAACCCCAAGGTTTTCCCTAGATGTGGTCGGGACAGTGAATGCAACCGCCCTTTTGGTTAGCAACACAGGGATTAATTTGGCCTTTGATTGGAAAACCATTACAGGTAACACCGAAGATATTTATTGGGGAGAGACCAGCACCACAAAGATTGGGATTGGTCGATTTTCTCCTTTAGAAACCTTGGACATCAATGGAGGTCTTCGTGTCGGAGACACCAGCTCCACCAACGCGGGTACCATTCGGTGGAATGGAAGCGATTTCCAAGGGTATGTGTCGACATCCGATGGCTGGGTTTCTTTAACAGGGATTAAGACCGTCGTCTTCCCCAAAACCACGTTTCCGACCCAATTTGTTTCCACCTCTTTGTTAACCACATCCAATTTGTTTTATGTTGATCCCACCACCCAAAAAATGGGAATCGGAACCAGCGTCCCCAGCTCGAGAGTGGAAATTACGGGCGGGCCCAATGCCGCCTTGTTTAACAGCGCCTCAAGTTCTGCCAATTCAGTCTTGTTTGTGGGTTCTACGGGCAATGTGGGGATAGGAACCATCACCCCAAACGTCACTTTGCAGGTGTCCGGAACTTTGGATGCCAAAGGGATAACGCTAGGGGGTAAAGATTTGCGATTGATTATTTCAAATGCCACATTCTGGCAGCTCAATCCGACCGGAAACAGCATCTCCTATATGTTGGGAAATGTGGGTATCGGTCGTCCAGATCCTGCTAATTTGCTCCAAATTTCTCAAATCACCAATCGGCCCAGCCAAGATCCTGCCATCAGCTTCAGCTATTACAGCGGGGGCACTCTCGAGCGATACACCATGGGGGTTTTAACGGGGTCCAATGGGTCTTTCCGAGTTGAAAAAGGAGATAAACTTGGGCAGGGCTTGCCGCTATTTGTGGCCCAACAAGACCGTTTTGGGATCGGGGTTTACAACCCGGTTGCAAACCTAACCATCAGTGGGAACGCGGGGGTTTTATTTAGCGGTACCTATGGGGTTTCTGCCAATTTACCGGTAACGGGCCCAGGAACGCGGTTCTTCTTCTACCCTGCAAAATCAACCTTGGTTTTTGGGACTTTGGTGACCCCGTCTGCGTTTTCTGGGGCCGATTGGGACGATAGTCATTTGTCTCGATATTCTGTGGTTGGGGGATTCAATAACTATGTAACCGGTAACTTTGCTTCAAGCATGGGGGGGACCAGCAACGCCGTTTGGGGCGCTTATTCGACGGCGTTTGGCGGCTCAGATAAAACGGTTCAACACGACTTCAGTTTGGCCTTGGGAAAAGGCGCAACTTTGACCCATTTGGGCGCTGCCTATTTTGGGGACAGCCAACCGGTTGCTTCCTTAGATTCTAAAGTTGAAAATCAGTTGATCATTCGGTCCCGAGGCGGTGTGGGGATTGGCACCAATACGGTTTCTGCAGGGGCCTTAACGGTTGCTGGAATCACACCTACAGGATCCATCCTTCGTTTTGTCGGAAATGGGGGAACTCATTTTTCAATTTCAACCTCTGGCAACGTGGGTATCGCTTCAGACACGGCAGGTTCTGCCCGATTGTTTGTTTCTGGCTCCGTAGCCCTGGGTGCAACAGCAAGCAACGCCTCAATGTATGTCTTTAATAATTCGACATCCAACCTTTATCCCACACTCATGACGGTTTATGGTCAATATGGGGTTGCTACACCTGCCATGTACATCAGCTCCTTCGGAAGCGTGGGGCTTGGTAAAGTCCCTGGAACATCGGATGCTGGGGCCTTGCAGTTGGTCAGTGGTGATATTTTGGCCGATAGCTATATTTTGCCGACTGGAGAAGAACTGTCGACTAGCCCCTCGGTTGAGCCTTGGGATTGGGAGACTACAACCCCTAACATCTATTTTCCTTCTGGAAATATCGGCAACCAGCCTAAAGCTGGGTTTGTGGGGATAGGCACAGTTTCGCCAAACAGCTTGTTAGAGTTGTCCAATCTAAGCAATGGGAGCATCTCCCCATTTCTGACCTTTGAAAATTATGGCACCTTCCAGTTTGGAACAGGGGTATGGGTATCAGATCCCACGGCATTAAGATTTGGTCCTTTTGCTTCTTTGGCCTTGGCGACACCCAACACCTTTGTGGTTAAAGGCTCTTGGGCAGGGATCAATACGGCCAGTCCAAATGTGCCCTTTGATGTTCGGGGTACTTCCATTTTTTCATCACTCAGAATTTTCTCTTCGTCCACAAACTACACAATGGCGGTTTCAACGGTGAATATGGATAAATTGTACCTGGAAGGCCGCGTGATTTCTTCAACCGGTACAGAGTGGAATGCAACCAGCAACAACCGCATCTACTACGATATTAACGTCGGGCCAGGGGTTTACAGCAACATCGGCATTGGGACTTCTGTTCCCCAGGCAACCCTCGAAGTGGCAGGAGACGTCTCTTCCAATGGCTATGTTGTTCAGCAACTGGTCTATTTTTCTGATGCAACCAATAATTTTACAACCCAGCAGTTAAACATCCGCGAAAACAAAGTTTTGGGACAAGAGTCAGGCGATATTGCTCAGCTAAAATTAGCCAGTGGGAAGCTTAATTTGTATGGGTCCGCTGGCGTTGTCAATATTTCAGAAATCTTCACAGCAGGATTGGGAAATGGCGGGAATTTGGCCTTCTGGTTGGTTTCCCCCAATCTTTCACCCATCTATTTGTCAGAAACACCGTTTTTTTCTTGGGATAATCTAAACCAGAAATGGCAGATAACAGGAAACGTTAATTTGGCGAGTACCTACAACGTAACCAGTAACTACCTGATTAAAAATCAGATAAATTTTGATGGAAGCCTGCCAGAACTCGGAACATTGGTTAGCACCACGATTAACAATACGGGCGACTTTAGCCGGGTTCCAGACCACACCGCCGCATCCATTAATGTTTTTGTGGATACTTGGCCCTCTGTGTGGAGTCCCTCAACCCCAACATCACCATTTAATATTCACGGGCTAAATATTGTTCTAACCCGAACCAACGGTAGCAAATTAACTCAAGGTGCTCAGGCGCAGGGGATCAATGTGGACGTTAGCAATATTCAGGTCCAAACTGCGGCGAATCCTGGCTATAAATATGCTGGCATCTTTCTTGGAAAAGTGGGTATTGGTCTTGCAACCCCTTCTGCGGAGTTGGATGTAAAAGGGATCGTATCGGCCAATAATTTCGTAATTTCGAATCAGTTGATTATGACCACTGTCAATGTTCAAAATGCTTTGTTGGTTGAGAATGGAACAGTTTCAATTAAAGCTTCTACGGGTAATAGCTTGCTTTCGATAGGGGGGGCGGCTCAGTTTGGAGAAGCGTCGATTGTCAATGGTTTTTCAGGTAAAACCTTTTCAGCCAAGTCCAATACTTTTTTGGTGACTTCGGCTGGTTTAGTTGGGGTTGGTAATTCTTCTCCTGTTGCGCAATTGGATATTTTAAAAGCACTAAGCCAATCGACCTCTCAAGATTTAAAAATGAGCAAGCTCACCCAAATTATCAATACAGATTCCCTGGGATACAACACCACAGGGTTGGATATTCAGCTTTTAACCGCAACCCGAAACTATGTTGGGCCCTTGAATAATTCAGGTCAAACCACAAACCTATTGAATGTGGATCTTTCTGAATTGTATACAACCACCGGGGCTGTAAAAGTCGGGATTGCTGTAACCATGCCACCTACCAACAATGTTGGATCTAATAATGCCGCTATTTTTTACGGTGGAAATGTAGGAATTGGAACCACTCAGCCTGTTCCAACCGCTGCCTTGCAAGTTGTGGGAACCCTTTATGCAACGAATTTCCCGCAGGCCCAGTTTCTGTCTGGCATTAAAACAGCCTCCTTTAATACGCTCATCGTTACGGCAAACATGGTGTTAAATACAGGGAATATTCAGCAAATGTATGTTGGAACCTTGAATCAAAATACACTAACCGTGTTGTCTGGCATTAATTCAGGGGCAATCACCCTCAATGTTAATGGAACGCTTTTGGTGAACAGTACAGCTACTTTCAATGGCACGGCCAATGTGTCGGCTTTATCTGTTCAAAACAGCCTCAGTGCTACCAATGGACTCTTTACCTTTTTGAGTGTGGGTGGGGGGACCGGTTCTTCGGGATTAAATGTAGCCGCAGGCATTACCTCCAACGAAATTTTGGCGACCCAATCGTTAACGGCCGGAAGTTTTGCGTCCCATGCTTTGACAGTGGGCTCTGGATTGGTCGGGATCGGAGAAGCCAATCCTCAGGGGATACTTGATGTTGAGGGCACTTCAGGCAGTTATGATGCCGCTTCTCCCCTATCTTGGAGCAGTGTCCTGGTGCAAAATGAGTCTGCAGCTGCTGACTATGCATCTGGCATCGTTTTGGTTCCTGATACTTCCAACGGTTCAGTTGGTTCGGGGATTGCGGCCTGGAAACAAACCAGTACCCCCAGTTCGAGCAGCTTGGTAATGATCTCAAATCCCCAAGGCTCCACACCCTCCATTCAAATGATTTTATTAGCCTCTGGCAATGTGGGGATTGGACTAACCGATCCGACCGTAAAATTACAGGTTAACCGAAACGCGACGGCCATTACAGTTAATGTGGGAAATGGCATCGCATTAAACCGAATCGGCGGTACCAGTGGCGTGTCTGTTTCTGGTTCCATGGTGGTTTTGGCAACGGCCAATGTATCGGGCGATATGAAAGCCACAACCCTAAAAATTCTACAGTCCAATGAACTTAAAACCGTGTCCAATTATGGTGGGTTTATCGTCTCTGGAAATTATCTGAAATATAATATTGGTTCTTCAACCTATATTTTGAATCCATCTTTTAGTGGGGTTACGGGCCGAGTTCCCATTTTTGGTAGTCAAGAAACCCTCACAACCAATGCTGGGTTAATGTGGGTTACAACCAATGCGACGACCGGAAAATTGGTTGTATCCACAGTCAGTTCTGGCAATTCAGTGGCCTTTGAATCTTATTATCCAACCAGTTCGACAGGGACACTGGTGGGTCAGACAGTTGGATTAAACTTTCAAAATCGAAATGCTGTTTCGGGTGGGTCTAGCACCTTTTTCAATGGGTCCACTATTGCAATTTCAGGGAGTACCGAAATCGACGGAGATACCTACGTGGGTCTCCGTGTGGACCTGCGAAACCTAACGGCCGTCAGTGGCACCCAAACCTTCCCACAGGTACTCTCGATTGGCAGAAAAGTTACGGGAACCTTCATGGGTGGCGGGTTTGGCATTGGCAATTCATTGCCATCGGGCAATGTTCATATCACAGCCGTAAACCCAACCTATTCTGTGGTCCAAGCCTATGCCGTTGGTAGTGATGGCGTTACCCGAAACGCAATGGCCATTAACAATGTGGGGTATATCGGTTTTGGTGTTAGTACCAATTTAAGCAGCCAGGTAACGCTCAAAGGGCTAGGCGCTGATGGCGATTCTCTGCTGGCTTTAACCGACAGCACAGGGCTTCCACTATTAAACGCAACCGATAAAGTGGGACTTGGAACAACCTCGCCTCAAGCCAGTCTTCATGTTTCTGGTAATCAAACCCTTTTACTCTCCACGAGTCCCCTATTTGTAACAGCAACAGGTCAGGTTGGGGTGGGCACAACACAGCCACAAGCAACATTGCATGTCGTAACCTCGAATGCAACACTGGGCACCTTTGTGGCGGGGCCATCCGGGGAATTTGTGGTCACAAACAACGGGTGGGCGGCCATTCGAACAACCCCCGTGGTTGGCATGGGATTGGTGGTCAGTGGCGACGCAGGGGTAGGTACTTTCGAATCAGCCGTGATTGCTGAGACCGAAGATCAAAATAAGATACTGGGATACCTAAGCAGTGTTGGCGACTCCCTGGGCTTTTGGGGGCTTATGACCCCACTGCCCGGTACAATAGCACGAAAGGCGGAATACTATTTTGGAGGAAGTACAAATACTGCCGATTCCATGGTCTTTAGCTATGGCACAACGGAATTGTTACGAATGAATGCGTCAGGCCAAGTCAGTTTGGCTGGTGCTGCGCCTTCGGCAACGGTCACAATTCAAGGAACATCGGCAACCGTGCCTCCGCTATTGGCCCTTCAGTCTGGCACCACCAGTTTGGTGGTCAGCCGAAATGGGTTTGTGGGGGTTTCCACAGCCAATCCAACTGCGTTGTTAACCGTTGGCGGCATTTTGACGGCAACCAAAGTGGTCGAGCATACTCAGGGAACCCTGTTGTCTGCTTCAACGGTTAATGTGACCAGTGTCAGCGGACCCGGAGAGCATTTTAGGGTGTCCCGCAACATTAGTTTGGCAGCAGAAGGGCTGGGTGGCCTAATCTTTACAAATCCTGTGATTGCAGCCAGCAATAAAGTGATGGTTAGTGCCAATATTTCGGGAAGTACCCTGGCATTGGGAGGTCTTAATTTAAGCATGTACGATGGAACTCATGATTTAAATGCATCAGCAGCACGTGCCATTGGTTTGTATGTGGATGTTACGGATGTTAATACCATCTTGCCCCCTAGCCGAATCAAGCCTGGGGATCCCAACACGGCGGGTAAAGCTTATGCTGCGTCTTTCCTTGGCAATGTGGTGATTGGTGGGCCCAGTTCTTTACCAACGGCGGATATTCCCTTAAGTGTTTTCACCATGGATAGAGAAGGCGGGTCTGGGGATGATTGGATTAATGTTCAGAACTTTGCCACCATGCTTAAACTGACTGCCCCTTCGACCCCTTCTTTTTCTTTTGCAGTTAGGGGTGTAGAGCCTGCCGCGTTTAATATTGGGTTTAGAGTTTTAGAGAACAATGATGAGGTTGGTAGTACCTATAGCCTGTATTTTTCGACAGGCAATGTTACCACAGGGGTTACAGAAAATACCGCCTATGTGGGGACCGTAGGGCTAAATATTGCCAAAGGGGATTTTGTGAATACCAGTACCAAAAATACGGGGACATTGCTGGTAGCTGGGGCTGTACAGATCGGTGTTACGAGCAATACCACCGGTGCCACAGAAACGTCGGGAAGGTATGGCAACAAGATCTTTTTCTCGGGTGGCCATCCCCTGTTAACCAAAACCAACAGCTATAACCGCATCAGCGCCCAAAATTTCGACAGCGACAATGGCGACGATTTGTTTATGGGCAGATACAATGCCTCTTCTGGGGTTTCGGCACTTCGGGTGAATATCGGAGAAGACAACCTCGGCGGGTCTACAGCGCCAGGCTCAAAATTTGCAGTTGGCTACACCACAGCAGGTGCCTGGACAGAAGCATTCAATGTGAATGTTGGCGGTGTGCCTGCGGTGGTTCCAGACGGGGCCCCACCAGCCTTTACAACTGTTGCGGGGATCGGCATAGGGTCCCCCAATCAAACCATGGCCCCCTTACATGTATATGGCAATAAACATAGAATCAGTACAGCTCTTGCGGATGTGCGGGAGGGTAATCTAATGGTCATCGAAAACACCAGTGCAGCAACCAATGCCAATTCTCTGGCCATCGTATTTTCCAATACGGGGGTAACCACAAGGTCCTCAGATTCCAATTTTATTACCTTCTTAAGCGGGACAACATCGGCAGCCCTAACCCAGTTGGGATCGGTCGAAGGAAACTCGGATGGCGGGGTTCAATTTACCTCTCCGGAAGCGGACTACGCCGAGTATTTGCCCAAAGTCGATGCAACCGAAGCCATCCAAAAAGCAGAGGTTGTGGGCATTTTTGGCGGAAAAATATCCCGAAAAACGGATGGGGCTGATACCCTGATGGTCATCAGTTCTACCCCGATTATTGCAGGGAACAAACCCCCTGCAGGTCAGGAGTCCAATTACGGTTTGGTTGCCTTTTTGGGACAAGTGGCCATTAAAGTGAAAGGGATTGTTCAACCCGGAGACTATCTGATTCCCTCGGGATTAAACGACGGAATCGCCATTGCTATTTCCCCCAGGGCTGTAACCTCTAGCACAGTCGACAAAATTTTAGGTCGTGCGATGATGGCCCAAAGCGGGCAAGGTGTTCACGAGGTCAAAGCCATGGTGGGCTTCCCTCATGGGGCCATCTCTGTGGTGGAACAAGGGGCCTTGGTTGAAGCCCTAAGAGACGAAGCCCAATCCATGCGGCAAGCCAATCAAAAAATGGAACTGGACTACCAAAAAATATTGGATGACCGTCAGCAAAAAATTGAGCAGCTTCGGGCTCAAGTTCAACGCCTAAAACGCAGCTAGAATGCTCTCGAAAAAAACAAAGTATGCCCTCAATGCCTTGGTGTATTTGGCAAAACTTCCCGAAGGCGAGCCACAATTAATTGCCGCCATCGCAACCCAAACCCAGATTCCCAAAAAATTTTTAGAGCTCATTTTATTGGAACTTAAAAACAATGGAATTTTAGAAAGCAAAAAAGGGGCTGGGGGCGGATATTTTCTTAAAATGGCGCCTGCAGACATCACCCTGGGGCGTGTCATTCGGTTGTTGTCTGGCCCTTTGGCGTTGGCCCCTTGTGTCAGCAAAATGGCTTATATGCCCTGTCAGGAGTGCAAAAATGTCGAGGCTTGTGGCTTAAAATGTATTTTGGCCGAAGTTCGGGACAGTGTTTCGGGGATCTTGGACCGTTACACCATTTTGGATATCTTGGACAAAGAAAAAAAGCTCAAAGCCCAAGCCGAGTGTAAACCGGCAATGTTTTATATCTAGCCCAATAATTGCCTAAAATAGGTAATGGTTTTGTGGAGTCCGGCTTCCAGCGAAATCTGGGGTTCCCAACCCAAAACGGATCGGGCCAAATCAATATTGGGTTTCCGGCATTTGGGGTCGTCTTGGGGAAGGGGTAAGTACTGGCATTCAGATGTACTTTGGGTCAGACGAAGGACGGCTTCTGCCAAGGCTTTCACCGTAAATTCGTGGGGATTTCCTAGATTCACAGGGCCAGTAAACTCGGGGTGACGATCCAGGGCAAAAATCCCAGCCACAAGGTCGTCAACATAACAAAAAGACCGGGTTTGTTCCCCATTGCCATACAACGTTAAGGGGTCTCCAACCAAGGCTTGGTTAATAAAATTACTAACCACCCGGCCATCTTTGGGGTCCATGTTGGGGCCATAGGTATTAAAAATTCGAATCACCTGAACTCGGGTGTTAAAGAGACGCTTAAAATCAAAACACAGGGTTTCGGCGATTCGCTTGCCTTCATCATAGCAACTCCGAATCCCAATCGGATTGACATTGCCCCAATAGGCTTCGGTTTGAGGGTGTTGAAGGGGGTCTCCATACACTTCGGAGGTCGACGCTTGGATCAATCTGGCCTGATTTTTTTTGGCCAATTCCAAGAGATTCAAGGTCCCCAAAAACGAAGTCTTGGCGGTTTGAATGGGATCTTTTTGATAGTTGGGTGGCGAGGCAGGGCAAGCAAAGCTGTAAATCAAATCCACAGACAGCTTAAGGGGGGTGGTGACATCTTCGTGTAAAAAATGAAAGTTGGGGTTGGCCTTAAAAGGGTCCACATTGCGCTGTTGGCCGGTAACCAAATTGTCGAGGCAATAAACCCGATGTCCGGCGTTTAAAAGATGATGGGTTAAATGACTGCCGATAAAACCAGCGCCACCAGCAACAAGAATATTCATGGTCTGGCATTGTAGGCAATTTGCACCCGAATACACAAGAAACAAAAATCGTGGTACAACAAAGGGTACTTCAATGACAGAAAAAACCCTGCATACAGAATCCCTATTTTCAGGCCGAATTGTCCACCTCCGGCGAGATTGGATCGAACTGGAAACAGGTGTTATTGCAACCCGAGAAATCATCGATCATGCACCGGCTGTGGTGGTCATTGCCATGCCCTCCAAAACCGAGATTATCGTTGTCGAGCAGTTTCGAACCCCGCTGGGCCGGCAGCTCTTCGAAGTGCCAGCTGGTCTTATTAACCCTGGCGAAGAACCCATGTCGGCTGCAAAGCGAGAATTGGCCGAAGAAACCGGCTTTACCGCTTTGGATTGGCAACCGTTGTTTTCTGGGTTCCCAACCCCTGGATTTTGCAATGAAGAGCTCTTTTTTTTCTTGGCCAAAGGATTGGTTTCAGGCGCCCAACACCTTGATGAAGACGAGTTGGTTCAAGTTCATGCCTGGACTCTAGACCAGATGGGTCAAAAGCTAGCCAGTGGCGAGCTCATCGATATCAAAACCATTTTGGCTTATTTTGTGGCCAAAGACCGGTTAAACGCACCATGTTAAAAGAGGCCTTAACCCACTATCTTCAAGGCCTAGAAACCGAGCAAGGGGTGTCTAAACATACCCTTTTGGCCTATCAAACCGACATTTCCCAACTGATAGCCCACCTGGGAGAACCCTGGGATGAGACCCGTTGTAAGGACGCCATTGCCCAGCTGTTTCGCCGTGGCTATGGGCCAGCGACCTTGCAACGCAAACTGAGCGCCATTCAAACGTTTTTGAACTTCCTGCACCAAGAGCAATGGATTTCCAGCCCCATAACGGTGGGAGCGGTGTTGCCCAAGATTCCCAAAACCCTGCCCAGGGCCTTGGGTGTTCAGTCGATCGATTCAGTCCTAAACTTGAACCTGTCCTTGCAAGATCGAGCTGCCATCGAATTAATGTATGGTTGCGGCTTGAGATTGTCCGAAACTGTTGCTCTGCGTTGGGACGATGTCAATTGGGAAAACGAAACCCTGTGTGTGTTGGGCAAAGGTCAAAAAGAACGACTCCTGCCTTTGGGCGCCCTGGCTTTAGAAACCCTGAAGGCCTACAGTCAAACGACAGAATCTCGGCGTGGAAAATGGCTTTTTGCCAATGCCCAAGGACTTCCTATCAGCCGGCAAACCCTCTATCGGCGGGTGGTTCGGTGTTTCAAAAACAATGGGATTGCCATGAGCCCCCACGATTTGCGGCATTCCTTTGCAACCCACCTGTTGGACAACAACGCCGATTTATTGGCCGTTCAGCGGTTGCTGGGTCATGCCAATGTCTCGACCACCGAACGATACACGTCTGTGTCCAAATCCCGCCTAAAATCCCTTTATCTGACTGCACACCCAAGGGCCAACCATGATTCTATTTAGCCTGCGTTTTGCCATTTTAATGCTGTCCATCATCATCCACGAAGTTGCGCATGGGGTGGTGGCGAATCGGTTTGGCGATCCCACGGCTAAGGCATTGGGTCGAATCACTTTAAATCCCATTCCCCACATCGATGTCTTGGGTTCCATTGTGGTGCCCTTGATCTGTCTGGTATCGGGGACCCCGTTTTTTATGGGATGGGCCAAACCTGTTCCCGTTAACATGCGCTATTTTCACAATCCGTATCGGGACATGATGTGGGTGGCTTTGGCTGGCCCTTTAAGCAACTTTACCCAAGCTGCTGTGTTTGGATTGTTTTGGAAATGGGGAATAGTACAGTCCAGCCCCATCCTACAAGAGTGTGTGGCAACCGGTGTTGTGGTGAATATTTGGCTTGGGCTTTTTAACCTATTTCCGATCCCGCCTTTGGATGGGTCCCGCATTGTGGCCTACTTCTTGCCCTGGGCGTGGCGCAGGCAATATGAAAAGTTAGAGCCCTATGGTATGGTATTGGTTTTTTTACTGGCCTACTTGGGGATTTTTTCAACCTTGGCTGGCACAGTCATGAGTCCGATTTTAAGATGGATATTTTAATGCAAGTTTTAGACTGTGGTTCACGATTACACAGAAAATGACCGAAACAAGGCTAAACCATGAAGACTTTTAAACTGGTACTGGTTGCGATAATAATGAGCCTGTTTTGCGTAGGGGCCAAACCCCTATTTGCCGCAGCCCCCTTAAACGTTATTTTTCAAGCAACCCTGTCCTCCCAAACTGGGGGACTTTTGGAAGGCAGAAAGACCGTTTCGATAGGAATCTATCCAGCCTCTGGGGTGACTACCACCACGGCAAACACCTGGGTAACCTCCAACTACAATGTGCTCTTCGTGAATGGGTCTTGTAGTTTTATTTTGGGGGCCCCCTTTACCATTCCCTTAACGTCTCAGATTTTTGATCAAGTTGGTGCAAGAATAGGATTGACTGTCGAAGGCTATGCAACGGTCTATTTTCCGTTGTCTTCGGCCCCCTACGCGATTCAGTCCCGATTGGCTGACGAAGTTAAAAGTCTAGATGCCTCAAAAATTATAGGCTCTTTCACCTCCGCCAATATTTTGGGGGATTTAAAAGTGGGTTCCAGTTTGTTGTATGTGGACAGCACCAACAACAAAATTGGGATTGGAACCTCAACCCCCTCCAGTTCCTACATATTGGATATAGCAGGAAGAGTAAACGCCACCGGCTATCAAATTAATGGCTCCGATATTCAGACCTCTATTTGGCAAAAAACAAACAACGATATCTATTATTTTGCGACTGGAAATGCAAAGGTGGGGATTGGAACGACCACCCCAAGCTATACGTTGGATGTGGTGGGGACGGTTAATGCCACGGGATTCTCGGTGGGCGGGGTTACCCTCTCTGACTATTTGGGAGAACGGTTGTTGTGGCAAAAAGCGGCCCAAGATGGTGATATTTATTTTAATCGCGGAACATCACCCGGCAAGGTGGGGATCGGGACATCCTCTCCTCAAGAACGATTGGATGTAAATGGCGGGGTTCATATTGGTGCAGCACTTGGCGCACAAACGGGGACTTTGCAATATATCAATGGTGAATTTCAAGGGTTTACGACCACCGGGTGGCAGTCTCTGATTGGTCTTCGGGCCGCGTCTACTGTTCGAGCGGGCCAGGTTGTCTTTTGGGCTGATACCAAAACCATAACAGGATCAGACAATTTCTTTTGGGACTCTACCAATAACCGCTTGGGATTGGGAACGGCAACCCCCAGTGCCCGTTTGGACATTCGGGGTGTAACCGGGGATGCCGATTTGTTGGTGGTTAAAAATAGCTTGGGAAATTCAATCCTCTATGTTGGCAGTGCCAATGTGGGTATTGGAACAACCTCTCCCATTTATAAATTGCAAGTCAGTGGGAATGTGGATGCCAAGGCTTATACGCTGAATGGCCAACCTTTGCAAACGGCGCTATCCAACAGCACCTATTGGTTGTTGGAAAACAACGTCTCCACCACAAACCAACGGATTTTTTACGATTTGGGCAATGTGGGAATTGGAACCAATGATCCTAAAAACCTTCTGGAGTTGTCTTCAATCACTGGAAATGCTGGTATTGGCTTTAGTATCGGAAGTCAAAGTTTATTCACCATTGGGGTGGAATCCAAAACCCAAGATGCCTTTATTATTTCAAAAGGCAGCGATTTTAGTTCGCCCATTTTTGTTTTCAAAGGCGATAAAATCGGGGTCGGAATTAAAGACCCCAGTGCGAATCTGCAAATCAGTGGGAATAGTGGGATCGTCATTTCGGGGCAATTGGATGGCACTCAAACCATCCCAGCCACAGGTGCCGGAACCCGTATGATGTGGTACCCCGCAAAATCAGTTTTTAGAGCGGGGACCGTAGAAGGTGATGAATGGGACGATGCCAACGATGGGCTCTACTCCACTGCCATGGGCTATGGTCCAGTTGCTTCGGGTCGCTATTCGGTTGTTTTGGGGGGCTATAAAAACAGAGCTTCAGGCGATTATTCTGCAGTCCTTGGTGGCTTTCAAAACGTGGCATCAGGGGCCTACAGCTATGCCATGGGCTATCAAGCGCAGGCTTTGCACAATGGTAGTTTTGTCTATGCAGACTATACGCCCAGTACCAGCGCTTTTGCCTCGACGGGATCCAATCAGTTTTTGATTCGGGCTTCTGGTGGGGTTGGGATTGGGACCAACGATACGGCCAGTGCATCGCTTACAGTATCCAGCAATCAATTGACCGGCTATTTGTTTAGGGCAGTGGGCAACAGTGATGGCGCCCAAGCGTTTTCAGTTAGCACCTCTGGGAATGTGGGTATCGGCACCACCGACACCGGCACTGCGAGACTGGCGGTGATGAATGGCAAGGTAGGCATTGGCACCACACAGCCCGATGCGCTTTTAACCGTATCTGATGTGTCGCAGCCTTATTTGTTCAAAGTGGTGGGCTCGCCGTTAACAGGAACCCCTACCATTTTTGTCATTACCAGTTCTGGAAACGTGGGGATTGGGACCGAAAACCCAACCCAACGGTTGGTGGTCAATGGCTCCATTGTGGGAACCTCTTTCCAAGTTCGAGATCCCAATAACCCCAGTGCAACCATCACCATCAACCCCAATCCGGGTTCACCTTGGTCCGACCCAGACAAAAACAATGGGAATACGTTCCGGTCTCAAGGACTGGTGGGTATTGGAACCCCTTCCCCCAACAGTCTTCTGGAATTGTCCAACCGATCTGGCAACGACGCCATGCTGACCTTCGATATCAGTGGAACGAAGCGATACAGTATGGGAGTCACCTCTAATTTGTTTGTCATCAAACCAGGTGGGAACCCCATTACCAGTGGATCCCCAACTGTGGTGATGTCTGATACCGGCGTTGGTATTGGCCTTGGCTTTGCTACCCCCAGTGCCAATTTACATGTCAGTGGGAATACCATTTTGTCGGGTAAGGTCGCCATTGGGACCACCAATGTTTCAAGTTCTTACCCTGTTTTGGTAGATGGGTCCCTTTCCGTTAACAGTTTGTATATTGCCGATCAGCAATTTATTCCAAGAGACACACCTTGGCGCACCAATGGGCTGAATATCTACTATTCGTCTGGGAATGTTGGGATAGGGACTTCCTTGCCTCAGACACCTTTGGAAGTTAATGGAACCATTTCGGCCAACACCCTCATTTTAGCCAGAAATTTCGATTTACAAGGGTTTTTAACCACCGATTACCTCAACCTAAAAGATATAGCTGTTACCACGTCGCCATCGGTGTTTGGAAAATTGTTTGTGAGCACAGGTAATTTGGAATACACCGATCCCAGTGGTAATACCAAAATTATTTCATCACCCTTACAGAGGGGAACTGGAAACACAGGGGCTTTGGCCTTCTGGGTGGATAGTTCAACCTTGGCTCAAACCAGCATTAACGTGGATATTGCCAACTCTAAATTAGATCTAGGTGGATCCATGGTGATCAACAATACGTTTTCAGAAAACAATGGTTTAACGGTTACCAATTCCGTTTCAATGGTTCCCACCCAGCCCTTCCGCATTGATTCTCGATTGAATCATCAAGGGTTGTTAACCAGTGTTCGGGATTTTCATGCCCAGGATATTAATGTCTCCATCGACCAAAACTGGGGGAACACCAGCAAGGTGGTTTCCGTGAGGGGGATGAATATTTCAATGGGCCAAACCAGCGGGTTGTTTTTAAACAACGCTGCTGCCGTTGGTCTATATGTCGATGTGACCAATATCGAGACGGATACCACAGGGTTCAAAGCTGCCGCTGTGTTTCAAGGTGGACCTGTGGGTATTGGTTTGACCAACCCAAGAGCAGATTTAGAGGTTAATGGAACTGTATCTGCAAACTTCTTTAATTTGTCGGGTGGGTTGAATGTTCCCAATCTTATCGTAGGAACAAATACCCTAGTGGCCAAGGCAGACGTTCAAGGGAACCCTCTGGTTGGTATTGGGGTTACAACACCTAATTTTCCCTTGGAAGTTGCCGGATTGGTTTCCATGAATTCCTTGGTGGTGCAACAAGGGATCACTGCAACAACCATGAACATCAATAATGGAAGCTTCTATTTAGATGCAACGGGTAACATAGGGATTGGAACGACGCTTCCCAATGGACAAATTGAAATTAGCAAAACATTTTCTGCTGCAGCCTCTAGCAATTTCACGTCCGAAAAAATTGGCATTACCGTAGATGGCGCTGCGCCCAACAGCAATTTCTTCTTTGATAAAAATATTACAGGACTGGATGTCAACATCCGATCAACATCGCCAGTCAATATGATTGCCGCTGGCAAACAAGCGGTTGGGATCAACGTAGACATGTCCTCTGCCGTATTGCAAAGCAATAGTGTGGGTACGGGTTTAAATGTCAATGTCTCTGGGACAACCGGAACCCGCTACGCCGCTTTGTTTAATGGAGGGTATGTTGGGATTGGTACCACAACACCGCAAGCAGAATTACATGTTAGCGGGAACATTATTGCAGATAATTTGTTTCTTCAGGGGACCCTTAGTGCGGGCACCGTCACCTTTAATTCGTTGTATGTGACGGGAACCACATCGGTTAATGGAACCGTTACCATTAACTCTTTGGTCGTAACCGATACACTAACCGCCAATGTTTTGGCATTAAACAATGCGCTAACGGCGCCATC
The DNA here is from genome assembly GCA_050250935.1 of Candidatus Margulisiibacteriota bacterium. Taxonomy (GTDB): domain Bacteria; phylum Margulisbacteria; class Marinamargulisbacteria; order JBFWNS01; family JBFWNS01; genus JBFWNS01. Next base: position 115,867 of record JBFWNS010000001.1, on the reverse strand, counting down.
GGCTACGTTTGGTTCTTTGGTGGCAGGTACCGTTTCAGTAAACTCTGTTTTAAAAGTATCCAATTTGGTGGTGACACAGAACTTTAGTGGCTCTTCGGCGACGTTTAGTGGCGGCATTGGCATTGGCATTGCGACTGCGCCGACCACAGGAATCACCGTTTCAGGAAACGTTACGGCCAATTCCATGGTGGTTGTCGGCCAGCTGAATGCAACCAACGCAACGGTTAATATCAACAGCAATACCTTGTTCATCCCTTCTGCAACCGCTAACGTGGGTATTGGGACTTCTCAGCCCTATTCCAAGCTTCATATCGCCAAAACAACGGCCTCTAGTTTTCTGGCGAGATCCACCGATACCTGGGGTTTATTACGCATTCAAACGGCCCAATCGGCCCTGAATACAGCTGCCGGTATTGTTATGATTCCAGACAGTGTCGTAACCACCTCCAGCGTTGGATCAGGGATAGCCGCAGTTCGAAGCAATGCGGTTAGCAATACACCAGGATCTCATTTGGTCTTTATCACTGATCCTGAAGATTCAACCCCTGTAGAAAGAATGCGAATTACTTCTGAAGGTCTGGTTGGGATTGGAACCACACAGCCTGCAACACAGTTGGATGTCAATGGGGACATGACTGTTGGCACAACCTTGAATGTCACCACAGCATTGGTAACCCCTCTGTTCTATGGGGCTTCTGGGGTGACGGTTGATACAGGTACCGGTGTCCTAACCGTCCAAGGGGCTACCTCTCATAATTCGGATGTGATGGTTGGCGGCTCGGTCTTGCTTAAAAAAAGCACAACAACCCCAGCAACCGTTAGCAATTATGGCATTGTCTATGTAACCCCAACTGGAAATCTGGCGTTTGTAAGCCCTGCCGGAGCCCAATCCGATATTACCTTTGTCGGGGTTCCAGGGCGTATTCCTTTCTTTGATGCAAGCCAATCGTTGAGTAGTGCTGCCAATTTATTTTGGGATACCAGTGCCCAAAAGTTAACCATTGGGACACCCAATGCCTTAACCACCATGGAAATCGTGTCCACCCTCGACAATACAACGGTTGGCACGGTCGATGCCGATAAAATCTCTATGTACATTACGAATAGAACCACGGCCTCCAGTTCGACCTTTACCGGCTTGAACATTAATTTTGCCTCTACACCTCTTGAAAGTGCAGACCCCAATAATTTTGGGCGTTTGGGCAATGGCGAAACCGCAACAGGTGTAAAGGTCAACTTAAGCAATTTGTCGGCCCGATATACCACGGCCGAAGCCGCTTCTGCATCGAAACAAGGCTACAAATATTCCGCGTTATTCTTGGGCGGTAACGTTGGGGTTGGCACAACCCAGCCCGATGCGACTTTCCATGTGATTAACGAGACCCCAGGCTTGGCTGTGGTTAGAATTGATGGGAATTCCAGCACCTCCACCAACTATTTTGTGGTGACCTCCAATGGCTATGTCGGTGTTGGAGTGGCCAATCCCAGTGCACAATTCGCCATTAAAAGTTCCAGCAGCACCTCAACTTTTGGGGTTTTGGATGTTCAAAACAATTCTGGAACTTCGGTCTTGTTTGCCCAAAACAATGGCCAAGTTGGGATCGGCACCACCGTGCCTAGTGCGAATCTTCACGTCGTTGGCACATTCAGGGCCGATAGCAGTTCAGTTTCCAACGTGTTGGTGGTTTCAGCCAACGGCTTGGTGGGCGTTAAAACCGGCTCCCCAACAGCCCTGCTTCATGTGAATGGGCCATTTTTGGTGGATGTAGGCTCCACGACCAATGCCCTTCTTGTAACGGCAAATGGGGTTGGTATTGGTACAGCGACCGTTAACTACGCCTTGAATGTTCGGGATAAAATTCAGTTGGGTGCCAACTACTCGGGATCGGTTGCAAGCTGGATTACCGATAGCACAACAAAGGGTTATCTGGTTCGAAATGGGTCAGAAAGTGCTTTCTTTGGTCTTCGCGCAAGAAGTGCCACCGAATACGATTCGGTGTTGAACTGGGGCGGAAGTGCCAATTCTGCGCTGCGATTCAATTATTGGAATGGAACAAGCAGTACCAACGTCATGACAGTAAGCAGCAACGGTACGGTGGGGATTGGAACCACGGTTCCTGCAGCTGCCCTGCATATTGTATCGGCGGCAACGCCTTTGTGGGTAGGTTCTTCGACCACTCCCGACATGTTGGTGGTTTCTGCAAATGGCTATGTTGGGATTGGCACCAGTTTGCCGACAACACCTTTAACCGTTGCGGGTAGTATTTCGGCCAGGCAATTGGATATTTCATCGGGTCAAATTGATGTTACAACCCTTAATGTTTCCCAATTGCTGAATGTGGCCACAACTTTAAATGTGGCCCCTGCAGCTGGGGCTACTTATAATGCTCAAACGGTTCGATTGGGCTTCGGTGCAGATATTGGGTCCGGCGATTTAATTGGGATGAACATTAATGTTGCAAGCTTGCCAATTGGTAATGGGCTATCTGGGAACTGGGCCGTGTATAACAACGCAGCGGCCTATGGGCTTAAAGTCGATGTGACCGGTGTCGATGCCCGAGCTGGGGACAATAGTGGAATTGGCGGAAATAAGTATGCGGCCTTGTTTAAAGGCGGCTATGTGGGCATTGGCACCACCCAACCCACCACAGCATTGGAAGTTCAGGGAACAGTGGGTGGCGATTTGGCACGATTTGGCTCTGGGTCTACCTTTGGTGGCGATTTAACCATTCGAGACTATGGCTCTGGAACCATGGGCTTTAGAATGCGAGATCTTGGAGATCCAAACACAGTCTATGACACCCTCTTTATGGCCAGAGACAAAGTGGGGATTGGGACCTCTACGCCTCAAAATGCCTTGGTGGTTAACGGCGATGTCCGGGTTGGTATTATTCGCGAGAGCGCTTCTTCTGGCACTGCTGGAAATGGCGATAAACTGTTCTTTTCGGGTGGTCCAATTTTGAACACAGGATATGGATCAGACAATAATACACAACTGTGGATCTCTAGATACAACGTTTCCAATGGTGTTTCCGAGTTGCGAGTCAATATTGCAACTTCGAATACCAGCTTCAGCAATACGTTTTCTGTGGGTTACACGAATACCGGAACCTTTACACCCGTTTTAGACGTCTATCCTGTCAGCAAAAACGTGGCGATTATGGGAAGTGGAATATCAAGTTTTGTTCCCAAAACCACCTTGCACATTAAGGCCAGCACGGCTGGCGATTCTTCGGTTTCCGCCAACCATGCAGTGATTATCGAAAACACAGGTGGCAACACGGCCGATTCCTTGGCCATTATGCATACAGGTCTGGCCAGTGTCGGCACGGATAGTAACTTCATCACCTTCATGAACAATAGCTCTGTACTGGGAGAAATAGAAGGCAATGGCAGCAGTGGGGTTCGCTATAAGACCACGGGTGCGGACTATGCGGAATATTTGTACAAAGAAACCGCGTCTGACACCTTCGAAAAAGGCGACATTGTTGGGGTTACCAATGGCAAAATTTCTAAAAATACCCAAGGTGTCCAACAGGTTATGGTGAAAAGTTCTGGGGCCAGCGTTGCTGGTAATTGGCCAGGCAAAGACAAAATGAAGCTTGTTGAACTGATCTCGTTCTTTGGTCAAGTGCCCGTAAAAGTTCGGGGTGTGGTTCATGCCGGCGACTATCTGGTGCCTTCTGGCTATAACGATGGAACAGCCGTTGCGGTGTCTCCGGATCATATTTCGCCTGCAGTGGCTTTAATTGTGGGTCGTGCTTGGACATCTTCGAATAAAGAAGAAGTTAAACTGATTAACACCGCAGTTGGCTTTAATTTCAGCATGCCACCGCTTCAAAAAACCTTAACCACTGTCGAGCAGGTTCAAAAAGACGTGGCCTCCCTTCATCAAGAACGGGATGAAATTGTAAAACGGTTCAACGACAGACTCGACAAACAAAACCAAGATATCGAGCAGTTGATGTCCGAACTCAACACCATCAGCCAAGCCCGGGCCACAGCCAAGACCCAATAACCGTGACCTTTTTTGAAAAGATCACCTCGCCAAAGCCGGATTATGTGGCAGCCCTGGTCTTGTATAGCCTGTATTGCATCGTGGATTTTGTAGGATTAAAGACCCTCGAACAAAAGCTCTGGGAATGGTTAAAAATAGAGCTGCTTTATGTGGGAGGGGCTTGTCAGCATTCGGGGCAATGTTGCCGTCGTATTACCTTGGTTCGAAATGGGGAAAAAGTGGCCACGCTGTCCGACTATGAGGTCTTAATTGCCAAGGACCCCGTTTTCGAGCGCTTTCGACCGACTTGGAGAGGTACTGGTATCGATCATTTTTCGTGCCAGTGTTTAACCCCAGACAACCGGTGTAATGACTACGAAAATCGACCCACTTTGTGTCGGCAGTATCCCTTTAGTACCTTTGTTCAAGAAGACCAAATTCATGCGGGGTGTGGGTATTTTATAGCCCAAAAGCAAGGATGGTTTCGTCCCAAACACCCCAAAGTGGTGGCCAGAATAAAGGACATGCAGCAATCAAAGTTGGTTTGAAGCCGTTGCAATGCCGTTGTTTTTGATTATAATGGGATAAACCTATTTGGGTTTTGCTGAAATTTTGTACGGATCGTTTCGATAATTACCTGTGATCTCATTTTAAAGGAGCGCTTGTGTCTAAACCCATTATCCCTGCTCATCTTAACGAAACCCGGTGTCAAAATTTTATTGTGTTTGAACCTGCTGCTTCTCGAATCAGCGAACTGGACATTCTGATTACTGGCGAACGTGTTCGAGAAATCGCCGAAGAACTGATGATTAAAGTGGCTGGCGACGAGTCGCTTCCCGCAGTAACCATTCAAAATCGTTTGGCCAAAATTGGGCAAATGATGGATTTATTGGAAACCTATGATGGCTTAATCATTACCAAGTTTTTTGATCGAATTTGGCGCCGTTATTCCCATGTCAGCAACCTGGGCGAATTGTTTTTGGATATGAAGACCTTTTTGGAATTTTTCCCGCAATATGGCATTAATCCCGATATAATTATGGCCCAACGCTTGGATATGGAAGACGAAATGGAAGGGGATGGCGCAGCAGAAGTTTCTGTGGAAAGCGACGTCAACCTCGTTCGATGACCCTTTCGATTGGAATTGTGGGATTGCCCAATGTTGGGAAATCCACCCTGTTTAATGCCATTACCAATTCCACGGTGGATGCCCAAAATTATCCGTTTTGCACCATCGAACCCAATACAGGAATCGTGGAAGTTCCCGATGCCCGTGTCGATGCCCTGTCTGGCATTACGGGCAGTTTGAAGCGCATTTTTGCCACCATCGAGTTTGTCGACATTGCTGGATTGGTAAAAGGGGCTTCAAAGGGCGAGGGGTTGGGGAACAAGTTTTTAACCAACATCCGAGAAACTGCGGCCATAGCCCACATTGTTCGGTGTTTTGACGACCCCAATATTGTTCATGTTCACGGTGCCGTGGACCCCATTGGCGATATCGAGGTGATTAACGCCGAATTGTTGTTGGCCGATTTGGAGCTGGCCCAAAAGCTGGTGGACACCCAACAGAAAAAGGCAAAAGCCCAGCAAAAAGAAGAGATTCAAAAACTAGACCTTCTCAAAAAAATTGTAGCGGGTTTGGAACAAGGCCAACCGGTGCGAAAAACAGTGGGAGACGAAGACAAAGACGTGTTGAAAGGATTTGCCTTTTTAACCCTTAAAAAAGTTATTTATGTGGCCAACATTGATGAAAACAATATCGGTCAGCCCAACCCCTGGGTGGATAAAGTCAAAACCTATGCCGCCGAAACCGGGGACGAGTGTTTGGTGATCTGCGCCAAATTGGAGCAAGAGTTGTCCAGTTTGGATGCCGACGAAAAACAAGAGTTTTTAGAGTCGGTGGGTTTGGAAGAATCGGGATTGGGTCGATTGGCCAAGGCCTGTTACCACCTGTTGGGTCTACAAACCTATTTGACCTCTGGCGAAAAAGAAACCCGTGCTTGGACCATTCGGGTTGGCGATACGGCCCCCAAAGCGGCAGGTGTCATTCACACCGACTTTGAAAAAGGCTTTATTCGGGCCAACGTCTTGGCCTATCCTGTTTTTGTCGAGTGCAAAGGCTGGAAACAAGCCCGAGACAAAGGCGTACTGCGCCAAGAAGGCAAAGACTATGTGATGCAAGATGGGGACGTGGTCGAATTTTTGTTCAACGTCTAGCGATTGCTTAAAGACCCAAACACCAGCTTGTGGGTTTGAATGTCTTGCTGATGCTCGTCCAGAAACGCCAAAAATCTAGCAATGCCTGCGGGTTCGTTGCCGTTGCCATGAATTAAAATGATCGAGCCAGGTTTGGGAATTTCTCCCTTGGCCAACCAAGCGTCGCTGCCCAAGGGAATCAAATGCAGGTCGGCCAATTTGGCCATACAGGCCTCGTTGGCGATGAGTCCTGGAAACCGAAAGTAAGGCGAAAACACCAGGCCGCGATCCAAGAGCAATGTTTCGGTATCCAAAATTTCGGCGTCCACCGAAAGGCCTGGGGTCAGTAAAAATGTGTGATCCAGAGGGGCTTGGGCGTCGTAAGGATGGCTAAACGAATGGTTGATCCACGTAATGTCCAAGCGGTGATGGGCCACTTGTTCTTGTAGCCACTGCAAATCGGTTTCGTGGTGGAGCAGCCATTTTCCTGAAATGGCAATGCCGATGGGCACTGGGTTTGGGGCCAGGGACATCAACCGTTCCAAAGCGGCTTTTTCCAAGGGTTTGGCCGAAGGGCATAAATCTAGGGTCAGAAAAAAAGCTGAAGAGGGTTGGTGAATCACCCCATGGTTGGCCAGTCGTATTGGGGGGGTGGTGTCGGTTCGAAGCTGGGTTTGAAACGGAAGGTTGGAAAAGGCATTTTGGGTGGGAATAACCTCGGTTTTTGGCAGTAGTTTAGGGGTTAAGGTGATGCAATCAATCGCCACCACCCAAGGCTGATAGTGGTGGGTATAGGTTCGAATCGCCAGGTACGGTTGCTGGTGATAAACAAAGGGGATGTTGCAGACTCGATAGTCCTTGATGTCGGAAAAAAGAGGGGAAGATATCAGAAACAATCCCATTGTCCCCCAAATTTTGACTGTGGTATAATGTTTAGATATGAAAAACTTAAAAAGTGCGCTTTTGCTCATGCTGTGTCTCTTCTTAACATCTGCGTCGCTGCATGCACAATCCCTGCAAAAAAAGTTGGCCCCCAAGCAAACGGTTAAGCCAGCCCCAGCGTTTTCGTTGGTTGCCTTGGATGGCAGTCCCGTGAATTTAAAAGCCTATGACGGCAAGGTTGTGATTCTGGATTTTTGGGCCACCTGGTGTCCTCCCTGTCGGGCTGAAATCCCCCATTTTGTTGCCCTGCAAAAGAAATATGCTGGCAAGGTCCAAGTGGTGGGTATTTCCTTGGATGACGACGCAAAGCCAGTACACCCCTTTATTAAAGAGCAAGGCATCAACTATCCGATTGCCATGGGGGACGAGGACATTGTAAAAGCATTTGGCGGGATTCAGGGTATCCCCACCACCTTTGTGATTGATAAAAAACGCCGCATCGTTGCCAAGTTTGTGGGTTATCAAGATCTGTCGACCTTCGAGAAAACCTTAGCCCCACTGTTGAAATAGCGGCTAGACCAGTCCTTTGGCCTTGAGCACAGCAACGCCAATCGAGAGGGTTAGCACCGACACCAGGGTTGTAACGGCGACGATGTTCCCACTTAATCGGCTGTTGCTGCCCATGGCTTTGGCCATGATGTAGCTGGCCACAGCGGTTGGGGTTGCAAACAACAAAAATAGGCTCCCCAGCTCCAACCCGCGAAACCCCAGAGCGACAGCCCCAGACACCAAAATCAGGGGGCCCACCACCAGTTTGATGGCCGTGGCCAAGGCGGTGAGGTGCCAGTTGCGTCGGAGGCGATTAAAATTGAGGGAAGAACCAATGGCCAGCAAAGCCAAGGGTAAAGTTAGGGCAGCAACCGTGGTGGCTGCTTTTTCAACAATAAAAGGCAGATGCAGCTGAAGTTCAGAAGCCGAGATGCCCAACAAACAAGCCAAAACAAGCGGATTCAACAGCACCCCCTTAACAAAGGTTTTGAGTGTCAGGCGGTGTTGCCCATAATGGGTCAGCATTAAAATGGCCAAAATGTTGTTCAAGGGCACCACCACAGAAAACAACAGGGCCAGGGTTGGAACGGCTTTGGGGCCGAATAAATTCAACGATAAGGTAAGCCCCAGAACTGTAAAATTGCTGCGAAACGAGGCTTGAAGAAAGGCGCCCTTATTCACTGGTTTGGCAATAAAGGGAACAAAAACCCCAGCCAAGGTGCACATTGCTAAGGTTCCCAAAACACCGTACCCCATAAATCCAAGGGTGTTCGAGAGCTGAAGCTGAGACCTGGAAAGGCTCAAAAACAGCAGGGTGGGCAAGGAAACAGAAAAGATCAAATCGGTAACAGACTTGGAAAATCCGTCGGCTAAAATGCGGACCTTTTTAAGGAAAAACCCCAAATAAATAATCAAAAACTCGGGGATAATGGCGTTAAAGCAAAAGTGTAAAATGGCCATGGCCTAACAATAGTACAATTTGTTAGAGTAACACCAGATGAAAGTTTGGTACCGAAATTTAACGGTTCAAGTGCTAATCGCCATTGTGATGGGGATTGCCGTTGGTGTGGTCTGTCCCAGTTGGGGAACCTCGCTAAAAGTGCTGTCCGATGGGTTTATCAAACTGGTTAAAATGGTGATTGCCCCTGTGGTTTTCTTAACCATTGTGTCGGGCATTGCCGGCATGGACGATCTTAAAAAAGCCGGACGCATCGGGGTTAAAGCCCTGCTGTATTTTGAAATTGTGACCACCTTGGCTTTGGGGATAGGCTTGGGGGTGAGTCATGTGTTGCAGCCCGGAAAGGGCGTGGATATTGCCTTGGCCAAAGGGGTGGATATCAGCCATTACACGGTTGCTGCGTCTGAAACGGGGCATGGGGCCGGTTTCTTGGCCAGCATGATTCCAGACAGTGTGGTGGGGGCCTTGGCCAAAGGCGATTTGTTGCCGATTTTATTTTTTTCGGTGCTGTTTGGCATTGCCATTGCCCAATGCGGCGAGCCGGTTAAACCGGTCCTCACCTTTATTAATCACCTGCACGACATCTTTTTTAAATTGGTGAATATGATCATGAAGGTGTCGCCGGTTGCGGCGTTTGGGGCCATGGCCTATACCATAGGAACTTTTGGAGTTGGCGCTTTGTTGGCCCTGGGGAAATTGATGGCCTGCGTTTACATCACCATGGCGTTGTTTGTGTTGGTGGGGCTGGGGGCTGTGGCCCGGTTGTTTGGCTTTCGCATTACCCAGATTTTGGCCTATTTGAAAGACGAATTGCTGTTGGTTTTGGGAACCTCTTCTTCTGAAGCGGCCTTGCCAAAAGTCATGGAAAAGCTAGAAAAAGCAGGGTGCTCAAAATCGGTGGTTGGATTGGTGATCCCAACAGGGTATTCTTTTAACCTGGATGGCACGGCCATCTATCTGGGCATGGCGGCTCTTTTTATTGCCCATGCCTATCAGGTGCCACTGGGGATTCCCCAACTGTTAACCCTCTTTGGGGTGCTGTTGCTGACCTCTAAGGGGGCAGCCGGTGTAACCGGGTCTGGGTTTATTACCTTGGCTGCGACGTTATCGGCCTTGCCGGGACAGTGGATTCCCCTCGGGGGCATTGCCCTGATTTTAGGCGTGGATCGATTTATGTCTGAAGCGCGTGCCATTACCAATTTGATCGGAAACAGTGTGGCCACTTTGGTGGTCGCCAAATTAGAAAACGAATTTCACCCCCCATCAAGGAGTTTAGTATGAATTTATCTGCCTCGGATTTAGCCCAAATTGAAACCATTTTAGGCCGTGTGCCTTCGGAAGTTGAAAAACACATTTTCGATACCATGTGGTCGGAACACTGCTCGTATAAAAGCAGCAAGGAAATTCTGAAAGCCCATTTGCCAACCAAAGGCTCCGAGGTGGCGTTGGGCATTGGCGAAGATTCTGGCATTGTGCGGTTTGCCCAACACAACGGAAAGCAGTATTGCATTGCCATTTCCCACGAATCCCACAATCACCCGTCCCAAATTTTACCTGTGGAAGGGGCCGCCACTGGGGTAGGGGGCGTGGTGCGGGACGTCTATTGTATGGGCGCCGATGTGATTGGGGTGTTGAATTCCCTGCATTTTGGCGTTGGTTCCGACCATGCCAGCGAAATTGAACGGGGTGTCATTTTTGGGGTGTCCGATTACGCCAATCCCTTGGGGGTTCCCGTGTTGGGCGGGGAAACGGTGTATCACCCCTCGTACAACGACAATTGCTTGGTCAACGTTGCGGCTTTGGGATTGGTCACTGAAGATGCCATCATCCACAGCTATGTGCCCGAACAAGCCAAAACCGAGCCTTATGATGTGATTTTAATGGGCAAATCCACCGATGCCACCGGATTTGGTGGGGCTAGTTTTTCGTCCACCACTTTGGACACCGACGACAAGGCCACCAATGTTGGGGCCGTGCAGGTGCATGATCCTTTTTTAAAACGGGTGTTGGTCGAGGCCATCAAAGCCATGCTAAAACAAGTGGCCGACAAACAGGTGCCCATTGGGTTTAAAGACCTGGGTGCCGGGGGCATTTCTTGCGTCACCTCTGAAATTGCAGCGGCCAGCGGCTTTGGTGTCGTGGTGCATTTGGATGCGGTGAATACGGTCATTCCCAATTTATCCCCCGAAATTATTGCCTGTTCTGAAACCCAAGAACGCTTTTGTGTGGTCGTGCCCCGATGGTTTACTCCCGAGGTTTTGACCTGTTTTAACGAGACCTTTGCTTTACCGGAACTCTATCCCAACGCCGGGGCTGTGGTGGTGGGCGAGGTCTTGAACGAACCGGTTTACCGTCTGATTCACAAAGAACAAGTGGTCACTGAAATCCCCATCCATGCCATTACCACCGAAGTTCGGGTTCAGCGCCAAAAACAAGAAAGACCCCTTCAAAAACAGGCCAAGCCGTCTTACGCTAAAGCCTCGGCCCAGACCATTGCCCAGACCCTCTTAAAGAACAGACAAAACCAAAGCCTCCGTCGGGTGTATCGCTTTTTTGATAACGCGGTTCGGGGCGATGCGGTGGTGTATCCTGGCGAGGCCGATGCCTGTGTGGTAACCCCCATTCCGGGCTGCGATGCGGCCGTAGCCGTTTCCATCGACAGCAACGTGTATGGCACAGTAGATCCCTACATCAGCGGGGCCTATGCCGTGGCCGAAGGGGTTCGCAATGTGGTCGCCGTTGGGGCAAGACCCTTGGCACTGACGGATTGTTTGAACTATGGAAACCCTGAAAATCCCAGCGTCTTTTTTGATTTTGAACAAGGGGTTAAAGGGATTGCCGATGCTGCCCGTGGCTTAAGTTTCCTGCCTGGAGAACCCATTCCCATCATTTCGGGGAATGTGAGTTTTTACAACGATTCAAAACAAGGCACAGCGGTTGTCCCTTCCCCAGTGATTGTGGTGGTGGGCAAGCTGGAGGCCTATCAAAAAGCCGTGACCCTTCAGGTTCATGAAGCCGATTTACAGCTCATCCTGCTCGGAAAACGCTATGCCGAATTTGGGGGAACCCAGGTGGCCCCTTGGGTCTCTGAAGCCGAGGTGGCGCCCCAGGTTCGTTTTGATGAAGAGCAGGCCATGAATCAAGCGATGTACGCCCTCAATCAAAAAGGATTGATTCAGGCCGCCCACGACATTTCTTCGGGGGGTGCTTGGCAAACCCTGGTTGAAATGGTGGTTGGCGAACATGGTTTGGCCAAGGTGGGCATGACCCTGAACACCAGCCAAAACGCAGTTCCCTTCCTCTTTTCCGAAAACGGGGGCTATGTGATCGCCGTTAAACGAGAAAACATGACGGCTGTAACCGCAATTTTGGAGTCTGGAAATCTGGTATACGAAGCCATTGGGACCACGACCCTTCAACCCATCCTCCGGCTTCAAGCCGCCGACGAAAGCTTTGAATTTGCTGTTGAAGCGTTGGTTCAAACCCGCGAAGCAGAATTGGTCTAGATGCACAAAAATTTCTGGCAAGACTTTCCAAAGCCCATCATCGGGGTTTCACCCATGGATGGGTATTCGGATTCGGCCTTTCGAAGGCTCTGCAAAGCCGTCAATCCCGAGGTGATCACCTATACCGAATTTACCTCGGCGGATGGGCTGTTTCATAGTGCAGCCAAGGTTAAACAAAAATTGGCTTTTGATGCGAGCGAACAACCCATTTTGGCCCAAATTTTTGGTAAAAACAGGGAAACCTTTGTGGCAGCCGCAAAATTGTGCGAAGACATGGGCTTTACAGGCGTGGATATCAACATGGGTTGCCCCTCTAAAAAAGTCGTGAAATCAGAGCATGGTGTTGCCCTGCGCAAAAAAGAAGGTCTGGCCTTTGATTTAATCGAAGCCGTGGCCACAGCAACAGCCTTGCCGGTCTCGGTGAAAACCAGATTGGGCTGGGGCAATGCCGAGGGGTTGGTCGAATTTGGTATCGGGGCCCAAAATGCAGGCGCCAACATGATTTGTATTCATGGCAGAACCTATGTCGAACCCTACAATGTTCCGGCCGATTGGAACCCTATTTACGAACTCAAACGTCACCTGTCGATTCCTGTTTTGGGAAATGGTGGGGTCGAGGACAGGGCCGATGGCTTGGCCAAACTGGGCAATTTGGATGGGTTTTTGATTGGCCAGGCCACCTTTGGCAATCCCTGGGTGTTTGCCCCTGATGGGCCTCCCAAAACCTTTGCCGAAAAAGTCCCTTTAATTTTGCAACACGCCCAGTGGATGATCGAGAGTAAAGGGCCAGAGGTTGGCGCCAGAGAAATGCGAAAGCACCTGTTGTCCTACGTCAAAGCCATTCCTGGGGCCCGACAATACCGAAGCCAATTGGCCAATGTGTGGACCCTAGACGACATCACCACCGTGCTGGATCAAATTCTTCAAGCCGGGTAATGGGGGCTCTCGACACCAGCCTTCAGTACATCAAAGGCATTGGTCCTCATTTTGCCAACGTGCTAGTGAAGTTGCAGTTGGTCACCGTCCGGGATTTTCTGTTTTTTTTCCCCAAGTCCTATGACGATCGCCGTCAGCTTCCCCACCTCAATCAACTGCCACAAGGCGAGGTGGTGACAGCCTTTGGGCAAATTGTTCGGGTCATCGAGCACAAAGCCAAAAAAATGAGCCTGATCAAAGCGGCCGTAACCGATGGCAGAACCACCATCACCCTGGTTTGGTTTAACCAACCCTACCTTAAAAAAGTGGTGGTTGAAGGCCGGTGGCTGATTTTTAGGGGAAAAGTAGAGCGGGCCACTCTTTTTGAGACCGAAGTGTCGGTGCAGGATGCCGAATTTTATGCCGATGTGGCCGAGCTTCAAACCCAGTTGGGGCGGGTGGTTCCGGTTTATCCAACTGTGTCAGGAATGCCCCAAAAACGACTGCGCCAGTTTGCCCAAACCATCATCCCCCAGTTTGTGGGGCAGGTGGACGAACCGTTTCCAGAAGGGTTGCGACAAACCTACAAGCTTAAACCCTTGCCCTGGGCCCTGCAAACCCTACATTTTCCAAAAGGGGGAACCGATTTTTTGCAGGCCAGAAAACGCTTGGTGTTTGAGGAGTTTTTCTTTTTACAGCTGTCTTTGTTGTTAAAACGAAAATCGGTAAAACAACCCCAGCCCAGCCCTATTTTGCAAACCCAAGGTCCCTTGATCGAGGCCTATTTGTCCCAATTAAGCTATGCCCTGACCCAGGCGCAATGCCAGGCCATTGCCGATGTGGCAGCCGATGTCCAAACCCCAACCATGATGAACCGACTGCTTCAAGGCGACGTTGGATCTGGAAAAACCGATGTGGCCCTGATGGCCGCCTTGTTTGCCATTCAATCGGGTCTGAAAGCTGCGGTAATGGTTCCCACCGAAATTTTGGCCCAACAACATTTTTTTCGGTTTCAAGAACGGCTTTCACCCCTGGGTATTGAAACGGTGTTAATCAAAGGCAAACCCACGGCCAAAGAAAAAAAAGCAAACCGAGACCGCTTGGCTGCCCCCGAACCCTGCGTCGTTATCGGCACCCATGCGTTGTTGGAAGAGGGGGTTTTGCTGGCCAATTTGGGACTGATGGTGGTGGACGAACAACACCGCTTTGGGGTGTTGCAACGGCTTAATTTAAGAAACAAAGGGGGCTGTCCCCACTGCCTGTTTATGACGGCTACCCCGATTCCAAGGTCTTTGTCTTTAACCTATTTTGGGAATTTGGAAAAATCCATTATTGGGGAATTGCCACCGGGCCGCACCCCACCTAAAACCCTGTTTTTTAAAGAAGAAAGCTTGGACAAGGTCTATCGGTTTTGTGCCGAACAATTGGCCAAAGGACGGCAGGTGTATGTGGTGTATCCCTTGGTCGAAGAGTCCGAAAAGCTAGATTTAAAATCCGCCATCGAAGGATTTGAAACCTTGCAACAGACCGTTTTTAAAGCCCATAAAGTGGGCCTGATTCATGGCAAATTGCCGGCGGCTCAAAAACAAGCCATCATGGCCGCGTTTAAGGCCCGAGAACTGGATGTGCTGGTAGCCACCACCGTCATCGAAGTGGGCATCGATGTGCCCAACGCCTCCGTGATGGTGATTCAACATGCCGAACGCTTTGGGCTATCGGTGTTGCACCAACTTCGGGGCCGCATTGGCCGAGGGCCAGGGGATTCGTTTTGTTTTTTGATTGCTGATCCCAAAACCGATACGGCCAAGCAACGCATTAAAGCGCTGTTGTCCACCACCGATGGCTTTAAATTGGCCGAACACGACCTTCAAATTCGTGGGCCTGGCGATGTATTGGGGATTCGGCAGTCCGGGTTGCCGGATTTTAAAGTCGGGGATTTGGTTAGGGACCAAGAAACCTTGGCCCAGGCCCACACGGCGGCGACTGCGGTTTGGGAATTGGACCCCCGCCTGCAAGCCCCCCAACATCGCGGGTTGCGCCAAACCCTGTTATCCTCTTACAAATCTGTTTTCGAAGTGGAGCTGGATTGATGCGCATTATTGCTGGTGAATTTAAAGGACGCCGCCTCCAAAGCCCCAAAGACCGGGCGTTTCGGCCCACCCAAGACAAGGTCAAAGAGGCCTTGTTTAGCATTTTGGGAGACCGCATTAAAGGCCAAGTCTTTATGGATTTGTGCTGTGGAACGGGCGGAATCGGGCTCGAAGCCTTGTCCCGGGGGGGAGGGTTTGTCTACTTCGTAGACGTGGACACCGCCAGTGTCCACCAAAATACGGCGCAGATTGCGCCGTATTTTGAAACCCCCCCGTTCGAAATCGCTCAACTTCCCGTTCTCCATTTCCTGCGCAGAACCAAAGCCAAAGCCGATTTTCTGTTCTTCGATCCGCCCTGGGACCGACACCACTATTACGGCACTTTGTTGAAGGCCATGGCCGATTTTGATATACTATCCGACCGCGGTTTGGCCATTTTCGAGCACAACAAACGCTTGGATTTAAAGGCTGTTTTGGCCGATTTAGAAACCCCGTTTCAGTTGACCCATCAGTACGATTACGGCAACGCCATCCTCTCCTTTATTCAGAAAAAATCACCATGAAAAAAGCCCTGTATCCCGGAAGTTTCGACCCCATCACCAACGGCCATGTGGACATTGTTAAGCGGGCTTGTCGGCAGTTCGATCAGCTGATTCTTGGCGTCATCCACAATCCGGCAAAAACCCCCTTGTTTTCGGTCGAAGAGCGCATCACCCTCATTCGCGAGGTGTTTAAGGATCAGCCCAACATCACGGTGGAAGGCTTTCAGGGATTGTTGGTGGATTTTGCAAAGCAACAAGAGGTGTTTACAATTGTAAGGGGTTTGCGGGCTGTGTCCGATTTTGATTATGAATTTCAGATGGCCCTGACCAACCGCGAGTTGTGTCCCGAGGTGGACACGGTGTTTTTTATGACCGATATCCAGTATGCTTATTTAAGTTCCAGTGTGGTCCGCCAAGTGGCACAATACAAAGGTGATGTTCGCGCTTTTTTACCGGCACCGGTAGAAGCGGCGTTAAGAAAGAAGTTTGGCTATGAATGAATTGTTGGGATTAATTGACGCGTTGGAGGCTACGGTTTTGGAAGGCTCCAAAATTCCCATGACCGGCCGTGTAATGTTGGATGAGCACCACATTTTGTCCATTATCGATAAAATTCGGCTCACCATTAAAGCGGGAGGTTCTGTTCGAGACAACGTGGAATTGCACCTGCAAGAAGACGAGATTCTAGAGACAGAAAACCCAGAAAATACCGTTAATCACGCTTTAAAAGAGGCCAAAAAGCAAGCGTTTGTCATCAAAAAAGGGGCCAACGACTATGCCGACCAAGTGCTGGCTCAGCTGCAATTGGTGGTCACCAAATTCCAAAAAGACATGATCCGGTTTGAGAACAACATTTTGTCTGGCCGAGAGGTGTTGCAGCAACACCGCCACGACTGTGTGCAAGAAGAACTCGAAGCGCTAGACGAATCCCCCAAAGAAAGTGATGCCCCCACCGATGAGACTCGATAACCGTTCCAACGCCGAAATGCGTCCCCTCAGTATCCAACGATCCTTCACCCGCTATGCCCCAGGCTCTGTTTTGATTGCTTTTGGCGAAACCAAGGTGTTGTGCACAGCCACCATCGAGGAAAAAGTACCGCCTTTTTTGCGAGATAAAGGCACCGGTTGGCTAAGCGCAGAATATTCGCTGTTGCCGTCTTCCACCCACACCCGGTCCCAACGCGAGGTTAACAAGGGCAAAGCCTCTGGCCGAACCAACGAGATCCAACGCCTGATTGGCCGATCCCTTCGAGCTGTTTTGGATTTTGATTTATTGGGCGAGCGAACCATTCACATCGACGCGGACGTCATCCAAGCGGATGGCGGCACCCGAACTGCAGCCATCACCGGCGGCATGATTGCCTTGTATGATGCGGTGGTTTGGATGCAGCGTAACGGTCATTTAAAGGTTTCGCCGATCAAAGAATGGTTGGCGGCCATCAGTGTTGGGGTAGTACGAGGCCAAGTGGTCTGCGATTTATGCTACGAAGAAGATTCCCAAGCCGAGGTCGACATGAATGTGGTCATGACCGAATCCGGCCGGTTTGTCGAAATCCAAGGCACAGCAGAACAAGAGCCCTTCGCCCAAGACACCCTTCAAAAAATGCTAGCAACCGCTTCCGGCACCTTGTCGGAGATGATCACCAGAATCAAACAAGAAACCAGATAGCCCTATCCCCGTTAAGCCCTAAATTTTATCTTTAGCGAGGCCGATGAACTTGCTTCAGCGGCCGACTCACAAATGCTGTGCATTTGTGTTTATAATCAATTAATATTTCTTAAAAACGCCGGCACATCCAAATCGAAATCTTCTTTGTCTGGGCTGGTCAGTGGGGTGCCAGAAAAGGCAGTGGTGACCGCTTCCATTTGGGTTTCGATCAAGGTTTCGCGTTGTTCAACAACGGTTTCTTGGGCGGGTTCAAAGGTTTCGCGAATGCGGGTGGCGCTAAAAAAGGCCCGTTGTCCGGTTTCGGTTTTGGTGCGACGAAAACCAGTGGCAATCACGGTAATCATCAGCTCTTCGCCCAAACGCTCGTCGATGACTGAGCCAAACACGATGTTGGCTTCGGGATCTACCGAGCTGTAAATCACATCAGCTGCGTCGTGAACCTCGTGCAAAGACAAGGATTCGCCGCCGGTAATGTTCAAAATAACGCCAGTAGCCCCGTTGATGGTCTCCTCGAGAAGGGGAGAAGAAATGGCTTGTTCGGCAGCCACCACGGCCCGATTTTCGCCCGATGCACGTCCAATGCCCATCATGGCAGAGCCCGAGTCTTTCATGATGGTTTTAACGTCGGCAAAGTCGAGGTTGATGAGCCCTGGAATGGTAATCAAGTCCGCAATACCTTGAACGCCTTGGCGCAGTACATCATCGGCGATTTTAAAGGCTTCAATCATCGAGGTCATGCGTTCTACCACTTGAAGCAATTTGTCGTTGGGAATCACAATCAGGGCGTCCACATGCTCGCGAAGGCGGCGAACCCCTTCTTCGGCTTGGCGGGCCCGAACCGGACCTTCAAAGCGAAATGGCTTGGTGACAACCCCAATGGTTAAAGCCCCTTGTTCTTTGGCCAAGCGGGCAACAGTTGGGGCAGCCCCAGTGCCGGTTCCACCACCCATCCCGGCTGTAATAAAGACCATGTCGGCACCTTCAATGGCCGATTCGACATCTTCCAAGCTCTCTTTGGCGGCCTCTTCCCCAACGGCAGGCGTGGCGCCACCGCCAAGACCTTTGGTGAGTTTGTTTCCAATTTGAAGTTTATGATCGGCCAACGAGACATTCAACGCTTGAATATCGGTATTGATGGCCCAAAATTCCACCCCTTTAACACCAGAGCTAACCATACGGTTAACTGCGTTTCCACCGGCACCACCCACGCCCACAACTTTGATATTGGCAAATTGTTTGAGGTTTTCGCTAGACACGCTGAAGCTCCTTGAAATGAGGGGAATAAATTTCGTCCACTATACCACAGTTTCGTGCGTCAGTGGAGGGGATTTTCCAGCGATTTTCCCTGGACCTTTTTGTAGCTTAAGACCTGGTTGCGCCCATGTTTTTTGGCGCGGTAAAGGGCTTTGTCGGCCATGTAAACCAGCAAATCTTCCTCGAGAGGCGCATTGTGTTCGGACAAAAACGAGATGGCCTTTTGGGAATGGGCAAAGTCTTCGGGGTAAGAAGAAACACCAATGCTCACGGTTAAAGGAATGCGCTCGGCTGGGGCATCGGGGGTGTGAAGGTTTACGGCGGTTAGGGTGCTTTGTTCGATTTTTTCTCGGATTTTTTCGGCCAATAAAAGGGCATCTGCATCCGAACAGCCAATCAAAACCCCCACCATTTCTTCGCCGCCATAACGGGCCACGATATCGGATTTTCGAACAGTGGCTTTGAAGATGTCGGCCACATGTTTTAAGACCTCGTCACCAACCTGATGCCCATAGTGATCGTTGACCCGTTTAAAGTGATCGATGTCGAGCATCAACAACGAAATGTGATACAAATGCCGCTTGGCCCTGGCCAATTCAATGCCGATATTGGCTTGAAAATAGTAGCGGTTAAACAGTTCGGTTAAACCATCTTGCATGGCCAACATTTCGACGGTGGAAAACAACTGGGCGTTTTCAATGGCTCGGGAGGTGTGGGTGGCGATTTCGTGAAGCAGCTCTTCGTCGTCGCTGCTGTGAAAGCCCTGGTGTTTGCGAATCACCAGAACGCCAAAGGTGCGTTCGTCGTTGGCCAGTCGTTTATAAGACAGGGTTTTTTCGGCGTTAAATTTCAGGGCAGATTCGGTTAAGCTGGGCTCTAGCAGGGCCAGTTCCGCATCCGATAGCGACAAATCGCCACGATAGGCCCGCAAAACCAATTGGCCAGCATTGTCCAATAAAAACATACCAACCCCATCGGCTTCCAGGCAGATGTGCAGGGCTTCAACCACCCCTTCAACCAGTTTTTCGATGTTTAACGTGGCATAGATTTGGTGAGTGGCTTCGTACAGGCGACGAAACTGTTTGTGTTTGGCATTGCTTTGCTTCAATTGCTCGATCAGGGCAAAGAGTTCGTGCCAGCGGTGGGGTTCTGGTTTTTCGTCTTCCAACCACACAGAAAGCACGTGGGAGCCAATCGCATGGGCCTGGGTGGCCGTGGGCGGCAAAATGGCCATGTCGGGTTTACCCAGAGCGGGTTGGGTG
Source organism: Candidatus Margulisiibacteriota bacterium (assembly GCA_050250935.1). Lineage (GTDB taxonomy): Bacteria > Margulisbacteria > Marinamargulisbacteria > JBFWNS01 > JBFWNS01 > JBFWNS01. The sequence continues at coordinate 96,047 of JBFWNS010000001.1, read as the reverse complement.
CTCAACCAAGACAACAAGTGAATTTCAGATTCAAAATGTAAAACGCTGTGGTCTGGAAACGTATCCCTTAATGTTCGGGTCAGCTGAGGGTTTAAACAAAGAATGGTTAGCATGAAGGCGAGGCGTGTCCATTAATGTGCGAAAAGGGCGGGATGATGCTGCCATTGCCCAGTGTGGCATCTTCGATGTGGGCGTGGGGCCCCACGTGGCAGTGGGCCCCAATACTGGTGCTCCCTTTGATCACGGTAAACGGGTTGATGATGGTGTCGTGGCCAATATGGACAGTCGAATCGATGAAGGTGGATTCAGGGTCCACAATCGTTACCCCTTCTTCCATAAAGTACTGGTTGTTGTTGCGATAGAGCAGTTTGTTAATTTTGGCCAAATCCATCCGGGTATTCACCCCAATGGCCTGATCGGGTTTGTCGGTGCAATAGGCCGAAACGGGTTTTCCTTCGGTTTTCAGAATGTGGATGACGTCGGTTAAATAGTATTCTTTTTGGGTGTTGTTGGTATCGATTTTTCCCAATGCCTTGAACAAGGCTTCGGCCTGAAAAATATAGACACCGGTGTTGATTTCTTTGACTTTTTTCTCGGCGGGGCTACAGTCTTTGGCTTCGCGAATACCGTTGAGGGTGCCCAGTTTTCCGCGTAAAATCCGGCCATAACTGCCAGGATTGTCCATTTTGGTGGTTAAAACCGTGGCTGCGGCGTTGGTTTCGTGGTGAAACTCCACCAAGCTTTTAAGAGTACTTTCTTCAATTAATGGACAGTCGCCAGCCAGAATCAGCAGCGATGTTTTATCTTGGTGTTGAACATGGGGCTCGACTTGCATGACGGCATGCCCCGTGCCCAATTGTTCGTCTTGCATGACAAACGTCAGGTGTTTTTGTTTGAGATTTTTTTGAATCAGATCGGCTTGGTGGCCCACCACCATAAACACCTCTTCCACACCCAGGTGTTGAACAGTATCCAATACATAGCTCACGATGGGTTTACCAGCAACTTCGTGGGCGACTTTTAAGATTTCAGATTTCATACGGGTGCCTTTGCCAGCAGCAAGAATGACGGCTTTAAGGGAAGTAATCATGGGTGGGGAAAAGCCCTTTCTGTTTTTTGAATAAATTGGGTATGATAGTAACACTTTACCCCATACGCGTGAAGTTAGCCTCAAAATCCAAAAACAGTTCTAGGGAGGATGATTCTAATGAAAATTTTAGTTCGTGGACACCATGTCAGCATCACCAAGCCGCTCAAAGATTATGCCGAAAAAAAAGCCCAAAAGGTTTTTAAATTTTTTGAAAATATCCAAGATGTGGTCATCGAGTTGAATTATGTTGAAGGGGTAGAGGAAAAACGCCAAGTGGCCTCTGCAACGGTTCACGCCGCCGGTAAAATTATCCGTGCCCAAGAAGCCTCCAAAGACCTTTATGCCAGCATCGACATCCTGATCGAAAAAGTTCAAAAACAACTTAAAAAACACAAAGAAAAACTCAAATCCAGAACCGAAGCCCGGACCAAACGCCGCGTTCCAGCCGATAAAGGCCAAGTAGCGGTAGCACCAGCTGCAAAGGTTTCGGTTGTGAAGGCCAAAAAATCCGATAAACTCACCACCACCGAGGCCCTGACTCCCCAGGAAGCGGCTTCTGTATTGTCCGAAACCGAAGCCCCATTTTTGGTGTTTAACAACAGCAAAACCGATTCGCTTTGCGTGATTTACGCCAAAGGCGAACCCGGACAATTTGGATTGGTGGATACCGCCACGGTTTAATGACCTTTAAAAAGGCCCGGTGCCAGTTGTGTGGCCAGGAAAAACACCTCACCCAGGTGTTTCCGGTGGCCATGTTGCCAACCGGGCTTAAAGCCGCGGCCAAAACCCCGCTTTTGGAAGATGGGTATGTGTGTCTTAAAGACATGCATGGGCTTCAGGCCCACTACATTCAAACGGTTTTGGGAGAAGCGCATGCCCTGTTTCATGCCCTGAACCCCGAGGCCACAACCCCCAAAGACCAGGCCGATGTTTCGGCAACCACCTTGCTTCAGCCCCCTGTGGAAGCCCCCTTAACCTTTGGCGAGCGGGTCTCGGATCGCATTGCCGATTTTGGGGGGAGTTGGCCGTTTATTGGGGTGTTTACGGGCATTATTGTGGTTTGGATTACCCTGAATTCTTGGGCCATTTTCCGAGTTGGGTTTGACCCCTATCCCTATATTTTGTTGAATCTGCTCTTGTCGTGTTTGGCTGCAATTCAAGCGCCCATCATCATGATGAGCCAAAACCGCCAAGAAAAAAAGACCGCACCCAATCCGAGCACGATTATTTGGTCAATTTAAAAGCCGAACTTGAAATTCGCCAATTGCACACCAAAATCGACATCCTCACCACCCATCAATGGGAGCAAATGCTCGAGGTGCTGAAAACCCAAAGCGACATGATGGGCATTTTAATGGACAAGCAAGGTCACCCCAAAAGCTAAAAAATCTAGAGGGTTGCCAGATAGTCCTGATAGGTTCGACGCAGGCCCTCTTCCAGGCCAATGCGATGGCGCCAGCCCAAAGCATGTAGTTTGTCGACGTTCAGCTGTTTTTTGGGGGTGCCATCGGGTTTGGAGGCATCAAATACCAGGGTTCCCGAATAGCCCACCACCTGTTGAATGGTTTTAGCCAAATCCAAAATCGACAAATCTTGGCCGGTGCCAATGTTCATCAGGTCGTGGGTCATGGGCTGTCCCATCAAAAAAACGGCGGCATCGGCCAAATCATCCACATGTAAAAATTCCCGGAAAGGGTTTCCACTCCCCCAAACCGTTAAAGTGGGGGAGCCGGCTGCTTTGGCCTCGTGGCATTTGCGAAGCAGGGCGGGCAGGACATGGGCGTTTTCCAAATCGTAGGTGTCGCCTGGGCCATACAAATTGGTGGGCATTACCGACAAAAACGAGGTGCCATACTGTTGATTATAGGCGCGGCATTGCTGGATACCTGCGATTTTGGCCACGGCATAGGCATCGTTGCTGGCTTCCAGAGGGCCCGTCATCAAGTAGGATTCGTCGATGGGTTGTGGGCACAGTTTGGGATAAATACAGCTGGAGCCCATAAACAACAATTTTTGAACGCCGGCCCGCCAGCTTTCGTGGATCACGTGGGTTTGAATCAGAAGGTTGGTGTGGATGAACGCGCCTTTTTGGGTTTGATTGGCCCAAATGCCACCCACTTTGGCGGCGGCCAAAAACACATGGTCGGGTTTTTCGGTTTCAAAAAACTGCCGAACCTGGGCCCCATCGGTTAGGTCGAGTTCGGCGTGGGTTTTGAAAACCAAGTTGGTAAAGCCGCCTTGCTGGAGGCGTCGAACCAAGGCCGAGCCCACCATGCCGCGATGGCCAGCCACATAGATTTTATCGGTTAAGTTCATCGTCGATCATCAGGTGAACGAGTTGTTGAAAGGTGACGGTTGGCGTCCAGCCCAGGGCCGATTTGGCTTTGCTGGCATCGCCGATCAGTAAATCCACTTCGGCGGGGCGGTAATAGGCCGGATCAATGGCCACGACGACTTTGCCGGTCTCGTCGACATAACATTCGTCGGCACCGGTTTTGCCATTGGAGGTTGCTTTTAAACCCAAATAGGCCAGGGATTCTTCCAAAAATTCGCGAACACTGTGGGTTTCGCCTGTGGCAATCACATAGTCGTCTGGGGCAGGTTGTTGCAACATTTGCCACATGGCTTTGACATAGTCTGGGGCATATCCCCAATCGCGTTTGGCTTCTAAATTCCCTAAATACAGGGGGCCGCCCAGACCTTTTTGATAGCGAACCAGGGCATCGACAATTTTTTTGGTGACAAAGGTTTTACCTCGGCGGGGAGATTCGTGGTTAAACAAAATCCCACTGCAGGCAAAAAGACCATAACTTTCGCGGTAATTTACTGTAATCCAATGGGCAAAAACCTTGGCAGCAGCATAGGGGCTTCGGGGATAAAACGGCGTGGTTTCGGATTGGGGAACTTCTAGAACCTTGCCGTACATTTCCGACGAAGACGCCTGATAAAACTTGGTGTTTATGCCCGTGTCTTTGATGGCGTCCAGAAGTCGGAGGGTGCCCAAGGCCACGGAATCGGCGGTGTAATCGGGAATTTCGAAACTGACCTTAACGTGGCTTTGGGCCCCAAGGTTGTAGATTTCGTCGGGATGAATGGTTTCGAGTAGCCGACTTAGAGAACTGGCGTCGGTGAGGTCCCCGTAATGCAAAAAGAGGGCCCGGCCAGTGGCGTGGCGGTCTTGGTACAAATGGTCGATGCGGTCGGTATTAAAAGACGAAGACCGGCGGATGATGCCATGCACCTCGTAGCCTTGTTCCAAAAGCCATTCGGCCAAATAGGAGCCGTCTTGCCCAGTAATCCCCGTGATGAGCGCTTTTTTCGCCATGGTCACAGTGTATCGGATAAGCTCTGGGCTTGGCTAGGCCGGGAGGTTTGCCGCAACCGACGGCGATGCCCCATCTGGCGAAAAACTGGGAGACACTTGCCGCAATCGGCCGATCTCATCCAAAAACCCTTGTAAACGTCGAACCAGGGTTTGAAGCAGCGGCGTGCCCTCGGGATAGGCACTGAAGGTCAGGGTGGCGGTTTTGTTGTCGGCAACGGTGTAGCCAATGCCCACGCAGCTGGGGTTGGTGGGCCGAAACCCAAATTGGGGAACGCCAGTGCAATTGCTGGTGGACAGCACATCGGTATTCAGCGCCTGTAGGGCGGGGTGGGCCAAAAGATCGGCCAATGCCGGGGCAACTTGACCCAATCCAAACAAAGGCCGCGTGATGCCTTTGGCCTCTTTGCAGGTTTGAAGTCGGGCTTTGAGCGAGCTCAGAGCCGAGGTTAAGCAGTCTGTTTTTTCGGTATCGGTGGATGAATCGCTCAACCAGGTGGTCACAAAGGACAACACCTCGGGCGTTACGGTTCGAAGACCTTCGGTACGCCCGTGGTGGAAGTGTTGGGTGGTCACAGATTCGTAAATGCTACCCAAGGTGTCCAATCCTGTTCCGTTCTCGAGCTGGTGTTTGCCCAAAGCCAGGGCATAGGCCAGTTGCAGACAAGCATCGGCGGTGAGCTCTCGGCTGGTTGGGGGGAGATTCAAGGTAAGGGTTTCTAGGGTCAGTGGCTGGGCGTCGGCTGGAACGTCTAGGGGATCGGGAAGTGTGATGGGGGAGAGGGCTGTAGGCGTGGAGGATTCAGACACGACATCCATGGGAGTTGCACACAACTCGCCAACCACCAGTTTGGTCGATAGTCCATCCAGGCCACTGTGTTCGACATTAACCGCCACACCGTTCGGGTGAACCAGAAGGGAAAGTGCCGCCCTGGGGCAGCGGTTGGCGGTTGGGCCAGCCAGCCATTGGGACGCATCCCCAGGGGTGTCGTCCAAACACACCCAAAACAAGGCCGATTCCATGGTTTGCAAGGCTGGGCCGTGTTTGCTGGTTAAAAGGCTGTCCCGAAGCGGCCACCACTCGGTTCGGGGAAGATGAAAATAGTAGCCATTGGTGGCTGGTGTTTTATCCGCTGTTTCACCATCAATCGCAAGAAGCTGTTGTTTGAGGGCTTCGGGGGTGGTGGCGTCTTCGATCGAGACCTTGAACACATGGCCTCGGCTTAGCACACAAAAATGGGGGCTTTTCAAGTTTTGTTGAACCCGATCTTGGCCCTTGCCTGGAAGACGGTGGGCAAAGAGGTGTTCTTGGGTCAGATCTCGGCAATAGGTGACGGGCCCAAGGATCTTGGGTTCAAGCGGGGCTTGGACCATGCGGTGGCGTAGGTCAATCAGTCGACTAACCAGATGGGCGGCTTTGTCCAGACCACTGCCGTTCCCTGAAGTGGGGAGCGCAAAAAAATAGTTGGTGGTGATGCGATCTTCAGCCAAATAACTGTTCAGCCACAGGGCTTCAATCCACGATGTGTTCTGGGCAGCACTTTGGGCATAAAGTTCTTGAAGTTTGGCATGGGCGGCTTCAAGATCGGGCTTTCGGGCATCCCAAGCCGCCAAAAAAGCCTGGGTTTTCTCGGGACCGGCCACTGGCAGTAACCAGTTTTCCAGTTGGCCTCGAACCTCGTCTAGGGTGCTCAAAGGAAGCCTGGGCAAGGCCAGTCGGCGGGCAAGTGTGGCCAGGTGTTTGGCGAGGGGCATGGGCTATCCTTTACAGAGGTGGTAAAGGGTATTTTTTAGCACGGTCTTTTTTATTTTTAAAAGGATATTTTTCGGGTAAAGAACCTTTGTAATAAATCTTAATCTTTGACAAGGCGCTGTGGTATACTTTCAAACCATGACTTCCACAAACCCCATGGTCCAGTCCGAGACCGATGTCATCTTAAAACCAGCCCCAGAATTTGCCCAAACCCCAGCCGGGGAATTTGCCCAGTTTGTGGCCCAAACCGGCGGCCCAAATTGCACCGCCTACGAAGCCTTGTATGCGTGGTCTGTGGCCGAAGCCCCAGCGTTTTGGAAGGCGTTGTTCACCTTTGCCGATCTTCGCTATTCCGGAATCCTCGACCCCGTGGTAAGCGATGCCCAGTCGGTCTGGCCCAGGCCAAATTGGTTTGAAGGCGTCTCCCTTAATTTTACAGAAAACGTGTTGCGTCATACCGGCGATGGCCTTGCTGTGATTTATCAAACCGAGCAACAGCCCCGCAGAACCCTAACCTTCGACCAGCTTCGCAACCAAGTGGCTCAGATGGCCAAGTGGTTGAAGCAGCAGGGCGTTGGTGCCAACGATGTGGTGGCCGCCTTAATGCCCAATTGTCCCGAAACCCTGGTGGCGTTTTTGGCCACGGCTTCTTTGGGTGCCATTTGGACCTCTTGTTCGCCCGATGCCGGGGTTCAATTTGCCGTTGATCGGTTCGAGCAAACCCAGCCCAAAATTCTAGTTTCGGTGGCCTCGTATGTGTACGATGGCAAGGTCTTTGATTTAAAGGACAAACTTGCCGAGATTGCCGCCAAATTACCCACTTTGGTCGCCACCCTGACGAACTATTCCGAGGTTCTTGGCGAATCGTTCGCTGTTCCCGAACTGACCTTTACCCGACTGTCTTTTTCCCACCCCCTTTATATTTTGTATTCCTCTGGCACCACCGGCAAACCCAAAGCCATCGTTCATGGGGCCGGGGGGGTGTTGTTGCAACACATCAAAGAACACCGCTTGCACTGCGGACTTCGGTCTGGGGACAAATTGTTTTATTACACCACCACCTCGTGGATGATGTGGAATTGGCTGATGACCTGTCTGGCCAGCGGCATCACCATGGTGTTGTTTGATGGCAAACCCGAGCCTGAAACCGTGTGGCGCTTTGTGGCTGACGAGCAGGTGACGGCTTTTGGCACCAGTGCCCCCTGGATTTCCATGTCCCAAAAATTAAAGGTCAGTTTGCCCCAAAACGCCTTGCCCCATCTCAATTTAATTTTATCCACCGGCGCCCCGCTCTTGCGGGAGCAATTCGATTATATTTACACCCAAATCAAACCCGATGTTCAATTGGCGTCGATTTCGGGCGGAACCGACATTGTGTCTTGTTTTGCAGGCGGTGGCCCAGTGGCCGTTACCCGAGGTCGCTTGCAGTGTTTGGGTCTTGGGATGGCCGTCGACGTTGTAGACGAAGCCGGAAGCCCCATTCGCGGCAGCCAAGGCGAATTGGTGTGCCGCAATCCCTTTCCCGTGATGCCACTGTATTTTTTAAATGATCCAGATGGCCACAAATACAAAGAGGCGTATTTTGAAAAATTTCCCGGTCTTTGGGCCCATGGGGATTATGCCATTTTGTACGAAGACAATACCCTCGAAATTATTGGTCGGTCCGATAGCACCATCAAACGCCACGGGGTTCGCATTGGCACCAGCGACATCTACAATGCCCTAGAAGCCAATACGGATATCGAAGATTGTTTGGCCGTTGGGCGAAAATCGGCGGACAACGAAGACATCATTTTGTTCGTTAAGGTTCGAGACACAGTCACCGACAAAAACCCCCTCAAAAAAGCCATTCGCCAAGCCCTGACCGCCCAATCACCCTGGCTAAAACCCGATGTGATTGTGTTTGTGGACGATATTCCCTACACCAGCAATGGCAAAAAAAGCGAGGTATTGGTCAAAAACCTGCTCAATGGCAAACCCATCACCAACGAAGCCGTGCTGCGAAATCCCGGATGCCTGGGGCAGTACCGGGATTTCGCCGCTCAAAAGGGCTAAAACGCCCTAAAACCAAGAGCCAAAATCAGACAGGCTGGCCAGCGGATTGGCAAGAGCCTGTTTAAATTGGGTGACCAACGCAGCCGTAGACGGGGCCACGCTGCCATCGGCCAGTTGATGGTTGTTTTCGAAGCCAATGCGCACATGGCCGCCGTGGTGAACGGCGTTGAGCATACAATCCAGTTCTAGGGGGCCAAAAGCACAAACGGCCCAAACCACCTCAAAAGGAAAGGAGGACAGGGCCTCTAAAAACGGATCCAAATCTTGAACCTGGGCAAAGGTGCCGGTTTTTTTGCCCAAAACAAAGAGCAAAAAGTGAACGCTGTGTTCGGGAATCACCCCATCCAGACACAATTGGGCATAGTAGTGAACGTCTTCTTTGGAATAGCAAATAAACTGAATGTGGATGCCAGTATCAAAAGCCCAGGCCAAAAAGGCTTGAGCTTGGGCATTAAAGCTGGGGTCTGGAATCAATTCTCGAATACCAATCGAGGCAGCTTCTGGCTGGAGGGTTTTAAGCAGGTGAATTTGATCGCTGGGTTCATAAATTCCAACGGTTTCGGTGGAGGCCTGTAAAATCAAGGCATCACCCACCTCGGCCCGTATCGCCTCGAAGGCCTTGGCATAGCGGGCAGGATCCAGGCTGTGGCGCTGGTCGTCTTCCCGAACGTGGGCATGAAACAAAATGGCCCCGGCTTCGGCACAGGCCTTGGCTTCGGCGGCCAGTTCGGTCGGGGTAATGGGCAGGTTCGGGAGGTCCGCTTTGGTTTTGCGGGCACCGTTGGGGGCAACGGAAACCAGAACCGGGTTTAGCGACATACGGTGTTGATGGCCTTGGAAAGCTTGGACACGATTTCGCCGATGTGCGCATCTTCCATAATAAAGGGTGGGGCCAGCATCACGTGGTCGCCGTGTTGCCCGTCGAGGGTGCCGCCCATGGGATAGCACAATAGCCCTTCAGCCATGGCTTGTTTTTTAAGGGTGGCGTTGATGCCCCGTGTCGGATCGAAGGGGGTTTTGGTGTCTCGGTTTTCCACCAATTCCAAGCCAATAAACAGGCCGCGGCCCCGAATATCGCCCACATGGGGGTGGTTTTTAAATTTAGCTTCCAAGGCAGATTTCAGGGCCCTGCCTTGGCGGTTCACAGCGGCCAACAGGTTGTCCCGTTGGATGATTTCTTGAACCTTTAACGAGGCAGCACAGGCCAAGGTATGCCCCAAATAGGTGTGTCCGTGTTGGAAAAATCCGGTTCCGTTTTGAATGGTCGAAAAGATTTTGGCAGACAACAGCAAGGCCCCAATGGGTTGATACCCAGCCCCCAACCCTTTGGCAACGGCAATTAAATCGGCGGTGACCCCATCTTGTTCGCAGGCAAACAAGGTGCCGGTTCGGCCCATGCCGCACATGACTTCGTCTAGAATCAGCAACACCTCATAGCGGTCGCAGATCTCGCGGATGCGTTTTAAATAGCCAGGAACCGCAGGCACACAGCCCATGGTCGCGCCAACCACCGGTTCGCAAATGAAAGCCGAAACGGTGTCGGGACCCAACCTAAGAATTTCGGCTTCGAGTTCGCTAGCCACACGCTGGCCATAGGCTTCGGTGGTTTCGCCGGCTTGTTTGCCCCGGTATTCATAGCAGGGCGACAAATGCGAGGCTTCCATCAACAAGGGTTCAAACAGTTTGCGTCGCCACAAATTACCACCAACAGCCAAGGCGCCCAGGGTGTTGCCATGGTAGCTTTGTTTGCGGGCAATCACCCGATACTTGCTGGGTTTGCCGGTTTCGACCCAAAATTGCCGGGCCAATTTCAAGGCTGCTTCAACCGCTTCCGACCCCCCAGACACAAAATACACGTGGGACAGTCCCGCTGGGGCTTTATCAATCAAAAAAGAAGCCAGTTTTTCCATGGGTTCGGTGGTAAAAAAACTGGAATGTGCATAGGCCAATTTGCCGGCTTGCTCTTGAATAGCGGCCACCACTTCGGGGTGATTATGCCCCAAACACGACACTGCAGCCCCCCCAGACCCATCAAAATAACGCTTGCCAGCACTATCAAAAATATAACACCCCTCACCGCCCACAGCGGTTGGTAAATTGGCTTTGGTATGGCGATGAAGAACAGCAGTCATAATATCTCCTGGCTTAGAAATAGATTAAACCCCCAACCAGCAGCCACAGGCTGCGAGAGGGGGAGGCTCATCTGAATTTAGTTCAGATGAGGGGGCGACGCTAGCCCCTAGGCTAAAATAGATACTCCTACGACCCACAAATGCTATGCATTTGTGCTTAATAAATGGGTGTCGTCAGAAATAATCCGGTCTTTGTAGCCGGTGATCCAGAGGGCATCCGGGTTGCTTTTGGCAATGATGATGTTGCCGTGGGTGCCAGCGTCGCCAGGCGAGCGGAGCAGTCTAAAAATGGTTTGACCTTGGGTGACCCCAATCACTTCCATTTTGCCGATTTCGGTGGACATGACAAATTTGGCTTGTTTTTCAACGCCAGACAATCCGCGTTGAGACTCGTTGTAAATGCGCCAGGTGGTTTCGACCGGCACTGCAAAGGTTTTGTGGCCTTCGATTTCCCGGCATTGAAACAAATAGTGGTTGCCAATGCCCACATGCACCATTTCTTGTTGAAGCAAGCGAAGCGCATCCGGATCGTCGTTCACCTTATAAATAATCGGCGTTTGGTTTTCGAGGCTGATAAAGCGGTGGCGTTGGGCAAGGCCTTCAACGGCTTTTCGGGTAACCTCCAACCATTTAAAGCCGGTTCCACTTTTAATGTAGTTGCCAGAAGCGTCTTTTTCCAAAAACTCATCAGGATGGCTGAAGTGGGTAATAAACAGAAGGCGAACATCGGGGTAAAGTTGGTTAAAACCATCCAACATATCAAAAAAATGTTGGTCAAACCGTTCGGGGAAAAACGCCAGTTCTTTGGTGCCCAAACGGATGGTGCGCAGCCCAGTTTCGGCCAAGCCGGTTAAAAATTTCGCGATCCGCTTGTTGGGCAGAACCATCACGTCGCCGCCAGAGAGCAAGGCTTCGCGGATGGGGTAGGGGTTTTCGGGGTTGTTGTTGTAGTTGCGAATATAGGTAGCCACGTTGTCGATACTGGCCATTTCTTTGCCGGTTTTTCTGGAAAACAAATCCAATCGATAACAATAGCGGCAGTGGGCCGAACAGGTTGCGGCGGTATACAGCAAAATCATTTCGTATTTATGAAGCAGGCCGGGTAGTGGCGAATATTTGTTTTGATTGGAGGGGTCGGCTTCGCCAGATAAATCCTCGGTTTCTTCGGGTCTGGCTTTGACCAAGTTTTGAATGGCTTTGCTTTGAAGGGCCAAACGCAAATAGTGCTCGGTCAACTTAACTTTCATGCGGTTTTCGATGTCTCGATCTGTGCCTTTAAGGGCAGCCAAGGCCTCTAGCTCTTCGGGCGAATAGAAGTTTTTGAAAACATCGGGAACACGCCCTTCGATAAAAGGCGCCAGCCCCGGAACCCCACCGCCGGCAGTACCGCCACGGTTAAATTCGGTTTCTTGAATGGCATTTAAAAACGACTCTGTAGCCGTTGATTGGTCTGGGTGTTGATGGGTGTTTTGGGTCGGTGGTTCTGTGGTTTCGGTTTTCATTCAAAAAGTCCTCCCGATCGAATTGATCTCGAATAAAGCACTGTCTTCAAATTATATACTATCAAACCAATTTTTTACAAAATGTATTTTTAGGCCGGAGCCCAAAAAGAACCGTCTTAAATGTCGGAAAAGTATAGCACGACCATACCGGGTTTGAAGGTGTGATGATTGATTTTAAAATCAATTTTTTTAGTTGCAATTTTAAAATTAACCAATCGAAAAATAAGTGTCTCTCCAAAACCATTTTTTTGTTTGAAAGGTTCCGATGAAAAGAAAGAGAATAGCGGTTGTTGTGAAGCGTTCACCATTTTGTCCTCAACTCTCTGAAGGGAATGGATTGCAACGGTTCGATGGAGAAGGACTAGGCGTTTTGAATCTCAGACTGCGCGAGGCACAAAAACGCTCGGCATCTGATAGAGATGGCAATGTCAGTGATCCCAAACGGCAGCAGCACGATGCCTCCTCTTCAAAAGCTTCAGCCTCAGGGCTCAGCGATCAAGTTGAAAACACAACGCCACCAGGGACTCAACAAAGTACTTCCTTCCAAACACAGCCAGGATCACCGCCTGAGGCTCATTTTTCCTTAGCCAGACGGCCAGCGCCACCCCCACAAACCCCTGGTCGAGGGAGGGTAAAACAAATGGTAGATTCTCCGATTGTAGACGAATTGCGTCGCCATGGGATTTTTTCTCCACCACGTCAAGGAGTTGGGCAAGCTGCGAATTCATGCTTTGAAGTGTCATCTCTTGGACAAGGGGATTTTCATCAGGCGGTCACATTTCAAGATGAAAATAAAAATGAAATGGTTCTGCGTTATCTTAATGCTAAATTTGCAGCTTTGAATGTTGGAGATCAGCAGCAGTTGTTTGAACATGCTTGGAACGAACGAGAGCTTTTGCTTCGTTTCGGGCTCGCCGTTGCCGCCGTTAAAATCGAAAGGCAGGCCAGTGTTCAAGAGCGACTATGGGTGGTTGAAAAGCTAAGACCCCTGGATCACCATCAATTAAAATCAAATGAACGAGAAGCGGGAAAACGCTGGCTTATGGAGCTGGCAACCCGGGTCTGGGCAAACAATATCTTTTGTATTCCAGATTTTAAACCGGCCAATGTGGGGCTTCGCGAAAGCGATCAGCAATATGTCTTGCTGGATCACCGTGAAAAAGCAATTGAAGCCGGAGAGGAATTGGCTGATTTGAATCAGCTGATGACCCTATGGGGTTTTTCGCAAGAAGAGCTGACCGAGCTTAAACGCCATTTTATGAGTGCGACCAGCAATTTGCCGAATGATTCTAGAATTAAGCTCATGGTTCTTGAGTTTCAAACTCCAATGTAGGTAAGGGGTGTTCGGGTTTAAAGATATCTATTAAGGTAACATACTGGAGTTGTTTCAATGTTTTTTCTGGCCATGACTGTTGAGCATACTTCAGCAAAGCCAATTCGGTGCTCTCAATCGAATTAGACATATAAAACTCGGGTTTGTGGGTATCAAAAATCAGAAATCCGCCATCCCCGGTCTTTTGCAAGCCAATGATGTGGGCACTATCGTTATAAACAAAGACACAGAAACCGCGAACAAGGCTTTCGGGAAGATTTGGGGTAAGTTCTTCAGATACGTTAAACAAAGCGTGTAAATTTGGGGGCAAATAGGTCAAAAAGGGGGGGGTGTCAGGGCCCTCTTCTGTTTCGGGCAATGGGGTTGACCTAAAATGCTCCTCGACAATCGTTTGTAGGGTTCTGGCGCATTCGCTGCTATACCCAAACATCCGACACAAAACCTGTCCAAAACAGGTATTGCCAAAGGCAATAAATTTTCTGAGTAATACCATAGGGGGAAGTGCCCAGAGTGTACAGGGGGAGAGACAATTTTTCAAATAGTTAATTTTTATATAAATAAAATAAAAAAGAACTTTTAAATTTTCAGGGGGCTTGAATGCTTCGCTAGGGGTTTAAAATACCCAAAAAGGCGGTTCCGAATTGCCGCAGTTTGGCGGGCCCCACGCCACTGATCTCGAGGAAGGCTTCGGGGGTTTGGGGCCGAACACTGGCCATTTCGTGGAGGGTTTTGTCGTGGAACACCACGTAGGGTGGCACTCCAAGTTTGTCGGCTAGGGTTTTGCGAAGGGCTTTTAATTGGGCCAACAGCGAGGTGTTTTCGGTAAATGCCATTGTGGCTTTTGGCTTTCGACTTCGGCCTGGACGGGGTTGGGTTTGTTTAAATTGAACGGTTTGTCCACCCACCAACACCGATTTGGCTTTGGGGGTTAGCTTTAAGACCGGATAGTCGCCATCGGTGCAGAGAATATAGTCCAAATTAATCAAGGCAAAAACCCAGCCCCGAATGTCGTGTTTGGGGTGTTCTTTAAGCAGACCATAGGTCGAGAGTTTGTCATGGCCCCGAGAGGCAATGGACGCGGTTTGGGCCCCAGCCAAAACATCGACCACCGTGCTCAGGCCAAATCGGTTTTCCAGCCGATAGATACAGGACAAAATTTTCTGGGCAATAACCGTGCCGTCCATCCAGGCAATGGGGTGGGTGCACACATCGCATTGCCCGCAAGTTTCGTGGGGATAGGTTTCGTTAAAATAGTGCAGCAATACCTTTCTGCGGCAGTCGGTGGCGTTGCAATAGGCCAGCATTTGGTCGGTTTTGCGAAACTGGTGGTGTTTGATGGTCGCAGGAAGGTCTTCGGACAGCTGTTTTTGTAAAATCGCGTCCTGAACCGAAAACAGCAAGACGCACTCGGCAGGCAACCCATCCCGACCCGCCCGGCCAATTTCTTGGTAGTACTGCTCCATGTTTTTGGGCATGTCCAAGTGGCAAACCAACCGAACATCGGGTTTGTTTATGCCCATGCCGAAGGCCACTGTGGCCACAATAATGGAAACATCATCGGCCACGAAATCGCGCTGGGCTTTTTGGCGGGCCCCATCCGAAAGCCCGGCATGGTATTTGACCGCCGCAAAGCCATTTTGATTCAAAAACTCGTGGTACTGATCCACCCGTTTTCGGGTCCCCGCATACACAATACAGGCTTCTTGGGGGTGTTGGGACAAACAGTCCAGCAACTGTTGTTTGGCATTGCTGCGTTCTTTAACGGTAATGGTTAAATTCTCTCGGTCCAAAGCGCCCAGTACTTGAAAAGGCGCCATTAATCCCAATTGGGACACAATGTCGGCGGCCACGTCTCGGGTGGCTGTGGCAGTAAACGCAGCAACCGGGACGGTGGGAAACCGGGTCTTGATGGCCGATAACAGCCGGTATTCGGGCCGAAACGCATGTCCCCATTGCGAAATACAATGGGCCTCGTCCACCACCACCATGGCCAGTTCACCTGGGGCAAAGGCATCAAAAAAACCGGGCATGGCTACCCGTTCTGGCGACACATAAATCAGCTTATAAGCAGATAGGGTATTCAACACCCGGGCATTGTCGAAAGACGATTGGCTGCTGTTGAGCACCGTGGCCGACACCCCCATTTTTTGCAGTTGCATCACCTGATCTTCCATCAAAGCAATTAAGGGGGAAATCACCAAGGTCACGCCAGGCATACACAGGGCCGGCAATTGATAGCACAACGATTTGCCAGACCCGGTGGGCAAAATGGCCAAACAGTCCTGCCGATTCAACAACGCTGAAACGATGGATTCTTGGTGTTGCCGAAATGCGTTATACCCAAACACCTCTTTTAAAACAGCCGCAGGCGACCTAAAAAGTACAGAATCCATAGTGAATCTATTGAACCATCGAATGGAACGAATTGTCATCTATTAGGGTCTATCTTCACACTGGCCCCAGACTTCTCTATACTAGGCCTCGACCGAATTTTATCTTGATAAAGGATATACACATGCGTACCTCTCCTCAAAAAGCTGTTTTGATTCTGACGGCGCTTCTGGCCTCTAGTGTTTTGTGCGGTATGGCGTCTTACGATCCCAACAAAGTGGTATTGGCCACAGTAGGGACCCAAAAAATCACCTTGCAGGATCTCAATGACCGCTTGGCCACCTATCCGCCCCAATATGCCGAAGCCCTTCAGCAAAAAGAAAATAAAGCCAAAGTTCTGGACCAAATGGTGGATGAACAATTGATTTTATCCGCTGCCAAAAAAGAAGGCATCGCCAAAACCGCCGAATACAAACAACAGCTGCAATTGGCCGAAAACCAACTCACCTTGGCTTTGATGATCCGCAACCATGTGGAAAAAGAAGCGGAAGTCAGCGATAACGCAGCCTACCAGTATTATGTTCAAAACCCCCAACAATTTGCTGAATTGGAACAACGTCATGCCAGCCATATTTTGGTTAAAACCGAAGCCGAAGCGCTGGATATCCAAAAGCAGCTTAAAGCCGGTGCCGATTTCGCAACCCTGGCCAAAGCCAAATCCACCGATCCTTCAGCAGCCAACAACGGCGGCGATTTGGGTTGGTTTGGCAAAGGCCAAATGGTGCCCGAATTCGAAAAAGTGGCTTTTTCACTTAAAAAAGGCGATCTTTCAGAGCCTGTTAAAACCCAGTTCGGCTATCACATCATTAAATTAATCGATGTTCAGGTTCGCCCCAAAGTCGACTTTACCCCCAAAGTGGCCGAGCAAATCCGAGATGCCTTGGTCGCCGACAAAAAACGGGAAATCACCCAGGCCTATCTCGAAAAATTGCGTAAAGACACCAAAATCACCAAAAACGCCGACAAACTGTAAGCGTTGCTGTGGAAGGGTGGAGATTTCCACTCTTCCACAATTCGAGTTCTTCCTACAACAACACCGCAGCCACTGCTGCAATCCCCATTCCCACAACCAAATACCCAGCTGTCACCCAAAAATAACCCCATTTGCGTTGCTCAAATTCGATGCCCATGGCAACGGGCGCCAAAATAAAGCCAACCACAGGGCAAATCAGCTGATAGATGGCCGATTTAATACTCGTGGCTTGAACCAAGCCGATAAAATGCACCGTAGATGTTGCCAGAAAAAAGCAAGAAATCAGACAAATAATCATGGCTTTGGCCATGCCTTTTTTCTTGGCTTCTTCGGCGATGTCTGGGGTCAGGCCAATCGAAGTCATCCAAATTTTGCCAAAGACTTTGGGCGAATACCACAAGCCTCCCAATCCAAACTGCAAAACGGTGGCCACCCCAACGGCAACCCAATTAATCTGGTCCATACATAACCCTCCCAAAAAAATTTCCCTTAAACCTGGAGCCTAGGGGATGGGCGGAGTATAACATTGGGACTTGGAAACCCAAAGGACCTAGGGTTTGCTTTTATACTCGCTGTGTAGCCGAAGGTGGCCTGCGTTAATGCCATCGGTACAAAGGGCCCGTAAGGCGGCGCCGTTGCTGCCCAAAAATGCAACGGCTAGGTACAAGCCCAAGTCCCGGTTGGTGGGATTTCCCAATAGCTTAAAGGCCAGCCGGACGCCTGGATGTTCTTCAACCAAGCGACCAACGGTGGTGGTGGGGGTGGGCAGCGCCACACGGCCCACCAAGTGGTCCCCTTCAATGGCCCAAGAAGCCAAGGGGCCATATTGGGGAGCCCCTGTGTTGGGGTTAACGCCCAAATTCCGAGCATAAAAATGGGCAGCTGCTTCCAATCCCCGAATGTCTTGTCCAGTGGCAAGGGCCAGAGCCGAGGCCCCGTTCATGCCCCCTTTGTTGTTGGTGATAGCGCGGTTTTCATTGAGTTTGGCGAAGCGATAAGCATCCACCATTCGCTCGGCAACTTCTTTGCCGGTTAAGGTCGAGGTTGCAAGCGAAGCGATGGGAATGCGTTGGGTTGCAGTGGAAATACGATATTCGGCATTGTTGGTTAAAATATGCAATCGACTGGCCCATTCTTTTCCCAGAATTTGGGCCATTTTGGGGCCTAAATATTCGGCTGCGATATTCACCAAATTTGCCCCCATGGCCTCTCGAACATCAAAAGGCATCTCGGTAACAAACATTTGTTTCGAAAGCCAAGAATAGACCCAGGGTCCGGCAAACCCCCCGCCTCGAATGAAGAGGCGCTTGATTTTGTCCGGGCCCTGATCTTGAAGCAGGGCCCGAAGCCCATTTTCTTCGGCCCGCAGCCTATTGATGGCTTGTTTAAGTAAACCTCCAGGGGCTTGGCGAACAAAAAGAAGTTGGGCTGTGCAAATGGCTCTCGAGGGCCCTTCGCCTTCATAGGGGACTTTGCTGGCATTGGCCAAGGCGGCCACAATCGAGGGCTCTTCGGTAACACCGGGTATCGTCACTTTCTTGCCGTTAATCACCACATTGGGAACCGCGCAAAATGCCATGCCAAAGGTTCCCCACACGTTTTCGTAGAGTGCGTTTAAGGTTGGTTCGGGGACAACGTGCTCGTCCAAGGTGCCGACAGGAAGATTGTGCCAAGCTTCCAAAGCCCGTCGCCGGTGTTCTGGGCTCATGTGTCGAAATTTTGGAGGCTGTGGGGCTGCCGCATCCGATGCCCTGCGCATCTGAACCAACACGCTTGCAAAAAATGGCCTTGCGACATGGGTTAGGGCAAATAGAATGCGTGGAGCTCTAGAAATTGACATGGCCAAAATCATACACAAGGACCCCTCCGTTTAGCCAGGGTTTAGGTCCTGTTGGGCGTGGGGTTCAGGTGGCAGCATAGGGCATCGAAAACACAGTTCCAAAAAAAGAGTTCCACCACGGCCTCGTGTTCGGCTTTGGCCAATTGGGTAAACAGGCGATGGAGGGGGCCCAGCTGTTTTGGCGAAACTCCCTGGGCCTCCAATTCGGACAAACAGTGTTTGGCCCGAACCAGTCGGCCCAACAACGCGGCTTCGATGGAGCCCTTGTTTTGCCCGTACCCGCCCACAAAATGGGATTGTCCGCTGGCATCTCCCACAAAGGCATGCAGACAGTCGTCCCCCTCGATTAAGGGTGTTTTTAGGCAGTCTGGGGTGATGGAAAATCCGCTGTGTTTCAGGTGATCGGCAAAGCGAGTGGGTTCATCGGCGTGGGTTTTGGATCTCATGTAATACACAAACGCGGCTGTGGGTGCTTGGACAATGTCGGCAAACAATTGATTGGTTCTTTCAGTTTCCGGAATCGAGGCACGCAAATGCGTCACAACAGGCCCAAGGTTGCGGCCCGTGGTCACATGTTTTCGAACATGGAAAAAATTGGGCAAGGCATAGTTGTTTTCGCGGACAAAGCCATGGGTAGCCTGGGTATGTTCAAGATTAACAGCGGTTTCGGCATAGGTGGTCAGCCCGGGCAGGGAAAAGAATCCGGCTTGGGACCGAAGGGTATCGTTTTGAAGTTCTCGGTTTCGTCCAGAAACGCCAGTGGTATGGACGATCAAATTCCAGGTGCTAGGGGCATCTGGAAGTTCGTGTTCAAACCATACTCGTACCTTTAATGTTCCTCGAATTCGAGCATCAAAGACGTCTTGAAACGTGCCAGTACTGGCACGAAGGGCATTGGGAGAATGAGAATCGGTTGAGCTAAATCGAACACAATCGGTTTGGGTTTCAAGGTACCTCAGGCTATCTTGCCCCAACAATCCGGCCAAATAGCTATGGTTTTTATAGCTCAAAGATCCATAGCGGGTATCAAAAGCCCGAGAGCCATGGTCGCTGCGGGATTCCGTGGCCACAACATCTGCGCCCACCTGCTTCAGTTGCATCACACACACTTGTCCGTTGGGGCCTTCCCCTTTCACCAGAACCCGAAACGGTTTTTGAGGTGTAAAGGGTAGGGGAGAAGAGATGGTTTGTCTCGGGGTTTCATCCAACGCGTCAAAAAGTAAGGACAGATTGGGATGCTGCTCGCGAAGGGCTAAAATCTCTTGATGAATGCGATCGATGAGTCCTAGGATGGCTGGGGTTCGTGGCGCTTGAACACTATCTTGGTGCAGCCGCATGGCTGGAAAAGTGTCCCAGAACCGAGACTCAAAATCATGGATATTAACCAGCCCTTCGCGATGACATTGCCAAACAATGTCTTCTAGGTCCCGAAGGGAGATGCCGATGTGTAAACTGACCTGTTTGTACTGCATCTTGTATTACTAAATTTTCGAGCCCAACCCCAAAAAATTTCAATAAAAGAGATCCACCTTGTCCTGGACCCGAATTTTCGGTATCCTGGGGGTCCCTTGTGGGGATGTAGCTCAGCTGGGAGAGCGCCTGCCTTGCACGCAGGAGGTCGCAGGTTCGATCCCTGTCATCTCCACCACTACTTTCTAACTCAAATTGTAGAAACTTTTGCTAGGCCAGTCTTAATTTTATCCACGAGACTGCCCAAAATAACCTCATTTTAGCCAAAAAATTCAAAACTTCTCTTCCCTTCAAAATAGACACAACTGCAATTTTGACAGCAAGCTCCCGATAACTTAGTGTAAAAATTAGGAACCAACCGTGAAAAAGCTTATTGCAGTCACAACATCGTTTATAGATCCACAACGGTTTAGAGATCTTCCAACCATTCTTGGCCAGATGCACCTAGAGCATGCGCGTTGGCTAGCTGATGCCCAAAGAATGCTTGCCACTACTCGGCAAGTTCAAATCACATCACGACCATCACAACGAGGTGCTATGGAGCTTCCCTTATTGCAAAGTGGGGATGATGCAGAACGTGGCCTTGTGCGCTCTCAAACAGGAAATGCCACCTTGGCTTATTTGAAGGTTTTGTTTGCTATTCTGAATAAACATGGGGCTAATTGGGATGAGACACAACTGGATTCACTGCAGGATAATCAGTTAATCTCTGTTGCCAGACAGGCGTCTTTTGCACTGATCGAACAAACAGGGGGACGCATCGGTTATTTGCTTACCCTAGAATCAAAAGATCATCATTTTCACAGTGTTTTACCAGATAAGCTGGATCAAAGATCGCTTCGAAGAAGGCTAAAGCCAGCACCTCCAGACCTTCCAGAAAATACGCTGCCCAAATGGCTTTGGTACTATGCCCAACAGGGGACTCCCGTTGGCAAACGTTCGGTGCGAAAAGAGATGGAGGCCACGGAAATCCCTTTTCAGCTCGCCCTCCAAGCGGGTGCTTTTGTCCGTGTTGAAACACAAAACGATGCCCTGGCCCAGGCCACATCGGATGCGCTTTTTGTCACAACCCCATCCAAAGCAGCCCCAGTAAGCACGAAACAAGACTTGGCCGATAAGCTCCGAAGCCCTATACAAGCATTATTAGATGACGAAATTCAGTCTTCTAGCGGTACAAGTAAGACCACGACATCGTTTGAAACAGTTTTAACAAGCTATATCAACACCATCATCGATTGGGTAAATCAACATCAAACCGCAGGCCCGGCTTTGATGCCTTTATCAATATATTATGGTTCAGAAGCGCAGCTATATGAATTTGCCAAGAAACTCACCTGCTTGGTCATTGATACAACGCAAGGTGAAATCATCAAATACATCAAAGATGGCGATCTGACCTTCCAGTATCTTCCCCCTCAACTATCGGGTTGGAAGCTGAATGACAGCAAAAACACCAAAACCCTAGCCGACATTCAGTCCAAAGCCAATTTTATGGCGATGTGGATGGTGACTTTATCAGAACGAACCGCCCCGGACTTCGAAAAAAGAGTGATGGAGCAAGATAAAGCCCCAGGCCGCTTCAGTCGTGCTTGGCGATGGGTGAAATCGTGTTGTGGGCGAAAACCTCAACCTGAACTGAAAAAACCAAAAGAACCGCCAGAGCGGATTGTTCGTGCGGATATGCTCCAAAAACTCTTTAGAAAAATGCTGAATAGCATGTCTATCGAATCTGCTGCATCCGCCAGTGAAACCGACCAAACAAGCAAATTTCCCCATCACCGAGCCGAAGAAAGAACAGTGGGTCAAACTGTTAAAGCTGCCCTTAAAAACCCTGTGAATGCACTGTATCAGCTGGGGACGATAGGATTACGGTTTTGTATTGGAGCAGGAGCCGCAACATTTTTAACACTGGATGCCATGGTGATGAAGATGGTGTCTGGAAGTGTTTATGGTCATGATCTGGGTTCTTATTGTGCGGAATTATGGAAGGCTGTTCCTGCCATAGCCGCCAGAAAAATTCATTTGTCTAGAAGTCAATTGGATTTTCAGCGCCATTTATTATCGTTGGTGGATTCAACCACAGACCAAGCTCAAGTGGCCCTTCACTTGTTGGCAACAACCTTGGGTTTTGAAGTTTCCTTAGACAATAAATGTGTTGCGTTATTGCGGGCCTATTGCCAAGAACACCCCATTCCTGGGCTCAGTTTGGCGCATTGCGAGCAAGCCATGCTTTATGATGGCAATAACCTTCGTTTTTGGCAGTGTATTGCAAACCCCAATAATAAAGCCGATTGGGTTAAGGGGTTGGACAGTGTTTTTAGTATTTTGGCCGCTCAACAAATTGTGGTTGGTGAACGTATTTTGGATGCGGCTAAAGCAACCAAGCTCTTTAATAAAATAAAGAGAGAGAGCTCTGCGCCAGTAAAGCGAAGGATACTAAGAAGGTGTTGTGAGGCAACAAGTCGTGGTGCTGTAAAACTTTACACGGCAGGGAAAACGGTGGTTAAAGGGGTTTGTTTGGGTGTTCCAAAGCTGGCTGGATTGGGACTACGTAAACTCTCGGGGGGTATTTCTAGACTGACACAACGTGCCAGCGATCGTATCAGTCACCGCCAATCAGCAGCTTTGGAAATGTTGCCGGCATCCAAATGGGAAGATCAACTTCTCGATTGTGCAAAGGTAATAGGGGGCTATAACGGAAACTATAATGAGGCCAATATTCGGGATGCGCTTGAAAATCTGCGATTTATTCAAAAAGGACAATACCAACTCCAAGAGACAGATGTTCGAACGGTTGTAATGTACCTTAACCATAAAATGGATAAACATGGTTTAGAGTGGTTAACGGCACAAAAAATAAAAGATGTTCTGGTCAAACGAACTGGTATTGGTCAGCAGCTAGGCTATTTGCATGAAGCCAATCGTTTAATGGAGCCTTTGCTGAGGGATTTGAATATTAATGTTCAAGGATCCCAAGCCCGAAAGGCGGCGCGCAATTTTGTAGGGAGCTTTTTGAAGTATTTGTTGCCAGTCGTTGGTGGAAATAAGCAAGGGGTTTTAATTGACGAGTTGGCCAAAATGCTTTGGAATTCCCCTGGTTTAGCCCCTCATTTTCGCCAAAAATTAATTGGTCTTTTGGGCACACTATTATCCAGTCCCTATTGGGTAAGTTCTTCTGCTTCTGATTCCACGGGGGGCTTGGCTTCCATTTTGCATCAAGGGGTAGGCGAGCTTTTGGCCATGAAAGAAGCCGATTTTGAAGCTTGGGTTGGCCAGCAAGAAGAAGCACGACAGCTTTATGCCATGCTCAAGCAAAATGCAGAATTGGGTGGACGGTCTTCACAGGAGGCCTTGAATCAGCATTTTTTTGAGGGATCGTTGTTTTCGGTAGGGGGTGGGCTTACGGCCCTTCAGCAAGCAAGGGTTGTGGGTGGTTTGGTGTTGTTATTTAATTTTGGAAACGCAGTATCGGCTAGTTTAGGAGACATTTTTGGAGCAATAGCCTCGGCTATAAACTATTTAATAATCAGCCGAGGCCTTGGTGCAAGAATTCGTTAGGCCACGTCCTATAGCTACCACCCATCTCCGCCGCTTTGGCTATCATCAATACTGCCCCCCACAACCTTGTCCATTTCTGTAACATCCAACTCTTGGTGTGCGGGATGATCTAGTGATTGTTTTTCACGGTCCATAGGTATTTTCCTCCAAAAAATGTGATGGGCACAAAACGTGCTACCCCCATTATGCCGCTTCTAGAAGGGTTCGAAACATCGAATTAATGTCATGCATCAAAAAGGACTAGTGCCGCAAGCTAACCACAATCCCCACCACAATCGAGGCGGCGGTGACAATTTTATACCAATGCTCTTCCCAAAAATCGGGGGTTCGGCCCATGTGCACCAGCACGGTTTGACCGGAAACCAAGGTGTTCAGGTTGGATGTGGGTGGGGCTGTGGGAGCCCCCAAAACAGGGATAATGTCGTAGGATCTTCCGGCTGCCCACGCAACAACTTCGTCTTTGGTTTGTACGGGATGGACTTCCCAGGTGTCAGTTTTAAGATCATGAATGGTCACAAAATAGGGGGCCGGCCCAGAACTGGGGCTCGAGGTGGGTTTCAGCGAAACCATCACATCGGGGTCTTTAAGATAGGCCGAAAGACCGCGTTTTAAGATGCCATCCAGTTCGGCAAAGGTTTTCCCGCTGGCCTGGGTGCGTCCCATCATGGGCAGCGAAACGGTGCCGTCGGGGGTAATGGTTTGGACAACGGTCAAATCGGTATGGCCGGTCACCCGAACCTCGAGGGTATCGCCGGGTTTCAGACGATAGGGGCTATCGGCTGCCCAGAGAACCGGGTTGGCAAAACACAGGGCAATCAACAATAAAATTAGGGTTTTTTTCATAGCAAACCAGTATAGCAAACCCCTTTTTTCGGGCAAGTTTTCAAGAATGCTTGCTCAAAAAAGGCCAGAAGAGTGGGCTAGTGCGGTAAGAAATAGTAATATAAGGCATGCCAAATCCATGGGTATTGCCTGCTACGCTGTGTCACCAATTCTATTTGGCCGGGAAAACCTTGGACAAAGCTGTGCTTAAAGAAATCGCCGACTTCGCACAAGACCATCAGGGTCAGGCGGTGTCGGTTTCAGTGCACTTTGAACAGCCCGATGCCCCCTTGGCGTTTACCAGCATTGGCCCGATTGTCACCGATAGTGCCCACCCCCAAGCCTTGGCCTATTGGATCCAGGTTCTACACTGGGGATTCCGGGTTTCCGAAGCCAAAAGGGCAGAGTTGGAACCCACTGTCTCGGCTTTTCAGCATCACCTCGAATCTCGGGGAATTCGACTGCCCACTACCTTGGCCGATCATCTGATCTTTTGGGTGGTCACGGCGTTGGGTTTATGGAACACAGATGCTATGTTTAACTATCGAAAACAGCACCGCATTCCCAAAGACAGCGGGCTATCCATCACCCTTTCTGCAACACCATGGCACTTTCAAAAACAACCGTAGAACAAGTTCGAAACATCCCAGACATTGTCCAAATTATTGGCGATTATGTCTCGCTGCGCAAGCGGGGGCGTAACCATTTGGGGCTTTGTCCGTTTCATTCCGAGCGCAGCCCATCGTTTACTGTTAGTGCCGAAAAAAAGCTGTTTCATTGTTTTGGGTGCCAAGAGTCTGGGGACCACATCACCTTCATCATGAAAATCGAAAACCTGTCCTTTACCGATGCCATTCGCCAAATTGCCACCAAGGCTGGCATTCCCATCGAAGAAGACGAAAAAACAACCTTCGAATCCCAAGATGACAAAGACCGCGGGGCCATTCAAGACCTTTTGGTGGTGTGTCGGGAATGGTTTAAGCAGCATTTTCCGGGCTCTTTGGCCGAAGACTATGCCAAAAAAAGGGGTCTAACGGAGCTGTCTTTGGCCGAATTTCACATCGGCTATTGCCCGCCGAACCTCGATTTAAATCAGATCTTGCTGGGAAAAGGCTATGCCCAAGAACTCTTGGCCAAGTCGGGGTTGTTTTTCAAAACCGAGCGGGGCGATTGGGTTTGCCGGTTTCGGGGACGCCTGATGTTCCCCGTCCACGACGAGCGCAGTCGGTTGGTGGGGTTTGGGGGGCGGTTGGTTCAGCCTTCAGAATCGGCGGCAAAATACATCAATTCCGAAGAGACCCTGCTGTTTAACAAACGCCGCGTGTTGTACGGTCTTGATTTGGCCAAACAAGCCATCAAAGCCCAAGACAAGGCCATCGTCGTCGAAGGCTATATGGACGTGATGGTCTCTCACCAATTTGGATTCAAAAACACCGTTGCCACCCTGGGCACAGCCTTGACGAA
The DNA here is from genome assembly GCA_050250935.1 of Candidatus Margulisiibacteriota bacterium. Classification (GTDB taxonomy): domain Bacteria; phylum Margulisbacteria; class Marinamargulisbacteria; order JBFWNS01; family JBFWNS01; genus JBFWNS01. The sequence goes on along the minus strand of JBFWNS010000001.1, from coordinate 70,342 downwards.
CGAACACGCCATTCGCCTCAAACGCTTCACCCAAACCGTGGTGTTGGGTTTCGATAGCGATGAGGCTGGGCAACGGGCTGTCGAGCGCAGTTTCGAGGTGTTGCGCCAACAAGAGCTTAAAGTGTTCGTGTTGGCTTTGCCCGAAAAAGACCCTGCCGATGTGCTCACCGAACAAGGCGAAGCCGCCTACCGGGCCTTGGTCGAATCTCCGAAATCCATCATCGAGGTCATGTTCGAGCGGTTGCTGCAAAAATACCCGGGCAAACGCATCGAATATGCCGCCGATATTTTGCGGCTCATGGCCCCATTGTTAAAGGCCGAAACCGACGATGTGGTCCAAAAATACTACATTCGCCACATGGCCAAAACCCTTAATGTCGAGCCGGAATGGATTTTGGATCGCTTGCGCATGACAACCCCGGTTTCCGGTGCCCCAACGCCAAACCGTGTTCAACCCCAAAAAAACAAATTCGACAAAGCCGAAGAAACCGTGTTGGCGGGCTTGGTGGGCGATCTGAATTTAAGAACCCACTTTTTTACCCAGTGGCGCAGCGAAGCGTTTACTGTTCCCGATCACCGCGAGCTGGCCGAGCAGTTGGCCAAGTCCGATTTGGTCGATCAGGCGTTTTTGGGATCATTGACCGATCCGCAGTTAAAACAGAAAATGGGACGGGTGATGATGGCCGCTCATGACGGTTTTCAGATCGAAGCCTGTCTGAAGTTGTTTGAAGAAACCCGAGCCCAACGTCGTATTGAAACCCTAAAATCCCGCGTGGCGGAGCTCGAGAAGCTCCCCGGACAAGAACCCGAAATCAATGCGCTTTTGACCGAATTGCAGTCCTTATTGAGGAAGGAGAGTCATGGTGGAGCCCAATAAACCGCTTGATCCGCGCATCGAACATTCGATTGAAGACGCTTTTTTTGAGGAGGAACCCGATACCCTAGACGATGCAGCCGCCGATGCGGAAGCCGAAAATGCCCTCGAAGTTCCAACTTCGATTGTCACTGAAGATTCGGTTAAAGTGTATTTACGCGAAATTGGTCGGATTCCCCTGTTGGACCGCGACCAAGAAATTGTCCTGGCCAAGCAAATCGAAGCCGGCGATCTGGAGGCCAAGCATCAACTGATTTTGGCGAATCTGCGCTTGGTGGTCAGTGTGGCCAAGCGGTTTGTGGGTCGGGGTTTGCCCTTTTTGGATCTGATTCAAGAAGGCAACATTGGCCTGATTCGGGCCGTCGAAAAATTTGATTATAAAAAAGGGTTTAAGTTCAGCACCTATGCCATGTGGTGGATTCGCCAAGCCATGTCCAGAGCGCTGGCCGATCAAGGGCGAACCATCCGCGTTTCGGTGCACATGGTCGAGGCCATCAACCGCCTGCGCATGATCTCTCGCCAGCTGGTGCAAGAGCTCAGCCGAACCCCAACCGAAGAAGAAATTGCGGCCAAATCGGGCATGGAACTCAAGCGGGTTCACGAAATTTTAAAGGTTGCAGAACTGCCCTTGTCCATCGATTTACCCATCGGCTCGGAAGACGGCTATGTGTTGGGCGATGTGGTGGAAGACGACCAGCATCCACAACCCGAAGAAGCGGCCATGCAAACCCTCATGAAAGAGACCTTGCGACAAGTTCTAACCGAGTTGCCCGACCGCGAACAAGAGGTGCTCAAACGGCGCTTCGGCTTCGACAATCACCCCCCTCAAACCCTCGATCAAATCAGCAAACAATTCAACCTCACCCGAGAACGCATCCGCCAAATCGAAAGCCGAGCCCTCCAACGCCTCAAAGACAAGTCCGGCAGGTCCGATTTAAAGGCGTATACGCAAGATTAAGTGTTCAAAAACCCTCTTCACCCTCGTCACCCCATTGATGGCCTTGGTTTGGAAAAATCGGGGATAACGCCGATTCGATAAGGGGGATTATTGGAGGAATGTTGCAGTAATGGCGTAATACCAGCTGATGATTACGCCATTAAGATGCAAAGGATTAGCCCGCTAGCTTGGGCAGAGATGTCGATCCCATCGAAATATTGATAAAATGTGTCGATCTTTTTGTGGTTTTTCGACATATTTATCGTGGTGGGGCTAATAGGTTACGGTTCTGCTCTTACGTACGAAAAAATCCTAGGGCTACACACATAGCCTATCCTCTAAACAACTCAAACAACCGCACATTCAAAAACAACGTTTCCCGTCCAATTTTTTTGGATTCTAAAACACCAATAGCCTCAAGCTGATAAAGATATTCAGAAGCTGTTTTTCTTTTTGCTAAGCCATAATCTTCAAGGAATTTGATTTTGCAGTATGGTTGCTGAAAAAGAACCTCCACAAGTTCTTTTGAATAAATTTTAGGCAGTTTTTCTTTGATAATTGCCATTGTCTCCTGCATAAGAAGCTGGATCGATTTTATTTTCGAAATCGATTCCTTTGCTGACTCTTCAACACCTCTGAGCATATACAAAATCCAAGGCTCATAATCTTCCTTAAAAGTACAATTTTGCAATAAGCGGTAGTACTCTTCTTTGTGTTGAATAATGTAATGGCTGAGATAAAGAATAGGCTGATCTAACAAGCCTTCATAAATAAGGTAGAGAACATTTAAAATCCGTCCCGTACGACCATTGCCATCATAATATGGGTGAATAGACTCAAATTGATAGTGCATAATGGCCATTTTAATCAACGGATCAACTGTTTCAGAATGGATGTAAGTTTCCAAGTTTTTCAACTTATCCAAGATGACATCTTTGCCTACCGGAGGTGTATATATAATTTTACCTGTAATAGCATTTTTTAGTGCTGTTCCAGGTAAAGACCGAATTCCTGCGTTATTATCTAAAAGTGTTGCCTGAATTTCATTCATTACAGATGTGGTTAAGATTCCACGTTTTTTGAGCTGAGAAAATCCTTGCCATAACGCATTGCGATATTGCAAAACTTCTTTTGCCGATTGTGTCATCTTCCCGTCTGAAACAGAAAACGCCTGATACAGCTCATCTGTTGTTGTAATAATATTTTCGATTTCAGAGCTATATTGTGCTTCTTTAAGGCTGATTGTATTGATAAAGATACTTTGGTTTGGAATCGTTTGAGCAATTCCTTTGAGCTCAGCTAACGCCCTATTCGCTCGAATAGCCGCTTGCATCACTGGTATTGTCTCAAAAGACTGCTGAAGTGGAAGTAGCGGAAGCTCATTATAGGGTGTTTCTGAATTAATGTGCATATCCAATAGAATATGTGTATGGCATGGACATGTCAATAAAACGTGTCCATAATTATTAATTTTTTGGACATATTCAAGATGGTGGGGCCAATTGGTTACTGTTCTGCTCCTACGCACGAAAACATTGGGATTTTGCTGGGATTTTTCTGGGATTTTTCTGGGAATGGTCGGGTTTGAAGGCAGCTTAGGGGCGTTTCTCGAACCTATTTTGGATGGTACATATTGCCAATTTGGCATCACAAGCGACACTTGAAAAAAGTCAACTCTCATGTTTACAATTGATCGTAACTGGGAAATACAAATGACAGAGAACCGGCATCGAATCATCGAATTTTACAAAAAATCTTCGGGAAAAGTTCCTGTTAAAGATTATCTAGATGAATTACCACTAAAGGTTCGTAAAAAGATATTATTTGTATTCAGTCTAATTGAAGAGCTCCAGATTGTTCCTTCGAAATATTGGCAAAAAATGACAGGTTCAAATGGACTTTGGGAAGCGCGGATTGAATACGAGTCCAACATTTATCGGTTTTTGGGATTTATGCACAAAGGGAAGTTGGTTATTTTGACAAACGGATTTCAAAAGAAATCGCAAAAAACACCGCAAAATGAGATTGAAATTGCGGAAAATTACAAAAACGATTATCTAAGTAGGAGGTAACAACCATGGCCACATTTCGTAATTACCTTGAAGAACAAAAAAAGAAACACCCCAAAACATTTGAAAAATTTGACGATGAATATGAAGACTTTAAGCTTGAAGTCTTGGGTGAATTGATTCGAAAGACCCGGAAAGAAAAAGGTCTTACTCAATCACAGTTAGCAGAGTTAATTCATACTAAAAAACAAGCAATTTCTCGGTTGGAGAGGCATCCACAAGATGTAAAACTATCGACAATCTTTAAGGTGTCAAAAGCCTTGGGAACTGAGCTTGTGAGAATTGGGTAATGCCGCAATGGTTCGGTGGGAGTGCATTAAGTCCCGTTACAATTGAAGAGAAAGATCAATGGCGCATTCAATGGAATCGAGTATTAAGGTGGTATAGTCGAGTTCAAATTTTAGCCAATAAGTCAAAGAATTCGGAATTGTCTAATTTCGACGACGACGAACTTATTGCATTTTTTCAGAATTGCTTCCATGTTAAAGATTATCTTTTAAATTCCTATCCAGATTTCAAAATTGATATAGACAATCTATTTTCTCAGAATATTGAGCTTCGATTTTGTCGAGATATTGCAAATGGATATAAACACAAAAAAATAGATCGAAGGCCATTAGATTCAGACTTTAATTGGTATCGTGAATATGATTATTTCGAGACAAAAGGAAGTCCAATCAAATATAGAGCGGCATTTGAAAACCCTGACACAAAGGAAATTGTAAAATTTGACATATTTGATTTGTGCAACAAATGCATAGATGCATGGAAAGATTTCCTTGTGATTAAAGGCCTTGAGGAATCGAGCTTCGAGAGTGCGTCAGATTCGTAAAAACTCGCGTAGGGAGTTGCTTCGAAGGCAACAATCGGCGCAATTTTTGCAAATAAATCCGAAGCAGAGGCATTCGCAAATAAAATGGATGAGATGTGCGATTTCTCGCAGAGGGAACATATTGCAAATATGTGACCGCAGCGAAAATCGTGCAGATCGCCATTTTATTGCGAAGGCTGGTGGGCCCAATTGGGCACCAGGACGCTCCTACGCACGAAAATTTCATCGAAATGATGGACTTCTTCTTGGAATGGGTGGCTTTAAAGGCTGCTTAAGGGGTATTTATCGAACCTTTTCGTATTGGATGCAAAGTGGGTGTAGGTTAAAATAGGGAAACTTTTTAAAGGAGATATGGATTTATGCCCAAAATTGAAGTTAAAGGGTCAAAAATATCAGTTTTAACACAAAACGGCATGGATTTTGTCTCTTTAACAGATATGACGTCTTCCTACGAGGATGGCAGCAGGCTCATCGAAAAGTGGCTGATTAACAAAAATACCATTGAGTTTTTAGGCGTTTGGGAAGAACTGAACAACCCTGATTTTAATTCCCCCGAATTCGGGGGAATTAGAAATGAAGCGGGTACAAATCGATTCACAATTTCAGTTAAAAAATGGATTGATAAAACTAATGCCGTTGGCCTGCAAGCTAAGGCCGGTCGATATGGTGGCACTTTTGCACACAAGGATATCGCTTTTGAGTTTGGTGCTTGGTTAAGTCCAGAATTTAAGCTCCTTATTATCAAAGAGTTTCAACGACTCAAAGAACAAGAGCAACAACGGCTTCAAGAAGGATGGGATGTTAAACGCTTTTTAAGCAAAGTGAATTACAAACTACATACGGATGCGGTCAAAGAGCATCTGTTGCCCAACATTCCTAAAAATCAGGAATGGCTTATTTATGCGGAGGAAGCCGACATTATCAATGTTGCACTTTTTGGAAAAACCGCTAAACAGTGGCGAGATGAAAATCCCAAAGCAATTTTAGATGGGGTTGCAAATATGAGGGATGAAGCTACTGCGACACAGCTTGTGATTTTGGCAAATTTGGAAAGCTACAATTCGATTTTGATAGTTGAAAGAAAAAGCAAGGAAGAGCGGTTTCAGAAATTAAGGCAACTGGCTATGGATCAGTTAAGGCGGCTGGGTGTAATTTCTTCGGGTAGTCAGAAATTTTTGGATTAGCAGTGGAAGATAGTATTGTCTTAGCATCCACCTATAGATTAGTTGCTGTAAATTTCTGGGAAAGCGCTAAAAAACTAGAAAACACTATGGAAAAACGCGAAGATGGATCTCCAGCAAAATTAACGGCTATTCCTTTCTATTTTTTAGTATCACAGGCGGTAGAATTATTTTTAAAAGCGGCTCTCCTAAAAAGAGGATGGGAAGAAAGAAATCTTAAAAAATATGATTATCGCCACAACTTAAAAGCGCTCTTGGGCGAATTGCAAAAAAAAGACATTCTGATTACAGATGAAACACAAACAATAGTTAAGGGATTAAGTTCACAATATTCGTCGCATGCTCTGAGGTATAAGTTTTTTACTAATCCGTATATGCCGGCTCCCCATTTAATTCATCCAATGCTGGAAGAACTGCTATTGGTCACAAGAATCTCGACACAGGGAAGATAAATCAGCTACCAACCCATTAGGACTTGAACTAAATTTAGCCTCAAAAGTATCAAAAAAGCGCTGGTGGGCCCACTAGGTCAGGTTTACGCTCCTAATCGGCTGCTATTTTACTTTAATTTGTATTCGGAGGCTTTGAAGGTGGCTTGATGTTTGTCACAAAATTTATTCTTTCCTAGATCCAAATATTATGTAAAGAATAACCTTATAATATGCAGTAAGAATCAAAGCAGAAAAAATTAAGGTAATGCCTGATACCATACATAAGATTCCGCCATATCCTACCGCCGTCTTGAATAAAGATTTTTTATAAACAAAGTAATCTTGATAAGGTTCCATAGTTGGAACCTGTAAGAAATACAGTTTATGGCCATCTTCAAAGCTAAAGCTGTCTATCGCTAACCCTTTTATATTATTTTTTTGAATGTAGTCTAAAAATTTTTCAGAGGTAACTTCGATTCTGTCCGGCGCACTATTGTGATCATAGATATACAGATTGTGGATGTTTCGCTCAATCATAATTTGCTTGTAAGTGGCCTGAAGATTATTTGAATAATAAGTATCTTTAGAATAGGCATCCATGGAGGAGTCATTTCCATAAAGCTCTTCGTTTTTATCTCCAAGTCTTTCATTCTGCTTTAATAATGATTCAATTGGCTTAATGTCGGATGTTATTCTGTTGGAAAATTTTTCCGCCTGAATCCATCTTGTTTCAGGACGAGGTGCTAAATAGAAGAAAAACCATACTACAAAAATAAGGAAACTAACTGATAAAAGTCTGTGCCACCATCTATCACTCAGCTTTAAATCTTTTCTAAAAAACTTTCCCCAAAAACTGTAGGTCATTTAAAGATTATAGTGGCAATAAAGTGGTACTGTAAAACCACTCAGCTAAATAACCTTCCAAAGCCTCCAAACAAGCCCAAACCGCTGATAATTCATCGTTTGAAGGTAGTTAATCTCATTCCTTGAGCCGTCAACTTTCTCGCCCACGTTCACCTCATAAAAAAACCTCATATCACTACTAGGAACAAAGGCATGCTCCAATCGTGCTGAAATTCTCCAACCGTAATGATTGGGAGTTCCAAAGGGCTTTTTATCACGGTCAATTTCGTAGGCATAGCTGAAGCCCGCTTTTACGGCAGTTTGCTTTGTGGCTTGCCAGCCGCCTCTTAGTGGAACCAGTTCAATCCAGGCCGGGCCGTTATCGTGAACGCCATATGATAGCTCCGGGCTTATTTCTAAAAAGGTTTCGGGAAATTCGGCAGCACTTAAGGATCCCGCAAAAAGCCCCATCAGTGCCAGTGAAACGATAAAGCGTTTAAACACTTTTTAGCTCTTGTTTGAAGTCACTGTAAGCTGATTCGATGAGTACTTTTAATTTGTCGTCCGAAACCAAGATGTCTGGAGTAATGTCCTGAAGCTGCTTGATAGCCATTTGGAGCTTTGCGTCTCCGGAAATATCCGGAAACCTTCCGGCCACATACCGTACAACATGCCGTGCAGCTTCTCGAAGGTTTTCGTCTTCAATATTAGCCACTTCCCCCTTTACCTTACGAATGATGTGGTCCTTGATTTCGTTCAGAAACTTGCGGATTTCATTGACAACAAAAAGTGAAATGGCCCCACCGATGGTCCAAATAACCACTTGCTTACCGACACCACCGAATACATTTCCAACTGCACCTAAAATATCCATTATTTCCTCCTATAGGTTGATTTTTTGATAACCGGTTCCGTTTAAAATCCGCATCACTTTTTTGCGATGACGAGGATCCGCACTAACGTGAATCCAAGCAGGATCGGCTTCTGTTCCATACTCCAAAATAATTTGGTCAAACGGCACGTTTTTAACGATCCACTTGGCAAATTCCAGCTTGCTTACTTTGAGTGGCAAAACATCCGCTGCAAACCCAAATTGATGGGCACTGGTTGCCGCCCCTCCTACAGCTTTGTTCAAAGCCGGACATCTGTACCCGGATGAAATACGCAACGGCCCCAAGGCAAACCTGGCAGGTTCCAAAACTGTTTCACAGAGCTTTTTTAGGCATTGGATAACTTCGGGAGTTGGGTTGTTGTTGATGCCGTTACGCTGAGCAACTTGAGAAGTAACAAACTCCCAAAGTTGGAAGTGCTCACTCAATTTTTGATTCAAATCCAAGATACGGCCTCCTTATTTTTTGATGACATCGACGATGAACTTTTTTATTTCACCAATCTCACGGCCAATACTTTTTAGCTGGTCCTCAACAGGCTTTAACACGTCGGCCAACTTTTCTTTGGAAACATAGTCATCACGAATGGCTTCAAGCTCTTTTTTCAAAGAATCAAAGTTTTCCCGGTAGGTTTCCTTGCTTACATAGTTACGGTTGAGATAGAAAACAATTGCGACGCAGAACAAAAAGACTGCGGGGTCTCGGACTTCTTTTAAGAGTGTTATGAGTTCCATTACTCTTCATCGTCTTCGCTTTCGTCAGATTCGGATACTGGCGGTATGTCCTCATTTGTTATATTCACGGCCAGGGTTACAGAGCAGGAATATCCACCCTGATCGATCTGGTGTTCGACCCGTTTTATTTTCCATTCACCGCTTAATTCGTCCCGGAATCCGGTCAAAACCAATCGTCTTTCAGCAAAGATATCGGTCCGTCCTGGCAAGGTTAAAGAAACCTCCTGAAGACCCCGCTTACCATTCATATATTTGGCTTTGGCCGAATTATAGGCAGAGTCCATATTTGGCAAGGTAAATGGTAGCCTCAAGACTGGTTCTTCATCCCCAACGACAACCTGCTTGTCAGTCGATGTTTTATAGTCCCGGTATTTCGCAATTACCTTTCCATACTGCCCACGGCTTTTAACGGAAGTCTGATAGGAAGTGACGTCTGAAGGAACCAACGTGATGGGTGGGATTTCCGAGTTGGTTAAGCCTGTTTTTGATTCGGCCAAACTGGTAACAACAATGGCACCGTTTTTAACCGTGGCAATCCCGAAATATTTGGGTATGAGTTTAGTAAGTAGGTCTAGGTCTGACTGGTTGATTTGAGCAATGTGTGGAAGCACTATTCCCGCCATTGTCGATGACACTTTAGCTTCCAGCTTACTTTTATCAGCCATCTTTTTGACCATCCCGCCAATGGTGGTTCCTGCCGGCCACGTGCGGTTTCGATGAGAGGTTAAGGCAAGCCTGCCTTTCATGCTTTTCATAAACGGTGCTGCTCGGGCAACCAGAGTCATTGAATCCGGCGGACCCGCAAGACGGATTTCATCGACAATCCAGAGCCCCATATCGGTGGCTTTTTCGTCATAGCCAACCCAAATTCGAAGTTCAGCACCGGTTGGCGGCATTTTGATTCTGGCATCCGGCTTGTGGTCGGCCAGGGTTATTTCGGCAATATCTGACTGATACTCGGATTCATCCGTAATCTTTAGGGATACAAACCGCTCCTTGATTATGTCGGTGATGTCTTTGTTGTTGGCTTCAATCCGGATGGTTGGGGTGATATTGATTAATCCCATAAACGGATACTGGCCTCCTGTACCGGGGTTTGAATATCCGGCAGGACAATGCTGATACCATAAGGGAGTGTAGGCCCGTAGTCAGCTAATCCGGGGTTGGCATCCAAAACCTGTTCTACCATTCGGCCCTTTAAAGTTCCGTAGTAGGACTTTACAATCTCATCCACGACGTCGCCGGACTTACTGACATAGGTTGCCGTCATGGAAGGCTCCTTCCGATAACGGATTCTACAATCCCATTTTTGAGGATGGCTTTGTTGTCGCCATATTTGCGGATCTGCATCGTAAACCTTTGACGGCGCGGCACACCTTGTCCAAAGAAGGCTTCAACGTTTTCCTCAACCTTTTCGATGACCCATAGCCCGTGAACAAATCCACGACCATCAATCAAAACAAGCGGCTTCCCATTTCCGGCGATGCCCCTCATAACTGTGAGCTGTCCAACTCCTCCCTTGTATTCGGTATAAATGGTGCCAACAAACGTGACGACATCAGATCCTTCGCCGATAAACTGCAATGCCTCTATGGCATTGACTCGCTCCTGGCTTCTCCATCGGTATTCAGTTGCCCTGGAAAATTGCTGGTAGGAAGCGGTATCTACGCTAAAAATAAAGGTGCCGATCATCATCATGATATCCATCAGTAGGCCCCCGCTCCGTCAAACATCAAGGAACCTTGGGCTTTTTGTTGTTGAGCAATAATGAGATCCATCACCTTTCGGGCGATGGATTGTTCATCCTGGCCGGAGCTAGCATTTACGGTGATATTGAATGTATTGGTGAACTGCTTGGATATCGACGTGGATCCGGCCTGCAACTTTGGAATAGCCGTATTATCCGAATTTGAAGCAGTCGGCAATTTCACTTTGAGTGGCGATTTGAGCGGGATGGTTGCCTTTGGTTTTGCCAGATCTGCATCATCGTCTTTTTCTCCAAACCCAAAAAACCGGGACACTTTCCCAAAGACTGTTCCAATGAGAGTGGCTTTGTCTTCCAACCACTTGAAGGTTTCTTCCCAGACTTTCTTGATTTCGGCCAGCGGCTTAAATTCGAACGCTTTCTTTATGCCATCTGTGATCTGACTCAGTACGTTTTTGATGCTGTTCCAAATACCCTCAAACTTGGTTTTAAGTTTGGCCCAGTCAGGCGAAAAGTTAGCCAGAGGTGATGTTTTTAATGCTTCGCCAAGGCTTGATAGCTTGGTTGCAATGCTGTCCTTGGTTGAGTCAAAGAAACCGGTAATGCCAGCCCATGAGGATTTGAGTAAACCCACAGGTGAAAACCCAAAAATGGATTTAACTTTGGCCGACATCGAATCGGCTCCAGATTTAACCTTGTCCCAAACACTTCCAAAAAATGCGGTTATCCCTGACCAGGCGGCTCTCAATACTTCCAATGGAGAAATGTCCAACACCTTGAAAACCAAGTTGATGCCGGTTCGTGCTACGGATTTAACCTTTAGCCACAGTGCAGAAAAGAAACCAACTATAGGCTTCCAGTTTTTTATCAGGATCCCTAGCGGTGTGTATTCTGCTACGGTTTTAATTACAGCCCAAGCACCTGCAAAGATAGGCTTAAGAGAAGCCCATAGTGACTCAAAGAAAGGTTTAACCCGCTTCCAGTTTGCGATGATTAGGATTGCTGCGATGGCAACTCCGGCAATGATTGCACCAACTGGATTGGCCGTCGCTGCTACTCCAATGGCCCGAATGCCTGAAAGAAGGAGTGGAAATATATTCTTCACCAAAGACAGTATGCCTTTTCCTAGAAACTGAAATCCCTTGGATAAACCGACGATGGCCGATTTTCCTGTAAAGAACATTTGGAGACCATCTGCCGCCTTCAACAGAGCTCCACCAAAACTTATTACCGAAAAGATGGATTTTGCACTAAAAGCAGCTCCAATGATAAATCCAAGATTTTCAAATCCACCTACCATGTGAGCAACTTTGCCAATAACGATGGACGAAAACTTAGCAAACTGTAAAACACCGTCGGCCAACTTGAATAATGTGGGTGCTGCACGTTCGACTGCTGCGGCAAACTGATTGGCAAACCTGACTACCTCTCCACGATTACTTTGGAGATACGTTGTCATGCGACCCATTACTCTGGTGACCACGGGCATCAAAGCAGCTCCTAAGGTATTTCGTACCCCAAGAGCACTAAGCTTCAGATCCCGAAGCTGGTCATCAAAATCGCTGGCTGCACGGATAGCTTGGTCGCTCAGAACGAAGCCGGTTGCTCTGGCTTGCCTTCTAAACTCCGCCAACCCTTTGCTGCCCTGATCCAACATCAACAACATTGGGGCTCCGCCTTTACCGAATATCCGGAGAGCAAGCCTCAATTTTTCGGAATGGTTTTCTACTTTGCCCATTGCGTCTGCGATATGATTGAGCATTTCATCCGGGGTCATAGAAGCCAAAGCTCCGGCCTGAAGCCCCAGTTCTTCCAATGCACTTACTGCCTTGCCCGTACCGTTTGCAGCTTCGGTCACATTCTTAATCATAAGCTCCATGGACTTGTCGAACTGTTCGACTTCCTGGCCACCGGCTTTTAATGCTGCATATCGAAGTTCCTGAAGTTCTTGCGTACCAATGCCAAGTTTTTGGGCTGTTTCTCCGATTTCGTCGCCAAGGTCTGAGGTTGATTTTGCAATGGCAAAAATACCGCCGATAGCCGCTGTAGCGAGGCCAGTGAACATCAACGCTGTGCTTTTAATTGTGGATCCCATCCTGGTGAAAGATCCAGCCACATCAGCATCAACGATTCTTTTTAGGGCACTTTGCTTGAGTCGGAGACGGTCTATTTCCGATCCTAATTTGACATATTGAGTGCGGAGTGAGGCAACATTTTTACCTTGCTTTTCCCAAATCTCAATTTGGCTACCGAGTGCCTTATGGTCTTTTTCAAGGGAACGGACTGTCTTGCCGATTTCTTTGATTCGGCCCGTGGTGCTTTTAATTGCTGTCCCAAAGGTCGAGGCAACAGCCCCTCCGATGGTAATAACTGCGCTGAGTTTTTTGTTAGCCATTCTTCGGCAGCCCCTCTATCCAAAACATAAATTCCGAGCACGGCATGGCCATGATTTCCGCTTTGCTCCATCCGGTATGAAAAGCAATACTGAGCACGCCGTCACGGATACTTTCGGAGGTTAATCCGAGGTAAAAAAAACGAAGGCTTCTTGCACCTTCTTATAATCTTTTAGGGTTAGCCGTTTGATTGTGTCTGGGGTGATTTCACAAAGATTTGCAAACAGATTCACTTCTTTTGCGGAGTCCCCGCCTTTGACCGCGTCGGCAGCCAATTGGTCGGCAACCGTCGGTTCACGCATTCTTAATGCAGCAATCTCAGTGCCATCAATTTCAATCGGACTTGAAAGCTCAATATCCTTAAAATTCTTCATAACCCTAATACCCCTCTCGTTTCGGCCAACACATCGATACCGTTAATGGTTCGGACCATGTTGATAACATCTACTTCGTGAATCACTTGGCCGCTATGTTCAAGCTTGTAGTAATTCAGGTCCATTGTGATCTTTAAGGAAGGCTTTTGCCCGGCTTGCCAAGTACCCGAATCCATTGACCGGATTTTACCGCGCATTGAATGGGTAACGCCTTTGACCGTCCCGTCATAGGATTCCAAAGCACCCTTTACAGTCATCGGAATTTCTTTGCCTTGCTGAACGCCCCACAATGCCAAAACGTATTGGTCATAGGATACAAGAGAAAAACTTGTTTCAAGCTTCTCCATACCCATTGTGACGGATACGGGGGAGTCCATTCCTCCTCCTCTAAAGTCTTCGACTTGCAGGTTCAAAACCGGCGGTGTGTATTCTTCAACTTGACCGGCATATCCACGCCCGTCAATCATCAAATGAAAATTTTTCAGTACGTCTCGTGCGCTCATGCGAATACCTCCTTGATATAGTCATTTACGAGCTGGGATCTAAAGGTGATGTTTTCTGCCGGATACGGCGGTGTGAAGTTAAAGTTAAAATACACCTTACCGGCTTGAACATTTGCCGGAGTATTCAGATCCGGATCGGCCCAACATTCACCTCCAAGCAAAGCTCCTTTGGCTACTAAATCTCGGATATAGGCATTCACCCCTTCAACAACATCTTGGACATAGGTTTTGGTGATGTTTCGGTCTACTGCCCAAAGGTGAGCCCGGAGCAAACTATCCTGAAGAATATCTGCGGTTCGGCGAACGGATAAAAAGGCCCAGAGGGGGTCACTAGATAAGGTACGGTTACCCCAAAGACGATACCCGTCTTGGCGGATAATTGTTGCGACTTTGGCCTCGTTTAAAACATTGGCTCGTGCATTGGCATCACCCAACATAAAATCAACAGCCCGAGCAGTACCGGAAATTCCATTGATAGTGTTGTTGGATGGCGACCACCAAAACCCTTTGTCGTTATCAATTTTGGCTATAAGTCCGGCCACACAAGGTGATGCCGGTCTGGCTTCTAACTCACCATCTCCGTCAATGGCCATAATCCAAGGATCGATCACAAAAACTCTTGAGCTTCCGAAGTCACCAGCATAAGCAATAGCTGCTTCATCGGTGGTATTGGGGCCATCAGCGACAATAACTGCACGAAGACGCTCTGCGATGCCGATTAATTCCGAGACGACAGAGTTGATAATGTCTCCAACGGTTGCAGTTCCAGCAGCCCCGGTTCCACCGCCGCCTGAGAATCCAACCGTAGGCGCAGAAGTATAGCCATGGCCACGATTGGTGATAGTGAGAGCTGTTACGACCCCAGACACTACCGTTGCTGTTGCGGTTGCCCCAGTTCCGCCTCCACCAGTCAACGACACAGTCGGCGCAGAAGTATATCCGCTGCCGCCTGCACTTTTTGTAAGAGTTAATACAGCTCCATCTGTTCTTTGATGGGTAAAGCCTGGCACACATAAAATTCGAGGCGAAACACCTAGAATCGATTCGGCCCCAAGCAATGCTTGAATACCGGAATATTGTCCGGTTTGAGCATCAACTCCGCCAAGAATATTGGCCAACGTTTCATCGTCATCTTCGTCTTCTTCCACTCTGACTACAACGACCAAGGCTCCGGCTTGGTCAAAAATAGAATCCAAAGCTTTAGGCAAAGTTCCGGCTTGATCCCCCTCTTCAGAGGTATCTAACTTTGTGGCTGCACCTCGGCTTGAAACAAGCACGGGTGTGTTTAACGGGAAAATATCTTCATCGGCGTCGGGAGCAGTCCCAACAATTCCGATGACACCGGAACGCAGCGTCCTAATCGGACGAGGCCCCGCGTCAATTTCTAGTACCTGTACACCATGTAAAAAAGTTTCTGTCATTTTGAATCTACCTCCTTAATATTTTATGAATTCTGATGTCCGGTTCACACTGGCTAAATTTCCGCATTAGCTTTCCAATACCTCCACGCGAGCAGTCAGCTCTTGAATCGCTTTGATCAGAATGCCGACCAATTCCCCGTAACGCATTCCGTAAAGGTCTGCTTCCGAGTCGTACGTCAGCGGCGCAAAGTCAGCCGAATCAACGTTGAATTGTTCCAGTACGGCAAGAACATCTTGAGCAATTAACCCGTAATGTCGTCGGGTAAACGCTTTACCCGGAACTTCGTATTCTTCCTCGATCATTACTGGGATTTTATGCATCAATTGAGGGCCATTGATTTCATTAAATGTTGGATTGCCATCTTCACCCAAAATAACTTCGCCATGTTCGTCTAATAAAATCAGTTTGATTTTGGTGTAAATCGGCTCGCCATCCTCGTCATAAACCGGATACTCATCAAAAACCGGCTCGGCAATCTGTTGAGTGATGATGTTTTTAACCCGAACGTATTTCCCATCAATTTCAATAATTTCAGTTTGCTCAATTTCCCGTTCTACAAGTTCGGTTTTTTGAACCATACGTGTGGCTGTTTGCGATTCCCGATTAGCCCATTTGTACCGAACAGCCCGAAGCGCATTGATAAAATCCAACCCTAGAGGAGTATCTTCAATGTTGGTTTTTAACCGTTCATCTGAGGTTTGGATTGTTGCGTTGGTTGCATAAACGTCGTCATATCGTTTGCTGGAACTGCCTAAATCTTGAGCGTCATCAACACCCGGCAAAATATCGCCTGAGCTATTAATCCTTAAGCTTTCCCTAATGCCTGATGTGGTGCTCGTTTTAAAGATCATAGAATGCATAAAATCCGAACTGGTATTATTCGGTACATTCTCCATATAAGTGCTGATTGACCCAGTACCTGATGAATTGGCTCCAGAGTTATATGTTAGGCCAAATGCGATCCCAGGCCCGGAACCTTGTGCTTGAGTTTGAGTGTCTATAACAGACATACTTCCCGAAGGACTATTTACGGTTAAACTTGCTGATGTGTTACCTGCTCCACGAACTTCCAATTGAGTACCCGGGCTTGCGGTTCCAATACCAACTTTCCCGTAACTTGTAATACGCATTTTTTCAGTAGCATCGGAATCACTGTCCCCAGTTTTGAAGACTAAAGCGGTTCTTCCTTGTCCGCCGGGTCCCCAATTTGATGTAGATTCAGCAAGCGCGGTTATCTCAGATCGGATACCGGTTACTTGGGGATCTGTTGTTGTAAATTTTAATGACCCTACCTTGTAACCCGGTGCATGATCTCCACGCCTAGTTAAAGTCAGGGAAGGTCCGTCAATTGCTGAAGTAGTGGGACCCGAAAGAGTAGCATTTCCTCCGTCGGCAATGAAAATACCATTCCCACCATCGTCTTGAAGTGATAGCCCGTCTCCATCACGAGCCCGAACTTTATCCGTTGCGATATATTCCCCATCGTCTTGAATGAAGGTATCTTTTAGCTTATTTTGAACATATTCTTGACTAGCTAAAACAACCGCAGGATCAATGGTGATGGTTACAGAGCTTGCATTTTCAACATCAATTACCATTCGAATTACAAGGTCACGTACGGATCCTTCACTTGCCACTGGTTTATAGGTTGTTGGAAAGTTTCCAACCGCGATTAATGTATTGGAACTGTCATACAGTCCTAATTCTCGGACCGTAAACGGCCCATCTTCGGCAGGCACAATAAGCTCTGCAATTGCATACGCCGGATTGTCCGGATCAGTAATTAGCTGAGAAAGATCCTCTCTATAAACTTGATGAACTAACGCCGTTTGGCTAGCGTTTGGAGTTGGGATACTCCCGTTTCCATCGCCGAGGGCCATTTGCGTAATCTGAATTGGTGTTGAAGTTGCAATCGCATTGGCAATTTTTGCAAGTCCGGCTGTGGTTAAAATTGAGTAGTATGTCGGTGACGGCATTATTTTTTCCTCCTATCCTGGATAAACTGAAATTTCATCGCAAATTTGCTGTCCAACAGCACAGAAACTATGCTGGTTAATTTGATTTTCCACTGTTTGAAGCGGGTAAATTCGAGTTGAGGCACCACTGTTGTGACCGCTTCCAAGCCTGCTATTTTGAGGAATCTCTCTATCTGTAATTTGAAGCGGATAAACCCGGCTACTAACCCCGGATATTGGTGTTGTAGGTGTACGGAACGAACCAAATATTTTCCGTTGAATGGTAATGGCAGACAGATAGCTTCGTTCATTCTTGGTGTCTCGAATGATACGGACGATATCGTCGAATAACTGAGGTGTAATCGGTTCATATTGACCATCAATTAACACCCTAAAAGTGTAAGGGTCTGCTGGCGTATCTTCCTCTTGGAACCATTCAATGACCTGTAAAAGATAGCCAAGGCTTTCTAGTGCGCTTCGAACGGCCCCGATTGTTCCTTTCCGCTGATGTACGATCATCGCAGTTTTAATCGTTTCTCTCTTTTGAGATGCAGACCAATCCGGACTCCAGTTATCTATGCTGAATGACCACGCCAGCCAAGGTAAAAATGTCTCGGGGCAAGTATCTGGGTTCCATATTTGGCGAATAGATACCGGTACATCGGAGATTCTCGAAAGTGTTGCTTCTAAGGCTCGTTCTTGGTTGCTTGCATTGTTAGGGAGAAGGCTACTCATCAACACCTCCAACTGTTACATCGATGTCAGTGCAATATGGAGCTTCGTCATTTTCAACAACAATGTCTTCAGTAGGCGTAGTAAGGGTTACTTTTTGAACTCCGGCCACATGTAAAGCTGCATAAATCGCAGACAAAGTTATGTCTCTACCAATTTTGTGGCTATCGCTTACATACGCTTGAATGGCTGTATTTGCAGCTTCCAAGATTACGTTGGAATCGGGACCTGAGAAAACAGTCAGGACAGCCTCGATTTGGTATTCGATAATAGCGGCTGATTGAACCGTCACATTGTCTGTTAAGGGCCGGACATCATCGTTCAAAGCAGCTTCAACAGCCTCTAAGATATCGGAATCAGCTTCACCGTCTCCTTCAACAGACAGGACTGACACAACTACCTCACCCGGATCCGGACTCGTTATGCTGATGTCTTTAATATCCGCATGAGCACCTAGCGAATGAAAAATATATGCACTTGCCGGACCTGCAACGCTGAGTCCCTCAAAAGCCAATTGAGTACGGCGTCGAAGCGCGGCATCGCTTTCTAAAGTAGGAGGTACGGGAGGTATTGCATTTTCATTACCTGGATCCAGCACAAGTCTTGCGACATTAAAATTTGCGGCAATTTGATCCAAGTCAGATCCGGAAGCATAAGCAAGCATGACAGCTCGGGCAGACTCATTTACCCGCTGTCTGATTAAAAGCTCCCGATACGCAGCTACTTCCAAAATCTTGTAAGCCGGATCGGAAGGCACCAATTCCGTAAACGACGAATCCCGCTCCTGTAGGTCGGTTAACATTGCCTGAAAAATAGCCTCAAAACTCAGCTCTTCAACCACATCCGGGGCTTCTAACTTGGAAAGATCCAAGGCTGTAAATGCTGATGTTGTCATTAGGTCACCTCTATTCCATCGATTTTAATTTCCCGACCATCGGGGAGATATTGGCCGGTTAGGGAAAGAACCACACTCCCTGGTTCTGCTGATTCAGCTTGTACACGATCCACAACAAAACGGGGCTCCCATATCGAAAGGGCTTCAACTGCTGCGCCGTAAATCTGAATCAGTGTGGTGGCATTGATGGGATTGTCGACCAGTTGGTACAGACGGCTGCCATAATCCCGCTGCATGACTCTCGTGCCGATGGGAGTTGTGAGGATATCGACGATGGATTGCCGAAGGTGATCGATCCCGGTTAAGTGTTTTCCGGTAATAGCGTTCATTCCAGGCATTACTGCGGTCCTCCCGTGGTTCCTGGTCCACCCATAACACCACCGTGAACATGAGACGCTAACGAGATACCACCTGCGGTTACATCCCCGGAAGCACTTACAGATCCTGCCGACATCGCTCCTCCGGAAGCAGACATTCCCCCTGCGGAGATAGTTGCACCGCTTAATAATGCGGCAGCCGCGACATTGGCATCGGACGAAATATTTCCCGTAGCGTGAAGTGTGCCATTGACGGTTACGTTACCGTTGATCGTTACGGTTGCTGCGGTAATTTCCGCCGAAGCAGCTTCAGCCGTTAAATTTCCTTCTGCGACCACCGATACATTGGCTTCCGTTTCGACATGGACATCTCCTGCTGCAATGACGTCTACAGACCCCACGCAATCGACTTTAAGCTTATTTTGCTCTTTGTCGTATTCGATAACTGTTCCGTCCGAATAAGTAATGCGGTGAACCTGGCTGGTGTCGGCATTTGCAGGCTTTAAATCCGAATAAATCGCAGGTAAAACGACCCCAGTCGACAGCTCTCCGGATGGAGACAAAATCAAGACCTGCTCATCAATGGATGGGGCCCACCAAGATGTGTCATCACCGGCACGGGAGGTTAACCAAGGCAGCCAGTCAGTCTCAATTTGTGATGTGACAATTTTTACGCGGGCATTTTCAACATCTATCTGAGAGACAATGCCTACTCGGATTAGGTTAGCCAACCGTCGAGTTAATTCTGAAACAGCAAAATCAAGGCTCATCGTCGGCCTCCGGCTCTTCTTCCGGTTCAACAACAGGTGAGTAGTCTTCCGTTTCCCCAGTATTTGGAGAAAAGGCAACTTCAACACTGGTCGGTAAAGTACCGTCATTGGTCCAAACAGATGCCCCAAAATGGATGACTTGTGTCCACTCCACACGCCAAACTTCATACTGATCCAGCCCCGGATTAAATTCATCTGGGTAGCACCCGATAACTTCCGCAGACCCTATTGGCTTCCCCCAACGTTGAGTGCGAATAAATGCTGCCAACGCCGTAACCAGTTTTCGGACATTTCTCTTTGCATTTTGAGTTCTAAACCCAATAATGACCCGTGCCTCCCAGCGGGAAAGCAGGGCCAATTGGTCCGTACCCGGATCCATATCGGCTTGGGTCAGTTCCGTCAGCTCAATAAAACACGCGGGCAATGGGATTTTTTTTCGATCCTCATAGTAGTCGGCGACTGTTTTTAAGTCCGGAAATTGATCCTCAATAGCATCAATGATGGCTTGATGAATCTCATCCAAATCTATTTCTGTGTTTGCGTCCGCCATGCAAGCTCCCTTTCAAAGGTTTCTAAAAAGACCGTGTCGAAATTGCTGGATCCCATAAGATGGTCATCAATAAAAACGACCGCCTGGTCTTCGATATCTAAGTACTGAGCATCAATCGGAAGACGTTTGGAACCGCGCCGTTTGAAGACGTGGCGGTTACCACTTTTCCCTGATGCAATAAACCCGCCTTCAACTGAATGGCGTCCGGCTTGAACTCCCGAAACAGTTTGCTTGGGTTTTAGTCGGATAAAGGACACTGGATTTAAGCCGTACCACACGTTCATTTCCGTAGTGCCCGGGCTTTTTCGCAAGCGAAAGTTTTTAAGCCTCCGCCGCAAGATGCTTTGGGGAATTTGAAGGTGAGTCGATAAGCCCCTGGCAGATTGTGTTTTTAGCCATCTAGCCATTCGATTAACTGTCGAAGTCATGGCCTTTTCAACTTGTGCAGGTGTTGCGGCCAAATCTTCGATAACTTGGTTAATTTCCCCTTCGTGGATATCCAAATCAATCAGACGTGAAGGCATTAGGGTTCTTCCTCCTCATCTTCTTCGACAGGAGCTTCAGCCAAACGAAGCATGGCAAGTCCGGTGCCGTCCGGTTCAGGGTTGTGCAATAGATCATAGACAACCTCGTTAACCACGACCTGATCGCCCATTTTTACCAAAGACACATCCGACTCTTTGCACCAAACGCGAGGTTGTGTGGTGTCCATGTCGTATTCGCCAAGGTCGGAATTTAAATAGGGATCATCGAAAATACCGGGAACCTCAAAAGTGTCCCCGGTCTGTGGGGTAATGGTTACGGTTTGAGCAAAATCATCCGTACTGAAAAAGGCATCCAGGTTTTCCCACGCTGGTTTTGGCATGGACTCATTCGTACTTTTTCTTACCGATTAAGAGCATCGATGCGATGGTAGAAATCGGGTTGCCGGAATCAGCAGATGCAAGTGTCATTTTGGCTCGGACATACCGCTTCAACTTATCAGTTTGAAGCGTGAGTTTTTGGAACAGTGCGTCGCTATGTCCTACGGTGGTGAAGTCTGCTTCAGTTACCGTTGTAAACCCTGAACCTTCAGCATCGCTATGCTCCAACGAATACTTAGCAGTCTTTGTGGCAGGATCGGTAACCGTTGCCGTTGCAGCGGCCCCTGATCCACCGCCTCCCGAAAAGCTGATTGTAGGAGCCGATGTATATCCGCTTCCTTTGTTGGTAATTGTGATTGCCGTTACGGCATTGCCGGAAACAGTTGCCGTTGCAGCAGCTCCCGTTCCACCCCCTCCGCTGAAGTTGACTGTAGGAGTAGAGCTATAGCTGCTACCGCCATTCGTCACTGTGATGGTTTTAAGTTCCAAATTAAACCGTGTTTCCGTACTGTCTAAAAGCAAATCCGCAAACCCTTCAAGGTCTCGGATGTCTACGGCGTCCCCGGTTGCGTTGGCATTTCTGGACTCAGCAGGTAAAAGTGAAATGATTTCATTCATCACCTGAGCCCTCGTCTTCGTCGCCGGTTAAGTCGGTTTCTTCGTCGTCGTTTACTTCATTTTCCTCGGTTTGAGGTGCTGGAGGATTGGCCGGGGTTTCTGTATTTTTGGCAGACGATTTTTTCTCAACATAGGGTTTTGCTTTGCCATTTCGGTAAAGCTTTTCGGCTTCTTTTTGAGAGACTTCCACTACTTTTTTTGCCCCGACAACTTGTTTATTCACAACGGATGCAACAGTTAACTCAACCAATACCGTATCCGGTCGAGTTTTCCGTACGGTAGTCTCAGGGGCTTTAGGGCTTTGTTGAGATTGTGAAATTTGAACTTGGCCGGAGTTTTTAGCTCCGGCTTTGCTATCTTTGTTCTTGCTGTTTTTAGCCATCGTTTTTGCCTCCTAATCTTCAGCTTCGCGTCCGAGACAAAACGACTCTGGGTGACGCAACGCATAATCGACATCTTGAAATGCAACGATTCGAAGACGGCCTTTTTTAGAATTGCTGTATGGATCGGCAGTTAAATCCAATGCACCCCACATACCAATAATCAGATCGGCAAAGTTCCCAAATACAATGTCACCAGTGGTGATTTGATTGGTAACCTCGGTTCCGTATCCGTTTACGGTGTTTCCTTGTTCCCAAATCGAACCGCCGTTGTTAACGGTTTCTCCGGGGAATTTTTGAGTGGTCTTTAAATGACCTCGCATCAAAGCGTTCATCACGTAAGCCATACTATTCACGTCCGCATTGTCGGCTGCGATCTTGGATTCCATCTCGACGATCTCAGCAAATGTCGGGTTGGCCGCCGTAAATTCCGAAACGTTAATCCCATCAGTTGCAATGATTCCTAACGGCTGGTTATTGTCACCGGTCCCGTAAAAAGCGGCCTTATCAATGGTAATGGCCAACGACTTAGCCAAATCCATCCGAACGAGTGTCTCAATATCCGGAGTAGACTGTTGAAGCAATTTGCGGGTGATTTCCGTATAAGCGCCAACTGTTTTTGGACCCATAGCAATTTGCCCGAATTCCGCACCGGATTCCGTCGCATCCCCATCTTCACCAACCCAGTATCCTTGTCCACCTGATGTTTGTTTTGGAACCTCGATGTTTCCAACCAAACCGGATAACACCATGGCCATCCGCATAACAACGGTTCGATTTCGTAGGACATCGATAAAGCTACCGGCCATGTGAGTGGTTCCGACCAAATGTCCGCCAGTTGCACCGGCAACGTTACCGGCTGTTGATGTGGTAATAGCCCGAGATAGAACCTCGTAAGGAACTAAAATCCCTTGTGCATCACGTCCTAATTTCTTGGCAGCAGCACGAGAGCACTCAAACTCAAAACCGGCAGCATCTCGCAATGCAATATCTCCGGGATTGGCCAAAGCACGAATTGCTTTTACGAAGCTAAACTTCCCGGCTTCCCGTTCGGATAACCCGATTTCCGGTGTGTCCATATCTTTAAGCGGTTTGCTTCCACGTTCGTTTAGCTTATCCAATAAAGCCCGCTGAAATTCAGCAGATGTTTTGCCTTCTTCGATAAATTTTAATGCCATTTCAGACTCGCCATATTGGCGGCCTAACTGGCTAATTGCCTTTGATTCTTCTGGTTGTGTTCTTTCTTGCACGGTTACCGTAGGAGCTTGAGGCTCAGTGGTCCGTACTTCTTGATTTTGTTCATTTTTCATAGGTAATTCACGCTCCTCTTGCGTTGATAATGGCAGTCCGTGCTCGGTAGGTACTACTGGCGTATTTTCACTGCGTCCAATGCCAACTCCCGTGTCGGCAGGCACAGACACAATGCTGATTTCGGCTGGTTCCCAATCGGTCATGAGGTAGACATCCTCACCGTCACTACGGGTTTCCAGCAGCTTCATCGCATGCACGAAGTAGTTCACCGATACGTTCTGCCTGATTTTGTCTTTAACGTCGTCGAAAATTTCCTGCGCCCGTGCGCTTTTGCCAAAGCGGACTACTGCGCGGCCTTTCCTTTCCTCATAAGAAATCCAAGCCTTTTCGTTGACCCCAACTTGGTCATCACGGTCATGGTTTACAAGCAATGCTCCGCCCTGATTTATGCGGTCCAAACGAACCGCACCAGGGGAATGGTCGAGCTTTTCGATGCCGAACCAACGCTGAACTTCGGCTTCTTCTGAGCTGAAGGACAGTTCGACAGTTCTCTCGGACTCGGAAACACTGGTAATTTCCGCATACCGTGACATTCCGTCCCGGTTCAATTGCTCAATCGTTATTTGTTTTTTCTGGGACATCTTTTATTTCTCCTTTTCGGCCTAAAGCTGCTTGAATAAATTCATCCGGAATCCCGGCTTCCCGCATCTGGTTTATGTCCGATGCAATTTCTCTCCACACTGCGTCCGGATCACGGCCTTGGTCGCGAATAATTTGGCCGGGTGAAGTCAGTAAATTGTTTTTGGATTCCACTGCTGCAACCACATCCGCCCTTGGGTCGATCCACTGCCAGCGGCGGGGCTGCCACTCCACAATTCGGTACTTGTCCAAGCGTTCAGCTTTTAACGGCTTGTCCTTAACCGTGATGCGTCCGGACAACAGTGCAATGGGAAGCCACGCTTCAAAAACCGGTTCAACCAACGCTTCGATGAACCATTCCTGAAGGTCTTTCCAATGCTCCCGTTCATCCAAAGTACCTTGCCGAATGCTGCTGTAATTGACCCCTTCAAGATCATTGGCCAGGTTGTTGTACGCAACTCCTAACCCCGAGGCGATACCTCTCAACATCGACTTACTGAATACCGCCAGCTCGCCGTTGGGGTATTGAGGATTAATCTCTTTTACCCGAACTCCAGGGGGTAGCTCTCGGTACATCCCGGGCTCAACATCCATGGTCAGTTCGTAGTCTTCGTCGTCTTCGGGGCCATATCCTTCTTCACGTTCAAAAAAGCCCATTTTGGAGGCAGTAACCCGGGCATTTACCAAGGCAGCGTCTTCAAAACCGTGAAGCATTTTCATCCGGTAAAGTGATGTAGCCATCCAAGGAAGTCCGCGCTTTTGGCCGACAATATCCGAACTGAATCCGTGAATAATTTCTTCGGCTGGCACGCGAACATAGTTCCGACCGCCCAATCGGTAATACACATCATCGTCTTGGGTAGAGGAGAAGTAATAGGCAACCGGTCGCCCGTAAGGGGTGAATTCAATTCCGTGCCGTATGAAATTCCCTGAGGAAATCCTCATTTCCTCAAAGTCCACAGGACAGCGGACCGGATCAATAACTTGGAGGGAAATGCCCCAAGGCCCTGCCTCTCTGCCCCTGAGAATTCGAATCATAAACTCGCCGTCTTTAGCAGCACTTGCAATACAAGAAGACTGTATAGACCGCCAAGATTGCGTGCCGGTAATATCGCAATTCTTTTTTCGGCCCCAATCCCACCACGCCCACTCAATGGCGTCATTGGCTAAGGTATCCAGCCGTCCGTTTGGATCACGGCTTTGGGCCTGAAGTATTACCCCGCGAGGTCCAACGATGTTTTGAGTACACATCCGGATAAATGCTTTGCCGTAGTCGTTATTAACGGCCTGTTCCCGAGACCGAGATACAAGCACCCGTTGATGATCTCGGATGATTTGGTCTGCCGTGACCGGAAACGAAGTCCACTTTTCAGTAAGCCTGTCACTTTGCCCAGCTTGAAACATGCGTTGTCCGGATCCGCGACGGGTTCGTTTGTTCAATGTCGTTATGGTTGCCAGAGCTGCAAGTTGATTCAAGGAATCATCTTTGCGGAAAAAATCAAAAATACTCATCCGTTAAACCTCACATAAACGGGCCTTCCCAAAAGGCTGCCGCCGCTCTTTTTTGCACTTTCCTGACGACGTAATTCTTCCTTGTAGCGGTCGCGTAATTTCAAAAGGTCGGCAATGGGAGTACGCCGCAATTGTCTGTTGTTAATCGTGTAGCTCTCTTGGTCTATGGTTGCCCGGCCTTCGATAACGGCTTCTATGGCATCCAAGACTTTTCGGACATGGTCACGGCCATCGAATGGTGCCGTTATTGAAGCCAAATCCGCTTCAATTCGCACAGTGCCGTCCTGAATTTGAAAGATTGTTCCATCCTTCTCTACACGTAGGGCATACCAATATTTCCCTTGGGACCATTCGCCGGTGGTATCCGGGTCGGATTCAAACAAGTGTTTGGTACCGTCGGAGGTTGAAGTTAGGTCAATTTGTGAAGGCCCTCGAAGGATAAGCGAAGCGGTCCACCCCGGCGCGGGATAGGCCGATAGGTGAAGTAAAAATTTAAGTGTTGTACCTGCGCGGATGGTCCTTGGTATACAGTCCATACCGAGACATTGTTGGTTGATTTTAAGGTCTTAGATACTGGCGGGATTTCAGAATAAAGTTTTTATGATTTTAGAAACACCGGACAGAAGGTCTTCAATGTCATCTTTTGTGGGTTCTTTATCCTTAGCGTGGTCGCAAAGATTTCGTATATCTCCCAAATGCTGGATTTTTCTCCAAGTTGGTACATCTATAACATCAGCATCCTTTAGGGCTTGATTTAAATCATTAATAGTTGGGTCTTTCTTTTTCATTGAAGCACCATGATTTTGACAAACATTTTTGAGGTGTTTCTCAACTACCACGCCAGCTACAGCACCCGCCGCTCTATAAAAGCCCTTTTTAGATAATCCTTTTGCAGAGTCTAATTCGGAATCAAATAGGTCAGCTTGGACAATTTCTTTCATATCAAACAAGGAGCTTTCTAAACGGGATTTAGCAGAAGAAAGAATATCTAGCTGTTGTATAAACTTTGGAAGAGCGGCTTTACCATCTGCTATTACTTTTCCATTTCGGGAGGTTTGGAGTCCAAGCATATAGTCAGCGATCCCGTAGGTTAAATAGTCAATTTCTCGGCGTTTTTCATCCCGATACAATCTATTAAAATCATTCAAGCGATCAGGAAGTAGTTGCTTAATTACTTGCATTGAAACTGAGTACCATCGTTCATAATTTAATTGGAAGCTGGGCAAATCCTTTTTTTGTGCCTTTTTTGATTTGTTTTCATATTTCTGTTCTAATTCATCGCAAAGCGAAGCCAAAATTCCTTTGCCGAGTAATATTAGCTCGTCTAATTCCTTCTTAAATCTATCTAAATTGGAAGCTAGTTTTTGATCCATAGGAATCAATTATATTTTATTACCAAGACTTCAACCAACCCCCGGTTCTTCGTTGCCTGTTTAAGGATTTTTTAGACTGATCTTTTGCAGGTGTTTTTGCTTGAATTTGTTGCTTGTCTTTGCTGATTGTTTCTTTCAAAGGCGAAGCTACCCGTTCTGCAAGTTTCTGATAATTCGGACTCATAATTTTTAACGCTGCCAAGGCGTAAACTCGGGCATCCAAAGCTTCGTTACGTGGACGGGTCTTATGCCATTCTCGGATTGGAAATCCCTTCGAATACCTGGTGATAAGACGCTCTGCTGTTAGCTGGTGAAACCACTCTGGATCTCGGCTATCCGGAAAGTGACAATATCCCGGCCCTGGATCCGTAATACCTAATCGACGAGCAATTACCAACTTGGCTTCATCGGTGCCTACAGCAAACAGATCAACCTTCCGCTGTTTTGGCCCGGAACGTTTACGGCTTGGAGCCGCAACAATAGGCCGCCCCCATCCACCAACACCCTTGATAGCAAATACTCTTCTGCCAGACTTCCGCTTAACGTAGTCATAAGCCGCTTGAGTGTACCCACTGGTACCTCCGGTATCGAGGCAAGCTGCAGATATGGGAAGTTCATTCCCGGATTCATGTCTCCAGGTGGTAGCCAAGTAATCGTCCAAATCTTCCCAAACGTCGCCATGCAGAGGGTCACCCCAAAGGACTTTATAATCAATGGACCACGACTCCTCTCCAAAGCCCCATGCTACCAATTCCACTTCGAGACGATCAGTTTGCATATCGACCCCGGCAGTAAGAATTAACCCGCCTTTGGGAACAGATGCAGAGTAAGATTCAACCCGCTTCATTAAGCCGGTAGAGTCGACTTTCTCTCCTTGCTCTTCCCAGGTTTCGGCAAGAGATACATTCACAAAGGTTTGTAGGTCGTTGCTTTGTTTCTTTTCCAAGAAGGATCCAACGATGTCTCTAAACCGTCGGAACGGGCTATACAATTCGTTAAGGTGATAACTTGCGTGGCCACGAAATGGTTTTTCACCTTGCCATTTACCGGACCGAAGCATTGCCAGCTTATGGCCATCTTTGATTTCACCACGGCAAAACTCACATTCATACCTGGCCGTCTCCGGAAGATGTTCTCCTTGCTCATCTTTGTCCCATTTAACCTGAGCCCACTTAAGGTGCTGATACTCACCACAAAATGGACATGGTAGCCAATACCGACGTTTGTCACCCTCATCAAACGATTTTTCAATCCGGCTGATGTCTTTTACCGTAGGCGTACTGGTTGCCAACAGTAAGCGATTGTCCCCAAAGGTGGCAGCCCTTTGCCACAACAAATTAATCGGGTCGCCCTCCGGTGTCACCTCGTACCCATCCACCTCATCGCAGTAAATCTTGGGTGCAGACCGGCCTCGCATTGTGTTTGGACTGCCCGACCAAGAGAACATTAGAAACCCGCCCGGATATGATTTCATTCGTTGATTGTTAACCCCCTGACGCCCCCGAGGTTTGGCGATTCGTTCCTGCAATACTTGGCTTGCTGAAACGAAAGCATTTAGCTTGGTTTCAAGCCAAGTCGACATATCTCCCTGGGTGGGAAACATTACGATTTGAGACTGCGGGGTTTTAGCCACAAAGAAACCTATGCCGCAATTCACAACGTTGGTTTTACCAGTCTGTGCCGCCCACATTAAAGTGATTTTCCGGCACTCCGGATTTGCCAGCATATCGAGAGGCTCCCGCTGGTAAGGCGCATTATCGAAACGAATTAACCCCGGAAGAGCGTTGCCAACGGGGATATAAATATTTCGTTCGGCCCATTCGCTGGGCTTGAGATTTTCAGGCGGCCTGAAAAATTCACGGACATCACTTGTTATTTTTTGCAGGTTTGCGAGATCCACGAGAGTTTCCGTCTGCAATTGCGGTCAACGCAGAGTCGATTTCATTTAACAAAACAGATTTAAGTCGGTTCTCGTCAGTCTCTCCGATAACAGAGGAGACCACTCGTGTGGGAACGTTACGCAACCGGGTACATACCTCCGATGCCAAGTTTGACCAGGTCATTTTTACTTCCTCAACCGGAACCAATTCACCAGCCATCCTAGCCGCTTCCATTTCAGCGATATCGGCTTCAGCTTTGGTCTTCCTGGCCTTCTCTTTGTGGTACTCAATATTGGTTGACTGAGCGGCATTACCGGCCACCCGCTCTTGAAGATACCGGACGTATCCTTGGATGGTAGGCGCAAGTTCGTATTTCCCGCGATTGGACTTTGGGAGTACCCCTTCTTTGGTAAGTTGTTGCACCCGCCTTTCAGAAATGAGAAGCAGCTTCGCAATCGTTTGAACAGGGTATGTGGGTACATTATTTCGCATTTGCCTGTGCGCTAAACTTTCGGTCACCGGATTCACGAACGGCTTCTTTACCGGTGAAGTTTTGCCAACGTCTGACAATCACATCGCAAAAGACAGGATCCAGCTCCATCAACCTGGAAGCACGTCCAATTTTTTCGCAAGCAATCAATGTGGATCCGGAACCCCCGAACAGGTCCAATACAATGTCGCCTCGCTTCGTGCTGTTCTTCAGCATTGAAAGTATGAGGGATACCGGCTTCATAGTCGGATGTTCTAGGTTTTTTGTTGGCTTCTCATGGCGAAGTACGGAGCCAACAACTTCTTCAACAACCATGTTGTCACCGCTGAGAATCACGGCACTGTCGCCAACGTTCACTTGAAGCCGTCCATCCGGAAGAATGACAAACGGCAGCACTCCACCGGACTCCGTGACCGTGGTTTTATTCCTGCCTCCGTACCACCGATGCGACTTTCCAGGCTTCCAGCCATACAGGATCGGCTCGTGTTTCCATTGATAGTCAGATCGGCCAAGCACCATGGAGTTTTTCACCCAAATCAAACAGCCGGACAGCTTGAATCCGACACCCACAAACTCTGAGCGAAATGTTAAGCCTTCGGTGTCAGCATGGGCCACATAAATTGCGGATCCTGGCTTTAAAGCTGCGTAGGCAGATTCATAGGTTGCTTTGATAAATTTTGAAAAGTCTCCCGCTCCCATTTTGTCATTCTGGATCTTGAGCCGGTCCTCTGTTTTACCTTCGTAATTGACGTTGTAAGGTGGATCGGTCCAGCAGCCGTCACACAGTGACCCGGCAATGAGCTTGTCCACATCGTTTTTTTTTGTGCTGTCACCACACATTAGCCGATGATTTCCAAGTATCCAGACATCTCCGGTCTTGGTGACTACCTTCTCTTCGGTATCCGGAACTGCATCATCATCAGTGTTGCCATCCTCTTCCAGGTCTTCATCCAAGAGAAGCTCCAATAGTTCATCCTCTGAAAATCCAGTCAGCTTTAAATCGTACCCGTACTCATCCCTTAAACACCCCAGCTCCAAGGTCAGGAGTTCTTTATCCCACCCAGCATTCAAAGCCAGCTTGTTGTCGGCAATGATATAGGCCTTTACTTGTGCTTCGGATAAGTGAGATAGCCGGATGCAAGGGACCTTGTTTAATCCCAACTTCTTGGCAGCAAGGAATCGTCCGTGACCGGCTATAATCATTGACTCATCGTTGACGAGTACCGGATTGGTAAAACCGAACTCCTGAATGCTGTCGGCTATCTGCTTAACTTGGTCTTCAGAATGTGTTCTTGGGTTAGATTCATACGGTTTTAATTCACTGATTAAAAGGGTTTCGATAGTTGATTGGGTTTTTGTCATTCAATAGTCCTCCAAAACGAAATGGGTCGTCGTCCAAGTGAGCCACTTTTTGAGGGGTCCCACGCACGAAAATGGTCAAAAAAAACGAAACGAAATGAATTTTTTTTGTCACGCAGAAATGAAATATCGCGGCCACGTCCTACCCGCAATGCACACCCCCCTGAGAAGGACCCACGATATTCCTGACCATTCGCACAGACAGATCCATCATGTTTGCAATCTGAGGAATCGGCATTCCGTCACCGGCCAGCCGACGAATGGATTGATTGCGGAAGTGTCGATACACCGAGTTGCCATTCTGGGTTTGAATAGACATGCCTCCAAGGTCTCTGGATAAACGTTCTGCAAGGTCTGCGCCGAGTGTCCGTACTAACATGTGGTTACCGTCGATACGTTTGGGAATGTAGAACTCGACTCGCCATGATCGCTTACCCCTACGAGGAACGCTGCTAATTAACCGCATTGCGTTTTCCCTACCAATAGACTGTTCAATCGAATCAAATAATCTGAACATACCCAATTACCTCCTTCACATACTTAAAACGTTACAGCCGTTGTGAGTGCTGCCGCTGAAAACCAATAGACTGTCTTTCTAAGATCCCCATCAAATGCATACACGCAAGCAGCGCAGATATCCAAAGCAATCAACATCAAAGGGAAGATCCATTTAGGAATCATGTGAGACTCCCTTTTGCTTGTTTACTGGGTTGTTGATCATGCTGTCACCAATCCTTTCTCAAGAGCCTTTTCACGAACATGGCGACTCACAAGGCTAGCTTTTAAGTTCTGTTCTGTTGGTGTGCAGTCATCAAATTTCTTGCTATCCAATGTGGATAAGCTAAAAAGGTTTTGCTGTGCCCGTTCACCTTGAATATAGTGTTCGGCTTCAGACAGTAATGCCTTGCAATCAGAGGCAAGGTCATCGCTCATCAACTGACCTTCATCACCGCCGTTTTGAGAGTAGAATGACTCAATTCTGTGAGGTGTGTTACATCCCCAAACCCCAGTGCTTTTAT
Source organism: Candidatus Margulisiibacteriota bacterium (assembly GCA_050250935.1). Taxonomy (GTDB): domain Bacteria; phylum Margulisbacteria; class Marinamargulisbacteria; order JBFWNS01; family JBFWNS01; genus JBFWNS01. The sequence continues at coordinate 38,551 of JBFWNS010000001.1, read as the reverse complement.
TGAGGCTGACAGAGGCGTAAATCGTAACACCCATAACTGGCACACCCATATCATCTCGGGTCCAGCTAAAGGATACGCTACTGACCTGGGGCTCTATTTTTTCACTATCAAGCTCAAGGACTTCTTTCCAATGCTTTGCCAAAGATTGGATAGCCGAATAAAACTCCGGTCTTGCCTCATCTTTGCATCGGAGAGAAAGCTCATCATCACCTGCGGGCCCGCGATCCACTTCCCATAAGATTTCTATTTTTTCGTCTTTTTTATCGAGCTTAACTTTTTTGACTTTAATCATTTAACCCTCCTGCAAGGTTGTTGGCATGCTAAGCAGATGACTACACCCTTTTTGTTTATTTTTGTTCGTGCGTGACAGCAACTTGAGCTCATTTGTTCGCATCTCCCTTCAATGTTTTTTTGAGTATTTCTATACAACCTATGGGATCGCTTCTGATTTGATTGCCGCTGAAACGCAAAACACGCCACCCCAATAGAGCAGCAGTGTTTATCTTTTCTCTGTCCGCATCGGTGTTGTGCCGTCCGCCGCCAGCCTGCCAAACCATGCCGTCACATTCGACTGCTACTTTGTGAGTCGGCCAAGCAAAGTCAAATCGCCACTTTCTGAGAGAGTAAAAACGATATTCCTGCTCAAATCCTTTCAACTCAGATCCACCAAATAGGTTCAAAGCTTGAATAAAATCTTCGGATAAAGGTCTCCGATGTTTCGTGATTTTTCTGAATTCAGCAGATGACATCCGATTTGAATTTTTTATATTGCCACTCATCACTTGCCATCCTTGAGGTAGGCATCTACCCACATTTTTACTGCGTGACTTACAGACTTATACCGACCCTCTAAAATGATTTTGGCCTTCAATTTTTTGAAGGTTTCAACCGGAATATCGATATTCATCCGATGAAGCTCCGTTTTTCGCACTTCAGCCAAAGCTTCGGCATGAAAATCGTTTGAACGGCGATGAACCTTGGCTTTAAGCATGGATAATCTCCAATACTTCATCGGCCAAAGCGTCTATTTCTGCCTTTGCCACCTCATCATCGGAATCAAAAACAGTCTTTCCTTCCGAGGCGGTACTTGGGTATGAAATTCGGTTTGTCGTACGGCTCTTCAGAACATCCAAGCCATATTCTTTGACCGCAGTGGTTACCTGTTTGCTTAGCTTGGTATTTTTGATGGCTCTACTCACAACAAAATAGGCAGCCGGAAGACCATCGGCGACTTCCCGACGGGCTATAACCGTGTCTACCAATTCAGCGCAAGCCCAAATATCCATAGGTGAAGGTTGAACCGGTATCAAAACAAGATTTGCTACCCGAATTGCTGCCGAACTCAGTTTTGCCACTCTTGGCGCACCATCAATAATCACAATGTCGTAGTTGCTATCGACTGCCTTGATGTCGGATGCCAAAGATTCACGATCCAGCCCCAGCACTGGGATTTTCCCGTCAAGATTTGTTTCCCGCCAATCACGACTACTGCCTTGAGGATCAGAATCCACCAATAAAACCTTCAGCCCCCGACGAAATAAAGCATCGGCCAAATTGATACTGATAGTCGTCTTTCCAGCTCCGCCTTTTTGACTTAACACCGCAATGGTTTTCATTACGACTCTCCTCCCTGATTAGATGAGGAAATGAGGGTTTCCTCATTTTCCAAATAGCCTTGCTCTTCCAGTAGCCGTACAATTCGCCGCTCAATAGTCACTCGGAAAGGCTTAATACCTTTTTCTCGGATCTCAGGATCCAGGGCCCTTAGCTCCATGTCTTCTGCGGTTTGGCCTAGCTCGGCTTTCTCTTCTTCGGACAAAGACTCAAAAACCTTCATGCCCTGGTTGATCCTGGCTTTCTCGCGCCGTTGCTCTTCCTCCAGGCGAGATTCCTCTTCAAAGCGTTTTTGAAGCTCTTCTTGGCGTATTTTTTCTTCTTCGGTTTTTTGTTCATCTTCGGCAATCTGCTCAAGCCAGGCATTAAGCTCCAAAGGATTTTGTGCCAAGGCGTCTACCAAGGTGCCTCGTAGTGTCGCGGGGCTTTTAACGGGCTTCCCGTTTTTCTTGGAACGTTTGACCCGAATCTCAACGACCTTGTCGATTATTTTTTGAACTTCAATTTCGGAAAGAGCAGCAGCGGCAGGCTCCCCCGTTGGGGGACTTAGGGGGCCTGCTGCCGCTGCTTTATCTGTAACGGTAGTGGAAGATAAAGCAGCTTTAGCTTGGCTTTGCTTATTTAACTTAGGGACGACAGGTCTTTGACCCGATTCCGACTTGTCGCCATCGTGATAGCGACGAGACTCTGAATTGTCGCCGACACGTCGCTTACCTCTCGGCGGAGATTTAGGAATAATGCCGTCTGGGTTAGGGTACATGTAGGTCGGATACTCAATTTTTTGATGGTCCCATCCCGTGACTTTCCAATAGGCACGGCCACCGACTTCATACTCAATGACAAGCCCATTCGCCAACAGTTCGTCGACCATTCGCCGAATATCCTCCGACGTGTAGTCATCACCAGGAAAGATTTGCATCTTCAATGTTTTCAGTGAGGCCGGATGCACTCCTCCGTCATCGGAAAAATTCCATAATCCGATGAACAGTAGGCGACTTGTCGGCGAACAGTCTACGACACGCTCATTTGTCCAGAATTCAGGCTTTATAATGCGCTGGCGAGCCATCAAAGTCCTCCCGAGGATCTGTTTACCAGAATAAGCATGTAATTGATCTCAACAATTTGCCCCTGCAAAATCCAATACTCCTTATTGGGGTTTGGTGGGACATTTGGATCACTTCGTAATTTGGCATCAGCTACGACTTGCTCCAATACCCGGAGGCGTTCTCTTAAGAAAAAGGTGAAGTTCGCTTTGTTTAAATTGGTTTCCAGAAACTTGGCTGCCTCGGAGTGTTGGTCTTGCATTAATGTGCCCCCAGAAGTCCGAAGACTCTCCCTTTTAAAAATTCCAATGCCGATGTGTCGTTTCCTTTTTCCAATGAAACGTAAAGGTCGATTTTGTCGCAAAGCCGTTTCAAATTTTTGCCCCTTATCCACGGATACGCCTTCATAATCAATCCCTTATTTTGCATAGAAAAATTACCCACCTTTTTAACAAACTTTAAGTTCAGAGATGTATTTGCTATCATTAACATTTGAATCACTCCTTTTGTGATTTTTAAGCCCGTTACGTTTAGCGACACAGCGGGCTTTTTTATTTCTTAACTTCGACAATACAAGCCCCTTTAACTTGCTATCCCTCAAAGATTTTTCGATTTCCTTTAAGGAGCACCCCTTACAAATGCCGTGTGTAACGGAGCAGTTAAAAAACGGTCTTTTAACCCCTTGAATCCGTTTACACCAAGCACATCGAACAATCACACCTTCACCTCCTTTTTTTCGTGTTTGAGAGCCTTGCTTTTAAGCCCTCTGAAGGACACACTTGCGGATGAAATAGGTGTGTCTTTCACAAGGCTTCTAAGCTCGGGTTGGTTTTGCAAAATTCGATTCCAGACGCGCATCCATTCGGCGATTTGGAATTGAAGCTCAGCTTGTGGAGAAATTGCTTTTGAAGCCTCTCTCACTTTGAAATTACTCATTTGAATCCCCCGGAAACTCACCCTTTGATAATTTATGATATGATGCCATATCACTTATTATGAGAAATTTTTTTATAGGCTCGTTAAAATATTCTGATAAATGAAGAAGAGCATCCACGCAGGGCTTTCTCCCAATCAGCCACAATTGAACAGCCTGCCTTGTAACAGGATAGCCGTAGCTGGTAAGGTCTTTGGCAAACGCAACAATTGACCCGTTCTTTTTTTCAATCAGGGTCCTCAATAGATCCGTGTTAAATGTAATCGATGATTTGACCATACAGAGGTATTATACCCTGATATCATATACTGTCAAACATTGTTTCCACAATTACAGGATATGAAGGTATAATGCTACTGTGAACAGTAACCAATTCAAGACAGAATTTATAAACCTTCTCCGGTCATTCAGAGAACGCAAAGGGCTTAATAAGAGCCAGCTAGCGACTATGATAGGGGTTTCACCTACCTCTGCGATTAAATATGAAGACCCTAAATCGCCCAATAAGCCTGGGTCTAAAACGCTTGCAAAAATTTGCATGGTTTTGGAATTATCAGAGCAGGACAGACAATCTCTTTATGCTGCGGCATCCTTAACTGAAGATGATATAGACAGGATAGATACTATGCTCCGAGGACTGGTATCTCCGATGTTTGATAAAAATGTTGTCGATGTTATAACCCGACAAGAGATGCTCAACGCCTTAGGCATGCTATCAAAGATGGATAAAAAGAAGTTGGACCAAGCATTAAAGTCCGTTGAAGCTGTTGTGAAAGGATTTTCTTAAAGTGATTAAGCGTCTTGTAACCTTTTTATGCTTGATCGCTCTTGCGTTTGCCACCGTATGTCCAAGCATTTGCATGGCACAAGAGTTGCGGGCCACCTCAACGCAACATGACTGCTGCAAGACAAAATCAGATCACTCTCAGGCTGAAAAATGCAATTTATCCTGTAATTCACATAAAGAATCTCTACTCCCTGATCCCATCCACTTCCCTCAACTTGATTTTGTCAGCACTTTCATTTTTACAACTCCGGTCACTTCCCCCCCAGTTACAGTCTATTTCTTTTCGCATCAAGCCAGCGAGTACCTGCCTCCTGGACACTTAATTCTTCTAAAACCCATCCGCCTTCAATGTTGATTCTTTAACCTCCATTTGCTTTGAAAAAAGCATTCATTTTATCCGCGTTTCTCATAGGAGGTTTTATGAAAAAATTATTTTCAACTCTATATAAGTTTTATAGGGCACTACGCCCATGCTGCTCCGGCACAAGGAGATGAGCTATGACTTCTTTGTTTTTCAAGATTAAGCGCCAGATAAAAATTTGGGGGGTTATCTTTGGGCTGAGTGTTTTATGGCAAGGGGTTATCTTTGCAAATGAAACAAACTTTCAAGCCATTGATGACTATCTAAAGATGACGCCAGAAGCACGCCAAAAAATAGTTCAAGAGTACCTATCCAAACCACTTACTGAAGAAACCGTTCTCAAGCTCAGTTTTATACAATCGCCTGACTTGAAGGCAGGGTTTCAGGAACTGTGGGCACGTAAATCAGCATATTTGGGTAATGTCTCGATTGAAAATCCTGTGTTGGGGGCAAGTGTTTTGCCACAAAGTCAGGGCTCCAAGATTGACATAAGCTTAGAGCAAGATCTTCTTAAGCTTCTGATTGTGCCAATGCAGAGCCGTGCCGCTGACACACAATTCGAAGCGGATAAATTGGCTTTTTCGGAAACTCTTTTGGAACAATGTGAGAAGGCCAAAAAGGCGTTGGTGGGTTATCAAGCCATTCAGGATATCTGGAACATTCAGCTTGATTTCACTGAAGCTGCAAAAGCCACTTTTGAACTTACTCAAAAACAGTTTGTTGCTGGCAACATTAGTGAATTGCAACTCAAAACCAATGAGGCAGAATATCAAGATGCATTGGCAGCTCAACATAAGACCGATTTAATGGTTCAAGAGTCAAAGCTTCAATTGCAAGACATAATGGGCTTGGACCCAGGGCAGACGGAATGGACCGTTACAGGGTCTCTTTCGGAAGCTTTGCCCCAGATTCCATCGCCTGATGAAGTAGACAAGCTAATCGAAACTCAAAGGCCAGATTTGGCTTCATTGCGAGCCAGATTAGACTCTGAAAAGAATCGACTCGATGCTTTGGAGTGGCAAAACAAATTGGGGAGTTTAAAAGCCGGAATTCAATACGAGCAAGAATTTGATGGCACAAAATCGATTGGCCCCAAAATTGAGTTCGGGATTCCCTTATTTAACCAAGGTCAATGGGCAAGTAAAGAGCATAAAGCGGTAACAGCTCAATTATTTGCACTACTAGAGGCCCATCAACGTCGAGCTCAGTATTCAAGCCGTAAGATCATCGCCCAGCTTCATTATCATCTACTGGAAATAGACCGGTCAAAAAAGGTTCTGATCCCCACACATCAACGTGTAACAGAGCTGACCCAACAGCACTATAACTACATGCTAGTAGGGGTATACACCCTCATCCAGGCAAAACAAGATGAACTGAAAGCAAGGCAAGAGTATGTCCACCATTTGGAAGAGTTTTGGATGGCATGGGCTGAATTGGAAAAAGAAGTGGGCGGGAAAATTCCATCACAAGGAGAAAATCAATGATCAAAAAAACATTTGTTCTTTTTTTGCTGAGTTGTCTGGCTTTGGTTAGTCAGCCAATTTTTGCTCAGAGCTATACCCCAGTAACAGTTCCAAACGGGCATAAGTTGTCCTACAAAATGGTTCATGGGGTAAAAGAATTCCACCTCACTGTAGAAGAAATTGAGCACGAGTTTGCTCCCGGAATGAAAGCAAAATGTTGGGGATATAATGGGTCTACACCAGGGCCTGTTATTGAGGCTGTAGAAGGTGATCGCGTCAGAATTTTAGTGACCAACAACCTAAAAGAGGTGACATCTGTACATTGGCATGGCGTTTTTCTACCCAATGGCATGGATGGCGTAACCGGATTGACCCAAAAAGGGATAGCCCCAGGCGAAACCTTTGCTTACGAATTTACCCTAAAACAACATGGAACTTTTATGTACCACTCCCATGGAGACGAGATGGTCCAAATGGGACTAGGGACAATGGGATTTTTAATCGTGCATCCAAAGGTTGAAAAGCAAAAGATTGATAAAGATTTTGTGATCTTTTTGAACGAGTGGTATGTACCGGCAGGAACATCAAGGCCAGACCCAAGCAAAATGTCCGATTTCAATATCTTTACCTTCAACAGCAAGGTCTTTCCAGCTACCGATCCGTTGGTTGTTAAAACTGGAGATCGAGTCCGCATCCGATTTGGAAATGTAGGCCAAGAATCTCATCCTATTCATCTGCACGGACATGCCTTCAAAATGGTAGCCACAGACGGGGGTGATGTTCCCCAATCTGCACGATACCCTGAGACCACGGTTGTCGTGTTTCCAGGACAAACCAGAGATGTTGAGTTTATTGCGGATGCCCCCGGGGACTGGCCTTTACATTGTCACAGACGTCACCACCCCATGAACACCATGGGACATGAGTCGCCCAATATGATCGGTGTGGATCAAAGTGGCACGGAGGAAAAAATCCAGAAGCTAGTTCCTGACTATATGGCCATGGGTGAAAATGGTATGGACGAAATGACGATGATGTCTAAACACATGCCTGGACCCGACAACACACTGCCTATGATGGCAGGCGACGGTCCCTTTGGAGATATTGGCATGGGCGGAATGTTCACCATTCTGAAGGTACGAGACAAGGGGCATTTGCAAGATGTTTGGTATCAGCATCCAAAAGGCACCGTAGCAGAAGCCATCGGCAGTGAAACTGCGCCAACCGAGAATACAACTCCGAACGAAGCCCAAAAGGTCTATACCTGCCCTATGCATCCCGAAATTCAGAAGGACAAACCTGGAAGTTGTCCTAAATGTGGAATGACCTTGGTTCTAAAAAAGACAGAGCCCATGCATTCTCATCATCATTGAGGAGGTTTTTATGATTCCTATTTATCAAATACACCCAATGATTGTTCATTTTCCAATTGCTATTCTTATTGTCACTTTCGTTTGTGACGGAATTAGCATTGTTTTTAAAAAAACTGCTTTAGAGCCCATCAGTAAATGGGGGCTTTGGATAGGTGTTCCTTCAATGGGGCTTGCAGCATTAAGTGGATGGATTTCCCACCGGACAGTGCCTCATGGACCTGAAGTATATGGATTAATTGATCGACACGAGCAATTGGGATTTTGGGCTACAGGTATTTTTTGTTTAATACTTCTAGCTAGATTTCTATGGAAGGGAAAATTGCCCCCTAACAAGCTCCTTCAAGGTATTTATTTGGGTGTTTTTCTAGCTGGCGTTTTAACAATGTCGCTTGGAGCGCACCTTGGAGGAAGGTTGGTGTACGAGCACGGTGTTGGGATAGAAAAGCCAGATTCAATGTCTCCGCTTCTAAAAGAACTCGATCAAAAAGACACGCCTTCTGAAATGAAGGATATTTTTGGAAAATAAACCATATTTTGAAAGGATTTTTTATGAAAAATATTTTTTTAATCGCTATAGCTATAGGCGTTTTGGCTCTTCCAGTGGCATCGTTTGCTCACGAAGGTCATGTTCACCTTACAGATCAACAAATCCTCGAAAAGGAACTTAAGGAGCTGCAATCCAAATCTACGGATGACCTTTGGGTTTACCTTGCAAAAGCTCAAACCAATCTCGGCCAAACCATTGCGAAAAAGGAACTTAAAGAGAGCAAAATCAATGTTTTGAAGTTAAAAACAGCACTAACCCTGATTTCCGAAAAGAAAGACCATGAACATCACTAAAGTCCATTAATTCATTCAACTTAAATAACTGGGATCAGGGCGCCCGGATCAATTACCTATTTAAGCCGTCTTGCAGCAATTTTACCCGCTAATTGACGCAGGCGTTTTTTGATTCGGGCGACCTCCTTTGCATAGTAAATTTTGAATGCTCCTTTGGACATTTTCAGACGTATCTTTTTGGGCATAAGACTCCCTCTTATTTTAATCTTATGCACCGGTGCCAAGAGGAAGTATACGAACAATTATATCGGCCATCGACACATAAAAAAAGTTTCACCGTACTACCAAAGCGGCCCCTAATATGCTACTTTGTGACAATGACTGAAAATGAATTCAAAAACAAAGTGCGAGGAATGGCTGTAGAGCGGGGGATGACGCTTGAGCAAGTGGCGGATGCCATGGGGCAATCAAGAGCAAACTTGTACAAAAAACTTGCCAATGAGACTTTGCGCTATAAGGAGCTGAAGGTGCTGTTAAAGGTTTTAGGTAAGAAAATGGTGCTGATAGATGAGTAAAGAATTGGCAAGTTTTGAGGATTTAAAATCGCGGATTTATACCCTTCGTGGAGTTCGGGTTATGCTCGACAGGGACTTAGCCGAGTTATATCAGGTAAAGCCTATCGTTCTTAGACAACAAGTGAAGCGTAATCTCAAGAGGTTTCCTACTGACTTTATGTTTCAATTAAGTGAAACTGAGGCTGAAAACATGGTATCACAAAATGTGATACCTTCGATAAAGCACCTTGGAGGATCATTTCCTTATGCGTTTACTGAACAGGGAGTGGCAATGTTATCCGGAATACTCCGAAGCGATATTGCTGTAGAAATCAACATTCGTATCATGCGAGCTTTTGTTGAGCTTCGCCAGATCATTGCTGCTCAACCCGAGTATGCCTTGTTGAAAGAGACAGTAGGTCGTATTGAATCTCGAATGGATACTATTGAAGCTAATCACTTAGTTGATCACATGTTGATTTCGGGAAAAGTTACCCAACTGAGTAAGGATGTTCAAGATATCCGAAACGATATCCGCCATATATCCGAACTTTTTGATCAATTCCAAAGTGCCCACATTATTATTAAACGCCCGGATGAAGGCTTAAATGAAGGATGAAAGCCGTCTCCTATGCCCGTGTTTCATCCACTGAACAGCGGGACTCCGGCTACTCGATCTCGGCTCAAAATAGCCTCTTTAAGGATTACGCTGACCAAAAAAGCTTTGAGGTAGTCAAACAATACGATGAATCCTACTCGGCCAAGGGGCAGGGCCGGAAGATGTTTGACGAAATGATTCGGTATGTAAAGAAGCACAAGGTCAAAGCCATTTTGTTTGAAAAAGTGGATCGGATGACCCGCAACTTCCACGACCTTATTGCCGTGTATGACCTGGTTGAAGAACACGATGTGGATGTTCACCTTATCAAGAACTCATTAATCCTCAATAAGAATTCCAAATCCCAAGACAAATTCCAGCTGGATATCCAAGTCGTATTAGCCCGAAACTATGTCAATAACCTTTCTGAAGAAGTCAAAAAAGGGATGACGCAAAAACTCATGGCCGGAGGCTGGTGTCATCTCGCACCGCCAGGATACCGCAATGTCCGTATCAACGGACGCGCCACCATCGAACCGGATCCACAATCAGCACCTGTTATTAAGACAGCCTTCGAAATGGCCAAAGCTGGCGACTCCGTTCACACTATTACTGATTACCTGAACAAGACCTTAGGTACAAAATACTATCCCTCAAAAGTAAGCTACCATCTTAAAAATGTCTTCTACATTGGAGAGATAAACTCCAAGCTCGGGCTATTTAGCGGGAATTATGAAACGTTCATTGAGCCAGAGCTTTTTTACGCTGTCCAAGAAGGTTTAAAGGGTAGACATCGCTCCAAGGATGGAAAAGTCCGTGAGTTCCGATTTTCCAGCCTTTTAAAGTGCTCCTGTGGGTCACCAATGTATGGTGAGCTGAAGAAAGAAAAGTACGTCACTTACGGATGTGGTGCGAAACATAAAGGACGGACCTGCCCGGCTCAAACAAGATACTTCTCTGAGAGAGCCATTATGGAGCAACTGGACACTATATTGTCGAAGGTGAGTATCACGGATACCCAATTCGATATGATTAAGGATATCGCCCGCACAGTGTTTCAACAGATGGATGATGATACCGACAAACAAAGCGACACCATTAACCGAGATATCAAGCTTACCAAGACCAAAATCATGAAATTGCTGGACCATTACGAAGACGGGCTACTCACCAAAGACGAGTATCTTGATCGCAAAGATCAGCTCAACCAAACCCTTGTTAAACTGCAAGCAAAGTACGAGGTATTGGCCCAAAACCCCATTAGGACTCGAACCTCGTTTATGGACCTCGTAAATACCTTCGTTTTCGTGCGTAAATACCTACCTTTAATCGATGATGCAGGGGATTTTCAAAAGGTGATCGGATTGATTTTTACGAACCTGGTTCATAACGAAGGAAAACTGGAATTTGAGCTCAATTTGCTAGGGAAAATGCTCTTCGAGTTCGTAAATCAAGATGTGGTGGGCCCACTAGGACTTGAACCTAGGACCAATCGGTTATGAGCCGAGTGCTCTAACCAACTGAGCTATGGGCCCCAAAGTCCATTAATAGTACCCAAAGGCGATAGTAAACACAAATGAGAAGCATTTGTGTTGGATTGTATACACAAACGACAAGCGTTTGTGGGTCGGACCGTTGAAGTAAATTCAACACTCCTCCCGCTGAGCGGCTTTTGCTCCAGCTTTTTCCAGCAAAACCGATACCCTGTTCCTAAAATAAGTGGGCTAAAAAATAAATAAATCTCGATTGCAAGTGAAACGAAGCAATCCTAAACCGCGTTAGTGTTGCGTTGCGTTCGCGTTCGTGTTCGCGTTGGTCTGAATCCCGCCCAAAGGGCGGCACCGTTGAGCCGCTGTGTCTGAGCGCGGTGTGGGCGAAGCCATCCCGCGCGAGTTAGCGGGCGTCCAAAGCATAGGTGGGGGGTCCTAGGGGGGCACCTCGCGCCAGCGTGGTTCCCCCCTAGTCTTGCCAGCGTGGTTCCCCCTTACTCTTCCACAAAAAATTGATTTCCCCAAAAAAATAAAGTAGAACTTAAAAAAACCATTTTTATAAGGAGCCCTCTATAATGAATCCCTGGCATGATTTAAACCCCGGTAAAAAATCCCCCGAAATCGTCACAGCTGTCATCGAAATTCCCCGTGGAAGCCGCGGCAAATTCGAACTCGACAAAGACTCCGGCCTCATCAAACTCGATAGGGTACTCTTTTCAACCTCCTACTACCCAGCCAACTATGGCTTTATCCCCAAATCTTATTGTGAAGACAAAGATCCCTTGGATATTTTGGTAATTTGTTCAGTGGATTTACCATCAGGATCCATGGCCGATGCCCGGGTGATCGGCGGTTTGGACATGATCGACGGCGGCGAAGAAGACACCAAAATCTTGGCCGTGGCCAACGACGACGTCACCCTAAAACACATCACCGATCTAGAGCAATTGCCGCCCCATTTGATCACCGAAATCCACGACTTTTTTGTCACCTATAAACGTCTAGAGAAAAAAGCTGTGGAAATCAAAGGGGTTTTTGGCAGAGCCAAGGCCATCGAAGCGGTCAAAGCCGGTCTAGATCTGTACACCAAAACCTTTTAAGGCTAGGATAACGCCCGAGACAGGCAAGCAGTCGCGGTGCGCAAGCATCGAGGAAAGTCCGGGCTCCACAGGGTAAGATGCCTCTTAACGAGAGGACGCGCCAAGCGAAAGCGACAGCGTGATGGAAAGTGCCACAGAAACAAAACCGCCTGCCCGGGTTTCGGCCTGGGTGGGCAAGGGTGAAAACGTGAGGTAAGAGCTCACGGCTGCACTGGCAACAGATCAGCGGGTAAACCCCATCCGGAGCAAGACCAAATAGGGGAAGAGAGACGGCCCGTCTCGTTTGGATTTCCGGGTTGGTTGCTAGAGTTTGGTTGCGAAGCCAAACCCAGAGAGATGACTGCTTTTAACAGAACCCGGCTTATCGCCTGTCTCGGTAAGCAACGGGGTCTAGCCGATCAATTGCAACGAAATTGTGTTGTGTATTACACTAAACCCCATGCAAAACTGCCTTAAATGCTGGCCAGCACTGCTTTGGATTGCCTTGGGCGTGGTGTTATTGATGTGGAATTTGGGCTTGTTTGCCTTCCCCTTCCATATTTTGGCCCTATGGCCGGCCATTCTGATCTATTATGGGATTCGATTGGTCCTGTCCTATTTTTGGGGAGAGTAGGGCTGTGATGCGCTGGTTTGCCAATAGCCGGGACATTCAAGGCGATACCCTGGCCCTTTCCAAAGACGAAGCCCACTATCTGTCTAACGTGGTTCGGGTTAAGCCCCACGATCGCGTGGGCATGGTGGTGGACCAAGCCGAGTTGTGGGAGATTCAGGTATCGGTGCTCCATAAGAAGGGCCTGGTTTTTGAGCTTCTCAATCGGCAGCCAATCCTCAAATCCACAAGTCCAACCCTTATGTTGGCCCAGGCATTGCCCAAACAAGACAAATTTTCAGAGATTTTGCGCAGTTGCACCGAGCTGGGGGTATCGACCTTTATCCCCCTTCAAACCGACAGAACCCAAGGTCCAGATGTGGCCGCCGTCGACAAAAAAAAGCCCAGATGGGAAGCCGTGTTGCAAAGCGCAGCCGAGCAATCCAAGCGCTTGGTTCAGCCCGAATTACAGCCGCTCAAAACCATAGAGGCGCTAAAAGCCGTCGAGGCCGAGCTTAAAATCGTGTTTTGGGAAGAAGCCACGGATCCCCTTAAGCAGGTGCTATCGAATACTGCCTTGAAGACCACCGATCGCATCTTGGCCGTTATTGGCCCCGAAGGCGGTTTAAGTGTGACGGATATCGAAGCGTTGCAGTCCCAAGGGTTTAAGGTGGCCAGTTTGGGGCAATCGATTTTGCGGGTTGAACATGCTGGGGTGGTAGCCCTTGGCCAACTGTTGTATGCCTACCAATAGCTTCAAGCGACTCTTTTGGCTGTTACTTCGGTCTTTGTTAAGGCTCATTCGAGACATAGATGGGTTCTTCACCTATATAGCCTATCGGTTTTTGCCCAAAAAATATGCCCTGGATGGGGGATGCCTGCAACGCGGGGTTTGTTGCAAAAACATTGCCGTTTATTTGTCCAAGTCCTATTGGGAAAACGAAAAACTAATGCGCTTGGCCCAGTGGTGGTACGAATTTGTATACAACTTCGAATTGCGATTTATTGAAGAAGACAGCCGGGTTTTGATTTTTAAATGCCGCTATTTAACCCCCGAAAACCGCTGTGGAATCTATTGGAGACGACCGTATATTTGCCGAAATTACCCGAACTTTGGGTTCTTTGAAAAGCCTGTCTTTTTGCCGGGATGCGGATTCTCGATAAAGCCCCCAAAAAAAGATGTTGACAAGCCCAAAACACACTGATAAATTTAGAGGCCTGATTTTTCAGGACGTTCTTTGAAAACCAAATAACAAACCTAGACTTTATCAAGTTTATCTTGATAAAACATGCGAGCCAAAAATAATTGCAAACAGCGATGTTTGTAATTTGAAATAGTATTTTTCTTTTTAATAAAAGAGCATAATCAAATGAGAGTTTGATTCTGGCTCAGGATGAACGCTGGCGGAGTGCTTAACACATGCAAGTCGAACGGGCTTTTTGTGAAGTTTCGGCGGATCAAAAAGCTAGTGGCGAACGGGTGAGTAATACATAAGTAACCTGCCTTTTAGACTGGAATAACTTCTCGAAAGAGGGGCTAATACCGGATACGCTCTTTTTAACATCAGTTAGAAAGAGGAAAGATTTATCGCTAAAAGAGGGGCTTATGTCTGATTAGCTAGTTGGTGGGGTAAAGGCCTACCAAGGCGATGATCAGTAGCTGGTCTGAGAGGACGAACAGCCACACTGGAACTGAGACACGGTCCAGACTCCTACGGGAGGCAGCAGTGGGGAATATTGCGCAATGGGCGAAAGCCTGACGCAGCGACACCGCGTGAGCGAAGAAGTCTTTCGGGATGTAAAGCTCTGTCAGAGGGGACGATAATGACGGTACCCTCAAAGGAAGCCCCGGCTAACTACGTGCCAGCAGCCGCGGTAATACGTAGGGGGCAAGCGTTATCCGGATTTACTGGGCATAAAGGGCGCGCAGGCGGTTTTTTAAGTCAGATGTTAAATTCTTCGGCTCAACCGGAGCATGCATTTGAAACTGGAGAACTAGAGGTCAGTAGAGGAAAGCGGAACTCACAGTGTAGCGGTGAAATGCGTAGATATTGTGAGGAACACCAGTTGCGAAGGCGGCTTTCTGGACTGAATCTGACGCTGAGGCGCGAAAGCGTGGGGAGCGAACGGGATTAGATACCCCGGTAGTCCACGCCGTAAACGGTGTTCACTAGGTGTTGGAGGTATCGACCCCTTCAGTGCCAAAGATAATTCGTTAAGTGAACCGCCTGGGGAGTACGACCGCAAGGTTAAAACTCAAAGAAATTGACGGGGGCCCGCACAAGCAGTGGAGCATGTGGTTTAATTCGACGATACACGAAGAACCTTACCAAGGCTTGACATCTAAGGAATCCCCTAGAAATAGGGGAGTGCCCGCAAGGGAATCTTAAGACAGGTGGTGCATGGCTGTCGTCAGCTCGTGTCGTGAGATGTTGGGTTAAGTCCCGCAACGAGCGCAACCCCTGTCCCGTGTTGCCAGCACTAACGGTGGGAACTCACGGGAGACTGCCTGTGTAAAGCAGGAGGAAGGTAGGGATCACGTCAAGTCATCATGCCCCTTACGCCTTGGGCTACACACATGCTACAATGGCCGGTACAAAGGGTCGCTAAACCGCGAGGTTATGCCAATCTCATAAAACCGGCCTCAGTTCGGATTGTAGTCTGAAACTCGGCTACATGAAGTCGGAATTGCTAGTAAACGCAGGTCAGCTATACTGCGTTGAATACGTTCCCGGGCCTTGTACACACCGCCCGTCACACCATGAGAGTTAGGGGTACCCGAAGCCAATGCGCCAACCGCAAGGAGGCAGTTGTCGAAGGTAAAACTAGCGATTGGGGTGAAGTCGTAACAAGGTAGCCGTACCGGAAGGTGTGGCTGGATCACCTCCTTTCTAAGGAGACAAGGTTTAAGCTTAGACTTAAACAAGGTCGTTCTCGCATGCTAGGTTTGTTATTTGTTCTTCAAATAGATTTTCCCTTTTATAGGGGCTGTTAGCTCAGGTGGTTAGAGCGCACGCCTGATAAGCGTGAGGTCCCTGGTTCGAGTCCAGGATGGCCCACCAGCCTTCACCAAGGCTACGGCTGGTACGCCAGACCGGATACAAGTTGTTGTGTTTATCTAAGTCAGCATTGGTGTAAACGTTTTACGCTAAGAGACTCTGAAATTGTGCTTTTGCATCGGCTAAGGGAAGGCGATGATCAGGGTTTTTGCTGCACATTTGCGCTAAAATATGAGTGATTGAGACTGGAAGGTCCCAAAAGTCAGGATGTTCTGTCCAATACGCAAAATAATCAATAGCGTTTGGGCCACCGAACAAGGTGTATAGGGTTGCGGTAAGTGCCCAAGCATCGTGTTGGGCTGGGGTATATCCTGTAGTGTCGGTGCTTTCGGGTGGTCGAAATTCTGGGGTGCCCTTTTGGGCTTCCAGGCTTGTAACCAAGCCATTGTGGTTGGTGGCCAATCCAAAGTCGATGAGGACGGGTAAGTAAGCCAATTGCGGATGCTCGTGTTTCATAAACCGAATATTATCGGGTTTGATGTCTTGGTGATACACCGATCGTGCATGAAGCATTTCCACAGCAGTGATCAGGTGAATGGCAGTGTTGGCCATAAGCTGAATACGGGGTTCTTCTGCTTCAGGTAAACAATATGCTTTAAAATCATCAGACGAAATCGGATAAACGGGCTGTACAAGATAGGTGCAAAGCTCTGTTGTTGGAGCGGGACTGGTGCCGTGCGTATGGGTTTCGGCGGTAATGACATCCAATAGTTCACAAACGCCGGGAATCCCACGGATTTGTCTTAAAATATCTGCCTCGTGGCGGGATGCTTCAAGGGCCGCATCGCCTTTAATGCATTTGATAGCAACAGTCTTATTGTCGTCATTGACCCCATATTTGACCTTGCCAAAATCCCCACTTCCCAAAAGCGCGCGTTGCGGTTGGGGAGATTGATGTAGCGGAAGGTTGAGTTGTCGAATTTTCTCAGACGAGACTGTGGTTAAAATTTGATACTGGCCACGCTCTCCAATCAGGATAGCGTGGGTTTGCTGGGGGGACTTTGCAATTTTTCGATTGGTTCTTTCCCCTGCCACAGGTGTAGACGGAAAAACCACCAAGGGCTCTGCATAATCAAAAGACACCTGTTTATACCGAATCATGCTCAATTATCGCAGCTTTGACCCAAAAAATTGCAAAATAAAGCCAAAACCAAAGCTTCTACACCCGTCACCAAACGACGAAAATGCTTGAACCAGCCCCCGCGGGGAGGCCAGACAAACTTGCTTTGGCTGAGCCGATACAAAAATGCTGAGCATTTTTGTTTACAATCCCTACCCGAACCCCCACCGCGCAGCGGGAGCCATTTTGAATTTACTTCAAAATGGCGACCCACAAACGCTGTGCGTTTGTGTATACGATAGGCTTATCACCATTTTCGCAAGGCGAAAATGGTGATCCGGCTGGGACTTGAACCCAGGGCCACTTGATTAAAAGTCAAGTGCTCTACCAACTGAGCTACCGGATCACAGATTGGGCCAAACTGGGCCTCAAAAACACGAGCACACACTCTATAGCAGTTTCAAAAAAAACGCAAGGACGATTGCCAAAGCCAATTGGACACGTGTAAACTCAGATTAGAACTCATGAACGGTTTCCCCTTAAAACTTTTTTCCTTGCTTGTGGTGCTGGTGATGGCCTCGCCGCTTTTTGCTCAGACTGGAAACATCAGTATTGATGCCAGTCAGTTTGAGTTGGATGGCGAAACCAACACGGTTTTGGCCACGGGTAATGTTGTGGTCACCCAAAACGATGTCCGCATGACGGGCCGTTACGCCCGCTACGACAAAACCAAGCAAATTATTCAGTTGTTTGATGGCATTCAAGTGACCAAGGGCAATATGCGCATGACTTGCAAACAAGTGACGGCCTATGGCAAAGAGGACAGAATTGAAGCCACTGGCGATGTTTCGTTTAATTATGGGCGGATTCTTGGCAAAGCGCAAAAAGCCAGATACGATGTGGGGTCTCAATTCATCGAGCTAACAGGCAGTCCGAAAGCCTGGAAAGACCAAGACCAACTGACAGGAAAAGTGATTTTGATCGATTTGAAAAAACAGCGCTTAACAACCTCGGGACAAGCAAAAGCCATTTTGTCCTCCGAGACCTTAAAGCACAAACCATGATTACCCAAACGCAAGCCCAATTGCAGCGTTTGGTTCCACGCCACCACGATGCCTTTGATGTGGTGATTGTGGGGGCTGGTCCAGCAGGGATGTCGGCTGCGTTGTGTTGTGTGCGGGCGAACCTTAAAACCCTGGTTCTGGAAAAAGCCTTGCCGGGCGGAGAAGCATCGACGGCGTGGCGGATTGAGAACTATTTAGGCTTTCCCGGTGGGATTTTAGGCCCTAAATTAACCGCTCAGATGGAAGACCAGTTGTTTTCCTTTCCCATCTATTATTCTTGCGAAAACGTCGAAGATATTGCCCATGCTGGGGATGCTGAAAAAATCATTCGTACCGAGCTGGGTTCTGTTTACAAAGCCAAAGCCGTCATTATTGCTGTGGGTTTAGAGCCCAAAAAATTAAATGCCGGTTTCGAAAAAGCCTTTATGGGGCGCGGGGTTTCCTATTATGCCCAATGCGATGTCGAGTCTTACCGAGGCAAAGATGTGGCGGTAATAGGGGGCGGAACCTGTGCTTGTTATGCCGCTGATTATTTGTCTGGGTTTGTGAACAAACTGTATTTGATTCACCGGTCCGATTCCTTAAAAGCGGTTAAAACCCTTAAAGAACGGATTTTGGGAACTTCGAATATTTCTCTGATGTGGGACAGTGTCGTGGATGATGTGTTTGGGTTGGACAAAGTCGAAAAAATTAAAATTCGCCACAGCACCACGCAGCAACATACCTGGGTGGATGTAAAAGGGGTCTTCATTTATGTGGGCCGCATCCCTCCCAAAGATATTTTGAACTTGAACATTCGAACCGATGAACGGGGCTATATTGTGACGGACGAAACCATGAGAACCAACATTTCTGGCATCTATGCAGCTGGCGATATTCGCGCCAAACAGATTCGTCAAATTGCCACCGCCGTATCGGATGGGATGATTGCAGCAATTAATGCAGAACGGGATTTAAAACGATGAACACGGTGGCGATTATTCAGTTTCCAGGCAGCAATTGTGAATATGAAACCCAAAAGGCTGCTGAGTTTTATGGGCTGGCTTCTACCATTGTTCGGTGGAATGAACCCTTGGACAAAGTTCGGTCTTTTGGGGCTTATATTTTACCGGGTGGGTTTTCCTATCAGGATCGGGTCCGGTCTGGGGCCATTGCGGCCAAGTTGCCCATTTTGACAGCCATTCAAGAAGCTGCAGAGGCTGGAAAACCGGTTTTGGGCATTTGTAATGGGTGTCAGATTTTAGCGGAATCGGGCTTGGTACCCAATTTGGGTGGGGTTCATCACACCGAAATGGCCTTAACCCACAATCAAAAAAGCGGACAACCCCATGGCTTTGTCTGCGATTGGGTCCAAGTTCGGCCTCAAAATAGCCGTAACAGTGTGTTTACCCGCTATATGGAAGACGACACGGTGTTCCCGGTGCCCGTGAACCATGGTGAAGGGCGGTTTGTGATTTCAGATGCTGTTCGCGAAGCCCTTCCAGGATTAACCGCTTTATTTTATTGTTCGTCCTCTGGGCAAATTTCTGCCGATTTTCCAGAAACCCCCAATGGCGCCCAAGAAGGCTTGGCCGGAATCTGCAACAGTGCCGGTAACGTCATGGCCATGATGCCCCATCCTGAACGGGCTGCCTTTTTAAAGCAAATTCCCAGTTGGATTCCTGGCCCATGGCGGGATCGAAAAGCAGGTATTGTGTCGGACACCAAGCAAGAAGGTCCCTGGGAACCCCTCTTTGTGTCGCTTCGGGATGCACTCTCATGAACCCTACCATTTCCTTGTACTCGAACCTTCAAAACACCGATCTGAACGCGCTTTCTGCGTTTGAGACGCTGACCCATACTCTGGGAATGACATCCCTAAAACGTCTGCACCGATACACCCATTTTACCCTGGAATTTTCGCCGGGTACGGATGCAGCCAGCGTGCTGAATCACCTGCTCCAAGAAACGTTTTATTTAATCAATCCCAACAAAGAAACCCCGTTTCAGGCCCATTTGCCAAAGCCGAGCTTAAAAGAAAGCGAGACGGTCCATGTGCTGGAAGTCTCGGGTGGAGCGTTTGATGCAGCTGTTTTGGCCCAGTTGAACGCGGTGTGTGGGGGCGTGGTTCGGCACATTTCCAAATCGTTGGTTTGGGAGCTGGTGGTCGAAGGTACCGTGGACCAGGATGCTTTATTTGCCCAGGTGGGACCCACGGTTTCCAGAACCCAAGGTTTGCTGATTAACCCCCTCTACGAAACAGGGCGATGGGTGGATCCGGCAACCCTTTATGCTTAAAACTTCGGTCGTCATTGTCAATTACAATGGCGAACGGTTCTTAAACGCGTGTTTGAATTCGATTTGTGACTCTCAAACCCCATCTGGCTTCGAGGTGATTGTGGTGGACAATGCCTCGCAAGACGGCTCTGTTGCCCTGCTTAAAACTTGGCAGCAAGACGCCAAAAGCCACTATCCCCAGATTCCCGTAACCTTGATTTTGAACGCCGATAACACCGGTTTTTCCTATGCCAACAACCAGGGCATAGCCCGGGCAAAAGGTCAGTTTGTTTTTTTGTTGAATAACGACACCGTGACCCAGCCGGATTGTTTGGCAAAATTGGAACAATATTTTGAGAATAACCCCGAAAGTGGGGGTCTTGGGCCCTGTTTGTTAAATGCCGATGGTTCGGTGCAAGGGCAGGGCAGTGCGGTGTCTCATTTTTTGTACAAGGCTGAAAAACCAAAGCAGGTGTCGTTTATTTCTGGGGCCGCTTTTTTTACAACCAAGGCCATTCTAGAGTCGATAGGCGGCTTGGACGAGAACTACTTTTTTTACAACGAAGACTTGGATTTATGCCGAACCATTCGTGTGAAAGTGGGTAAAACCCTGGTGTATCTGCCCGAAGCCAAACTGACCCATTTTGGCGGACTGTCCACGGCCACCCGTAAACCGGCCTCGGTAATTGAGGGATACCGCGGGGGGTTGTATTTTGTGCGTAAACAATTTGGTGTGGTGGTGTTTGGCTTGTATCGGATGGTGCTGTGGTTGGAGGTTGGGCCCCGGTTGTTGTGGGCCTGCATCAAAGGCTTGTGGGATGCCGGAACCCGAGCGTTGATTCCGGCTTATTTAACGGTGCTTGGTATTACCTTATCTGGCAATATTCGGTTTAACAGAATGGACTATAAAACGCCAGAGGTAGTGACCTAAATTAGACACTTAATGCTGAGGTTATTGCGGGACTAACTGCTTGGCGTGGAATATCCCGTTGGCCTGCCCCTTCCAATGTAGCTTTTATAGTGTGAAGTAATCCTAAAACTTGGGCTGAAAATTCAAATTGATTAATTGCAGGGATTGTATACCCACGCTTAATACGATCTAAAATGACATGGAATCGGTCGAGGGTGTCGATACGCTCGCGATAGTCGATTTTGCGATTGGGACTTTTGGCATTTTCAGTCGCATAAAAATGCAACAGAATAAACCGACCATCTGTTGCTTCATTGGGATGCGTTTTGGTTACAACAATACGGTGAATGACATCTTGAACAGTGTCGTTGCTGCCCAAATTGTCTGTGGTAAGTCGGGTTTGACTACGGTCGACCAATCGATCGAAAGAAACGGTCCCGTCTGAGTTGGCTCTAAAATATTCTTCATATAAGTCAATATTACCGGTTTGAGCAAAGGTTAAGCTTACACTCACCGTACGGTTTTCTAAGACTGAAGATTCGGGTGCTAGACGGTGATGGTCGTGAATAATGGTGGCCAATACGTTGTTGGCCTCAGCTTTTGTTCCAAAGACGAAGGCAACGGCAGACAGCCCAAGGTCTTTGTCCAAAAATACCTCGTGACGCAAATAGCCAGTGGCAGGTAACGCCTGCTTACCGTTAAAGGTCTCTTGAACAACCGTAGGTAAGTCTTCAATTGTTAAGCGTTCGCCAACCTTGCGAACTGTTTCAACATAATGGTCTCGGGATTCAAACCGTTCATGCCCGATTTGATCTCGAATGGTATCACGTAACCGTTCTTCGGGGGTATCAGCTTCTGAATAAAAGCGGATGCTTTCGGTAAGCTCGGTCATTTTGAGGCCGGATGCTTGGTTTTTCAAGTCCAACCGAGCGCGGGACAGTCGGGCCAATTCGGCTTGTTCGGTTGCATCGAGGCCGGTGGTGTAGGTTTCTACCAAATGTTCCAGCAAATGCACCACGCTGCCCACCACATGGATCATGCCGCTGGCGCCGTACACATGGGGGGCGGTAATGGCATCGCCTACCAAATAAGCGGCTTTGGGCGAGGTAGCTACCAAGAAGGGCGTGACATCGATTTGAACGGTTAAATGAGGTGCTTTTCCCCCCAACAGGTCCAATACCCTGCTTTCAGGTAAATGGTCTTGGTGCATTAAAAAAATAATGCGGGCTGTGGTTTTGGTACCATTGAGAATGGCTTCAACCCCTTCCGGAATGGGTTTTCGTTTGGCAATGGCTTCTTCTTTAACCCGCAAGGCAAAATTCAGTACCTTAATAAATCCGGCCAGTTGTAATTCAAGTTCGCCCGTAAGTTTCGCAATAAAATCGGCAGGCAGTTGGCGGGAATCGGTAATGGTTAGTGGGTTAATGCCGGCTTGTTTGATGGCCGCCACAATGTCGGTAAAGGTGTGGTTGTAGACGCTGCGGTTGTGCCAGTTGGCGGTGGTGCCAATTTCGGGGGCCACGGTTTCATCGTCGGCTAGTAATCGCCAGGCTTCTTTGGAGCGGGTGTGGTAGTGGGTATCTTCAATCACGGAATCGGCTGGGATCAAGCCCGGGAAATGATGGCGGGTATGAACGCCGGTGCCCAGCACCACCGTTTGGCCGGTTTGATGCAACCGGTGAACCTCGGTTTCGGAAACGGGGTCTACATAGCGGGTATGAGCCTCTAAGCCGCTGAATAAAATTTGCTGAACATAGCCGATAGAGACCTGAAAATCGTCCACATCGGTGCGAATGTCTTGTTTGGCATTGACCAGCCGTTGGTACAGTTTGGCAGGAATCAAACTTTTGAGGGTTTGCAAGGTGGCAAACCATTCGTCGTGGCGGAAGCGCAGTTCATTGCCCCGTACCGCATGGGGGTG
This sequence comes from Candidatus Margulisiibacteriota bacterium, assembly GCA_050250935.1. Classification (GTDB taxonomy): domain Bacteria; phylum Margulisbacteria; class Marinamargulisbacteria; order JBFWNS01; family JBFWNS01; genus JBFWNS01. Next base: position 15,592 of record JBFWNS010000001.1, on the reverse strand, counting down.
GGTTGGTTTGTGGTCGTTGCTGTCGGTGGTGGGTTGGGTAATATCGCGACCAACTCTAAATTGAGGGCGCGATTCCCGAATTTTAACCTTAAACCCGTGTTTTAATAAGGCATGGGCCAAAATGGCGTTGGCAATGCCGCCACCCACCAATACAATCGGTTTTTCAGGTGGCTTGATGGTGCTGGAAGTACGTTTGGCAGCTAACTCTTGAATCTGAGCTTCAACGGTAGTTAATTCGTCTCGAAGGCGTTGGTAGGCCGGCAGGATTCTGGTTTGTTCGTGAACTTCATGGAAAAAAGGAACGATGGGGATTTGAGGAGAATGGGGGACGCGGGGGCGTCGATGGGCGTCTAAAACTTGGCGGCTAATCGTGTGGGCAAATACCAAATGTTCAACGACACTCCTGCGTAAATCGAAAGAAACAAAACTAATAATCTTAAACATAAAACAACCTCAAGGGGGAATTTAAAGTGGGGATTAATCGATCCACGGATACAGCACGCTACAACAGCAGCACTGCATGCGGGGGCGTCGACAAGAAGGAGTTAAGGTTGAATAAAAATTGCCGTTCATGGAAACCAGTGTAGCACTATAATCTAGTAAGTCAATAGACTTTGTTGAAAATGGATGGACGGGCCTACTAAAATGCGCTATTTTAACCTCAATCACCTTCAAGATTTTACCATTAATACAGGAGTCAGCCATGCAATTATCCCGTTTCCATAAAGTTTCTTTAGGCCATTTTCCTACCCCCCTAGATCGGTTGGACCGGTTGTCTGTCGAGTTGGGTATTGAGCTGTATGTCAAACGTGACGATTTGAATGGCTTGGCCGGCGGGGGTAATAAAGTGCGGAAGTTGGAATTTTTGTTGGGTGATGCTTTGGCCAAAGGGGCCGATACCATCATTACCCAAGGGGCGACTCAGTCGAACCATGTGCGTCAAACGGTGGCGGCGGCTTCGAAGTTGGGTTTGAAATCTCGGGCAATTTTAGAGCATCGGGTGCCGGGTGTGGATGCCCGTTTTAACACCACGGGTAACGTGTTTTTAGATCATTTATTGGGGGTAGAGTCCCTGCGGTTTGTGGATGCCGGTGCGGATATGAACGCTGAAATGAACAAAGAAGCTGAGGCGGTTAGGGCAGCGGGGGGTAAGCCTTATATTGTGCCTGGGGGCGGGTCCAATGCCATTGGCGCCTTGGGCTATGTGAATGCCGCATTGGAATTGGAGTATCAAGCCACGGCTAAAAACCTTAAAATCGATACCATCGTGGTAACCAGTGGCAGCAGTGGGACCCATGCGGGGTTGGCTGCCGGTCTTTCCGGCCTCAACAGCCCCTCGCGGTTGTTGGGCATTAGCATTCGTCAGCCTGAGGCCGTGCAGGTGGCCAAAGTGTTGGATGAAACCAATAAAGTGGCCGAGTTGCTGGGTATTCCGACTGTGCCTGCCGCTAAAATCGTGGTGAACGATCAGTATGTGGGTGGCGGATACGGTATTTCTACCGAAGCTTCAAAAGCGGCCATTGTCGAAGCCGCTCAAAAAGAAGCCCTGTTGCTGGATCCGACCTACACGGGTAAAGCCTTTGGTGGGTTGCTGGATTTGGCCCGAAAAGGCTTTTTTAAACGTGGCGAAACTGTGGTGTTCATGCACACTGGCGGAACCTTTGGGTTGTTTGCTTATGAACAGGAATTATTGGATTTTTTGAATCGCTGAATACCAGACGAAATGGTAGACTAGGGGCTCTAAATCTGTGACCTATATTAACTTTAAAAGGACAGTGTATGAAACGACTGGGTTTTCAAGCAGCCCTAACGGCGCTTTTGGTGGTTGTTTTAAGTTTGCCGGTGTTGGCTAAGATTTATCAAATTCCTGCCGATCTGAAGGCCGAAGCCAAGGTTTTACAGGCCAAAACAAAGGCCGATCCGACGCCAGAGAACCGGTTTGAACTGGCCATGAATTATGGCTATACCGGACGCATTGAAGATGGGTGGTTCGAACTGCGACAAGTGCCCAAAGACTATGCCGACGATGTGGTAAAAAAATACGAAGCTGTTGTACAAAACGACCCCCAAAATTGGAAAGCCCTGTTTAAACTGGCCTTTGGCTATTATTTTATCGAGAAAAAAGACGAGGCCGAACGCTGCTTTTTGAAAGTCTTGGATTTGCAACCCAATCACGTCTGGGCCATGGGCTTTATTGCCTTGTTGGAAGGCGAGAAAGGCAAAACCGACGAGGCCATAAAATGGTGTAAAAAAGCCTTGGCCATTGAGCCCAACGCCACAGCCATTCATTTTTTATTGGGAGAAGGGTACCGGCGCAAAGGCAATTATTGGGGCATGACCTCTGAAATTGTAACGGTAGGCCGTTTGAAAGCCGAGGAGGCTGTGGCAAGGCGGAATGAGCAAAACTAAGCGCCTTAAAAGGCCATTGGGATTGGCTGGGGTTATTCTGTGTTTTGGCGCCATTGTCTTTTTTTCGTTGATCGAGCCAAACATTCCAGGTCCTACCCCCAAAAAAGGGGATCCGCCAGACTTTGAATTCACCCAAATTCGTTTGGTTCAATTCGAAAAAGGCAAACCTTCACTAAATTTAAAGGCTAAAAAAGCCCAAATTGACAAAGATAAAAATCACATTGCTTTGCAAGGGGTTGAAGGGATGCTTCATGGTGCTGATAAGCCTCTGGCTTCTTTTTTAGCCCCAACGGTATCCATGCCCATTACCACCGCAAATTTGGTATTGTCCAAGGCTGTGGTGCAGTTTTATGGGGCTGGGGATCGGGTGCAATTGGCCACCGATCAACTGACTTGGGACGCGGTTAAAAAAGAATTCACTGGCAAGGGCGGGGTTACCGTGTCTTCCCCCAGAATGACGGTTAGAGGTGACCACTTTTTGGCCAGCATCCCGTTTAAGCGCATGTCCATTCAGGGCAGTGGAAAGGCGGTGTTTCATGGCCAGTAAGCCCCTTGCACTTGAGGCTGTGATTGCGGCCCAAACCCAGTGGTCCAGGCGCAAGATTTTGGTGTTGTTAACCGACAGAAAAATCAAAGTGAATGGCGTGATAGCCACCTCCTTATCCCAACCCATTACGGCCAAGGACAAGGTGGTGGTAGACGGTACGCCACTGCAGTCTTCTGCCCCGGTGTTTCACTACTATAAATTCAACAAACCCCGCCAGGTGTTGTCGACGATGTCGGACCCCCAAGGCCGAAAATGTGTGGGTGATTTTTTAAAAGACCTGCCCCCAGGTGTGGTACCGGTTGGCCGATTGGACCGCGACACCACCGGTCTCTTGTTTTTTACCAACGACGGTCAATTTGCCAATCAGGTGGCTCACCCCCGTTTTGGTTTGTCCAAGACCTATGTCTTAAATTTGGACAGACCCCTAACCAAAAACGACATCCGCCGGGTGGTGACAGGTTTTATTCTCGACGATGGGCCAGTGGTCTTTACCCGCTGTGAACACCGGGGCGAGGCCACGTATTCGGTGACCATCAAAGAGGGCAGAAACCGGATTGTAAGGCGCAGTTTTGCCCATTTGGGTTACGAGGTTAAAACCCTAAAACGCACCTCGATTGGCCCTGTTTTGTTGGGCAAATTGGAAGAGGGCACGTTTAAGCCCCTAACCAAAGCCGACCGCGAGGCCATCGAGTTACAGCTGAAGCAACCCAACACTTAAGGCCTTTGGCCTAGTGTCCGAAACGAATTCCGCTGCCAATTCCTACAAAATAGTCGTTGGGTTTGCCGTTCAGGCCAAGGCCAATTCGAGTATCCACCTGAAAATCTGGTGAAAATTGGTAAGCAAGTCCGGCGTTAAAATAGTGTGTTTGTCCGCCGGTAGTGTCTGTTGGAAAAAAGCCATAAAGCTCGGTGTAGCTCGAGAGTTGATCCGTCCAAGAATAGCCCAAAACACAGCTGGGAGAGTATTGCCAAAACGAGGTTGAGCCATCGTAGAGCAATGTAAAGTTTTGATTGGTACCCAAAGACCAGCGGTCGTTAAGATCCCAGCTAGCAGCAAGTTTGGCTTGAGGACGAAGGGTTTGGCTTCGAAAACTTTCGGCTCCCGTTGGCAAAAAACAGTGGAGCATGACACTGAGATCTGGTTGGCCTGGAATGTTGCTGTTTTGGCTTAGCCATTGCCATTTGATACCGACAAAAATATCCTCCAACCCTTGGGTGCTGGTGGTTGTGTCGGATTCGATGTGATAGGAATTGAGCCCAAACCGTGCTTCTAGGCCATCGTTTAGGCCCAAACGGATCAGAGCCTCGCCGAGTGTATGGACAGTTGTATCTCCGTCTTTGCCAAATGTATAGCCATTTTCAAATTGCCAATACCCTTTGGGCACGGTGGTTGCCGATTCGGTATAATCGGGTCTATCTGTTTCGATCGGATCTAATTCTCTTGCATTGAGGGGGAAAGCCAACAGGCTAAGGCAGAGCAAAGGTGTGACAAAAAGCGGGTATTTCATAGATATCCTTTAATTAAAAAATAAGATGTATTAAATAAAAATATAAAGGATACTTTAAAATAGGGCAATCCCAAGGTCTAGAAATGCCTCGGGGGCCAGGTCTTGGGCGCGCAAAGTCGAGGGCAAGCTGTCCAAATGTTCCAGGGCTTTGGCCGAAGGTTGCCAAAAGGGATTTTTTTTAAGCACGGTTTTAAGGGCCCGGCGTTTCCCCCAAAAAGCGGCTTGAAGCAAAGCAAACAACTCGGCTTCTTGCGGGGGTGGGGTGGGGTTAAAGGCAAAAGAGAAAACTGTCGAATCGACATGGGGAACAGGGCGAAACGATCGCCGAGAGACCGGAAAATGGGGGCCGAATTTCCCATAAAGGCCCATCAATGCACTTAAAAATCCATAGTTTGGGCTCCCTGGTTTGGCCCGAAGTTTATCAAAAAATTCCTGTTGAACCATCAATTGAACCTGGGCAATGGCGGTGCGGTTGCGAACCAGCCACAAAACAATTTCTTTGGAAATGTAATAGGGAATGTTGGCCACCACTTGGGCAGGTTTTCCCGATAGGGTTTGGGTCAGAACATCCCCACAAACCCAGGTGATGGGGGGTACAACGTCGAACCGAGATGCCAGGCGATCTTGGGTTTTGGCCATGCAATCCGGGTCGATCTCGATGACGGTTAACGACGCGCCTGCGGCAACCAAGCGTTCGGTTAGAATGCCATGGCCGCAGCCAATTTCGACCACGGTATCTCCGGGCTGGATGTTGGCTTGAGCTACAAGTTTGTCCAAAATATTCTTGTCGTGTAAAAACACCTGGCCCAGACGGTGCATTAAACGCTATCCAAGAGGAACTGCAAAGCAGCTTGCATCGAGGCCGGATTGGCCTTGTTTTGTCCCACCAAATCGAAGGCCGTGCCGTGGTCGGGAGAAGTGCGCAAAAAAGGAAGCCCAAGGGTGACGTTCACCGCATCGTCAAAGGCAATCAGCTTGATGGGAATCAGGCCTTGGTCGTGATAGAGGGACAGAACGATGTCGAATTCCCCCTTGTGGGCTCGGTGATAGAGGGTGTCGGGAGGGTAGGGGCCGGAAAGGGTCATTTTTTCGCTTTGGTTGGCTTTGATGAAGGGAATCAGGGTCTCGATCTCTTCGGTGCCGTAAAGCCCCCCCTCGCCGGCGTGAGGGTTTAATCCGGCCAAAGCAATGCGGGGATGTGCCAGTCCAAGAAGGGTGGCGAAGCGCAGGGCATTGGCCAAGGTCTTGTCCAAAAGGCTGGGGCAGATGTCGGCTAGGGCCTGTTTTAAGGGCACATGAACCGTGGCCAAAACCGTTTTGAGGGTCGGTGTATAAAAGGCCATGCTGGTTGCGGGGCTTTGGGTTGCATCCGTTAAGAAGGTGGTGTGATCCAAAAACCGGCACCCGGCCAAGGCCATCGAGGTCTTGGAAATCGGCGCGGTACAAAGCGCATCCACTATCCCATTTTGGGCAAGGGAAACTGCGGCTTCAAGAAACGCTTGGGCGGTTTTGCCGTTGCTGGCACTGGGTTTCCCAAGCGCTGGTTCCCCAACCGAAAAGACATCGCAAAATGTGATGGTTTTTTCATCACCAACCTCGGTTTTCGAGCGTGGAAGGTGATGAAGGGTGATGATTTTCCAGGGCGAAATCCAATCTGAAATATGGGGTAAAACCGATGCGGAACCCAAAATTAAAGGGCGAAATTGGCCATAAAAAGTCTGAAGCGCTTTGAAGGTGACCTCGGGGCCTATACCTCCCAAATCGCCAAGGGTAATGGCAATAACCGGCTTCATATTTTGGTGATTTTGCCCAGGCCGCCCATCAAATAGAGACGTTTTAAAAACAAATGCTGGGTAATGGGCGAAGTGCCATAGGCCAAATCCAATTGCAGGGTTTGGTGGTTGCGAATCAGTTCTTTGCGCTCGATTTGGAGCTCAAATTTGTTGATCATGTCTTCCAAAATATCCAGATAGCCGATGTTGTCCAGCTCGATGGTGACGGCATATTCTTGTTTGTCGTTGTGAATTTTAGTAAGGGGTTTGATGTAGATTAGGGTGGCCAAAACAAAGAAAGTAACGATCATGCCAGGCACAATATAGCCTGCGCCAACGAGCATCCCAATGGCCGAGACAACCCACAACGTCGAAGCCGTTGTAATGCCGTGGACCACCTTTTTGGAATGCATGATGGCCCCACCCCCAATAAAGCCGATGCCAGACACAATTTGGGCAGCAATTCGGCCTGGGTCTCCCCCGGTTGAAAGGGCAACCGACAAATAGGTAAAGGCCGAAGCGCCCAAGGCCAGCAAGGCATGGGTCTTCAGGCCGGCAGGTTTGTTTTTGTATTCCCGCTCGAAGCCAATCAGCCCGCCCAGAATGATGGCAAACAGGGATCGGGTAATAAAATGAGCGTCTTGGGCAAGAACGTCGAGGATCATGTCAAAAGTGTAGTGTTCAGGAGTAGATCCCGTCAAATTTTGAGGTGAGGTAGGTCATGAAGGGCTGGATGGAGAGCCCGCTACCGGTGATGCCACGAACAAGGGCTTCGGCGCCCAGTTGACGTCCCTTGGCATGAACGTGGGTTCGAAGCCATTGGGTGAGGGGGGCCAGCTGACCGTTTTGAATCGAGGTTTCGAGGGTTGGAATCGCGGATTTTGCTGCCTCGAACAACTGGGCACTGTAGAGGTTTCCCAAGGTATAGGTTGGAAAATAGCCAATGGCGCCCATGGACCAGTGCACATCTTGAAGCACGCCGGTGGCATTCGAGGTGGGCCGAATGCCCAGGGTTTTTTCGTAGGCGGTGTTCCAGGCTTCGGGCAAATCGGCCACAGCCAGTTCCCCAGAAATCAAGGCCAGTTCCAGTTCGAATCGGATTAAAATGTGGAGGTTATAGGTGAGCTCATCGGATTCCACACGAATCAAAGACGGACGGGCTTGGTTGATGCTGCGGTAAAAATCCCGAAGCGAAATGGACCGAAACGGATCGGGCATTAACGCCTGGAGCTTGGGATAATAGCCTTCCCAAAACGGTAAGCTCTTGGCCACCAAATTTTCCCAGAGCCGCGATTGGCTTTCATGAATACCCAAAGAAGTGGCTTGGCAAAGGGGAGTTCCGTACCAGTCCAGCGGCAACCCTTGCTCATACAGGGCATGCCCCCCTTCGTGCACCGTGCTCGAAAACGCTTCCATAAACCGATTGGGGTGCAAGCGCGTCGTAATGCGCACGTCGGTGGGGTGAAATTCGGTGGTAAAGGGATGCGAAGAAATGTCCTGACGGCCTCGGTTAAAATCGTAGCCCATGTCTTTGAGAACCGAGATTCCAAAGTCCCACTGAAGGTCTTTGGGAAAGGTAAATTGGCCCAAGTCCAAAAAGGGGGCATGGGGTTTGGCTTGCAGGGAATTCAGCAGCGTCACAATGGCGGTTTTGAGTTCGGCGAAGAGGGGCTTCAAAACAGCCACGGTCATACCGGGTTCGTATTCATCCAACAACGCGTCGTAAGGGTGGTCTTTGTACCCATAAAATGCCGCTTTTTGTTTAACTTTTTCGATCAGTTGGGTTAGATGGGGGGCAAAATGGGAAAAATCGTCGGTTTCTTTGGCCGTTTGCCAGGCGTGTTGAGCCTGGGATTTCAGGGTTGAAAAGGCCTCCACAAAGGAGGTGGGCAAACAGCAGGCCAGCCGCCAATCGCGGTACAGTTCTTTGAGCAATACAGTTTCGGTTGGGGACAGATCGGCCAGAATCGGGGTTCCAGTTTCAAGGTCCACGCAAGCAGCCAATTTGGCTTTGTAGTCGGGTCCAGTGAACTGTTCATGGGCCAAGGTCGACAGTAAAGCAATTTGGTTGGCACGGTGTTCAATGGCCCCGGTGGGCATATAGGTCTCTTGATCCCACCCCAAAACAGCGGCACAACTGCCCAGAGTGGCAATGCGTTTACCCGCAGCAATTAGATCGGTTAAGTGTGAATTCATGATGGTATTATGACGCTGAAGCGCTCGATGCGGCAAGTTGTGAACCCACTAAATCGTTAGCATTAAACGAAGTGGCGGTGATTTCCCCTCTAAAAATTCGTTGGAGTACTGGTTCAAATTGGAACAAGGTACATTTTTGTGTGTGAGGTTGTCTGTTGGCAATCACTTGAGAAAGCTCGCCATAAAGAGCTTGCAGATGTTCTGAATGGTTTTCTTTATAAACCATCTTCGAGAAAGATTGGATCGAAAGGGCAAGTTCCAGAATAGATTGCATAACCACCAGGGCATCATCTTGATCGATGCAAGCCCTAAATAAATAGTGCAACAGAATTCTAAGCATGTTGGTATACAACCGAAGGTGGCTTCTGATTTCAGTGTCTGTAAGGTACATAGTAGAAGATAACCATTGGGCTTGTTGTCCAGCATGCAAACCGGTTACAACAAATTGCCGGTACTGAACCAAGCCATCGTCGTCCAAGGTGTCTAGAAGACGAACCGCATGGCCAGACACGTCTTCAGAAACCGAAAAATAGGCCAGTCTTGCAAGCGGATCATCCAATTGAGAGTTTCGCAACAGGGTTGCCGTAAAAAAGAGATTGATCAAATCAAAACCCAGGCGCAGGGGCCCAGCACTGGCCGAAAGTTGGACATGAATCGGCCTAATTCTTGATAAAACGGTAACGGTCATGTTGTAGGTGTGGAGTTGTTTAAGTGCTTCTGAAAAGTGGTTTATCATGGCCTCGTACAGAGTGTCAAAATTCTCCTGAGAAAGCCCAAACTGACTTGCACCTACCAAAAACTCCATTAAGTCTTTTACAACATAGGGATGATCAATTTTGACCAGTTCAAATAAAACGGCCCGAACCAACGGGAGATTGCGCTGGATGTTGATAAACTTACAAAAAGTGGGATCCAGATCGGGTTGTCCATTCGTTTTTTCAACCGCTGCATAAAGGGCTTTTCTGGCCTCGATAAACGTCTGAGCAAAAATCTGAAAACATCTAAAAGACTGTTGATTGTCTTTGGGGAAAAGCCAAGGGTTTTGTCGAAACCAATGCAGCTGACGTTCAACCGCTTTTTCAGGAAGGGATTTGGCTTTGATTTTTTCAAATAGTTTTTCAAGCATAATGGCTTTTAGGGGTTCAGTGGCATGGGCCAAGAAAAATTTAAGAACAGGGTCTCTGGGCAATTCTGGTTGATTAATGGCGGCCAAAAAATTCCGTTTAAGACGGTCTTGGACAAGGGGTGTGTCAACAAAGTCTTTGCCAATCTGAAGGGCCTCTTCTCCATAGGCTACTCCTTCGTCTTGGGCCGGGCCTACCGACTGCTGAAAATCCAAAACCATCAGGCAAGCATTCTGGACATTAACGGTAATCCAGTCCTTGGGAACGTCTCGCCAAAACGCACGTACCGCTTCTATGGCCCTTTGATCGAATTTTTGAACCAAAGCGTCCATCATGGCCGAGAATACAACACCAAGGACTTGGACCGTTTCTTGGGATGCTTTTCGAATCCCTTGGAGCGCTTTGCCAAATTTTTGTATATCAGCCACCGTTAGGGGTTTATGGGTAGAAATGGGGAAATAATCCAGGGTGCTGGCCATGTGCAGTTGCGCTTGGTGCCATTCCAAGGATGTTGGGGGTGTATCCCGGGTGAAAACAGGCTCAAGTGCCCCCGCCCGTTTGGGATGGGTAAGCATCAGGTGGCACCACAAAGAATCGGTTATCACCCCGGCTCTATGCATGGCGTCTGGGGCTTGGGCATGGACCTCTTGCCCTTTCAACGCCAAAGCCATGGCTGGGTCTGTTTTTCGAACCGAGACCTGCCCTTTGAGGTGTTCCCAGGAAAATTGGGTTTCCAGCTCTTTTTCAAGACGGGTTCGGTCTTTGTCTGTTCTTAACCCCAGCGCTTCTTTGATGACACGTTCAAAGCTTTCCAATTCGGCTTTGATTTTCTGAAAGCCAGGCGCCGGTTTGGTTTGTTCGATCAGGGTTAAATAAGCCATGGCATACAATTTAAAAACGGGTCGTGGATCCCCGGGATGTTGATCGGTAATCAGCGCGGTCCAGGTGGCCTGAAAGGTTTCTGGGGTGAACAATTGCACCAGTCTCGCGGCCAATTTGAAGGGTAAATCGGGAAAATAATGCGATTCAAAATAAAGCCCCAAATCTCGGAAAACCTTGCATTCAAAGTCCAGTAGGGCCATCACTTTTTCTGCTGTCGTTTGGGGAACGGCTAAATCGGGTTCTGAGGGCGGCAATAGGGCCACGTGTTTGTGGTGCATGGTTGAAATCCTTTATGTCAAAAAAATGATAAAATGAAAATTTTGAATAGGAATTATCTAGTAAAATTTGTATAAATTCCAGTCCAGAAGAATCTGATAGGCCTCGGACGGGATCGACTTATTCCGTGAACCCCCCCCGTTCGGGTATACTCGGGGTATGACACATCACCATAATCTGTTGGCCCACCAACATCAACTTGTCGCGATGCTCAAAATTAAAGGCACCGGCGCCACCATGGGCAAACATTTGGACGAAGAACAATTGGCCTTGCTCACCGAGCTGATGCAATCCAGCGAAGCCCATTTGACCACCAAAGCCACCTTGTTAACCGCGATGATGACCTTGGAAAAAAACCAAGACGAACAGATCTGGCTCTACGAAGTGGGCCAAGATCCACATGGCTATTTGGGAACCCCCTTGGCTTGTTTTTTCGACCACGATTCGGCCTGGACGGCTTTGACCCCAGACGAAAAACGGTTTTTAAAGCTCATTTTGAAGGTGATTCACGGTCAAGATTTGGATCAGCGGGCGTTTTCGGAAGGCCTGAGTTTTTGTTTTGATCCCGACATTGCCGAATATTTAAAAGCTGCTTTTTTAGAGGCCGAACGCCTCAAACGCGAAACCTTGGATGAAAACTTGGCCTGCTTAAATGGCCTGGTTAAACGTACCCACAGAACCCATACCTCTTTGCCCGTGTTAATCGATATCGCAAACCCCTACGACGGCTATTCGCGGACGCCCAATCTGGTTTTGGCGGTTGCGGCTGTGTTGGGTGCGACTGGTTATCCCACCGTGGTGCATGGGGTGGAATCGATTGGGCCCAAGTATGGTGCAACCCCGTCCCAGTTATTAACGATGGCCGGTAAAAATCCCCTGGCCAGTGCAGACGAAGCCTTAAACGCCCTTAAAACCCTGGGCTGGGCCTATTTGGACCAAGCGGTTTTTTCGCCCGAGTTGTTTGCCTTAAAACCCTTGCGCAAAAACATGGTCAAACGCCCTGTTTTGGCCACCATGGAAAAGTTTGTTCAGCCCATCAAAGCCAAAAAAACGATTTTGGTGACCAGCTACACCCACCCCCCCTATAAAAAAATGTTGTCCGATGTGTTTAGCGCCTCGCCCTTGTTTGCCCAAACCATGATTGTTCGGGGCGTCGAGGGCGGAACCCAATTGCCTTTGGACCGCAAAGTGCCCTGTTGGACAGTGGTGGGCAATCAGGTTCAAGAAGGCGAGCTTCGGCCCCAACAGTTTGGTTTCGAAGACATTCCCCAACCCACAGAGTCGGGTGTTGAAGCCAGTTTGGCCTTCTGCCTCGAGGCCTTGAACGGCACACCGGGATGGGCCTATCAGACCGTGGTGTACCAAGCAGCCGCCATTTTGACGACGGCAGGCTTGGAATCTGCCGCCTCTGCCCTAGAAAAAGTAACGACAGCCATTGCCAAAGGCCAGGCTTTAAACGCTTGGAAAGCAGGGACCCCAGACCCGGCATGCGTGTAAAATCTCCAGAACTTTTGGCCCCAGCCGGCAACCTTGAAAAACTCAAAATAGCCTTTCGCTATGGGGCCGATGCCGTGTATGTGGGCACGGCTCAGTTTGGGTTGCGCAAGTATGCGGATAATTTTAGTTTGATCGAACTGGCCGAAGGGATTGCCCTGGCCAACCGCTTGGGCAAACAGGTGTATGTGGTGCTGAATGGCTTTGCTCATACCCAAGATCTTGATCCCTTGGCCACCTATTTGAACGAGCTGCAAACGCTTCAACCCCATGGGCTCATCATTTCGGACATGGGGGTTTTCCAATTGGCCAAACGCCTCACCACCATTCCCTTGCATGTGTCGACCCAAGCCAGCGTCACCAATTCTTATGCCGTTCGATATTGGAAAGAGGCCGGTGCCAAGCGGGTCATTTTGGCCAGGGAAGTCTCTTTGGCCGATTGCGAAACCTTTTTGAACGATGTGGATGTGGAACTTGAAATTTTTGTGCATGGGGCCATGTGCGCCAGCTATTCGGGCAAATGTGTGATCTCCAACTACAGCTCGGGCCGCGATTCGAATCGGGGCGGCTGTGTGCAAAGTTGCCGCCATGCCTACGACATTGCCTATGACGATGGATCTCGGGCCACCAGCCACATCATGAACGCCAAAGATTTGATGGCGGTGGCTGCTATCCCAGACTGTGTGCGCATTGGCATTGCTTCTTTAAAAATCGAAGGGCGCATGAAATCGAATTTGTATGTGGCCAATGCGGTGTCGGTGTATCGCCGGGCCATAGACGCGGCCGTTGCTGGCGAACCCTTGGATATCAAAACCCTAGAAACGCAATTGGCGCTGGTGTCGAACCGGGGCTTTTCGGACGGCGGCCTCAGCCACCGCCCCCATGGCGAATCGGTGCATTATCCCACCAGCGCTTGCAGCCGTTCAGTTGATTTTATTGGAACTATTCAGGCTCAAATTGATGCTCAATTTGTGGTGATGCAAGTGAATCATCCGTTTCAAGTGGGGGAAACCCTCCACTTTTTACAGCCTGGGGGCCCTCCTCAAGCGTGGGTTTCGGAAAACATCACCGATTTAACCGGAGCGCCCTTAACCCAAATCAAACCCAATAGCCTTGTGAAACTGCCTTGGCAGCCGGCATTTTCAGCCCAAACGGTGATTTTTAAATAAGCCGTTTTCGGGATTATGCAACTTTTTTTCAAAAACCCCGACAATTAACCACATGTTTAAATGGGTAAGTTGGGATGTCGCTCGGCCACAGGCGTTATATTCAGAAATTACTCAGGTTAGCCTCTCCTCGGGACAGGTGATAGATCTGGCTGCCCTGACAACCGAAATAGGTCAATTATTTGTAGCTAGGGGCTTTCAAGTCCCACCAAGATTTTATTTGTACGGTTCTTCATTATCCCAATCGGAAACGGTGAGTGACGTAGATTTGAGAATCGTGGTTGAGCCGGCCCAATTGTTCTTGGCCAAACCGCCACTAACAATAGACGCTTTTGAACGTTGGATAGGACAAGTTTTACCCGCGTTGATTACCCGGATGATTGAAAAAAACCAGTTACCAATTTTGCAACCCCAAGGCCGTTTTTTGATGAAAAACGAAACCAGCCATTGGATGATGTATTTGTATGATTGTTTAGACCTTCAGGTGGTTCTTAAATTGGACGAAACAACTGCGTTCGATTGGGTTCATAAAAGTGCGACCCAACAAGTAGGAATTTCCGGAAGCCAACCCCGACGCTATTTGTGTGGCAATCCACAATTGGCTCTGTTGTGCGACGAGAACCAGTGGTGGCTGTCTTCCGGGCAACTTCAGCATCGCGGATTGTTTCGGTTTTTAAGGCAGGTGTATCAAAAAGGTCGTTTTTTAGAAGCCAATCTCGAGGTCACCCTGTTTGATGCCTGGGTAAGCAGAACCCAAAATGCCGCGATTAAAAAACCTTGGCCGCAAGAGTGGTGCGAATTTTTTCTGCACGTTACCCCTGAAAGAAAAGAACTGTGTTTAAGTTGGTTTGAGTCCCAATGTAAGGCTTCAAAGGCGCTAGATGATTTGCCGCATACCAAACGAGTGGTTGAAAAACTCCTCCATCTTGCCAAAGTACATTGGCAGCTCCTAGAAGCACTTAAACAAGACCTGTTTACCTCGGTCTTTATGCATAAACTGACCCAATTGCTAGAGAGCCCCGAGGCTGATGCGGCCCCTCGTTTTTTGTTTGATTCAGAAAAATCGAAAGGGCGGGACCTGTCCAATCTATTAAGCTCTGCAAAGGGAATCGTTTTATTTTTAGAAAAAACAAGACAAGCAGAACATGCGCCTCATTTTCAAATGGCCTTCGTCCAAATTGCCCAAAGTTTGAAAGCTGCGATCGATCGAGTGGCACAATTGTATGGCATTTCCCAGACAAGCGCGTCTGGCGTTGGTGCCTCGGGGCATGGTGCAATTGTAGAAGAACTGGGCCGTTTAATCGGGATTTTTAGCCACGGCCTATTATTAAGCAGCCAACAAAGCAGAATGTTGAGGGAGCTTCAAGACAAATTTCTGCCTTTTCAATCGCAGCCACCCAACCAACCGGGTGTGTTGGTCGAAAGCCCTTGCCCTGTACACAGTGAACTGGAACCTGGTCAGGAGCTAGAAGCTCGAAACTGGGATCTTGCGGTATGGCATCATCAAGTCGGGTTAACCAGGCGGGCGTTCGCAGCACTTAAACAAAAGGCCATTCAAGCCAAACAAGAGATCCTGGCAGCAGAAAGGTTGGTTGCACAAGCGACACGAGTGGTCCCCGTTTCTGTTACTCAGCAAAAGCCTGTGCCGGTAGCTAACATCAGGTTGGTCCAGCCCCCAGCGCTTCGAGAAACAGATGCCGTCCAAGCATGGCAAGAATCCCATACCGCTTGGGAGCAACTCGGGGCCGCTCTGCGAAGACACCAAAAAGCAGAGGTTCCCATCAAAATCCTGTTCAAGGGTTCAGAATGGCTTCAAACTATGGGAGAAACCTATCCAGAAATCATGGGCAAAATCACCCAAAAGTGCACAGATATTCGGGCGAAAATCACCCAAAAAAAAGAGAGCCGTCTGGCAGAAGACCAAGCGCGTTTAAAAAGTCTTTGCGAAGCCCTAGATTGCTTGGCAAAACACAGAGAAACCCCCTTTGAAACGATGCTCGATCAGTTAACCACCATTCATGGCCAAGCCCTAGCGATCAAACAAAGCTTAATGGCTCAAAAATGTCGTGACGATTTTGGGTTTGATGACCGTATAAAGACGGCTGGGAAGGTGGTTTTTGAGCGTGCTTTGATCGAAGCCATAGGCAAAAAAAATCCCCAACACGTGTTGACCCGATGGGGAGAGGGGTGCCAGGTCGAAGCGGTTAAGACCCTGCTA